>CALRKA020000002.1:0-438777 GCA_943367815.1 Tabrizicola sp. YIM 78059 | reverse complement strand
GTTTCGGTGATGTGGATCGGCAGGCGGATCGTGCGGCTCTTCTCGGCGATCGCCCGGGTGATGCCCTGGCGGATCCACCAGTAGGCGTAGGTGGAGAACTTGTAACCGCGGGTGGGATCGAACTTCTCGACGCCCCGCACCAGGCCGATGGTGCCCTCCTGGATCAGGTCCAGGAGTTCCATGTTCCGCTTGGTGTACTTCTTGGCGACGCTGACCACCAGGCGCAGGTTGGCGGCCACCATGCGCTCCTTGGCGCGGCGCCCGGCGTGCAGGCGCTTGCGCAGCACCTCCGGCCGCAGGCCCGCCGTCGCCGCCAGCTCCTGCTGGCTGGGCTCGGTGCCGCCGGAGCGCATCTTCAGCTCCTCGCGCATCTCCTCGAGGGCCATCAGCTCCTGCACCTGGCGGCCCAGGGTGATCTCCTGCTCATGGCTGAGCAGCGGCACCCGGCCGATGTCCCGCAGGTAGGAACGGACCAGATCGCCGTCCACCGGCGGCATGGAGCGGCCGGGGGAGGCGCGGACCACGGTCTGGACCGTGTCGGAGACCTGAAACGTCTCGGGGATCTGAACCGTGTCGGAGGTCGAGGGCTGGGCGAAGGCGAGGGCGACGACCATGGATCCGATCCATAACTGTCTGTAAAGCGTAACATCACGAAGTGTGAACTCCTCTCAGAAACGGGAGGGCCCGAAAAGCCCGTTCCGAAGGGGATCAAGGGCCGGCGCGGACCCCGGCGCCGGCGCTGAGCCGTCGGTGCCGATCAGCCGGTGCCGAGCCGGGGCAGCAGCAGCTGGGCGGTCCTGAGGTAGATGAAAACGCCGGCCACGTCCGTGGCCGTGGTGATGAACGGGGCCGACATCAGGGCCGGATCCAGCCCCAGGCGGTCGAACAGCAGGGGCAGGGCCGCTCCGGCGGTGGCGGCCAGGGTGGTGATGGCCACCAGGCTGATGCCGGCCGAGGCGGCCACCAGCGGGCTGCCCCCCATGGTCCAGGCCCAGGGCACTACCACCACCGCCAGCAGCCCGCCCAGCAGGGCCCCGGCGACCAGCTCCCGGCCGATGGTGCGCCAGGGGCCCAGGGACTGCAGCCGCTGGGTGCTGAGACCCCGGATGACCACGGTGGAGCTCTGGGCGCCCACGTTGCCGCCGGTGCCGATCAGCAGCGGGATGAAGGCCGCCAGGAGCACCACCTCCTTCAGCACATGCTGCTCGGAGGCGATCACGGCCGAGGTGCCGGTATTCGCCACCAGCAGCACCAGCAGCCACACCACCCGGCGCCGGGCCACGGTGAACAGGTTGCTGCGGAAGTAGTCGTCCTCGTCGCCGGCCTGCACGGCGCCGGCCGCATAGAGGTCGCGGGTGGCCTCCTGCTGGATGACGTCGATGACGTCGTCGACGGTGACGATGCCCACCAGGCGCTGCTCCCGGTCCACCACGGGCACGGCCAGGAAGTCGTAGCGCTGGATCACCCGGGCCACCTCCTCCTGGTCGGTGTCGGTGGCGACGCTCATCACCTCCCGGGTCATCACGTCCCCGAGCCGGTCCTCCGGATCGGCCGTCACCAGATCCCGCAGGGACAGCATGCCGCTGAGGTGCCGGGAGGCATCGGTCACGTAGAGGCTGTAGATCGTCTCCGTGTCCCGGGCCCGGCGACGCACGATGTCGAGGGCCTGCTGGGCGCTGTGAAATTCCTTGAGGTCGATGAACTCGGTCGTCATCAGGCGACCGGCGGTCTCGGCCTCGTAGCCAAGCATCTGGGCCGTGACCCGCCGCTCCGCGGGGCTCAGCTCCGCCAGCAGCCGGCGGACCACCTTGGCCGGCAGTTCGTCGAAGAGCCGAACCCGGTCGTCCGGGGACATCTCCTCCACCAGCTCCAGCACCTCACCGGAGCGCAGCCGCTCCAGCAGGCTCTGCTGCACCGATCCGTCGAGGTACTCGTAGACCTCGATGGCCTCGTTCTTGGGCAGCAGCCGGAAGGCGAGGGCCTGCAGCGTGCGCGGCAGGGTGCCGATCGCCTCGGCGGAGTCCACCGGCTGCACGGGTTGCAGCAGCAGCTTGGCGCCGTCGTAGTTGCCCGCCTGCAGCAGACCCTCCAGCTGGCGGGCCACCACCTCGGCGACGGCGGAGGCCTCAGCCATCGCTCCTCGGATGCCGGTGGGTACGAGTGTATGGGCTGAGCCGCTAGGGTCCGCGGCGTTCTCCCCTCCCCAGGAACCCATGGCCGTGAACGTGAGCGACGTGGTGGTGCGCACCGCCGCCGGCCAGGAGCGCCGGCTCGGCGAGTGGAGCGGCCAGGTGCTGCTGATCGTCAACGTGGCCAGCCGCTGCGGCTTCACCCGCCAGTACGCCGGCCTGCAGGCCATCCAGGACCGCTTCGGCCCCCAGGGCTTCGCCGTGCTCGGCTTCCCCTGCAACGACTTCGGCGCCCAGGAGCCTGGGACCCTCGACGAGATTCAGCAGTTCTGCTCCACCACCTACGGCGTCGGCTTCGAGCTGTTCGACAAGGTGCACGCCACCGGCTCCAAGACGGCCCCCTACGACACCCTCACCCAGGCCGAACCCGCCGGCGACGTGGCCTGGAACTTCGAGAAGTTCCTGATCGGCAAGGACGGCAGCGTGGTGGCCCGCTTCAAGAGTGCGGTGGAGCCGGACGGGGCCGAACTGGCCGCCGCGATCGAGAAGGCGCTGGCGGCCTGAGGCGCCGGGGACGGTTCCCGATCGGGTCGGGATCAGCCGGGCAGCCAGCCCCGGCTGGCCCGACCGTCGGCGGTGGAGGCCTCCACCCGCAGCCAGCGGCGGCCACCGGGCTCCAGCCACTCGCGCAGCACCCGCAGCGGAGCGCCCGTTTCCAGGCGCACCAGCACCGGTGCCTGGCAGCGGGGGGCGCAGTGGAGCCCGAGGCTGCCGCTGCTGATCAGGGGCTCGGCCTGGCGCTCCCGTCGCCGCACCTCCGGCAGGCGCCGCTCGCCGCCGCCGGCGGGCAGGGCGGCGGGGGCCATCAGGGCGAAGCCCAGAAGGGCGGCCCAGCGCCAGGCCGGCACTGGCATCACGGGGCGCGGCCGCATCAGATGTCGAGCTGGGCGAAATCCAGCTCGGCGCTGTGGGTCTCGATGAACTCCCTGCGGGGGGCGACCTTGTCGCCCATCAGGATGGTGAAGATGCGGTCGGCCTCGAGGGCATCCTCGATTTCCACCCGCTTCATCATGCGGGTCTCCGGGTCCATGGTGGTTTCCCAGAGCTGCTTGGGCATCATTTCGCCAAGGCCCTTGAAGCGCTGGATGTTGTAGTTGGCCTTCTCACCGAAGCCTTCCAGCACCTTCTTGAGCTCGTTTTCGTTATAGCAATAGTTGTGATTCTTGCCGCGCTCCACCTTGTACAGGGGCGGGCAGGCGATGTAGATGTAGCCGCCCTCCACCAGCGCCTTCTGGTAGCGATAGAAGAAGGTGAGCAGCAGGGTGCGGATGTGGGCGCCATCGACGTCCGCGTCGGTCATGATGACGATGCGGTGATAGCGGAGATTCTTCTCCTCGAAGTCCTCGCCCTTGATGCCCAGGCCCAGGGCCGTGATCAGGGCCTGGATCTCGGTGTTCTTGTAGATCTTGGCGTCGTCGGTCTTCTCGATGTTGAGGATCTTGCCGCGCAGGGGCAGGATCGCCTGGAAGCGGCGGTCGCGGCCTTGCTTGGCGGAGCCACCGGCCGAGTCCCCCTCCACGATGTAGATCTCCGATTCGCTGGGATCGCGGGAGCTGCAGTCGGCCAGCTTGCCGGGCAGGGTGGAGCTCTCCAGCACCGACTTGCGCCTGACCAGCTCCCGGGCGCGGCGGGCGGCCTCGGCGGCATTGAAGGCCTGGATCGCCTTCTCGAGAATCAGGTCGATCACCTGGGGGTTGAATTCCAGGTATTCGCCGAGCGCCTCGCCCACCGTGGTGTCGACGATGCCGCGCACCTCGGTGTTGCCCAGTTTTGTCTTGGTCTGGCCCTCGAATTCCGGCTCCGGCACCTTCACCGACAGCACGGCCGTGAGCCCCTCGCGGATGTTCTCCCCGGCGAGGTTGGTGTCGGCGTCCTTGCGCTTGCCGCGCTTCTTGGCGAAGGTGTTGAGGGTGCGGGTGAGCACCGTCTTGAGGCCCTCGATGTGGGTGCCGCCGTCGACGGTGCGGATGTTGTTGGCAAAACCCAGGATGCTGTCGGAATAGGCATCGACGCACCACTGCAGTGCCGCCTCCACCTGAACGCCGTCCTTGGTGGCGTTGACGTAGATGATCTCGGGATGGAGAGGATCCTTCTCCGCATTCATGTAGGCGACGTACTCCTTGATGCCGCCTTCGTAGTGGTAGATCTCCTCGTGGGCCTCACCGTCAGCGCCGGCGGCGGCGGTGCGCTCGTCGCGGAAGACGATGCGGACGCCGCCATTGAGATAGGCGAGCTCCCGCAGCCGGGCCGAGAGGGTGTGGTAATCGAACTCGATCCCGCCGCTGAAGATCTCGATGTCGGGCCGGAAGCGCACCGACGTGCCGGTGTGGGCGTCGGTCGCGTCCTCGGAGGCGAGGGTGCCGATGGGCAAGCCCCGCTCGAAACGCTGGCGGTGGACCTGGCCCTGGCGGTGGACGGTCACCTCCACCCACTCGCTGAGGGCGTTGACCACGGAGATGCCGACGCCGTGCAGGCCGCCGGAGACCTTGTAACCACCGCTGCCGAACTTGCCGCCGGCGTGGAGCACGGTCAGCACCGTCTCCAGGGCGCTGCGGCCGGTGCGGGGATGGATGTCGGTGGGGATGCCGCGGCCGTTGTCGGTGACGCTGGCGGAGCCATCCGCGTGCAGGGTGACCACGATCGCGTCACAGTGGCCCGCCAGGGCCTCGTCGACCGAGTTGTCGACGACCTCATAAACGAGATGGTGGAGACCCCGGGGCCCGGTGGTGCCGATGTACATGCCGGGCCGTTTGCGCACCGGCTCCAGGCCTTCCAGCACCTGAATCTGTTCGGCGCCGTAGGCCGCTTCGACTTTGATGGCGTCGCTCATTCAGAAAAGGGCTCCCCAGGGGGCTGACAAGGGCGGCGAATCCCAGGGGCGGTGGGGCGGCAATGGGGCGAAGCGGCTCCGAAAGGACGCTGCGCAAAGGCCAATCTACCACCGCCGTCCCGGAGAGCCCCAGAGGCGCCTCTGAGAACCGATTTGGATCGGGGGTGGAATCGCCGCCTGCGTCCCCCTCCGGCAGGATGGCCCGATTCCCCTGTCGCGCCCGGCCTGCGGCCGCCGCTCCCGACCCCCGTGGCGCCCCTCCCCGGAGCCGAACCTGGCGCCGAAGCCGGTGCCGATCTCCCCCTGGTGATCGCCCTGCTGGGCCCGACGGCCAGCGGCAAGACCGCCCTGGCGATCGAGCTGGCCGAAGCCCTCGACCTGGCCGTGCTCTCGGTGGATTCCCGCCAGATGTACCGCCACATGGACGTGGGCACGGCCAAGCCCAGCCCCGAGCAGCGGGCCCGGGTGCGGCACGAGCTGCTCGATCTGAGCGACCCCGACCGGCCCCTCACCCTGCAGGAGTTCACGGCCCTGGCCACCGCCGCCATCGAAGCGGAGCATCGCCGCCGCGGCGTGGCCCTGCTGGTGGGGGGCAGCGGGCTCTATCTCAAGGCCCTGCTGGCGGGCCTGCGGCCGCCGGCGGTGCCACCCCAGCCCGCCCTGAGGGCCCAGCTGGCCGCCCTGGGCCAGCCGTTCTGCCACCAGGTGCTGCGCCAGGCGGATCCGGTGGCGGCCGGTCGCATCGCCGCGGCGGATGCGTTCCGCACCGGCCGGGCCCTGGAGGTGCTCTACGCCACCGGCAGGCCCCTGTCGGCCCAGCAGGGCCATTCCCCTCCCCCCTGGCGGGTGCTGGAGCTGGGCCTGGATCCGGCCGACCTGCCCCAGCGCATCCGGCAGCGCACCGCCGCCCTGTTCGCCGGCGGCCTGGTGGAGGAGACGGCGCAGCTGATCGACCGCTTCGGCGCCGACTGCCCCCTGCTGGAAACGATCGGCTACGGCGAGGCCGCGCGGCTGCTGCGGGGTGAACTGGAGCCCGACGCCGCCGTCGCCCTGACGGAGCGGCGCACCCGGCAGTACGCCAAGCGCCAGCGCACCTGGTTCCGGCGCCAGCACCGTCCCCTCTGGCTGACGGGCGCCGGCGCGGCCCCGGCTTCGGAGGCGGATGTGCTTCAGCGTGCCCTGGGGGCGACCACGGGCGGTTTATGGTGAAGGACTAACCGCCCCTGTGAATGCCTCCCCGTCCCCGTTTTGATCGCCGTGCTCCCGTGCGGGAGCTGCCCAACATCAACGACCGCATCAGCTACCCCAACCTTCGTGTGGTGGATGCGGACGGCAGTCAACTGGGAGTCATCACCCGAGAGGCGGCCCTCGATGTCGCCCGCGACCGGGAGCTGGATCTGGTTCTGGTGAGCGAGAAGGCCGATCCGCCGGTCTGCCGGATCATGGATTACGGCAAATACAAGTTCGAGCAGGAGAAAAAGGCCAAGGAGGCCAAGAAGAAATCGCACCAGACCGAGGTCAAGGAAGTCAAGATGCGCTACAAGATCGATTCGCACGACTATCAGGTGCGTATCGGTCAGGCGGTGCGCTTCCTCAAGTCCGGCGACAAGGTGAAGTGCACCGTGATCTTCCGGGGCCGGGAGATCCAGCACACGGCCCTGGCCGAGCAGCTGCTCTACCGGATGGCCAAGGACCTTGAGGAGAACGCCGAGATCCAGCAGCCCCCCAAACGAGAGGGCCGCAACATGATCATGTTCCTGAGCCCGCGCAAGCAGGCGGCCGGCAAGACGGCGGCCACCGCAGCCGGCTGAGCCCGGTTCAGCCTCCCGCCCGGTGCCTGTCGGGCCCCAGCTGCCGCTCGAACGTGTCCAGCAGCAGGGACCAGCCGACCACCGCCGAAGCGGGGTGATGGTCGGCCCGGGCCGCACACATGAAGCCGTGGCCCCCCTCCAGCACCACCAGCCGGTGGAGCCGCCCGGTCGGCTTGGCCGCGGAGCGGGCGGCATTGGCCGCGTCCAGGGCCGTTTCGATCGCCGCCACATCAGAGGCCGGGATCAGGGGATCCTCCTTGCCACAGATGCACAGCAGGCTGCCGCCGATCGTCGGCACCACCGCGAGGCTGGGGGGGCCACCCCCGGGGCGGCCCGCCGCCACCCCGGCCCCGTAGAAATCCACCGTGGCGGCCAGCGCCGGGAGGCTGGCCGCGAGCAGGGCGACGTGGCCGCCGAAGCAGAACCCCACGCAGCCCAGCCCTGGGGCCGCGGCTGCCGGTGGCAGCTGCTCCTGCAGCCAGTCGGCGGCCAGACCCACATCGGCGAGCAGCTCGTCGGTGCAGGTGCGCTCCTTGTGGCTGCGCCCGAGGGCCAGGTCATCGGGGCCGTAGCCCAGCTCCAGATCGGGGGCGGTGCGGGCGAACAGGGGCACCGCCAGCGCCGCGTACCCCGCCGCCGCCAGCCGCTCCGTCATGCCCCGGATCCAGCCATTGAGGCCAAACACCTCCGGCAGCACCAGCACCCCGGCCCGGGGCGGCCCGTCAGCGGGCCGGGCCCACCAGCAGCGCAGCGGCACCTGGTCCGGGCGGCGGGGGTCGATCGACTGCCAGGAGGCGACGCAATCGGAGGGAGACAAACCGGCACAGGGCAACCGGCACATGGTCGTATGCCAACGAGGGAATTGTCACGGGGGCCAAAGCTCCTTAGGGTGGCGGCCAAGGACACCTTGGCCACACCGGCGTGCGTTTTCACATTCAGCAGGAGAGCGACATCCCGGCGTCGACCCAGCTGTACAACCAGATCTGCTTCGCCATCGCCGCCCGGCACTACCCGCCGGGCCACCGGCTGCCGAGCACGCGCCAGCTGGCCATGCAGACCGGCCTGCACCGCAACACGATCAGCAAGGTCTACCGCCAGCTCGAGACCGACGGCGTCGTGGAGGCCATGGCCGGGTCGGGGATCTATGTGCGCGACCAGCAGAACCCGCGCGAGATCAAGCCGCCACCGGGCCTGCGCAGCAAGGCCCTGCCGGACATCGACCGGGAGGTGCGCCAGAGCGTCGACGGCCTGCTCAACGCCGGCTGCACCCTGCAGCAGGCGCGGGAGCTGCTCACCCGCGAGATCGACTGGCGCCTGCGCTGCGGCGCCCGGGTGCTGGTGAGCACCTCCCGGGAGGACATCGGCGCCTCGATCCTGATCGCCGAGGAACTCAAGCCCAGCCTGGAGGTGCCGGTGGAGGTGGTGCCGATCGAGGAGCTCGAGTCGGTGCTGGAGACCTCCAGCAAGGGCACGGTGGTGACCAGCCGCTACTTCCTCCAGGAGGTGGAGCAGATCGCCAAGGTGCACGGGGTGCGGGCCGTGCCGGTCGACCTCAACGACTTCGGCCACGAACTGGGCATGCTCAAGGAACTGCGCCCCGGCAGCTGCGTGGGTCTGGTGAGCATCAGCCCCGGGATCCTGCGGGCCGCCGAGGTGATCCTGCACAGCATGCGGGGCAACGAACTCCTGGTGATGACGGCCAATCCCGACACCAGCAGCCGCCTGCTGGCCCTGCTGCGGGCCTCCAGCCACGTGATCTGCGACAAGCCCAGCCTGCCCCTGGTGGAGCAGACCCTGCGCCAGAACCGCGCCCAGCTGATGCGCCTGCCCATGGTGCACTGTGCCCAGAGCTACCTCGGCAGCGCCACCATTGACCAACTGCGCAAGGAGATCGGCCTCCTGGCGGCCTGAACCCACTGACCGGACGCTGGGCGGGGACCGCCAGCTGCTGGGTAGATTATGGAAAGTTTCTACCATGTGCGGCCATGGGGATGAACATCAAGGACCCCCAGGTCCATGCCATGGCCCGGGAGCTGGCGGCGCGGCGGGGCACCAGCGTGACGGAGGCCGTGCGTCAGGCCCTGGGGGCGGAGCTCACCAGAACCACAGCGCCTGGGCCTGAGGACATTCGCTCCACCAGACTGGAAGCCATCCGCCAGATCCAGGCGCGCTTCTCGGCGCTGCCGATCAGGGATCCCCGTTCCTCCCGCGACCTGCAGGACAGCCTCTACGACGACCGTGGCCTGCCGATCTGAATGACCCCATCCCCCATGGTCATCGACACCTCAGCCTTTCTGGCGGTGCTGCTCAAGGAAGAGGAGGCCGAGGCCCTATCCGTGCGGATGGCGGAGGCGCCGATGCTGCTGATGTCAGCGGCAACCAAGCTGGAAGCCTCCCTGGTGGCCGAAGGGAGCCGCTTCGGCGCCTCCAGCGAGGCCGTCGAAGCCCTCTGCCAGGCCCTGGATGTGCAGGTCGTGCCCTTTGATCAGAGCCATCTGCTGTGGGCGCTGAGGGGCTGGCGCGAGTTCGGCAAGGGGCGCCACCGGGCTGGCCTGAATCTGGGGGACTGCTTCAGCTACGGACTCGCCAGGGCCCTGAACATGCCGCTGCTCTACAAGGGGGATGACTTCAAAAGCACCGACGTGCGCTCTCCCGACCCGAGCACCTGAAGGAACCCACCATGCTCGATGCACTCCGGGCCGACCTGGCCATCATCCGGCAGAGGGATCCGGCCGCCCGGGGCACCCTGGAGATCCTGCTTTGCTACCCGGGCTTCCACGCCCTGGAGCTGCACCGCGTCAGCCACCGCCTCTGGCGGATGGGCCTGCCCCTGATCCCCCGGCTGCTGAGCCAGCTGGGCCGGCTGCTCACCGGCGTGGAGATCCACCCGGGGGCCCGGATCGGCCGCGGTGTGTTCATCGACCACGGCATGGGGGTGGTCATCGGCGAGACCAGCGTCATCGGCGACAACTGCCTCCTTTACCAGGGGGTGACCCTCGGGGGCACGGGCAAGGAGCACGGCAAGCGCCACCCCACCCTGATGGACAACGTAGTGGTGGGGGCGGGGGCCAAGGTGCTGGGGGCGATCACCGTGGGCACCAACACCCGCATCGGCGCCGGCTCGGTGCTGCTGCGCAACGTGGGAGCCGACAGCACCGTGGTGGGCATTCCGGGTCGGGTGATCCACCAGGCGGGGGCCCGGATCGATCCGCTGGCCCACTCCGCCCTGCCGGATGCGGAGGCCTCGGTGATCCGCAACCTGATGGAGCGGATCGACAGCCTGGAGAACGACGTCAACCGGCTGCAGGCCTGTCTGCAGGAGGTGGCCGCCGGCCGGCCCCTGAACGAGCCCTGCAGCGGCCGGGCCCAGAACCTGCGCGATCGCGAGATTCTCGAATTCCTGGGGGAAACCGCCGACGAGGACCAGGCGCCGCTCAGGCCGTGACCGCCTGCGGCACCTGGGGCTGGAACATGAACATCGAGTAGATCACGTTGCGCCGCATCTGGGTCATCATCTCCAGGAACATGTCGTAGCCCTCGTTCTTGTATTCGATCAGGGGATCCTTCTGGCCATAGCCCCGCAGGCCCACCGATTCCCGCAGGGCCTCCATGGCCTGCAGGTGCTCACGCCAGAGGGTATCGATCTGCTGCAGGATGAAGAAGCGCTCCGCCTCCCGCATCAGGCCCGGCCGCATCTGCTCGATCTGCCCCTCCTTGATGTCGTAGGCATTGCGCATCTGCTCCTGCAGGAAGGCCTTGAGCTCCTCCATCGTCAGGCCGGCCACCTGGTCGGGGGAGAGATCCGCCAACAGGTAGATGAACTCCTTGACCTTCTCCACCAGGCGGGTGAGATCCCACTCCTCGGGCGGGAGATCCGGGTTCACGTAGGCCTCGACGATGTCGTCGATGGTGCGCTCGCCGTAGCCGATCACCTGCTGCTTGAGCTCCCTCCCCTCCAGCACACGGCGCCGCTCGGTGTACACCGCCTTGCGCTGGTTGTTCATCACCTCGTCGTACTCGAACACCTGCTTGCGCATGTCGTAGTAGTACGTCTCCACCTTCTTCTGGGCCCCCTCCAGGGAGCGCGTGAGCATGCCCGATTCGATCGGCATGTCCTCCTCGACCCGGAAGGCGTTCATCAGGCCCGCCACCCGGTCGCCACCGAAGATGCGCAGCAGGTTGTCCTCCAGGGACAGGAAGAAGCGGGTGCTGCCGGGGTCGCCCTGGCGGCCGGCCCGGCCGCGCAGCTGGTTGTCGACGCGGCGCGACTCATGGCGTTCGGTGCCGATGACGTGCAGGCCACCGGCTGTACGGACCTGGGCCTCCTCCTGCTTCACCACCACGTCGTACTCGGCGCGCACCTGGGCGATCAGTTCCCGCAGGCGCTGGATCTGGGGATCGTCGGTGGGGGCTTTTTCGGCCGCCTGGGCGATGCGATCCTCCAGTTCGAGCACGGTCAGGGTGCGGTCTCCCCAGGCCGCCACCAGGTCGCGGGAGAAGCCGGAGAGGGCTTTCTCCGTGTCTTCGGAGAGGGTGCAGGGATAGAGGTTGCCGATGGCCCGGGCCTCACTGGCCGGCCTGGAGCTGGGGGCGACGGCGCCGCCGAAGCCGGCGGGCGCCTCGGTGGAGCGCTGCAGGGGCACCGGGGGACGGTGGCCCTCCTCGGGGCGCACCAGCCGGGGCAGCAGCACCTCCCGCAGCTTGAGGCGGGCCATGTAGTCGCTGTTGCCCCCGAGGATGATGTCGGTGCCCCGGCCGGCCATGTTGGTGGCGATGGTGACGGCCCCGGCCCGGCCCGCCTGGGCCACGATCTCGGCCTCCCGCTCCACGTTCTCCGGCTTGGCGTTGAGCAGGTTGTGGGGGATTTCCTGCTCCTGCAGCAGGGTGGAGAGCAGTTCGGACTTCTCGACGCTGGTGGTGCCCACCAGCACCGGGCGGCCGGTCCTGTGCACCTGGGCGGTCTCGGCGGCCACGGCCTGCCATTTGGCCGTTTCGGTCTTGTAGACCTGATCGGGCCAGTCGGAGCGGGAGCGGACCCGGTTGGTGGGGACCACGGCCACTTCCAGCTTATAGGTCTTCTCGAACTCGACCTCCTCGGTCTTGGCGGTGCCGGTCATGCCGGCGAGGCGGGGGTAGAGCAGGAAGAAGTTCTGGTAGGTGATGCTGGCCAGCGTCTGGGTCTCGGGCTGGATCGGCAGGGACTCCTTGGCCTCGATCGCCTGGTGCAGGCCATCGCTCCAGCGACGCCCCGGCATCACCCGGCCGGTGAACTCATCGACGATCACCGCGTCGGAGCCCCGCACGATGTAGTTGACGTCCTTGACGAACAGCTCCTTAGCCTTGAGGGCGTTGTTGATGAAGTGGGCCCAGGGGTCCTGGGGGTTGAAGAGGTCCTGGACCCCAAGCAACTGCTCGGCCTTCTGGTAGCCCTCGTCGGTGAGGGTGACGTTGCGCTGCTTCTCATCGACCTCGTAGTCGCCCTCAGGGTCGATGCCGTCCTTGCCCATCTCCGCGGCGCGCTCCAGCTCACCAGCGATGCGGGCCGCCTCCGTGTACTTCTCCTGGGGCCGCTCGATCTGGCCGGAGATGATCAGGGGGGTGCGGGCCTCGTCGACGAGGATCGAATCCACCTCGTCGATGATGCAGTACTGGAACTCGCGCTGCACCACCTCGGCGATGTCACTCGCCATGTTGTCGCGCAGGTAGTCGAAGCCCAGCTCGGAGTTGGTGGCGTAGGTGATGTCGCAGGCATAGTTGCGGCGCCGCTCCGGCGGGCTCATGTCCTGCTGGATCAGGCCGACGCTGAGCCCCAGGAAGCGGTGGATCTGGCCCATCCACTCAGCGTCGCGGCGGGCCAGGTAGTCGTTCACCGTGACCACGTGGACCCCGCGGCCGGTGAGGGCGTTGAGGTAGGCCGGCAGCGTGGCCACCAGGGTCTTGCCCTCGCCGGTCTTCATCTCGGCGATCTGGGCGTTGTGGAGCACCATGCCGCCGATCAGCTGGACGTCGAAGTGGCGCATCCCCAGCACCCGCTTGCCCGCTTCGCGCACCACAGCGAAGGCCTGGGGCAGCAGCTCATCGAGCAGGGCCTTGCGGCGGGCGGCCGTCTCGGGCTTCTCCAGCTTCTGGCGGAACTCGGCCGTCAGACCCCTGAGCTCCTCGTCGCTGAGGGGCTCGATCTCCTCCTCCAGCAGATTGATGTCGGACACCAACGGCTGGTAACGCTTCAGCTTGCGGGCATTGGGATCACCCAGCAGCAGCTTGAGCATGGAGTTGGCCTGTCCGTAGTTCCTTAGCCTACCATCGCAAAACCGTGGCCGAGAGCGAAGAATCGTGCTGCTGCAAGGGTTCTCGGGGTCCTTTTCGCCGGGGATCCGCACCTGGGCGGCCCACGGAGCAGGATTCACAGCTGATGCGCACCACCCCGGTCCGTTGAGCAGCGCCACCCCCACCAGGCCCGAGGCTCCCTCCGTCGCCCCGATCCGGCTGGTCCGCCACGGCCGGCTGCGCCTGCGTCTGCGCTGGCGGCTGGCGGCACTCGGCGCCCTGCTCGATGGCCACAGCTTCTGGGCCACCGGCCGCCGGCCCTCCCAGCTGGCGCGGATGCTCAGCGGCAGCCAGGTGGTGGTGAGTGCCTGGCAGGGGGAAACCCTGGTGGGCTTCGGGCGCGCCACCAGTGACGGGGTGTTCCGTGCCGTGCTCTGGGACGTGGTGGTGGCCGAGGACCAGCAGGGCCGGGGGGTCGGCCGGCGGATCGTCGAGGCGCTGCTCGCCAGCCCGGAGGTGGCGGCGGCCGAGCGGGTCTACCTGATGACCACCACGGGAGAGGGCTTCTACGAGAAGCTGGGCTTCAGCAGGGTGGACAGCCAGCGGCTGATGCTGAAACAGGCGTAGCCGACAGCGAATGGGGGCAGGAATCATCAAGGGCCAGCCATCGTCCGATACGGAGGAGATGGGCCCTACAGCAGGGCGCTGAGGGAACGGGAAGAAGCCAGCGGAGGTGTATCTTGATTCCAACGTCCGTCCTTCGAGGGCGTCGAGCAAGGTCAGGAATGATGGGCAGACCAGTGCGGCACGGATCGATGCCCTGCTCCCGAAACCTCCAAACCTCCTTCACCATGAAATCCCAATGATCCTGGAATCCAGGCCTGACAAGGCGGCACGATGGTGAAGATCCGCTTTCCTGCCTCAATCTGGCAGCATCGCGAGCTCATCTGGAGACTGGTGGAACGGGAGATCCAGGGTCGCTACAGAGGTTCCATCCTGGGTCTGAGCTGGAGCTTCGTGCAGCCCCTGACGATGCTTGCCGTTTATACCCTGGTCTTTTCCCAGGTGTTCAAAGCTCGCTGGGGAACCGGCGAGGATCTCGGACCACTGGCCTTCGCCGTCAACCTGTTTGCCGGCCTGATCGTCTTCAATCTGTTCGCGGAATGCATGAACCGTGCACCCGGGCTGGTCCTTGCCAATCCGAACTACGTCAAGAAAGTTGTTTTCCCGCTGGAGGTGCTTGCACCCGTTGCCGCCGCAACCGCAGGGTTCCACGCCCTCACCAGCCTGTTGGTGCTGGTCATCTTTGAAATCGCGGCCTATGGCCGGATTCCGTTGAGCTTCCTCTGGCTTCCCGTCGTCTGGTTCCCCTTCCTGGTGGGAACCCTGGCCATCACCTGGGCCCTCTCCGCCCTTGGCGTCTTCATCAGAGACATTGGCCAACTCGTTGGTGTGGCCGTCAGTATGTTGATGTTTCTCAGCCCCATCTTCTTTCCAATGTCAGCCATGCCGGCGCGCTGGCAGCCCATCCTGCAGCTGAACCCGTTGGCCCATGTCATCGAGGAGACGCGGGCGGTCACCGTGCTTGGACAGGCACCAAGCTTGATGTACATCCTCCTTGGCTTTGCCGCTTCCATCGCGGCCTGCGAAATCTGCTTCCGAGCCTTCCAGAAAGCGAAACCCGCCTTTGCCGATGTCATCTGACATGACACAAACAAACGGCGGAGCCAGCGAAGACCAACACCCGATTCTTGTCAGCGACCTTGGCAAGTGCTATCAGATCTATGCCAAGCCGAAGGACAGACTCAAGCAGGCACTCTGGCGCGGACGGCGTCAGTACTACCGCGAGTTCTGGGCCCTGCGGAATGTCAACCTGGAGATCAGAACGGGCGAAGCAGTCGCCATCATTGGACGGAATGGCAGCGGGAAAAGCACGCTGCTGCAGATGATCTGCGGCACGCTTGCGCCAACCGAGGGCAGCGTGAAAACAAGCGGCACCATCGCCGCACTGCTGGAACTGGGCAGCGGCTTCAACCCGGAATTCACCGGGATCGAGAACGTGTTTCTCAATGCTTCTCTGCTGGGCCTGACGCAGGAAAAGATCAGGGAAAGATTAGAGGACATTCAGGCCTTTGCTGACATCGGTGATTTCGTCCACCAGCCTGTCAAGACCTATTCCAGTGGCATGCTTGTCAGGCTGGCCTTCGCGGTGGTCGCCCATGTCGATCCTTCCGTTCTGATCGTCGACGAAGCACTCAGCGTGGGGGATGCGGTGTTTGGCCAGCGATGCATGCGCTTCATCCGGCGCTATACGGAAATGGGAACACTCCTATTTGTCAGCCACGATCTCAATGCGGTCTCCAGTCTGTGCGAAAGAGCCATCTGGCTTGACTCTGGACGTCTAAGCATGGACGCACCAGTCGGTTCCATTATCACTGCCTACACGCGATACTGCCTAGAGACATCGAATGCCGAGATCGCAAGCGATGCTCATTCAACTCAGAGCCACGAGCCAGAAGCCGGGGTTGCAGGCGTTCTGGAAACTGGCGGCTCTGAGCAAGAATCTACAGGCATAAGATATACATGGACGAACGATGGGGAGGACGACGAGAGCAAGCAGAGCGAGATTGCATGCTGGGATTCTGAACGCGACTACGGGAATCAACACGCTTACATCACCAGTGTCAGAATGGTGACGCAAGATGGAGAAGCCACCACGACGCCAAAGTGCGGAGAGGCCGTAGCACTTGAAATCACCGCCAAGTGTAAAACTGTCATTGACAGCTTCCTGGCTGGATTTGTGATCCGAGACAGAACTGGCCAAATTGTCTTTGGGGAAAACAACATTGGCCAAGGGGAAATACAAGCAGCCAAATCTGAAGTGGTAACCGTCGTCTTTCAGTTTGTGATGCCCTTTCTTCAACCCGGAGACTATAGCCTGTCCGCAGCAGTAAGCAATGGTGACGCCATGCAGTTTGAAACCATGCATTACAAACCAGACATCCTCGTGCTAACACCAATGGTTGGCGGAAGGCCCATCCACGGCGTATTTGCCATCACAGAGATGGCCATCAGGTCGGAAGTCAAGGCGAGGCCAGCAACCAGACCCGGCGAAGGCGAAAGAGATTCATAAGCATACCCGTAACTGAAGAGCTGACTGACTCTTGGTAAATAGCCGTAGTCCGCTCCCTTCCGTCACAAAGGGAAGGCCACTGTAACGATTGCGATAACCCCGTCACTGCAGGCAGGAGCCCTGGGTAATTGCAAAATACACAGCCTCTTGGCTATGATAAGTTGGATCACCGGATGTTACAGGGGGGGGGGGGGGGGGTAATGACGAACAACTAGGTTCAAAGCCTTGAGAGCTCCAACAACAGCCAATACCAAAGCCAACAACACATATCAATTGTGATAACAGCCATGGGAGCATAGGCCATGAGCGCCTGTCGAGTTTAAAACAAGAGCGAACACACTAAGCTGCTTTAGCCAATGCTGATCCGGGCAAGAGAATGGCCAGCAGCGACAGGCAAAACACTCAGAAAGCCACAAGAAACACTGCAAACTCAACTATTCCCCCAGCCGATCCACTGAACAATGGCTGCCAGGAAGATCAAAGGACCTCTCCATGCAAGACTTGAAAGATCCTTCCCTGGCGATAGGACGTTGGACTTCAAGCCACTTGTCTCCTATATCACTGTTGCCTACAATGCCGAAAAGACAATTGAGAAGACTTTCGCGAGCATCATCGAATGTAAGTCGATAATTGATTGCGAATACATTGTCATCGATGGCAACTCAACCGATGGGACGGCATTGCTAATTGATAGATATTCAGAAATTATTGACGTCAAGGTTATTGAGGAGGATAGTGGAATCTATGATGCAATGAACAAAGGCATAAGACAAGCCAACGGCGAGTACGCTTGCTTTGTCAACGCCGACGACTACTTGATTCCGGAAGGAGTTGCCAGGATAGAAAGAATCCTGCGTTCCAAGAATCGCAGGGCTGACGTCGTTGCATCAGCAGCGCTAGCGAAGGACGCCAGTACTGAATGGTTATGGCAACCTTCGCCTCCAGACCAATACGTAGTCTTTAGATGTCCAAATCTATGTCACAATGCTGTGTATGCAAAAATGTCAGTCTTCAACACCATTGGAAGCTTCGACACAAGCTTACGCATAGCCGCTGATTCCGACTGGATCATAAGAGCCTACAGATTTGGGTTCATCTTTCGGCTTGTGGATACTCCTACTGTTGTGTATAGCCTCGGAGGCGAGTCTAGCGATCTTAAGCTGCACTCGGAAGAGATGCAGATTATTGCGTTAAAAGCATATCCACTGCTAGAAGCCAAGGTTCTCTTGACGCTATTTTACTATCTGATTGCCTGGCAGGAGCGAAAGCAGATGTATACTGAAAGCCCAGGATTGAGCCTTCGTGAGGCGATTGGGATTGCCAGCAGTCACTATCCAGAACTTTCGTTTATACCACAAAGACTTGACAAAAGGATCAAGCACTTCGCATCCAGAGTACATGGTAGACTGACCAATGCTATTCGAGCATGGTCCACATGACATGAGAATTGCGTACTGTGATCATTCGTTCCACCAAAAGACTGAGTCCACTCTCTTTCTGCCGAACCTACTTAGAGAAAGGGGATTCAACGTTGAGTTCTTTTGGGACAAGAGCTGGAATGGGGGTAAGGCCATTCATTTTAAAGAACTAGTCACTTACGATGTCATTATAATTTTTCAGGCCATACCCAAGGGCATGCCAAGCTGTGTCGCACAACGACATGGCAACGTGATATTCATACCGATGCTCGATCAGTTCGGTATAGCACGTGGTCCTCTGTTTGACCTTGGGACGCTATGGAAGCCATTTCAAGGATCAAAAGTCATTAGTTTTTCAACTGCCATTCACGCTATAGCAGTCAGCAATGGTTTGGCATCAGAATATTTCAAGTATATGCCTCCTTCGGTTTGCGAAAGAACGAATGAGCCTTCAGAAAGAAAGAAAAGCGGCCTGAATGCCTTTTTCTGGGCCAGAAGGCCTTCGGAGATCTCAATAAGCATGGTTAAAACACTTTTTGCCGAAGTTAGAGAGGATTTGAATATGCATATCCATCTGTCGTCTGATCCGGGAGAAATAGAGATCAGCGAAGAAGAAGTCCGCTCGGCACTGGCCTATTGCCAGTCCCTAACAATTAGTCATTGGTTCGAGAAGAAAGAGGATATCATGAGGATAATCAGTGATTGCGATATCTTTGTTGCGCCTCGGCTGGAAGAAGGGATTGGACAGTCCTTCCTAGAAGCACTCTCTGCTGGACTCTGCATCATCGCAGCAGACAATGGAACCATGAATGAGTATCTTATCGATGGAGTCAATGGAGTTCTATACAACCCAAAGAACCCCAAGCCATTGAAATTTACGGACATACAAAGAGTTCGCGAGAATGCCCAACGAACGGCCACGCAAATGTTGAAGAACTGGGAAGCAGATCACGATCGATTGGTCGACTACATTCTGAAGCCATCGGCAGAGTGCTATGGGGAACAACATATCTACCATGGAATTCAGGCCGGCAAGCCAGAAGCATTGCCATTGAGTTTCAAACGTCTTTTGAAACGGATCTATCTAAAGATGCGACGTTAGACCGTAACTTCCAAGTCTTTCCGAAGAGCATCCGGCCAGACCTGATGTCTTTACCAAATGGTCGTTTTATCCATGTTCGGAACAATCTGAGCGGCTACCAACTCGGCCTTCCAGCCAAGATCATCCGCGATGAATCCAGGATCCGCAGTTAAAGATCTCAGATCAGCTGGCCATAGCTAAGACCACGCTTACAGAGCTCTGCAGGGATATGGTCTGGCCAGAAACGATGAGGCAGTGCTTAGCCACCGGGCATTGCAAAAAACCATGAATCGCCACGACGTACCAATGACTAAAGCAATGTGGTGCAACGTGCTTGGTCCGGACGAAAAAGGGTGTAAGGCCGGCAGGGTGGTGTTACGAGCTCAAAGGCCGACGAATCTAAGCACTCCCATGCCCGTCTTACACCAATGGGTCGGGGTCGCCGGATGGGGAAATGTCGATCAGAGGCTGAACCATCCGGAGGATCATCCAACTACTGCAATGGCAGTACGACACCATGGTCCGGTGGCTTCATGAAAGATGTGGCCACTGCCGCCATTCAGGCAGCCATGGTCGACGTTCCTACTTGACGTCAAGGTCCAGCGGTCGTGGATTGAGGCAGACCGGCGTCTGCTGACAACATCTGCACGTCCATGGTGTCCCGCGACGGAGATGTCGTTGGTGTGCCTGTTCCTAGACACTGGCCCTGTGATGACAGATCTCATTGGCCTGGACGCTACGCAGATGGCCTGGCGTCATGAACCACATGCCCAGTGGCGGTGCTGATCGTTAGCCCTACCCACGTACGCCATGACCCAGGTCCGGGCTTCCTGCACGGTTCGGAAGAGTCGTCTGGGGAAGTCAGCCCGATGTATCCCGGTTCTAAAAGGCGTCTCCGAGTAAAGGTTGTCGTGACTGACGGTGGATCTGGGAAACGGCCAGAGAACACCCAAGACCACCAGCCGGCTCTCCAGGGTGGCGGCTTGCATGGTGCTGCCGTTGTCGGCAGGGTGAGTCAGCGGCTGGGGTCGCCAACATCTGACACGCTCTCTCACGTAGGCATGGCCTACGAGATGGCCAGCGATCTGCTCGTCATCCCAATCCGCAACATCCCAGGCCCGGAGCAGGACCCGGGTTCTGCGGCGGTCAGGTCGTCCACTGCGGTGAAACTGGCCATGGGCTTGGAGAACCCGAAGGAAGCTGTGCTCCGAGCCAACATCCATGCACTGGTCCGCCAGGATCGGCACAATCTGCCCCGATGGCAGGGCGACTAATTCCGGCGGGGTGCAGGTGAGCAGAATCCGCTGGCGTTCCGTGTGCGTGAGACGATGAGAAGAAAAGTGGGAACAGCCAGTACGGCGATCAAGGTCGTCCCCATGAGCCGCGAACCAAAGCCTATGGACGGCGGTCTGGACTGATCTACGCGCAGCGGCTATGGAAGCCTGCGGGAGAGTGCACAGGGTGACCTACCTGAATCAGGTATCTTCAGCAGCTAGTGCGGATACGCGGCCAGAGTCGTTCGCCCGTGTCCTATCCTCAGCGAGCCTGAATCTGTTTGAAGGCGATCTGAAATGCCGCCGGGTGCGCCAGGGGCTTCTCCTTGCCGCGAAGCTTCTGCTGGAGCCGTTGGATGTCGCGTTGACCCTTCGCAGAGCGCTTCTCCAGATCCTTCAGCGCATCAAACACCGGCAAGGTCTTTGCATGGGCATCCGGGGCGGCCGCTCGCCAACGGCCAACGGGCACAGGTAACCGGCCCACTCACGGCAGTAGACACCCAATGCGATGGCGATCAGGCCAGCGGTCCCGAACACCTGGTGGAACAGGACGGCAGGCGTCCAGCCCTGAGGATCTTTCTGATTGGCGGGGACCAGCTCCGGCTGGAACCGCCAAGCCCTTTGGCTCTTCTTGAGGGCGATCATGTCCACCGCCAGCTGTTGGGCGATCTCTGCCACGCAGTGGCGGTGAGGTGGGCTGACCGGCCAGCTGAAAGCAGTTTTCGCGGATTCGCTGCATGGACGCATTGACCGATTCCAACACACACCAGATAGCTGGAATGGTCGTGATGGAGAAGCATCAACTTTTCTGGAAGAGGGGATTGACGATGCGAACAGAATGTGATTGAATTGGGGTAGTCTTAGAACACCCATGACTATATTGCAGGACAACGCAGAAAAAAGGTTCCTGCAGGCAAGTAACTACCCAAGAATTATTAGCATGACGATGACTTCAAGATGCAACTTGAAGTGCGTTATGTGTGATCATGGGATACGCAGTGTTGAGAAGGAAGACTTTGAAGCTGATTTAGTCAGTCAAGTCGATGGGTTTATACCAAAAGCAACGCTTGTAGACCTAACAGGGCTCGGAGAGCCATTGATGAGTGATTTGTTTTGGAACATTCTTGAGCGATACCCAGTCGAAGAATCTAACCCCGACAGTCAGTTCTTTTTGACATTTAATACAAATGGAACCTTGCTGAACAGCACGAATATAGCCAGACTCCTATCTTCAAGAATAAAGAAGATTCGCATTTCCATCGATTCGCCCAATAAGGATTTGTACCATAAGATTCGAGGATACTCACTAGAGAGAATTCTTGCTGCAGTGCGGGGCTTAGTTGATGCTCGCAATTCAATTAACCGTCAATTCCCAAAGATCGCCATTGAGATGACGTTGATGAAAGAGAACATATCTGAGGTTTGTGAGATGATTGATCTCTGCAAAGATCTTGGAGTAGATTTTCTTGAGCTCTGGTCACTCAACGAACAACCAGATAATACCTTGGACCAGTGGAATGTCCGGAAGGGTAATTGGGAATTTGACTACAGAAAGCAACTGTTAAGCAACTTTCCCCCAAATGAACTGAAGGAAATTGTAGATGGCTTCCATTCTTATGCAAACTCAAGGAGCCTGCCAATTACCTCTTGGATTCAGGGAGAACTGATCGAATCAGAGGGCTTTTCAAACTTGAAGCCATTTATTGAGGATTCCAAGGATGTTCCTAATATACCTTGGGAAGAGAACTCAATCCGTTGCATGTTGCCGTGGGTCGAACTCAGAATGACCTACACAGGAGAAGTGCATCCCTGCTGCTGGTCACCGCAACCAATTGGAAGCCTAAGGAAAGAGCCCCTCGAGAGTATTTGGAACAATGAAGCTATTCAACAGATGAGATCAGATCTGATTGAAGGCAAGATACCCGAACTTTGCTCTGGTGCTTCTTGTCCCTTTCTCAAGGGGAGACAAAGGTCTACTCAATTAGAATGGAACGTGAGCACCAGCAACTTAATGGAAGTTGCAGTTGTTCCTGATACCTTTGAAGGTGTTTTCGGCTTTTTCCCTATGGAGAAACATGACGAGAGGTTTCTTCGTTGGACAGATGGGAATGCGCAATGCTCTATCCACCTAAAAGGCCCAACAGCACCACGATCAATCCGGATAAGGAGCTTACACTTTTCTCCACCCCACAAACCAGTCCAGATTATCGCAAATGATGTCGTGATTCATGATGCTCCCTTGCCTTTAGCCGGATTGGATGCGTGGTTAAAGTTGCCTCCGCTTGACGGAGAAGAGAAACTAGTCATACGGATTATCAGCGAACCCTTTCACACGGAGGGAGATAGTCGGCAACTGGGCATTGCGATAGAGAGCTTAATGCTCTCTGATATTGAAGTCCTGAGTGACGCGCCCCAATCAGCCCAGGTATCTACAGAGAAGCATCGTTCCGTGATTACCATGCTGCGAGCAGTCGCCCGCAAGTTACTAAGATAACCGAGCCTTGTTAACAGACGAAGATCATCAGGATTTCCTAAAGACTGCATAGCCCCCTCAAAAATGAGTCGGGGCTTATAGACTCTAAGCCACCTCCTGTAAATCGGCCATTGACAATATTCTGGGGCAATCAGCCGGTTGCGTTTGCTACGTGTACTGCCGTCAAGAAGACAGGCTTCTAATCACACAGTGCCGTAGTTCAAGCGTTGTTTAGAAGTAGAAGTAGCAGGATCATCTTCAGCCTTTGGGCGACTTGAAGAGTCTACAGCTTTGTGGTGCCAGCCATCACGAAGCGACTTGACCAAGAGCATCAGCGACCATGATCCTGAGATACTGCCTCAAATCCAATGAATGTGTTGATGAGGGATGTCAGCGTCACTGCATCCTGACCTCATGGGCGTGATGAACCTGAATTCGTGCTGGTGGCATTCGATTCCAGCAGGTTAGCCCACTCCCGCCGAGCTCCGCCCTGGCAATTCATGCAGAACTGGGACGCCCTTTAGGTACTAAGCCATAAGCGATAGGATGTCTATACGTCATCAAGCTTCGGAGTCGCGACACACAACGCGCCCAAGAGTCTCAGGTTCGAGAGTTGAAGAATTCAGCCTGTCGAAACAGAGTCTGCAAATGGAACTTGCCAATTGGTTGACAAGATAGAGTCCAATGCAAACCAGAAAAACCGGAACGGCAGGTTCAACTTACTTGTCAACCGCACAAGACACAACCTGGCGGAACCAAGTTCAAGTCACTAGGTAGAGTTAAGGGAAGAGCTTGAACAAGCCAGTATATACTTGTCATCCAGGGCAGCTCTAGACCAAAGTTTCGTCGTACATTCTCTGAACTATCTCAGCCGGCGTGACCTCGGCCTTCCAGCCCAGGTCCGTAGCAATGAGACTCGGGTCCATTGCTGAGTACTTCAGATCACTGGGACGAAGGAAGGTGGCGTCACTGATAACATACGATCCGGGCTCCAAGCCGGCCGACAAGAACGCCAGCCGGACGAATTCTCGCAGTGACGTGGTCTGGCCAGAAGCAATCAAATAGTCTTTGGCCACGGGAGCCTGCAACATCCTATGCATCGCCACGACATACTCAGGAGCCCAGCCCCAGTCACGCCAGATATCAAGATTCCCCAACCGGAGTTCATGCGTCTCACCATTCTTGATACTGCGAACACCTGCAATGATCTTCTGCGTGACAAACCGTTGGGGCCTCAGCGGAGATTCATGATTCGCCAGAATACCTGTACAACAAAAGATCCCGTAGGCCTCACGATAATTCGCGACCTGCCAGTACGCCGTACTCTTCGCCACGGCATAAGGACTGCGTGGACGGAAGGCAGTCGCCTCAGTCGCCGGTTGGAGCTGCGTATCTCCGAAGCACTCTGAGCTGCCGGCACTGAACAGACGGGTGGAAGCCCCCAGATACCGAAGCACCTCCAAAAAGTTGAGGGTTCCACTGGCGATCGATTCCATGCATTCGACAGGCTGCTCGAAGGAAAGACCCACACTGGTCTGCCCAGCCAGGTTGTAGAGCTCTGCGGGCTCTATCGATGACAGGGCCTTGAGGACACTGCGGAAGTCATTCGGTGCCAGAGAGATCAGTTCCACGTCCTCCCGAATCCCCAGCCGTTCAAGTCGACTGGTGTCACTGCTCTGGGCATCGCGACTACTGCCCACGACGCGGTAGCCGGCTTGAAGAAGATGGCGTGCCAAGTAGGCACCATCTTGGCCTGTGATGCCGGCGATGAGAGCGGTGCGGGTCAAGGGAGGCGGGAGAGAAGACAGGTCAACGAATTGAAGCGAGTCTCATACACTTCTGGATGAGTCAAGGAAAGTAGTGAGTGATCATTCCCATCCTGTCAGAATCGAGCAGAGATGAAAGCAAGAGACGCAGACAATAGCAGAGCAGAAAACTGGAACGGCTTTAGTTTTTAAACACCGCGTGATGGAGACTCTGCTGGTAGGGAAGATGGTAGCTTGTACCGTATAAACGGTCGCAGAATGCAAGAACATGCGCGGCATAGTCATATTTACATCCAATATAATGAGTCGTACATGCCAACTGAGCTAGAGATGCCAGCGGCGGAGGTGATGCAACGTCAAGTTTGCGGACATAAAATCCATCAGCCCACAACAGCTTGGATCTTACATCTCCACAATTAGCTTCCCGATAAGAACCATAGCCGAGATTCATGAGGTCAAGGAGCTCAAATCCCTGTTCCTCAAGAAAGGAGTGAACAGCGGGGAAAAGAGGCTGCTCCCGGTAGAGATCAAGGAACTCCACTTCGATGAAGACAGCCATGACATCACGCAAAGTTCCGGAGGCGCCCTGCAGGACGGCCAGCTCACCTCCCTGAACGTCTACCTTGAGCAGCGTGCAACCATCGAGGCCAGGGACGTCATCAAGTCGTCGTGTCTCCATCGGGAGCTCAGAAACAACAGTCAACATTTCAGGCAAGGCCAGAAACTGATCTAGCTGTAGATGGTTGGGACGCAGGAGAGATGAAGCAGGATTAAACTGCGTAACATGCAGAACACTTGGATGTCCCGTTCCAATGGCATGGGGCAGAAGGGTTGCGGTAACGTCCTGGGCTAAGCGCTTATTGAGCTCTTCCGTAAGAGGCTCAAATCCAATCACCTTTCCTGACAAGACTGTCAATAGTTGTGAGTATACATGGTCAGACGATTCCAGTATTTGAGCGCCTACATCAATAACTCTGAACTCCTTGTCCCTGGCTCCCGTCAGGATGACCTCAGGGATAGGGAATACGATAGAGTCATTCATACTTCTGTCACTTTGACCGGGATTCGCGAGAAGCCGCAGCCGAGCCTCAAGATCTCTTGAAGTGTCCAAAGACTGTTTCAACTGATCGCTCTTAGCGTCTATTTCAGATTCAAGAATATCAACCTGAGCACGTACTTCCGCAGCCACCTTTGCGATCTTGGCCAGTTCAGCCCTGGACTGCGCCAACTCGCCTTGAGCAGCTGTCAAGGCATCAATGGTGGTCAGCCGCGCCGGCAAACGGCCACACAAAATCGCCAAGGACTCGCGCAAGCGGTACCTGAAGGAGTGTGGTCGCATGGATGGGGTCATGGGGAATGGAATGGGGGCGTCATTGGTTTGGGGAGGTAATCAGGCGATCACACAGTGTAAAGATGTCCTCCCGGGCGCGGGCATCAATCTGACGAAGCGTGTCCGACAGATCAACCTCGAAGAAGGAGGACTCAACATAATCAGGGGCAACGACATGCTGAGCATAGTCGAGACCATGCCTGGAAAACAGCTGCTGGACGAAGTCACGGCCATTCCAGGTAGTCCCACTGGCAAAGATGACCTCCCCAGCGAAGCCAACCTCAACGGCGCGGAGCGCCATCCGCATGAAATCTCGGGCAGTGCTCCAGTCACAGTGGAAGGAGAGCGTCTGAATCTCCTCCCGATGGAATGGATTGGATAAGGAGGAGGAAACAGCCTTGCAGATCTTTGGAATAAAGAAAGAACTGGGACGTCGCTCTGACTCGTGATTGAAGAGAATCGCCACTGTTGTCTTGATTCCATGGGTCCGCTCGTAATAGGAGGCAAGCTGACCCGAGGCCTTCTTAGTGATCGAGTAGAGACAGCTGCCATCGCGAGGCGTGGATAGATCCACACGCCCTCGCAGGGCAGGACCAAAGATCTTGGCTGAACTGGCGTAAAAAACCCTGAGCTGGGGTTGCTCTTGCCTGGCGAACTCCAGGACCCGGTGCAGTGACTTGGTATTGACATCCAAGGCACTGCCCCACACTTCCTCGTAGGGAAATCCAGCCGAACCATGCACGGCTGCCACATGGAACACCTCATCCGGCTGGAACTCCCTCAGACAGCTGTCCAGTTCAGCCGCTTCCGCGAGATCCAGCTGTCGGTACGCGAAGTGGGGACTGTCGATCGGGTACGGAAAAGACTCACGGCGTCCAAGGCCAAGAACCTGACGGCCTGAGGCCACCAGCTCTTCCGCCAGGATGCTGCCGTCCTGGCCTCCTACGCCCAAAACAAGGGAACGCCTCATGGCTGCTGCAGGCAGACGAGTTGGAGGCGGAAGTCACTCAAGATGCGCTTCACTGTTGGAAGATACATGGGAACGTCATGCCGGGTCTTCTGATCCTCGTGTTGGCGGGAGCAGGCAAGAATCTGCTCCACAGCGTAAAGTCGCGCACCCGATAGGGCGAATCGGAGGAAGAGCTCATAATCCATGGCATAGTGCAGATGCTCCTTCACATGGGAACCAGCACGGTTCCAGAGGTCGCGCGTGAAGAAGAGTTCCGGCTGATAGAAGTAGAGTCCCTTCTGCCACGTTGAAGTGAAGCTAGTCAGATCACCAAAACTCAACGGACTCAGGCATCCGCGAAGGAAGCCTGAATAGTGGATCAGCTTGGTCTGACCGGCAGAATCAATCACGCGACAGCCGCCGACGACAATATCGCAGGGCTGGCAGGATCGGACCCGTGCCACGGTCTCCAAAGCACCCGGCTCCAACCTGTCATCGCTGCATAGCCAGGTCATCACATCCCCTGTGGCGAGATGAAATCCCTTATTCAAGGCGTGGGACTGACCCCTGTCGGGTTCGATGACAAGATGGGACAGACGGGGTCGATAGGACTCCAGAATCTCACGACTTCCGTCCGTAGATCCACCATCAATGACAATAAACTCTAGATTGGGATAGTTCTGCCCAAGGACGGAGTCCAGGCATTCCCGAAGGAAGTTGCATTGGTTAAAGCTGACGGTAACCACTGAGATTCGGGGCCATTCACGTAAGGCCACCGCCTCCTCAGCAGGAGCTTCATAAGGTCGTAGCTCCTGGGAAGGATCGTCCAGAATGGTGCCGGATTGATCTGCAGGCGCGAGAAGATACGACGACTGCATGGGCACGCGAATCCCCGGCAACGCCGCCGGTGGAGAGCCAGGAACCGAGGTCCCACCCTGGAAAGGCCATACCCTGCGGGCAAGGTGCCTCAGGCGTCTGCCAACCTTCTTCACGGCCCTGGCGAGGACAGAAGGCGCAGGCCGATCCGAAGGACGCTCGGGAGCATAGCGAGATATCCAGTCAATCTCCCCGTGCTGAGGCACAGGAACACCGGTGACGTCCAGATCCCATGCAGGACCGGGCCTTGAAGCGCGCTCAAAGGCCTCTGTGGGCAGGCTGCAGGAGGCGATCAGTTCGGAAAGCTGCTCACAGTCTTTCTCGAGAATCTGAATGTAGGCCCGAAGCCCATAGCTCTCCTCAATGCGGACGTCTGCCACCATGCCGTCGTCACAACGTACATACGCGTGGGGCGGACCCACCGTCAGATCAAGGGTTGAAGCATGCAACGCCGACGTCGAGCCCTGATCGTCCACGTTCATGAGAACGACTCCTCGACGAACTGCCACTGTCGCATCCCGCCGGGGAGGCGGAATGACCCGTCCAGTGGGCAGAGAGGCAGAAGGTTTCGGCGTGCATAGTCAAGCAACTCCGGACGGTCTGGATAGCGCCGGTACGTGTGAGCCAGGGATTCCGCCGCATCGAGATACTGGCCGCGCTCGATCAGATAGTCGCTGATCGTATGGAGAAAGTCGAAGGTGACCGGGACGGGGCGGTGAAACCCTGCGATCGCCCCCTGCATGCCGCTGCCCTGACAACGTCGCAGGCACGCAAAGGTCTCCTCAGGGGTGGCATCGCCCAGCTCGATGAGCATGTCCGTCGGCTTCCCCCAATAGCTGAAATCATGGTGAAAAGACCCCAAAACCGAGCGGCCGCTGTCAAGGATCTGAAGAATGGGGACCTTTTTGGCACGGTCGCAGGTGGCTACCACGGTCAATCCACTGCCACAACCGATGAAATCGGAGCAGTGGTCGAGCAAGGCAAGGTTCTCCCGCATCGTGAGGGAGGCCGCCGATACCGCATTGGCGGGCAGGTCATCCCCAAGGGGTTGCATGGTGGACAGCAGAAAAAAGATGTCTTCCTTGGCAGCTGCACTCAACCTGGCCACCTCCTTGGCGAAGTCAGGAGTGACATGGGATTGCATGCTGTTGGAGGAGCATTCAAACAGAACAACCCTTCCCTTGGCCGAGAGACTGTGTTCAGAGGCATACGCAGCAGCTCGACTCTCTTCCTCCGGAGTCAGGGCGATGATGGGGTCAATCGGGACGGTGATGGGTCGATCGTAGCCACGGAACATGCTGGGCCTGACCGTGCCATCAAATCGACGAAAGTTGTCCGGGTAGACCTGCGGTGTCCAGATCCGGTCGTAGGGGTCCGGGCCCGTCTGTCGACGCACAATCTGCCGCATCGCCAATGTCCAGATGATGTCGCGGCTGACATTGCTCCAATCGGAAAGGTCGACAGAGACCACCTCATCGACGTAGGGATTCCCCGTCAGCAGATTGCTGCATCGTGAGGAAATCCACCAGGTGAGATGGCAACCGGGATAGTCCTGCTTGATCTGACGGGCGATCGTCGTGGCATAGAGGCAGTCACCGTTGGCATCGAGCTGGACAAGGGCTACCTTCATGCGTCGTCAGTAGGGCTGGTAGGACTTCTCCTCGACGATATCTGAACCGCAGAGCACATTGATCATCTTCTTGGCATGGGCTCGCTGGTCGTTGGTGCGGTAGATCAGACGGGCAATCTCCACAAATTCCAGACCGAAGTCTTCGGCCCTCTCCTTGTCGCGGATGCGATCCTCCAGGTCCCACAGCTCACTGTTGGCCTCCCGCAGGGACTGCTCCCAAGGTGCCAGGGCGGGATTGTCGGTGAGGGAAGCCGGCCGGATGGAGCGCAGGGATTGGAGCTCGTTGCGCACATTGATGAGCTTGGCTTCCTCGGAGATCCTCTCTTCCTTGATTTCGAGGATCACGATCTTGTCGAGCAGTTCTCCGATGGAGACGGGAGCCAGGACGGTGGTGGTGTTCATGGGTGGTTAGGCAGCGCCTGCTGGCAGGTCCCCGGGCAGAGCCATGGCACGAAGCCAGTCCGCACTGTAGGGGTCGCCGAGGTCACCAAGCCTGACCCTGCGGTTGGTGCGGCAGCAATGAACCTCACAATCGGCGATGAGGTCAAAACGATCTTTGCCGCGCACATAACTGAGTTGTCCATCGAGGTTGCGCGAGTCGCGATGGATGGCGGGCCAGGCGATGCGACGCTTGATCTTCCCGACGATCCTCGGAGCGAGGTCGGATCGGACAAAGAAAGCATTCAGGCCATTCGAGCAAGTGCCGAAGAACTCATAGCCACGGCTATCGGCCAACTCCCGCAACGCCGCGATGGACGCACCGAAGAGCAGACCCGAGTGGTGACTGCGGAAGCGCTCGAACGTCGGGTCGTAGGGAACGGTCACCGCATGGCGGTCTCCGAACACGGGATTGCACTCAAGAATCAGGATATCCGGGCGCAATCCATCGAGCTCCTTCAAGATCCAATAGTCATTGCCATCAAGGTCGATGCTGAGGATGCCCAGAGGTCCGAAAAATCCGTTCCGCTGGATCAGCTCCTTGATGTTCTCCGCGGTGATGAAGGCTGCTTGGGCCTGAACATCATTCCGCCAGTAGGTGGCTGTGGAGCGCAGGTGCTCCATGTTCTCAGGATTCCCATCAAGGACCAGACCCGTCCAGTTGCGATTCAGCAAGAGGAAACGGGTGTTGGCCTCGAGATAGTTCTCAACACCAAACTCCACAAACGTTTTGTTCTGAAGCTCAAGATTTGCGACCAGCCACTCAATGATGCCGTCCTCACCAAACTGGGAGTAGACCTGAAACTCCACATCGGCGAGAGTGTCAATCTCCTTCAGTCGCTGGACCTCAAACGCAGCGAGGCGACCGCACAGACGCGCCGTGCGCTCAAATTTCTCATCCAGCTGCCGGACTTCTACATCCAGCTGCCGGACTTCTGCGACGCAAGCGGCTGCTGCTTCGGCTGTTCCGGCGAGCAGCGCGGAGGCGTTGTCGAATCTGTTCCTGAGTTTACGAAGCATGGATGCCGATCTAAACGATTTCGATTTCTGGGAACGGGAAGATCATGCGGCCGCCTCCGGCCAGGTACTGCTTCTCCCTCTGCACGATGCCACTGCGAAAATGCCAGGGCAGAACAAGGTAGTAGTCAGGATTCATCGCCGCCGCCTCTTGTTCAGAGATGATCGGAATGTTGGTGCCGGGTGTGACGCGGCCGAACTTCTCCTCGTTGACCTCGGCGATGAACGGAATCTCGTTCGGAGTGAACCCGCAGAACTGCAGCAGCACGTTGCCCTTGGTGGAAGCTCCATACCCAATGATCGTCTTTCCGTCAGCAACCAGAGACTTGACGAGGCGCGTGAGGTCGTCGCGGTGGCGGAAGACACGCTCTTCGAAGTCGCGGAATGGCTTTGGCGTGGAGAGTCCCATGCGATCCTCCTGCTCCAGAAGCCAATCGATGACCGTTGCATTGCTACGCAGGGAGGTATTGGACTTTCGCGCGGCGGTGACAGCAAAGCTCCCACCGTTCACATTGTTCATCACGACATCAACAAGACGGAGCTCAGCCGCCTCCAGGATCTTGGCAACCACGCCAAGCGAGTAATACTCCAGATGCTCGTGGCAGATCGTGTCATAGGAGTTCGTCCGCAGCATGGACGGCATGTAGCTCTGCTCGAAATGCCAGACGCCATCCTCAGCGAGCACATCGCAGATCTGTCGAGCAAACGACACTGGATCCTCCAGGTCGTAGAACATGGCAATGGAACTGACAACTTTCGCCGGTGCCGCAGAAACACTCTTGAAGGCTGCGGATGAGAAGAAGTCGGGGACCAGCTTGATGTCATCGGGGTAGAACTCCGAAAACTTGACACCTGTGGGGTCGATGCCGATGCGATGCAGATCCGGCGTTGCGTAGGCCTTCAGCGTGGTGGCGTCATTGCTTCCGATATCCAGAACGGTATCGCCGGGTCCCACACCTGAAAGACGCTCCAGATAGCGCACCTTGCCGGTGAGGTGCTCCACCATGGACTGGTTCAGACCCGAGCGATAGCCATAATTTTCTCCATACATTTCGTCCGGATTATAGGAATGCCTGAGCTGCACAAGTCCGCTGGAAGGGCACCAGACAAGCTCCAGAGGGCCCCGGGTGACCTGCTCCTCTGGCGAGGAGGGGAAAACACCAGTCAGTGTCTGCTGGCCAAGATCGAGGATCGAAACTAGGTGCTCGTCACCACTCACACGGCAATGCTCAATTGCTTTGTAGGCTTTATTCATCCGAAAGCGCATGGGGGCAAGCGCGAGCATTGTATCGGAGAGTCTCTCGTTTTCCCAAACAGCCTGCGTCCTCAAGGACGCATTGGCACTCCCATCAACTTCGCCGCAGATTCGACGCTGGAGCCGATGCCGTGGACAACTGGCAGGGAACGGGAGGAAAGTTTGTACGTTTGGCGACGAGTTGCCACGCGATGGCCGCTGGACTGTTAACCCTTCATCGGACCGGCCGAGGGTAGCCGACCGGTGCCTGCATAGGCCTCCACGTGCTGCTGCACCAGGCGATCCATGGCGAACTGTCGGCGCAGCCGTCCGTACTCCCCTGGACCGAGGCACTGGCTGGGTCGGGCCTCGGGGCTGTCGGAACGGCTGAGGAGCCACTCGGCCCAGGCCCCGGCATTGAGGGCAGGCAGAAAGGTGGAAAATCCCCGGCCGACCTCCCGATGGACCTCAAGGTCGGACGCCACGACGGGAGTGTCACAGGCCAGCGCTTCGATCAACGGCAGCGAAAATCCCTCGGCCAGCGAGGGGACCAGCACCGCTTCCGCCTGGCGGTAGAGCCAGGCCAGAACGGCGTCGCTCGCCGGCAGCTGCAGGACGGCATGCTCCAGTCCATGGGCCGCGATGCACCGCTGCTCCTCGGGGCGCCAGACGCCACCGCCGGCGAAGACCAGCAGGGGAAGATCACCCCCCGATCGGCAGCCCCGGTGCAGTAGGGCCAGGGCTCGCATCAGGGTCATGCCGTTCTTGTAGGCATGGCGCTTGCCCACCATCAGCCAGAAGCGTCGCCCCCGCAGCCGGGCCACCGGTTCAGGCGGGATGCTGTCCAGGGCTGTGGCCAGATGAATCACCTGGACAGGCGTCTGCAGCCCAGGATGAAAAAACACCAGATCATCGGCGGAGGCGGCACTGATACTGATGATCAGATCGGACGCAGAAAGCCAGGACGCTTTGTTGGCATGGGGGGAGCGCAGACCCGGCAGAAAGAACTGCTCCGGATGGCGTTCCGGAACCATGTCAAACAGAGAACTCACCAGGCGCTGCCCGCGGCGAGGCCGGTATGGACGTCCTCCGTAAAAGGTGGCATGCACCACATCGGCCTGCCGCCATGTTCCACGCTGCCACCGAGCGGTGGAAGTGGAAGACGCCAGACTCACACGAACCCCAGCCTGCGGCAACGCAGCGGCGAGCTCGCAGAAGTAGCGGCTGATGCCACCGCGTCTCTGCCGGCGCAGAATCTGGGCATCAAAGCCGATATGGAGTGGACCCACAGAGGAAGGACAGCAGGGGCGCGTGACCAGCTCAACGGACGCTGGAGAGCATGGGAGCTTACGTCCGCAGGACCGGAGGCCAGCAACGCTGTGGCAGGCTGTGGTTCAGCCACCCCCAGCCCATGACGCAGGACCCTGAAGGCTGGGCCATCCAGGGCAGGGCTCAGGCAGACACCCCTCCAGCCGAAAGGGCGCAACCGCTGGTGACCATCATCACCCCTTGCCTGAATGCGGTCGGAACCATCAGCGAAACCCTGATGAGCGTCGTACAGGCGCAGGCCGTTCTGCAGAAAGATCACTGGGAACTGGAACACATCCTGATCGATGGGGGTTCAACGGACGGCACGGAAGCTGTCGTGGCAAGACATGCCGCCAGGTACGGTTTCTGTCGTTGGATCAGCAACATCACGGGCGGGCCCTATGCCGCCATGAACGTGGGACTGCAGCAGGCTGGAGGTCGCTACGCCCATGTGCTCAATTCTGATGATCTTCTGCTCGATCCGGGAGCCTATGCCGCCTTCCTTCAGGCCGGCCATCGGAGCAAGGCCCGTGTGCTGCTCTCTTCGATCGGCTATTTCCGGAGGCCCGGTCGCCAGCTCAGAAGCCTGTGGCAGGTGGAGCCGATCCCAGCCAGTGCCGCTGAATGGCGGCGCCAGTTGGCAGAAGGACTGCATTATCCGCACCCGGGATTCATCGCCGATCTTGAGACGTACAGACAGCAGTCCTTCGATGAGACATATAGTCTCTCGGCCGACTACAAGCTGATGCAATCCATTCTCCTGACGCAGCCCCCGGAGCCCCCCCCCATGGTCTGCCAGCACCCCCTGGTGGCCATGGCCGAGGGAGGGGCGACGGGGAACTGGAAGGCCGTTCTCCAGGGGTGGCGACAGCTGGGCGCCATCAATCAGGAACTGGGCATTGAGGCCAGCGGCGTCCGTCGCTACTGGCGGAAGCTCAAGCAGCGCTTGCGTCCTCTCCCCCAGCCGATCCTTATCCCGCACCTGGAGGTACCGGAGTCATGAGTGGACTGAAGATTGCTTTTGATGTGAGTCAGACGGGTCGGCAAAAGGCCGGCTGCGGCTTCTATGCAGCAGCCTTGATCGATGGCCTGCTGGAATCAGCTGCCGATGATGAGTTCACCCTGATGACGAGCTTCGGCGACTTCTTTCATGACCCCTTCCAGGCCGTGGCGTTTCCGCACTGGAGACGCGGCGTTCACTTTGGTCCTCGCAAGGTCCGCCGAAAGAGTGCTACGCGATTCTGGATCAATCGTGGCAAGGCAGGATCATTCTTGGACCGCTTTGATGTTGTCCACGCCAACAACTTCTGGTGTCCACCATGGCGCTTACGTGGCACACTCATCTACACGCTCTACGATATGAGCTTTATCGAGCATCCTGAGTGGACCACCGAAAGCAACCGTAAGGGCTGCCTGGAAGGCGTTCAGAGAGCCGCCCAGTTCGCCGACGGCTTCGTGGCCATCTCAGAAGCGACCAAGCAGGCTTTCCTGAGGCACTTCCCCAGCATCGCCCCAGCCAGGGTGCACGTCATCTATCCCGCCTCACGCTTCGGACAACCGGGCTTTCATCCGGAATCCCAACCGCCTGACAACAGCATCTTCAAAGCTGGGGAGTCCTTCTTCCTGTCGACCGGAACCATCGAACCCCGGAAGAACCAGGCCTTCCTGCTGGATGTCTACCAGCAGTTTCGTGCCAGGGGCGGCGCCCCCATCCCCCTGGTCCTTGCCGGTAAGCAAGGCTGGATGATGGATGGCTTTGATCAGCAGGTCGCAGCCTCCCCATGGGCTGACGATATTCATATTCTGGGTTATGTCAGTGATGGGGAACTGGCCTGGCTTTATCAACATTGCCTTGTCAATCTCTATCCCAGTCACTACGAGGGCTTCGGGTTGCCCGTGCTGGAGGGAATGCACTTCGGGACCCCGGTCATGTGCTCCAACAGGACTTCACTGCCGGAAATCGTGGGTGAGGCCGGGGTCCTCCTGCCACCGGATGACCTCACCGGCTGGGTCGACGCCCTGGAGTCGCTGGCCACCGAGCCCCAGCGGCGCCAGCAGCTCCAGCGATCCGCGGTCGCCCGTGCAACCCGGTTCGACTGGAAGCGGAGTGCCGCCCAGATCCGCAGCCTCTACGAGGCCGCCAGCAGCTGAGAGCCGGTTCCCGGATCAGCCATGGGGGGTGGATTGGCCAGGGGCACCCTCGATGGTGCATGATGGCCCAGTCGGCGGCGAGCCCGACCGGAACGCCTTCCCCCAGAGGCGCTCTGCGGATGTAGCTCAGTGGTAGAGCATCTCCTTGCCAAGGAGAGGGTCGAGAGTTCGAATCTCTTCATCCGCTTCATTCAACCCGCGGCGAGCCGGGCTCCAGGCCTCTCAGCGGTTCAACGCCCGTGGGCCTTGAGCACGGTCTTGACCGTTTTCAGCAGGATCAGCAGGTCCAGGGCGGTGCCCCAGTGGCGCAGGTAGTAGAGGTCGTAGCTGAGCTTGAGTTCTGCCTCCTCGACGCTGGCCGCGTAGGGGGCACACACCTGGGCCCAGCCGCTCAGGCCGGGCGGCATCCAGTGGCGCTTGCGGTAGTGGGGGATGCGGGACTCGAGGTCGTGCTCCAGCTCCGGGCGCTCCGGACGCGGCCCGATCAGGCTCATGTCCCCCCGCAGGACGTTCCACAGCTGCGGAAGCTCATCGAGCCGCACCCGGCGCAGGAACGCCCCCGTGCGGGTGATGCGGGCGTCCCCTCGCACCGTCCAGGTGGCGGGGGCATCGGGAGCGGCCTGGCACATCGTGCGCAGCTTGTAGAGCTGGAAGCATCGACCCATGAGCCCGCTGCGCTCCTGCACGTAGAACACCGGCCCCCGGTCCTCGAGCCAGATCAGCAGCCCTGCCAGCAGCAGCAGCGGCAGGGTGGCCAGCAGCAGCATCAGGGCCAGGGCCACATCGGCGCTGCGCTTCAGCTGGCGCTGCACGCTGAGGGGATTCGACCAGGGGAGCTCCTCCAGCCCGAGGGCCTGATCCGGCAGGTGGGCAGGCAACAGCCTCTGCTGCTCCCTCTCCGCGTGCTCCAGCGGGCTGAGGCCCTGCCGCTGGCGGGTTCTGGACAGTCGCCACAGAACCAGCCGCACGGCCAGGGCCCAGAGGCTCAGGCCGCTGAGCAGCACCATCTGGACCCGTCGGTGGCCCAGCGTGAAGGTCTCCGGCAGATTCAGCAGCCAGTAGACGAGCACCACCACCAGGGCCGTGGCCAGGGTGGTGACCAGCAGGCGCACCACTAGCTGGGGCAGATCCAGCCGGGGCCAGCGCAGCAGGGTGTAGCTGCCGAACAACCAGCTGAAGGCGATGTAGACCAGCGCGTAGGACACCAGCCAGCAGGGCTGACCCTGCAGGCCTGTGTCGGCAAAGCGATCAAGCAGGGCCGCCAGACCCAGGACCCCCAGCAGATCGCAACCGGCACACAGGAGGAGAATCTGGCGGGGTCTCAGCCTGAACACACCCGTGCCGAACAAACTGGGGACATCGAACCGAACCTGGGGATCCGCCCCTTAGACACGACTGCCGGCTCGAACCCGCCTACGGGGCAGGGGCAGATCCTTCGGCCCCCCGGACAGCCCGGGCCCTCAGACCACCAGCAGGCTCATGCCCCAGTTCACCAGCACCAGGGCCACCCAGGCGGCACCACCGATCAGGATCAGGCGGTTGGAGCGGCCGCTGTCCTCGGTGCTGGCGTAGAGCACCGGCACTGCCACGATCAGGGCGAAGGACATCACCACCAGGGCCAGAACGGTGAGGGTGTTGAGGATCTGCATGGGGCAGGAAGGCGCGAGGCCGGATCAGGCAGCGTGGGGGATCCTGCCATGCAGAGCGGGGCCCTGCCCGCCGCCTGAGCCATCCTTCACACGTTGTCGGCAGTGTCGGACTGGGGAGCGAACAGATCCCCGGCGGCCGCCAGGGCCCCGAGACCGGGGGCGGCGGCATCCTTGGGGGCCAGCAGGGGCTGGTGCGGTTCCGGCAGCTCCCCCAGGGGCCAGTCGATGCCGATCGCCGGGTCATTCCAGGCCAGGGAACGTTCGCAGTCGCGGTTCCAATAGCCGGCGGTCTTGTACTGCACCTCGGCCACCGAGCTCAGGGTCAGGAAGCCGTGGGCGAAGCCCACCGGAACCCAGAGCTGGCGCTGATTCTCGGCACTGAGCCGCTCGCCCACCCACTGGCCAAGGGTGGGAGAGTCCTGGCGCAGGTCGACGGCCACATCGAAGACCTCGCCGACGGTGCAGCGCACGAGCTTGCCCTGGGGGTGCGGCGCCCGCTGGAAATGCAGCCCCCGCAGCACCCCCTGCACGGAGCGGGAGTGGTTGTCCTGAACGAACTCAGGGGCGTCGGCGTCCTCCCGGCCGAGGGCATCGGCGAAGCGTCGCCGGTTCCAGCTCTCGCTGAACCAGCCCCGCTCATCGGCGTAGACGGCCGGGGTGAGCAGCAGGGGGCCGTCGATGGCCAGGAACTGCACGTTCATCGCTGGGGCTCCAGGGCCTGGTGGTCGCTGGCGGCCTCCTGCAGCAGGCGCAGCAGGTAGTCGCCGTAGCCGGATTTCTTCAGGGGCAGGGCCAGCCGCTCCAGCTGGCCGTGGTCGATCCAGCCCAGGCGCCAGGCCACCTCTTCGGGGCAGCCCACCTTGAGGCCCTGGCGCTTCTCGAGGGTGCGGATGTAGCTGGCGGCCTCGTGCAGGGAATCGGGGGTGCCGGTGTCCAGCCAGGCCATGCCGCGGCCCATCAGCTCCACCCGCAACAGGCCTTCATCGAGATAGAGCTGGTTGAGGTCGGTGATCTCGAGCTCGCCCCGCGGGGAGGGGCGCACCTGGCGGGCCCGCTCCACCACCGTGTGGTCGTAGAAGTACAGGCCCGTCACGGCATAGCGGCTGCGCGGCCGGGGCGGCTTCTCCTCGATGCTCAGCACCCGGCCATCGCCGCTGAACTCCACCACCCCGTAGCGCTCCGGATCGCTCACCGGGTAGGCGAAGACCGTGGCCCCCGGCCGCTCGCCGTTGGCCCCCTGCAGCTGGGGGATCAGGTCGTGGCCATGGAAGAGGTTGTCCCCCAGCACCAGGGCCGCCGGGGCGCCGTCGAGGAAATCGGCGCCGATCAGGAACGCCTGGGCCAGCCCGTCGGGGCTGGGCTGCACCGCGTAGCGGATCGTCATGCCCCAGCCGGATCCGTCCCCCAGCAGCCGCTCGAAGGCGGGCTGGTCGGTGGGGGTGGTGATCACCAGCACCTCGCGGATGCCCGCCAGCATCAGGGTGCTCAGCGGGTAGTAGATCATCGGCTTGTCGTACACCGGCACCAGCTGCTTGCTGACGGCGGTGGTGAGGGGAGCCAGGCGCGTGCCGCTGCCCCCCGCCAGGATGATGCCTCTGCGCTTCATGGCCGGGCGGGCAGGGCGGCCATCAGGCTGCCCATCTCCAGGGCCTGGAGGCCATAGCTCCAGCCCAGGTTGCTCTTGATGCCGGCCCGCTCCAGGGCCTGCTGCAGGTTGTCGGTGGTGAGCACCCCGAAGATCACCGGCACGCCGGTGTCGCGGGCCACGGCGGCCACCCCCTTGCTCACCTCGGCCACCACCACGTCGAAGTGGGGGGTGTCGCCCCGGATCACCGCCCCGAGGGTGATGACCACCTGGTAACGGCCGCTGGCGGCCAGCCGCTGGGCGACCAGGGGAATCTCGAAGCTGCCCGGCACCCAGGCCACGTCGAGCTGGGTGCTCTCGGGGCTGACGTCGATGCCGTGGCGGGAGAGGGAATCGAGGCAGCCGCTGAGCAGCTTGCCGGTCACCAGATCGTTGAAGCGGGCGATCACCAGGCCGATCCGCAGACCGGCGACGTCGGTGAAGCGACCTTCGAAAACCGTCAAGGGATCAGACCACGAAGAAGCTCATGCCCCAGTTGAGCAGCACCAGGGCCACCCAGGCCAGCCCCCCGGCCCGATCCCCTTACGATCGGGACGCTCCTGACGGCGGACCCATGGCCAGGGAAGTCCAGCAGCAGCTCTCGCTCGCGGACGATCCGGCCCTGCAGGGCGACCTGTTCGGTGGCGAACCCGAGTCGACCACAACGGCGCCGGAGTCGGCGTCGGATGGGGGCGCCCCGGACGACCAGGCCCTGCTGGCCGATGCCAGCGCCCGGCCCCGCACCCGCCGACGCCGGCCGCCGGCGACCCCGGCCACCGGCCCCGAAACCGACGACGACCAGAGCGGTGCCCAGAGCGGTGGCGACGACAGCGGCACCCCGGCGCCGACCAGCGACGTCGGCCCGGAGGCCGGGGATGACCTGCCCCGCTGGCACCACCATTCCCTGATCGACCCGGCGGCGCTCACCCCGGTGCTGCGGCACTACGTGGAGCTGAAGGCGGCCCATCCGGACCGGGTGCTGCTCTACCGCCTCGGTGACTTCTACGAGTTCTTCTTCGAGGACGCGATCCTGCTCTCGCGCCTTCTCGAGCTCACCCTCACCGGCAAGGACGCCGGCAAGGCCCTGGGCCGGGTGCCGATGGCGGGCATCCCCCACCACGCCGCCGAGCGCTACTGCGCCGACCTGGTGCGCCGCGGCCTCAGCGTGGCCCTCTGCGACCAGCTGGAGGCCACCCCCGCCAAGGGGGCCCTGCTGCGGCGCGGCATCACCCGGGTGCTGACCCCCGGCACGGTGCTCGAGGAGGGCATGCTGGCGGCCCGCCGCAACAACTGGCTCTGCGCCGTGGTCCTCGACGGGGACGGCAGCGCAGCAGGCTGCTGGGGCCTGGCCGTCGCCGACGTCAGCACCGGCGAGTTCCGGGTGACCGAGCGCACAGGCAGCGGCAGCCTGCACCAGGAGCTGCTGCAGCTGGAGCCTGCCGAGGTGGTGTGGCCCGGTCCGGCGGAGGCGCCCGGCTGGTGCCCCGAGGGTCTGCGGCTCACCGCCCTGGCCCGCACCCCCTTCGACGCCACCGAAGCCGCCGCCCTGCTGCGCCGCCGCTTCCGCCTGGCCAGCCTCGATGGCCTGGGGCTGGGGGAGGCACCCCTGGCGCTGCGGGCCGCCGGGGGCCTGCTGGCCTACCTGGACACCACCCAGCCGGCACCCGAAGACGCCCCGTCATCGGCGGCGGAGAGCGCTGCGGCCATCCCGCTGGAGATGCCCCGGCTCTGGCACGCCGGCGACCAGCTGGTGCTCGACGCCCAGACCCGCCGCAACCTGGAGCTCACCCGCACCCAGCTGGGCGGCGCCCTGCAGGGCTCCCTGCTCTGGGCCCTCGACCGCACCGCCACCGCCATGGGCGGCCGCTGCCTGCGCCGCTGGATCGAGGCCCCCCTGGTGGACCGGGCCGCGATCCTGGAGCGTCAGGAGGCGGTGAGCGAGCTGGTGGAGCAGCGGCCTCTGCGGGTGGGGCTGCGCCGGCTGCTGCGGCCCATGGGGGATCTGGAGCGTCTGGCGGGGCGGGCCGGCGCCGGCAGCGCCTCCGCCCGCGACCTGGTGTCCCTGGCCGACGGCCTTGAGCGGCTGCCCCGCCTGGCGGCCCTGGTGGCCCCCTGCCGCAGCGGCCCCCTGGCGGCCCTGAAGGGTCCCTGGCCCGAGCTGGCCGCCCTGGCCGAGGAGGTGCGCCACCACCTGCTCGACACCCCGCCCCTGTCGCTGAGTGAAGGCGGGCTGCTCCATGACGGGGTCGATCCCGTGCTCGACGGCCTGCGCAACCAGCTCGATGACCAGGAGGCCTGGCTCTCCCGTCAGGAGGCGATCGAACGGCGGGCCAGCGGCAACCCCAATCTGCGCCTCCAGTACCACCGCACCTTCGGCTACTTCCTGGCCGTGAGCCGTGCCCGGGCCGCCGCCGTTCCGGATCACTGGATCCGCCGCCAGACCCTGGCCAACGAAGAACGCTTCGTCACCCCGGAGCTCAAGGGCCGCGAGGGCCGGATCCTGCAGCTGCGGGCCCGGGCCTGCCAGCGGGAATACGACCTCTTCTGCGACCTGCGCCGCCGGGTGGGGGAGGCGGCAGGGCCCGTGCGGGCGGCCGCCCGGCGGGTGGCGGAACTCGATGCCCTGGCCTCCCTGGCGGAGGTGGCGGCCACCGGCGGCTACTGCCGGCCGGAACTCAGCGAGGGCCGCGAGCTGGTGATCGAGGCGGGACGCCATCCGGTGGTGGAGCAGCTGCTGGTCGATGCGTCCTTCACCGCCAACGACCTGCATCTGGCGGCGCCCGACCCCGACGGCGCCCCGTCGCCGGACCTGATCGTCCTCACGGGGCCCAATGCCAGCGGCAAGAGCTGCTATCTGCGCCAGAGCGGCCTGCTGCAGCTGATGGCCCAGATCGGCAGCTGGATCCCGGCCCGCTCCGCCCGGCTCGGCATCGCCGACCGCATCTTCACCCGGGTGGGGGCAGTGGACGACCTGGCGAGCGGCCAGTCCACCTTCATGGTGGAGATGGCCGAAACCGCCAACATCCTTCACCACGCCAGCCCCCGGTCCCTGGTGCTGCTCGATGAGATCGGTCGGGGCACCGCCACCTTCGACGGCCTCTCGATCGCCTGGGCGGTGGCGGAGCACCTGGCCGAGGGCATCGGAGCCCGCACGATCTTCGCCACCCACTACCACGAGCTCAACGAGCTCGCCGAGCTGCTGCCGAACGTCGGCAACGCCCAGGTGCTGGTGGAGGAGACCGGCAACGACCTGGTGTTCCTGCACCGGGTCTGCCGGGGGGGCGCCAGCCGCAGCTACGGCATCGAGGCGGCTCGGCTGGCGGGCGTTCCCGCCTCGGTGGTGCTGCGGGCCCGCCAGGTGCTGGGCCGCATCGAGGCCAACAGCCATGTGGCGGTGGGACTTCAGGGGGGACCCAGGGCCGCCTGAACCTGGGCCGCCCGATCCGGGGCCGCCCGATCCAGCCAGGCCCGCCGCAGCAGGGCATTGGCCGCCGCCGCCACCAGTCCCGCGCCGCCCTTGCTGCCCTCGAGGCGGATCTGCACCAGGCCGCTGGCCGCCAGGTGGCGCTTGCTCTCGGCCACCCCCACGAACCCCACCGGCATGCCGATCACCAGGGCCGGGGCGGCGATGGTTCCGGCCTCCGTCAGCTCCAGCAGCCGTTCGAGGGCCGTGGGGGCGCTGCCCACCAGCACCACCGCCCCCGGGTGCTCCGCCAGGGCCCGCTCCATGCCCGCCGCCGCCCGGGTGCCACCGGCGGGGGCGACGGCGGGCGCCCAGGCCAGCACCGAATGGACCGGATTGGCGAAGGTGCGCCGGGCCATGGGCGCCACGGCCGCCGCCGCCATCGCCGTGTCGGTGAGGATCGGCGCGCCGGCCGCCAGGGCGTTGAGGCCGGCGGCGCAGGCCCCCGGCCCGAGGCGAAGGTCCGGCGCCAGGGCCAGGTCGCCGCTGCTGTGCACCAGGCGCTCGAGAACCTCCTGCTCCACCCCCACCAGGCCGGTGGGCCCGAGCCAGCCGCGGATGCGTCGCACGCTTTCCCGGAAGATCGGGTGGTCGAGGGAGGCCCCGGAGCCGGAAGAATCGAAGCTGTCCATCGCCTGCGGCGCCCCGGGGCGCTGAACCTCCCCCGGCACCCGGCGCGGCCTGCAGCCCGGCGGCGGGGGGGAAACGGCGAGGCTACGGGAGGCGCGGGAACAGTGACAGGCGCAGGGGCAAAGGCAGTCCTCAGCCGAATCCGATGCCTGTACATTGTGTACAGATCACGATGCCGGCCCCGCGCACCATGCACACCCTCGGCGTGCTTGAGGCCAGGAAGCGCTTCCCCGAGCTGCTCGATCGGGCCCGGGAGGGCGAGGAGACCCTGATCGCGCGCCATGGCCACCCGGTGGCCGCCCTGGTACCCCTGTGGCGGCGCCACCGTGCCCAGCGGCAGGCCCTGCTCGCCCTCAAGGGCAGCGGCCGCGACTGCTGGCCCGATCCCCTGCCGCCCCCCGCCGGCGGCAGCAGACCGGCCGAGCCCCTGGAGGGCGTCGGCGCCCTGGCCCTCGGATCGGCCGTGGCCATCGACGCCACGGTGCTGATTCCCTGGCTGCGCGGAGACGCCGCCGGCCGCCGGCACGAACCCCTGATCGCCGCGATCGCCGCCGGCCACTGGCGCGGGGTCCTGAGCATGGCCACCCTGAGGACGCTGGTGGAGGGGCCCCTGCTCCAGGGGGACGAGACCCTGGCGGCCCGTTACGAAGCCGTGTTCAGCGATCCCGCGGCCTGGACCCTGGTGAGCCTCACGCCCCAGGTCGCCCTGGCGGCGGCACGCCTGCAGCGGCCCGGCACGGGGCCGGCGCTGGGCCCCGATGGCGCCCTGGAGCTGGCCTCCGCCCTGCACGGCGGGGCCACGGCGATGATCAGCCGGGACCCCCGCCTGCTCGCCTCCCTGCCGCCGCCGGCGCGGCCGCCCCTTCCCTGATGCCCATCCACCTGTACTGGGGCGACGACGAAGCCGCCCGGCACCGGGCCCTGGCGGACCGGATCGAGGCCCTGGTGGATCCCGCCTGGGCGTCGATCAACCTCAGCCGCCTGGACGGGGCCGATGCCGTCCAGGCGGCCCGGGCCCTCGAAGAGGCCCGCACCCCCCCCTTCGGCGCCGGGGCCCGGGTGGTGGTGGTGCAGCGCAGTCCCTTCTGCCAGGCCTGCCCGGCGGAGCTGGCGGCCCAGCTGGAGGCCTCGGTCGCGCTGATCCCGGACGATTGCCATCTGTTCCTGGTCAGTGACGGCAAACCCGACGCCCGGCTGCGCACCACCAAGCGCCTGCGGACCCTGGCCGAGGAGCACGCCTTCACCCTGCCGCCGGTCTGGGACGGGGCGGGTCAGATTGAACGGGTGGAGAGCGCCGCCCGGGCCCGGGGCCTGACCCTGGCGCCGGCGGCGGCCGAGGCCCTGGCCGAGGCGATCGGCAGCGACGGGATGCGGCTCGCCAGCGAGCTCGAGAAGCTGGCGCTCCATGCCGGGGGAGGCGCTGGCGGTGGCGGCGGTGGAGCGCCGATCACCGCCGAGGCGGTGGCCGCCCTGATCGGCGGCCAGGTCACCAGCAGCCTGGCCGTGGGCGACGCCCTGCTCGCCCAGCGCCCCGCCGAGGCCATCGCCCTGGTGGAGGCCCTGCTGGAGGTGGGCGAACCCGCCCTGCGCATCGTGGCGGCCCTGGCCAGTCAGATCCGGGGCTGGCTCTGGGTGTGCCTGCTGGAGCGCAGCGGCGAGCAGGACGTGGCCGTGATCGCCAAAGCCGCGGGGATCGGCAACCCCAAACGGATCTACGTGATGCGCAAGCAGATCCGCGGCCGCAGCCCCGACCAGTTGCTGGCCCTGCTGCGCCGCCTGCTCGACGTTGAGGCCGCCCTCAAGCGCGGCGCCGACCCGGGCGACGCCTTCCGGGACGGCTTCCTGCTCGCCGCCCTGGCCCAGCCCGGGAGCCCCCCGCGTCGATAATCGGGCCGGAAGCGCCGGCAACGCGGGAATGGCCCTGTTGATTCAGAAGTTCGGAGGGACCTCGGTGGCAGACACCGAGCGGATCCGGGCGGTCGCCCGCCGCATCGCCGCCAGCCGCGAGGAGGGCCACGAGCTGGTGATCGTCGTGTCGGCCATGGGCCACACCACCGACCAGCTGACCGGCATGGCCGCCAGCCTCTGCAGCGACCCTCCCCGCCGGGAAATGGACATGCTGCTGGCCACGGGCGAGCAGGTGTCGATCGCCCTGCTGTCGATGGCCCTCCATGCCGAAGGCGTGCCCGCCGTCTCGATGACCGGGACCCAGGCCGGGATCATCACCGAGTCGGCCCATGGACGGGCCCGGATCCTGGAGGTGCGCACCGAACGGCTGCGGCGCCTGCTGGAGGACGGCCATGTGGTGGTGGTGGCCGGCTTCCAGGGCACCAGCAGCGGCCACGCCGGCACCCCGGAGATCACCACCCTGGGCCGGGGCGGCTCCGACACCTCGGCGGTGGCGCTGGCGGCCGCCCTCGGCGCCGACGGCTGCGAGATCTACACCGATGTGCCCGGGGTGCTGACCACCGATCCCCGCAAGGTGAGCGACGCCCAGCTGATGGCCAGCGTCAGCTGCGACGAGATGCTTGAGCTGGCGAGCCTCGGGGCCGCGGTGCTCCACCCCCGGGCCGTGGAGATCGCCCGTAACTACGGGGTGCCCCTGACGGTGCGCTCCAGCTGGAGCCAGGCCCCCGGCACCCGGCTCACCAGCGGTCCGGCCCGCCCGATCGGCAGTGAGGGGCTGGAGCTGGGCCGGCCCGTGGACGGGGCCGAACTCGAGGCCGACCAGGCGGTGCTGGCCCTGTCCCACGTGCCCGACCGGCCGGGGGTGGCCGCCACCCTGTTCGAGGCCCTTGGCGCCGCCGGCCTGAACGTGGACCTGATCGTGCAGGCGATCCACGAGGGCGCCAGCAACGACATCGCCTTCACCCTGGCGGCGACGCAGATGGAATCGGCCCGCCGGGTCTGCCAGGAGGTGCTGGCCGCCATGGGGGCCGATGGGGCCCAGCTCTCGGCCGAGGCGGGCATGGCCAAGCTGAGCATCGCCGGGGCCGGCATCCTGGGCCGGCCCGGCGTGGCGGCCCGCCTGTTCGACACGATGGCCCGCCTCGGCATCAACCTGCGGCTGATCGCCACCAGCGAGGTGAAGGTGAGCTGCGTGGTGGATGGCCAGCTGGGGGCCCGGGCCCTGCGGGCCGCCGGGGAGGCGTTCGAGCTGGCCGACCAGCAACTGCGCCACGATCCGCCCCCCTGCCACCTGGGGGATCCGGCGGTGCGGGGCGTGGCCCTCGACCGCGACCAGGTGCAGGTGTCGGTGCGGCGGGTGCCCGACCGGCCCGGGGCCGCCGCGGCCATCTGCCGGGCCCTGGCCGATGCGGGCATCAGCCTCGACGCCATCGTGCAGTCGGAGCGCACCCACGGCGGCCCCGAGGACCGGCGACGGGACATGAGCTTCACCCTGCGGCGCGACGACCGGCCGGGGGCCGAGCGGGCCCTGGCCCCGATCCTGCGGCAGTGGGACGGCGCCTGCTTCGAGGAGGGCCCCGCCATCGCCAGGGTCAGCGCCGTGGGTGCCGGGATGGCCTGCACCGCCGGCACGGCGGCGCGGATGTTCCGCTCCCTCGCCGATGCCGGCATCAACATCTCCCTGATCGCCACCAGCGAGATCCGCACCAGCTGCGTGGTGGCGGAGGCCGATGGCGTGCGCGCCCTCCAGGCGGTGCACCAGGCCTTCGGCCTCGGCGGCGCGACACGGCACGCGGCCCAGGGAACGGAAGCACCTGCAGCCGGAACCACCTGCCCTTCCTAAGGTTGGGTCGGCTACAGGGTGGCGGCATGCTGGTCCGGTTCTGGGGAACCCGCGGTTCGATCGCCAAACCCGGCCCGGACACCTTCCGCTTCGGTGGCAACACCTCCTGCGTGGAGGTCCGCTCCGACGCCGGCACCCTGCTGGTGATCGACTGCGGCACCGGCGCCCACGGCCTGGGGCAGGCCCTGATGCAGGAGCGCCCCGACGGCATGGAGGGGTCGCTGCTGATCAGCCACACCCACTGGGACCACATCCAGGGCTTTCCCTTCTTCGCCCCCTTCTTCGCCCCTGGCCACACCTGGGACGTCTTCGGCCCCAGCGGCCTGTCAGGAAGCCTGCGCAGCGTGCTCTCCGGCCAGATGCAGCACGCCTACTTCCCCGTCACCCTCGAGCAGTTCGCCGCCACGATCCGCTACCACGACCTGCACCAGGGCACCTTCCGGATCGGGGACGTGACGATCACGACCCATCTGCTCAACCATCCCGCCCTCACCCTGGCCTACCGGCTCCAGGCGGACGGGGCCACGGTCGTCTACTGCTGCGACCACGAACCCCATGCGCCCGAACTGGCCAGCGGCATCGGTCCGCTCTCCGGCCAGGACCTGCAGTACGCCGAGTTCATCGAGGGGGCCGACCTGGTGATCCACGACGCCCAGTACACGGCCCTGGAATTCCCCGCCAAGCTCGGCTGGGGCCACAGCTCGGTGGAGTACGCCGTGCGGATCTGCGAGGAGGCCGGGGTGGCGCGGCTGGTGCTCACCCACCACGACCCGTTGCGCAACGACGCGACCATCGACCTGATCCTGGCCGGTGTGCGCGCCGATCTGGCCGACAGGGGCGCCCCCCTCGAGGTGCTGGCGGCCTCGGAGGGGCTGGTGCTGCGCACCACCGCCCGCACCCCGGACGCCGCAGTCGGCACCCCTTCGGCCGCAGCGGGGGCCGAAGCCGGCCCCGGGGCCCTCAGCGGCGATCCCGGCGGCCCTCCGGCCCTGGTCTGGGTGACAGACAGGGATCTGGAGGCGGCCCTCACCACCGCCCTGCGCCTCGAGGACCTGCCCTTCCATGTGGCCGGCGGCGAAGCCGATCTGATGCAGCGTCTCGCGCGCGACGGGGCGTCCCTGCTGCTGCTGGAGCAGGCGCTGCCCGTCCGCGATGGCCCCGGGCTGGTACGGAGGCTGCGGGAGTCCGCGGCCATGGCGATGGCCGACATCCCCATCGTGATGCTGGCGGCCGTGGCCGACCAGGCCCGCTACGAGGATCCCCTGGTCAGCGAGTGGCTGGTGCTGCCCGTCTCCGAGAGCTTCCTGCGGGCCCGGATCCGGGCCTGGAGCCTGCGCACCCCCTGCCGCTGGGAGCGGGCCCGGCCCCCGCAGGACGAGGAGCGGCGCCTGCGGCGGCTGGCGGAGCTCGGCCTGCTGGACACGGAGCGGGAGGAGCGCTTCGACCGGCTGACCCGGATCGCCGCGGCCGCCTTCGATGTGCCGATCGCCCTGATCAGCCTGATCGATGCCGAGCGGCAGTGGTTCAAGTCCAGCCACGGCCTGGCCACCTGCCAGACCTCCCGCGACCTGGCCTTCTGCGCCCATGCGGTCCGCCAGCGGTCGGACCTGCTGGTGGCGGACACCTGGCTCGACGAGCGCTTCGCCGAGAATCCGCTGGTGCTGGGTGAGCCCCGGATCCGCTTCTACGCCGGCTCGCCCCTGATCCTCGACGACGGCACCTGCCTCGGCACGTTGTGCCTGATCGACACCCGCCCGCGTCAGCTCAGCGGCGACGAGCTCTCCCTGCTCCACGACCTGCGCGACCTGGTGCTTCTGGAGTTGTCCCCCCAGCCATGGCCCGTCGCCGTCCGCCACTCCTGAACGGGCTGGCTGGGGTCCTCCTGCTGCCGGCGCTGGCCAGCTGCCAGAGCGCGGCCGTCTCCGCCCCGGTGCGCAGCGTGCCGGTGGTGGGCGGCCTTGAGCACCCCTGGGCCGTGGCCTGGCTGCCGGACGGCGACCTGCTGATCACGGAGCGGCCGGGCCGGCTGCGCCTGGTGCGGCGCGGCGTGCTGCAGGCCGCGCCGATCCGCGGCGTGCCGGAGGTGCTGGCCGCCGGCCAGGGGGGCCTGCTGGACGTGGCCGTCCATCCCGACTTCGCCACCAACCGCTGGATCTATCTCACCTATGCGGCCGGCAGCGCCGAGGCCAACCACACCCGGCTGGCCCGGGCCCGCTTCGACGGCCGGGCCCTCAGCAACCTGCAGGTGCTGTACGCGGTGCCGCAGCGCAAGAGCGGCGCCCAGCACTTCGGCTCCCGCCTGCTCTGGCTCCCGGATGGCACCCTGCTGCTGGCCATCGGTGACGGGGGCAATCCTCCGATCCAGCTGGAGGGGCAGCTGATCCGCACCCAGGCCCAGAACCCGGGCAGCGCCCTGGGCAAGGTGCTGCGCCTCCATGCCGACGGCACCCCCGCCAGGGGTAACCCCTTCAGCGGCAAGCCCGGCGCCCTGTCGGGGCTCTGGAGCCTCGGGCACCGCAACATCCAGGGGCTGGCCCTCGATCGCCGCACGGGCCGGGTCTGGGCGAGCGAACACGGCGCCCGTGATGGGGACGAGCTCAACCGGATCGAGGCCGGCATGAACTACGGCTGGCCGCGGGTGACCCACAGCCGCGAGTACTTCGGCCCGCCCATCGCACCGGCCACCAGCGCCCCGGGCCTGCGGAATCCGGCCCTCGTCTGGACGCCCGCCATCGCCCCCTCCGGCCTGGCGCTCTACGACGGGAACCGCTATCCGGGCTGGCGCGGTGATCTCTTCGCCGGCGGACTGGTGTCGCGGCAGGTGCATCGGCTGCGCCTGGATCCGGAGGGATCGGTGACACCCCAGCAGGAGATTCCGATCGGCGCCCGGGTGCGGGACGTGCGCCAGGGACCGGATGGATTCCTTTATGTGCTCACCGACGGGGCCGGCGATGGCCAGCTGCTGCGCCTGGAACCCATCGGAGCTCCCTGATGTCTGGATTAAGGTTCAATCTCTCTCGAACCATCACCTTTCCCATGGGACGGAGATTCTCATGATCCGACCCGAGGAGATCGCGGAGGGCCTGGCGAAGGGTGAGTTTTTTCTCGAGTATCTGCCGATCCTGTCCCTCCCGGATCTCCGCTGCATCGGAGCCGAAGCCCTCATCCGCTGGCGGCGGGCCGATGGCTCTCTGGTGATGCCCGGGGAGTTCATCCCGTCCCTGGAGTCCACCCCTGCCTCGGGTGTGCTCACCTACTGGGTGATCGAGACCGCGGCGGCGGAACTGAAGGACTGGTTACGGCGCCATGCCGACGTGCATCTCAGTCTCAACGTTCCACCGGAGATCACCGGACGGGGCGGGGTCTATTACGCCGCGATGAAATCCGGCCTGGCCGACATGATTCCCCAGCTGATTCTGGAGGTCACCGAGCGGGGGCTCCCCGATGCCCTGGGGCTGGCGGGCATGTTCCAGGCCCAGCAACTCGGCATCAAGATGGCGCTCGATGACGTCAGCCTGCTGCGGGGCGCCAATCTCGCCATCCTCGGCCGTTGCCCCTTCGACATCATCAAGGTGGATCGCGAGATGCTGGCCATGATCACCCCGGAGACGCCCAATCCTGAGTGGCTGGAGGGACTCACCGCCCTGATCCGCTCGTCCCGGCTGATGGTCATCGCCGAAGGGGTCGAGACGGCCCAGCAACTCCAGGTGCTGATGCGGGCGGGGGTCCAGGCCGCCCAGGGCTTCCACCTGTCCCCTCCCATCGCCGCCGCCGACCTGATCGGCTTCCATCAGCGAACCAATGGTCCGGAGGATGCCGACGGGGACCGTCAGCCGTGAAGTAGGAAAGGGCGGCATTCACGCAAGATTCCCATGGCCCGACGCGCCGCCACCTCTTTTCTGAGCGACTTCAAAGCGTTCATCAACAAGGGCAATGTGGTCGATCTGGCGGTGGCCGTCGTCATCGGTGGTGCCTTCGGCAAGGTGGTGGACGCCATCGTCAGCCTGGTGATGACCAACCTGCTGGAGCCGGCCCTGAAGGCGGCTCAGGTGGATTCGATCAGCGCCTGGCCCGCCGGCACGGTGATCGTGGCCCTGATCAACTTCCTGGTGATCGCCTTCGTGGTGTTCCTGATCGTGCGGGCGATCGAAGCGATGCGGCGCCAGGAGGACGCCAAGGCCCTCGATGCCGGGCCCGATCCCCAGGCCGAGCTGGCGGCCGCGGCCAACCGCCTGGCCGAAGCCCTGGATCGGCGGGCGCTCTAAGCCGCGGGTGTCCTAGGCCGCGGGTCGTCCCACCAGCTTGTGGCGCAGCTTCTTGATGCGATCCCGCAGGTTGGCGGCCTCCTCGAACTCCAGGCTCTTGGCCGCCGTCTTCATCTTCTCCTCCAGCTGGGTGATCAGCTCGGGCAGGGCATCGAGCGGCACCTCGTTCTGCTCAGCCTGCTCGGCCGCCACCTCCAGCTGGTCGTCGGTGAGCCGGCGGGAGAGCTCGAGGAAGGAAAGGATCGCATTGCCCGCCCGCTTACCGGCCGGGCTGGGGGTGATGCCGTGGCGTTCGTTGTAGGCGTGCTGGATCACCCGTCGGCGCTCGGTCTCGGAGATCGCCTTGGCCATCGAATCGGTGAGGTTGTCGGCATAGAGGAGCGCCACCCCATCGATGTGGCGTGCCGCCCGGCCGATGGTCTGGATCAGGGAGCGCTCCGCCCGCAGGAAGCCCTCCTTGTCGGCATCGAGGATCGCCACCAGGGACACCTCGGGCAGGTCAAGGCCCTCCCGCAGCAGGTTCACACCCACGAGCACGTCGTAGGCCCCGTTGCGCAGGTCCTGGATGATCTCGATCCGCTCGATCGAATGGATCTCCGAGTGCAGGTAGCGCACCCGCACCCCGTTCTCGGCCAGGTAGTCGGTGAGGTCCTCCGCCATGCGCTTGGTGAGGGTGGTGACCAGCACCCGCTCCTGGCGATCGGCCCGCAGGCGGATCTCCCCGAGCAGATCGTCCACCTGACCCTCGGAGGGGCGCACCTCCACGATCGGGTCGAGAACGCCGGTGGGGCGGATCACCTGTTCCACCACCTGGCCCTTGCTCTGAGCCATCTCCCAGGCCCCGGGGGTGGCTGAGACGAAGATGGTCTGGCGGGCCTTTTCCCAGAACTCGTCGCCCTTGAGGGGCCGGTTGTCGGCGGCGCTGGGCAGGCGGAAACCGTGCTCGATCAGCACCTGCTTGCGGCTCTGGTCGCCGTTGTACATGGCCTGCAGCTGGGAGCAGGTGACGTGGCTCTCATCCACCACCAGCAGCCAGTCGTCGGGGAAGTAGTCGATCAGGCATTCCGGTGGGGTGCCGGCCTCCCGACCGGCCAGATGCCGGGCGTAGTTCTCCACCCCGTTGCAATAGCCCACCTGCTCCAGCATCTCCAGGTCGTAAGTGGTGCGCTGCTCCAGGCGCTGGGCCTCCAGCAGCCGCCCCTGGCCGTTGAGCAGCTCGAGCCGTTCGCGCAGTTCGGCCCGGATCGCCTGGATCGCCCCCTGCAGCCGCTCCTTGGGGGTCACGAAGTGCTTGGCGGGGTAGATGTTGATGGTCTCCAGGCTCTGGAGAATCTCGCCGGTGGTGGGATCCACGTAGCGGATTGCCTCCACCTCATCACCGAACAGCTCGATCCGCACCAGCCGGTCCTCGTAGGCCGGGCCGATCTCCAGCACATCGCCCCGCACCCGGAAACGGCCGCGGCTGATCTCGATGTCGTTGCGGGAGTACTGGTTGTTGACCAGATCCCGCAGGGAGCCGCGTAGATCCAGCTTGTCGCCCACCTGGAATTTCACCGCGGCCTTGAGGTATTCCGAGGGGATGCCGAGGCCGTAGATGCAGCTGATCGAGGCGACGACGATCACATCGCGACGTTCGAACAGCGACCGGGTGGCCGAGTGTCGCAGCATGTCGATCTCCTCGTTGATCGAGGCGGTCTTGGCGATGTAGGTGTCCGAGACGGGAACGTAGGCCTCGGGCTGGTAGTAGTCGTAGTAGGAGATGAAGTATTCGACGGCATTGTTGGGGAAGAATTCCCGCAGCTCATTGCAGAGCTGGGCCGCCAGGGTCTTGTTGTGGGCCAGCACCAGGGTGGGACGCCCCGTGCGGGCGATCACATTGGCGATCGAGAAGGTCTTGCCCGTGCCGGTGGCACCAAGGAGGGTCTGGAAGCGTTCGCCCCCATCGACACCCTTCACCATCGCCTCGATGGCGGCGGGTTGATCGCCCTTCGGTTCGTAGGGGGCGTGAAGCTGGAATGGCATCGGACCATTCTGGCGTTCACGCGACTGGAACGACCCGTGAGGGAAAACCGATCAGCCCAGGCCGGAGGTCGCCGCCATCGCCCGGGTCAGGGGCACATCCAGACCCATCCAGCCCAGCACAACGCTGCTCAGCACGCTGTAGGCCAGGGCCCCGAGGATGGCGCTGATCAGACCGTTATGGAGCCGGAAACCCTTGATCAGCCAGGCGGCCAGGCTGAACAGGATGATGGTGATCAGCCAGTTGAACAGGAACGACACCGGGCTGATCAGGCCCCCCAGGGAGGAGACGAACCAGACCGGCCCCAGCAGGAGCTTCAGGGGGAGGACCAGCAAGGTGCCCAGCAGGGCGATGACAATGGCCGACAGCAGGGCTGCCGAGAAGCTGGCCAGCTCCACCCCCACGGGCAGTCGCGCCACCAGCAGCAGAATGAGGGCCCGGATCGGCCATTGCAGGAGCCAGGTGAGCGAGCCCATGGGAAGCGATACCGCAACTGTTCCAGCTTACTGAGGCCGTTCGCTTTGAACCATCGACGCCAGGGGCAGGGCCTCCCGCAGGGCGCGCACCACCGCCACCATGGCGAGCTCATCGTCGAGGCGGTTGACGGCGGAGCCCACGCCGACGCCGGCGGCACCGGCGGCCAGGGCCATCGGCAGCGTGACGGCCGAGAGCCCGGAGGCACACAGCACCGGCACGGCCACCGCCCGGCTGATGGCATGGGCCGCCGCCAGGGTCGGGGCAGCCTTCTCGATCAGGCCCAGGGCACCGGCGCTGAGGGGACGGGCGCTGGTCCCGCCCTCGGTCTGGATCAGATCGGCGCCGGCGGCCACCAGCTCCACCGCCAGCCGCTCCTGTTCGTCGAGGGCAAGGGTGTGGGGCACGGTGACCGAGAGCACGGTCCCGGGCAGCAGCGCCCGGGTGCGGCGGGTGAGCTCAAGCACTTCGTCGGCACCGAAGACCCGCCCCTGGGGATAGAAGCTGTCGTAGTTGCCGATCTCCACCATGGCGGCACCGGCTTCGACGGCCGGCGGGAACAGGGCCGGATCCACCGCCGAGACGCAGACCGGCAGACCCGGTGCCAGCGCCACGGCCAGGCGCACCAGGGTGGGGTCACAGGCCAGATCCACCAGGTCGGCGCCGCCGGCGGCGGCGGCCCGGACCACCCGCTGCACCCGGGCCGCGTCGAAATTGTCGAGGCCGGCGATGACCTTCAGTGCCCGCCCCTGACGGATCGCCTGCTGCAGGGCGGTGGGCAGGCTGGAGAGGCGGGTCATCGGCGGACGGAAGGACGCATGCCGTGATTCTCCCACCCGACCCCTGCCTCGGCCGGCGGCCCTGGGGAAGCGACCAGGCGCGCCTGCACCGTCACCTCCTGCGACGGCCCAGCCTGCTGCCGGCGGGGGGGTCGCTGCTGCTGGCCGTGTCCGGCGGCCAGGACTCCATGGCCCTGACCACCCTCCTGCTGGACCTCCAGCCCCTGCACGGCTGGCGGCTGCAGCTGTGGCACGGCGATCACGGCTGGCGCCCCGATGCGGCCCAGCAGGCGGGGGAACTGGCCCGGTGGGCCCGGAGCCAGGGACTGGACCTGAGGCTCGAGCAGGCCGATCCGGTGCCCGACAGCGAGGCCGCGGCCCGGGAGTGGCGCTACCGCTGCCTGGCCGCGGCGGCCCTCCAGGGGAACTGCACCCATCTGGTGACGGGCCACACCGCCAGCGACCGGGCCGAGACCGTGCTGCTCAACCTGGCCCGCGGCAGCCACCTGCGGGGCCTGGCCAGCCTGGGGGCCAGCCGGCCTTTGGACCCGGCCGCCGGGCCCCTGCAGCTGGTACGACCCCTGCTGATCTTCGACCGCAGCGACACCGGCCGGCTCTGCCGGGAGCGGGGCCTGCCCGTCTGGACGGACAGCAGCAACGCGGATCGGCGTTTCGCCCGCAACCGACTGCGCGCCGACGTGATGCCGGTGCTGGAGGCCCTCCATCCCGGCGCCAGCCGGCGGATCAGCGCCCAGGCGGAGCGGCTGGAGGAACAGCTGGAGGCCGAGACGGACCTGCTGGACCTGGCCCTGACGGCCCTGCAGCAGGGAGAAGCCCCCACTGGGCTGCCACGCCGTCGGCTGGCCAGCCTGGCCCCGGCCAGCCAGCGACGGCTGCTGCACCACTGGCTGCGGCGGCACCTGGGGCGGGATCCGGGAGCCAGAGGCCTCGAAACCCTGGTGGACCGGCTGGCCCGCGGGCGGAATCCGGGCCGGCTGGATCTGGCCGAAGGATGGCAACTGCACTGGGATCACAGCACACTGTGGGTCCGCCCACCCGACCCGCTCCATGGCTGAGACCAGCGCCAACGACGCCGCCCAGCGCTATGCGGTGATCGAGCAGGCCTACTCCAGGGAGAAGTGGGACACCGTGCTGGGCGATGGGGGGGAGCTGCTGCAGGAACTGCAGCAATCGGACAACCCCCAGCTCACCGGGCTGAAGCTGCGGCTGCAGCTGCTGCTGGGCCACACCCAGCTCTACGGCTACGGGGACAAGGCCGCCGCCGGCGGGTACTACGGGACCGTGGCGGAACGGAGCAGCGAGGCCGCCCTCACCAGGATTGCGGAGCAGGGGCTGAAGCAGTGCGCGATCGAGGAAACCCCTGCCGAGGGGGCCGCAGGCCCCGCTGTCACCGCTCTGCCTGTCACCGGTCCGGCGGTCACCGCTCAGGCGGTCAACGGCCCGGCGGCCCCCTGGCTGACCACGGCGGCGGCCGCAGCGGCAACACCGGCAGCGATCCCAGCCCCTGCCGCCGATCTGGAGGGGGCACCCGCGGGGGACGCAGCCGCCGCGTCGCCGGCGGCGGCAGCGGCGGCCCCCTGGAGCGAGCCCTCGCTGATCCCGGAGGTGGTGGAGGAGCCCGAGCTGATCGAGCTCCACCAGGCGGATCCGGCCCTGGCCGACGACGTGGAACTGAGCTGGCAGGAGCCCGCCCCCGCCACGGCTGCGCCGGAGAACAAGGAGGACGAGGAACTGCTCAGCGGCCTGATGCTGGTCAGGGTCCGCTGAGCCTGTCCCGGAGGATCAGCCCGCCGTCGCAGCCGAGCGGCGGCGACGGACGCGACCGGTGGGTTCCGGCTCTTCAACGGGGGCCTTGCTGGCCGCCGCCACCGGTGCCGGCGCTGCGGCGGTGGCCGTGGCCGCCGCCTGGGCCGGGGCCGCTGCGGTCACCAGCTGGCGCTGGGGCACGGCGGCGGGCTGGCGCCCACCTCCATCCCTGCGGCCACCGCGGGGCGCCGGGCGGGTGTCGGGTTCGGCATCGGCCCGGCCCTTGTAGGCCGGGGTGCCGGCGGGGGCGGGCTGCACCAGGCAGATGATCAGCGGGTCCACCTGCAGCTCGCGGCGCAGGCGGCGCTGCAGGCCCACCTCCACTTCCCGCTGCACGCCCACCCAGTCGACATCGGGGGCCTTGCCACCGGTGTTGCGGGCCAGCTGGTTCCAGCGGTTCTCCAGCACCCAGGTGATCTCCCGCTCGGCCCAGACCGAGAGCTTGCGGGCATCGGCGGCCGTGACCACACCGCGCAGGTTCACCCGCGGCGGCGCCGCCATCACACCGTCGGTGGTGATCACCGCCAGCAGGGTGATGACGCCGTCCTCGGCCAGCTGCTGGCGCTCCTTGAGCACCCGGGCATCGACGATGCCGTTGCGGGAGGCGTCGAGCAGCTCGATGCCGGCCTTCACCGGCTCGCCCTTGTTGATGGTGTCGGGAGTGAGTTCGACCACGTCGCCGTTGTCGATGATCAGAATGTGATCGGCCGGCACACCCATCGACTGGGCCGTCTTGGAATGGCAGACGAGCATGCGGTGCTCGCCATGCACGGGCACGAAGAATTTCGGCTTGGCCAGCGCCAGCATCAGCTTGTGGTCCTCCTGGCAGCCGTGGCCGGAGACGTGGATGCCCTCGCCCTTGCCATAGACAACCTTGGCTCCCATCATCATCAGCCGGTCGATGGTGTTCACCACCGAGATGGTGTTGCCGGGGATCGGGCTGGCCGAGAAGATGATCGTGTCGGTGGACTTCACCTGCACCTGGGGATGCTCGCCGCGGGAGATGCGGCTGAGGGCCGCCAACGGTTCGCCCTGGCTGCCGGTCATGAGCAGCAGGGTTTCACGGTCGGGCAGGTCACGGATCTGCTTGATCGGCACGAACAGATCATCGGGGGCACGCATGTAGCCGAGCTCCCGGGCCTTGGCGATCACGTTGAGCATCGAGCGGCCCAGCAGACCCACCTTGCGCCCGTTCTTCATCGCCAGTTCCAGGATCATCGACACACGATGAATCGAGCTGGCGAAGGTGGTGATGATCACCCGGCCTTCGGCCTGGCTGATATGGCGATCCAGGTTCGGGAACACGGCGCGCTCCGGCGGCGTGAAACCGGGGATCTCGGCGTTGGTGGAATCGCTGAACAGGCACAGCACCCCCTGCTCGCCGTAGTGGGCCAGGCGCTGCAGGTCAAAGGCCTCGCCATCGACGGGGGTGTGATCGAACTTGAAGTCACCGGTGAAGATGATGACGCCGACGGGGGTGGTGATGGCCAGCGTGAAGCTGTCGGCCATCGAGTGGGTGTTACGGATGAACTCCACCTTGAAGTGCTGGCCCACATGCACCACATCCCGCGGACCCACCGTCTGGATGGTGGTGCGGTCGGTGACGCCCGCCTCCTCCATCTTCCCCTGCAGCATCGACATGGCCAGGCGGGGGCCGTAGATGATGGGGATGTTGAAGTTCTTGAGGTGGTGAGGGATGCCGCCGATGTGATCTTCGTGGCCGTGGGTGACGACCATGCCGCGGATGCGCTTCTGGTTCTCGCGCAGGTAGCTGGTGTCGGGCATCACCACGTTGACGCCATGCATGCCATCGCTGGGGAACGCGAGACCGGCATCGACGAGCATCAGCTCATCGCCGTATTCGAAGACGCAGGTGTTCTTGCCGATCTCGTGCAGGCCGCCCAGGGGAATGACGCGCAGGCCCTGATGCTTGGCTTTGGCGCCGTTGCCGGAGCGGACGATGGGATTGACGTTCTGACTGGACATGTAGTTAGGGACTCAGGGGTGGCGATGGAAAGGAACGGGAAGCGGAAGCGGAGGTGACTCTGGACATCAGCCTTGGCGTCAGGTGGGACGCAGGGCAGCCAGGATCGAGGAAAGGCGCTGTCGCACGGCGGTATCGGCGGAAAGCAGGGGAAGTCGGGGGGCACCCACCGGCCAGCCGCAGATCTCCAGGGCGGCTTTGACGGGGATGGGATTGGTGGTGCAGAAGAGCGCCCTGCACAGGGGCAGCAGCTGCTGGTGCTCGTCGAGGGCGGTGGCGACATCGCCGCTGAGGAAGGCCTGGAGCATGGCCCGGATCCTGGGGCCCGCCAGATGGCTGGCCACGCTGACCACGCCCACCGCACCCACCGCCAGCATCGGCAGGGTGAGGGCGTCGTCGCCGCTGTAGATCGCCAGGCGATCGCCGCAGAGTTCGCGCAGCCGGCTGACCTCCTCGGTGCTGCCGCTGGCGGCCTTGAAGCCCACCACGTTGGCCTCGTCGAGCAGGCGGGCCGTGGTGTCCGGGGCCAGGCTGCAGCCGGTGCGGCCGGGGATGTTGTAAAGCATCAGCGGCAGCTCCGGGGCGGCCTGGGCCACGGCGCGGAAATGGGCTTCCAGGCCCTCCTGGGGGGGCTTGTTGTAGTAAGGCACCACCACCAGGGCGCCATCGGCGCCGAGGGCGGCGGCCTCACCGGTGGCTTCCACCGCCTCCGCGGTGCAGTTGCTGCCGCTGCCGGCCAGCAGGGTGGCACGGCTCCCCACCGCCCCCTTCACGGCGGCGAAGAGCTCATGCTGCTCCTGCCAGGTGAGGGTGGGGGATTCCCCGGTGGTGCCGCACAGCACCAGGCCATCGGAGCCGTGGCGGACCAGATGGTCCGCGAGCCGCGCCGCCAGCTCCAGATCGACGGCCCCGTCCGGCTGGAAGGGGGTCACCATGGCGGTGAGCACCCGTCCGAAGGGGGCCTCAGGGGACGGGGCCGTGCTCGGCGCCTGCAGGGTGGCCGTGCTCAAGCGGCACCTCCGGCGGCGGCATCGGCCGCAGCGGGATCCCGCAGCAGTTCGGCGATCTGGATGGCGTTGAGAGCGGCACCCTTGCGGATCTGGTCACCGCAGAGCCACAGCTCCAGGGCCCGGGGATCGCTGAGGTCCTGGCGGATACGGCCCACGGCCACCGGATCGCGGCCGGTGACGTCGGTGGGCATGGGGAAGCGGTTGGTCTCGAAGTTCTCGATCAGCTCGACCCCGGGGGCAGCCGCCAGCAGCTCGCGGGCCTCCGCGACGGGGAAGGGCTCCTCGAACTCGATGTTGACGGCCTCGGAATGGGCCCGCAGGACCGGGACCCGCACGCAGGTGGCCGTCAGGCGCAGATCGGGCAGGCCCATGATCTTGCGGGTCTCGTGGAGCATCTTGAGCTCCTCCTCGCAGTAGCCGCTGGGCTGCAGGGGCGAGTTGTGCAGGAAGAGGTTGAAGGCCAGCGAATGGGGCAGCACCGTGCTCACCGGCTCGCCCCCCTCCAGCACCGTGCGGCTCAGGTCGCGCAGCTCCTCCATGGCCCGGGCGCCGGCGCCGCTGGCCGACTGGTAGGTGCTGACGACCACCCGCCGGATCGGCCGCCGGGCCGCCAGGGGGGCCAGAGCCAGGGTCAGCAGGATGGTGGTGCAGTTGGGATTGGCAATGATCCCGCTGTGGGCGAAGGCGGCCTGGGGATTCACCTCGGGCACCACCAGGGGCACGGCCGGATCCATCCGGAAGGCACTGGAGTTGTCGATCACCACCGCGCCGGCGGCCACGGCGATCGGAGCCCACTGCCGGGACACCGAACCGCCAGCGGAGGCCAGCACCAGGTCGATGCCCTCGAAGGCGTCGGCGCCGACCGGCTGGACCCGCAGTTGTTCACCCCGCCAGTCCAGGTCCTGGCCCGCCGAGCGCGGCGAGGCGAGCGGCAGCAGCTCCGCCACCGGAAAGCCCCGCTCCTGCAGCAGGACCAGGAGCTCCTGGCCCACGGCTCCGGTGGCGCCGAGGATGGCGATGCGCAACGGCCTCGAAGGCAGATGGCGCGGAGGGGAGGGAAGGGTCGCTGAGACGGTCAACGGGGGGAAACGGGACGGATGGCTGGGAGAGAGCGGGCCTGCGGAGGGGAGACGGGGCCCGGACGGACACCCCTGGAAGGGGATCGGGAAGCGGGTGGGGCGGAAGGCCCGGGGATGGGAGCCTGAGACAAGACCTCCGGCCTGGAGGCCGGACACAAGTCTTCGGTTGGAGATATGGGCGCGCCGATGCGTCGATCGCACAATACGTGGCGGAGGCCCGGAACGGCCAGTTTCTAGGATGGGGGGCTGCCCCGAGCGAGCCCCGTTTCATGAGTCCTGCCGCCAGCACCGAAGCCAACCTCCGGGTGACCACCTCCCCGCGCCCCGGAAGCCGTCTGGCGGTGGAGGTCGCCGTGCCCGCGGGGCGCAGCCAGAAGAGCTACGAGGCCGCTCTGGAGAAGCTGAGCCGCAGCGTCAAGCTGCCCGGCTTCCGCAAGGGGCGCGTGCCCCGGCCGGTGCTGCTGCAGCAGATCGGACCCCTGCGGATCCGCGCCACCGCCCTCGAGGACCTGGTCGATGCGGTCGTGCGGGAGGCGATGCAGCAGGAGGCCATCGAGGCCATCGGCCGGCCGGAACTCAACGAAGCCTTCGAACGGGTCCTGGAGCGTTTCACGCCCGGGGAGGAGCTCACCATCACCCTGGAGATGGACGTGGAGCCCACCCCCACCCTGCGCAGCACCAAGGGCTTCAAGGCCGAGGCGGAGCCCGTGCCCTTTGACCCGGCCAGGGTCGACGAACTGATCGAGCAGTCGCGCCGCCAGCTGGCCACCCTGGTGCCGGTGGAGGACCGGCCCGCCGCCGAGGGCGACGTGGCCCAGATCGCCTTCCGCGGCACCTTCGTCGACACCGGCGAAGCCATCGAGGGCGGCAGCAGCGAAGGGATGGAAGTGGAGCTGGAGGAGGGCCGCATGATCCCCGGCTTCGTCGCCGGCATCATCGGCATGGCCGTCGGGGACAGCCGCGATGTCTCCTGCCGCTTCCCCGACAGCTACCCCCAGGAGCAGGCGGCGGGCCGGGAGGCCCTGTTCGCCATCACCCTGCTGGAACTGAAGACCCGGGAGCTGCCGGCCCTCGACGACGCCTTCGCCCAGCAGGCCAGCGACAAGCCGACCCTGGCCGAGCTCCGCGCCGACCTGGAGACGCGCCTGCGGGAGGACGCCGAGCGCCGCCATCGCGCCAACCGCCACGAGGCCCTGCTGACGGTCCTGGTGGAGGAGCTGGAGGTGGAGCTGCCCGAGACCCTCATCCAGCAGGAGGTGCGCAACCTGATCGAGCAGACCGCCGGGCAGATCTCCCAGCAGGGCATGGACGTCAAGAAGCTGTTCACCCCCGATCTGGTGCGCAGCCTCATGGACACCTCCCGGCCCGAGGCCGAGCAGCGGCTGCGGCGCAGCCTGGCACTCAAGGCCCTGGCCGCGGCCGAGACGATCGAGGTGCCCGCCGCCGACCTGGAGGCCAGGCTGGCCGAGATCCGCAAGGGCCTGAGCGACAGTGCCGCCATCGACCCCGAGCGGCTGCGCCTGGCCGTGGCCGAGGACCTGCTGAAGGAGAAGCTGCTGGAGTGGCTCGAGGCCAACAGCACGATCACCGACAAGGCCCCGGTGGCGGAGGAGGCCCCGACGGAGGACGGCCCGGAGGCCAGCAGTGAAGCGTCGCCCAAACCCGCCAAGGCCGCCAAGGGGAAGAAGGGAGCCGCCGCCGCCAAGACCCGGGAGGACGACGCCCAGCCATAGATTGAGGCACTCCCCCCCGTCCGCCAGCGAAACCGCGTGATCGACGCCCGACCGCCCCTGATCCCCGACTGGCTGCCCGCCGCCCTGGCGGGCCCGTCGGGGGCGCGGCCCCACCCCGTGAACAACCTCTGGCAGGGGCCGATGCCCTGGAACGGGATGGCCGCTCCGGGCCCCACCGCCGCCCCTGGGGTGCTGCCGACGGTGGTGGAGCAGTCCGGCCGCGGCGACCGGGCCTTCGACATCTATTCCCGTCTGCTGCGGGAGCGGATCATCTTCCTCGGAACCGGCATCGACGACCAGGTGGCCGATTCCCTGGTGGCCCAGCTGCTGTTCCTGGAAGCCGAGGATCCCGAGAAGGACATCCAGATCTACATCAACTCCCCGGGCGGCTCGGTGACCTCCGGCCTGGCCATCTACGACACCATGCAGCAGGTGGCGCCGGACGTGGTCACGATCTGCTACGGCCTCGCCGCCAGCATGGGGGCCTTCCTGCTCACCGGTGGGGCTCCCGGCAAGCGGATGGCCCTGCCCAATGCCCGGATCATGATCCACCAGCCCCTGGGGGGTGCCCAGGGCCAGGCCGTCGACATCGAGATCCAGGCCCGGGAGATCCTGTTCCTCAAGGACACGCTCAACGGACTGATGGCCGAGCACACCGGCCAGCCGCTGGACAAGATCGCTGAAGATACGGACAGGGACTACTTCCTTTCCCCTGCGGAGGCGGTTGAATACGGACTCATCGACCGGGTGGTCGATGACGCCCCAGCCCCTGTCGTCCCCTAGAACTTCAGGAACGCCTGACAAATCGACGGCTGGGGTCGATCCTGGGGGCTGGACCATCCTGCCGCCACACCCAGGGCGACCACCGCCGCTCCCGCCGCCTCCTTGCCGATGGCCAAGTTCGACGCCCATCTGAAGTGCTCCTTCTGCGGCAAGTCCCAGGAACAGGTGCGCAAGCTGATCGCCGGGCCAGGCGTCTACATCTGCGACGAATGCATCGATCTCTGCAACGAGATCCTCGACGAGGAGCTGGTCGAGCACCACGGCCATGGCCCCCCGGGCCGGCCCATGGCCGACGGGGGCCGCAAGGCCCCGGCGAAGAAATCGGCCCGGCCGGCCCCCACCCTGGCCACCATCCCCAGGCCGCAGGAGATCAAGAGCTTTCTCGACCAGCAGGTGGTGGGCCAGGAGGAGGCCAAGAAGGTGCTCGCCGTGGCCGTCTACAACCACTACAAGCGGCTGGCCTGGCAGGGGGACGGCAAGGGCGAGACCGACCAGACCGCCACTCGCCTGCACAAGTCGAACATCCTGCTGATCGGCCCCACCGGCTGCGGCAAGACGCTCCTGGCCCAGTCCCTGGCGGAGATGCTCGACGTGCCCTTCGCGGTGGCCGATGCCACCACCCTCACCGAAGCGGGCTACGTGGGCGAGGACGTGGAGAACATCCTGCTGCGCCTGCTCCAGAAGGCCGATCTGGACGTCGAACAGGCCCAGCGGGGCATCATCTACATCGACGAGATCGACAAGATCGCCCGCAAGAGCGAGAACCCCTCCATCACCCGCGACGTCTCCGGTGAGGGGGTGCAGCAGGCGCTGCTCAAGATGCTGGAGGGCACCGTGGCCAACGTGCCGCCCCAGGGGGGCCGCAAGCACCCCTACCAGGACTGCATCCAGATCGACACCAGCCAGGTGCTGTTCATCTGCGGTGGCGCCTTCGTGGGGCTCGAGGACCTGGTCCAGAAGCGGATGGGCCGCAACGCGATCGGCTTCCTGCCGGCCGATGGCCGCAGCCGGGTGCGCACCGGCAAGGACAAGCAGTCGAGCGAAGTGATGCGCCACCTCGAACCGGAGGATCTGGTGCGCTACGGCCTGATTCCCGAGTTCATCGGCCGGCTGCCGGTGAGCGCGGTGCTCGAGCCCCTCGACACCAGTGCCCTGGAGGCGATCCTCACCGAACCGCGCGACGCCCTGGTCAAGCAGTTCCAGACGCTGCTGAGCATGGACAACGTGCGGCTCGAGTTCGAACCCGGGGCCGTTGAGGCCATCGCCGCCGAAGCCCACCGCCGCAAGACCGGCGCCCGGGCCCTGCGGGGCATCGTCGAGGAGCTGATGCTCGACGTCATGTACGACCTGCCCTCCCGCCGCGACGTCCAGACCTTCACCATCACCCGGGAGCTGGTGGAGCAGCGCAGCAAGGCCAAGGTGCTGCCGATCAGTGCCGCCGCCGACCTCGACGGGCTCCGGGGGGAACAGGCCACGGCCTGACAAGGGGCTGTGTCCCATCAGGCGGTTTACCTCGTCACGGTGCGCGAAGGGTCCGAGGTCTACGCCGACATGGCGCTGGTCTCGATTCTGTCGCTGAAGATCAGCAATCCCTCCCTCCCCGTCCGCCTGCTCTGTGACAGCGAGAGCGCGCAATGGCTTCAGGGAAGCGGCCATCGTCTGCCGGGACTCTGCGACAGCGTCGAGGCGGTGGAGACGCCGGAGGGATCGCTGGTCTACCGCCATCGCTGGATCAAGACCCAGCTGCCGCGCTTCCTCCGCGGGGGCGGCATCCACATCGACGCCGACACCCTCGTCCGGGGCTCCCTCACGGCCCTCCCCCGGGGCGACTGGGACTTCGCCGCCGCCCCTGACTACAACCGCTGGGACATGGACGAGCATCTCCGGACCCTCCCCCACGTCATCAAGGCCCTGGAGCTGGGCTGGCCGCTGGACCTGACGCGGTACTGCAACAGCGGCGTCTTCTGCTGGAAGGACACCCCTGCCGTCCACGCCTTCTTTGCCGCATGGCACCGGCTCTGGCACGAGGGCGTGCGGGCCGGGGGGCTGCTGAAGGACCAGCCCTCCTTCAACGCCACCCTGCAGGCGGGCCTGGTGACCCAGGCCACGCTGCCGAACGCCTTCAACACCATGGTGCTGCCGGCCTGGGACCTCGCCCCGGACGCCGTGATCTGGCACTTCTGGTCGGCGGGGGGCTGGAAGGACCACTCCTTCGCCCAGCTGGTGGAGCAGGCGAAGCACCTGAGCACGGAGCGGCTGACGGCGAACGTGCGGCGGGCGATCCGCTTTTCGAGGCCATGGCCGAACTCCGGCCGCGGCCTGGCCCGCCTGCTCGACTGGCGCGGCCACCGCTACGGCGGCTATCGGACGGTGGAGCGGCTCTGGCTCTCCGGGCAGCGGCGGGCCACCGTGCTCCACCTCATGAAACGCGTCCGGGGAACCGGCAGGGGCAGCGGCGCAGCCCGGTGAGCGGCAATCCCCACTCCCCCGTTGAATCCCCGGCCACACCGGTGACGCGATGCTGAGCGGATTCCCCTTGTTCCGATCCGCTCCTTGGCCGCCGCCGATCACCTGCAGGCCCCCCGCCAGCACGGCCTGTTCCTGCACCACGGCATCGATCTGGGGGACGGCACCGTGGCCCACTACCTGGAGGGCCGGGAAATCCTGCGCAGCCCCCTGCAGGACTTCAGCCGCGGGGAACCCATCAGCGCCGTGACCTATCCGGAGGGCGTCTGCTCGCCGGTGGGGGTCACCCTGCGGCGGGCCATGGGCCGCATCGGCGAACAGCGCTACAACCTGCTGTTCAACAACTGCGAGCATTTCGCCCACTGGTGCAAGACCGGTCGGCATCGCAGCGTCCAGGTGGAGGACTGGCTCCACACGGGCAGCCTCGGCGCCCTGGCCCTGGGCCAATTCGTGCCGGCGGCCCTGCTCACCGGGGCGCGGGTGCTGCTGCGCCAGGGCCAGTCCCTCGCCGAGACCCTGGCCAGCGGTCTCGACCCCGAACAGCTGGCCCGGGGCCGGGAGCTGGCCCGGCGCAGCCTGGAGCAGCTCGATGGCCTGCGCCAGCGGCTGCAGGAGCGGCTGGAGGAGGAGCTGGCCCGGGCCGAACGGCGCTGGGGTGAAGGGAATGGCTCCATCACCACAGGCAACGACCCCTTCGAGCGCCTGCGCCTGGCGGGGCAGAACCTGGCCGACCAACTGGCCGCGGTGGAGGAGATGGAGGACAGGCTGCAGCGGCTGCTGGAGCCGGCTGGACCCGATCCGACCGATGGCGGCCCGACCTAGGCTCCACATCCGGTCAGGGCAGGGTGGATGGTCCAGGCCTACGAGCCCCTACATCACAAGTACCGACCCCAGCGCTTCGACCAGCTGGTGGGCCAGAAGGCCGTGGCCGACACGCTCAGCCAGGCCCTGCTCCAGAACCGCATCGCCCCGGCCTATCTGTTCAGCGGGCCCCGGGGGACGGGCAAGACCTCCAGCGCCCGGATCCTGGCCCGTTCGCTCAATTGCCTGGCCAGCCCGGCGCCGACCCCGGAACCCTGCGGCCGCTGCCAGCTGTGCACCGACATCGCCGCCGGCAACGCCCTCGATGTGATCGAGATCGACGCCGCCTCCAACACCGGCGTTGACAACATCCGCGAGCTGATCGAACGGTCCCGCTTCGCCCCGGTCCAGGCCCGCTGGAAGGTCTACGTGGTGGACGAGTGCCACATGCTCTCCACCGCCGCCTTCAACGCCCTGCTCAAGACCCTGGAGGAACCGCCGCCGCGGGTGGTGTTCGTGCTGGCCACCACCGATCCCCAGCGGGTGCTGCCCACCATCCTGAGCCGCTGCCAGCGCTTCGACTTCCGCCGCATCCCCCTGGAGGCCCTGGTGGGGCATCTGCAGTGGATCGCCGCCGAGGAGTCCATCGGCATCACCCCGGAGGCCCTGCATCTGGTGGCCCAGCGCTCCCAGGGGGGTCTGCGGGACGCCGAGAGCCTGCTCGACCAGCTCAGCCTGCTGCCGGCGCCGATCGCCGCCGACGCGGTGTGGGACCTGCTGGGGGCGGTGCCGGAAGTGGAGCTGCTGCAGCTGGCCGAGGCCATGGCGGCGGCGGATCCCCTGCAGGTGGTGGAGGGCTGCCGCGAACTGCTGGACCGGGGACGGGAACCGGCCGCCGTGCTGCAGGGGCTGGTCGGCCTGCTGCGGGATCTGCTGCTGGCGGGGGTGGCGCCCGACCGGCTGGAGCTCACAAGCGTGACACCCGAGCTGCGGCCGCGGCTGCCGGAGGTGGCGCGCCGGATCGGCAAGGCCCGCCTGCTGCGCTGGCAGTCCCAGCTCAAGGGCAGCGAACAGCAGCTGCGCCACAGCGTCCAGCCGCGGCTGTGGCTGGAGGTGCTGCTGCTGGGCCTGCTCGCCGAATCGGCCACCGTGGCCGCCGCGCCCGCCACCGCGCCAGCCTCCGCCCCAGTGGGGCCGCCGCAGCCCGGCGCCGAAGGCCAGCGGGTCGGCCGCAGCCCGGAGCCCGTGCCGGTCGCTGCGGCATCACCACCGCCGACCCCGCTGGCACCGGCCGGGACCGTGCCCGCCACGCCCCCACCGGATCCGGCAACCGCCCCGGCGAGTGCGGGGCCCGCCAGCGAGGATCTGGCTGAGCTGTGGCAGCAGATCCTGGCCGGGCTGGAACTCCCCTCCACCCGGATGCTGCTGTCCCAGCAGGCCCAGCTGCTGCGGCTGGATGAGCGGCGGGCGGTGGTGCGGGTGGCCGGCACCTGGATGGCCATGGTTCAGAGCCGCCTGCCCCTGCTGGAGAAAGCGGTGGCCAGTGCGCTGGGAAGTCCGCGCCAGGTCTCCCTTGAGGCGGGGGGAGACAGCATCGAGCCACGGCCGACAACGGGCCAGCCTCCACCGGCCCGAACAGTCCTCACCCCTGCCGCCAGCCAGACACCCCAGGCCACCGGGACGATCCCCTCGGCCAGGCCGGCGGCGACCCCAACACCTGCTGCAGCGCCGGTCCTCGTGGAGCAGGCCTGCGAAACCAAGGCGGCAGCACCCGCCAGCCCTGCTGCGATCGATACGCAGGCCAGTCGGCTGGCGGAATTCTTCAACGGTGAAGTGATCAGTGGAATCATCGGAGATCCCGAATAGCGGATCCTTCTTGCCTGGATCGTCTCCCAGAGAGACGACAGGAGCCTGGCCGAACGCCACAGAGGGCAGCGCCTCTCTTGGGCAGCAAGTCTCAGGACACTCCATCAGCGAATCCCTGCGCGATCGTTGCCGCAGGCAGTACTGCAGGTAGACAGTGGAGATCGTCACAGCCCAGGACTTTGCTCTCAACGCTTCCGCCCTGGCCAGAACCGGGGGTGGCTGATCCTGATCTGATCAATCCGATGCTCCTGATCAATCTGATCGTCGGATGACCGGGAGGGTCTTGATGGACCCCCTATTGAATCGCCAGGCTGGCCATGGCAATCAACTGGGTGGGTGACTCACTGAAGACGGGATCGTCGAACCTGGGAGCGATCAACCCTGGCACCTGTTGATCATGAGCTCCCGAACACCCGGGCAAACCTGGAACTCAAGGTCCGCGTCAGCATGGATGTCATGGAGTTGGACTCCATTGTCTTGTGCCCCGGGTAGAAACGCCGATAATCCTCCGCATAGATCTCTGCGACCCTCTGTCTGAGCTTGCGCTCCTTGCGCGGGGAAAGCTTCTTCAATGGGGAGTCAGGGCCGTTGGCCTTCGGCAGGACTAGGGCCCTGCCCAGGCGCTCGGAGAGGGCCTGCATGAGATCAGGAAGCTGCTCGAAATAGAAGATATTCACCTTCGCTGAACCCTCCAGAAAAGCTGACTGGGGCCTGAGGTGCAGCAGATCATGAGATGCAGCGAGCTCCACATACTGCTCGAAATCAAGCGCATGCAAGTCAAGCCCGTAGTACCACTTCGCAAAATCAGCCATGGCCCGGTCCTTGCGCCGAAAGGATGACACCAAGCGCGTCCACGGATCGCGGACCACAGTGAAAACCCAGCTATCTCGAACGAAATCAGGATGCAATTTCTCAATTTCACCCAATCGAAGGTGCTGGAGGAACTGAGAGCTCAATTCCAGCTTCATCAGCTCGGGAGAAGTGAGCCTGCCAAAGCAGACATCTGGATTCTCCATGGCAGGATCAAGGTCGAGCCCGAGAGCCAGCTCGATCGAGGTTCCAGCGGTTTTGGGAATATGTATGAACGTAATCCCTGGCTCACGAAACAAAGGCATGACCAGCTAACAGGGAAATACCGATTCAACGGATTGTACCATAACTTAACTACCAGGCCCAGCCAAGATAGGCCCCATCAGCTCGATCATCGCCGCCATTAGGGCTGACGAGATGTGCCGAAGGCATCCCCCTCAGAAACCATTCAGAACGTCACTTCCGGGACGCAGAACATCTGGCGCCAACCCATCAGAGAGCCCGGCATGGCCAGGCTTCATACCCGACCTGTTTCCGCGGCAAATCCAGGCTCCTCCTCCGAGCTTCCTGCCTCGGCCTCTGCATCATGGGCTTCAAACGTTTCACCCAGATGAAGCGTCTTGACCCAGACCAGCTTCTTGGGCAGCAGGGCCATCTTCAGGGTCACCCAGGGGATCACCAGGAACCAGTGGACCAGGTAGACGATGCCGAGGCCAGCGCTGAAGGGGTTCATCGCCGGCAGGGGCGGGCCCTCCGACGGCCGGCGGCAGCCGGTGGCGATCGCCATGCCCGAGAGGGCCAGGGCCACGATCGAAAACGGCCACATGGTGGGGGCCGTGCGGGTGAGCAGGGTGCCGATCAGGTCGGCGCTCGCCACCACCGGCAGCACGTACTGCAGCAGGAAGAAGCAGGTGAGATCGAGTTTCTGGCTGAACCCCAGCCGGTCGGACACCAGGCCGGGGCCGTAGTCGAAGAAGCGCTGCAGGCCCCCCTCGGCCCAGCGCTGGCGCTGGCGCCAGAGGGCCGGCAGGGTCAGCACCGCCTCCTCCTGGACAGGGGGATCCCAGAGCACCCCGATCGGCAGGCCTTCGAGCAGCAGCCGGAAGCTCAGGTCGAGATCGTCCGTCACCGTGTCCTCGTTGAAGCCCCCGACCTTGAGGAGCGCTTCCCGCGACAGCAGCTGGCCGTTGCCGCGCAGTTCGGCCACCCCGCCGTTGGCCAGACGCCCCTCCTGGATCATGGCGTCGAAGGCCATCTCCATCGCCTGGGCGGTGGTGAGCAGGTTGGTCTGGGCATTGGCCACCGCCTTGCGCAGCTGCACCGCCGCCCAGCCCCCGGCCTCCGCCCAGGGAACGAGGCGCTCCAGCACATCCGGCTGCAGATCGGCATCGGCGTCGAGCACGAGCATCCAGCGGCCGGCCAGTTGCTGCAGCACCAGATTCAGCGCCCCCGACTTGCCGCCCCCCGCATCCCTGGCCCGCCGCAGCACCCGCAGGAAGGGATGCCGTCCCTGGAGCTCGGCCAGCAGCTCGGGCGTGCGGTCGTCGCTGCCGTCATCGACCACCCACAGGGTCAGCTGGCCCTCGGGCCAGCGCAGGGCGGCGATGCGCTCCACCAGCCGGGCGATCACCGCCTGCTCGTCACGGGCGGCGACCACCACATCGACGGCCGGGCAGGCCCCCGCCGATGCCGCCGGCGCGGGCGCCTCGCCGGGGCTGCGGCGGAAGGCCTGCAGCAGAACTGTCCGCAGGCTGTAGCCCCCAAGCAGGGTGGCCAGGGTGAGGGCCGGCACCAGGCTGCGGCCGGGGGGCAACCAGTGGGGGGCGATCCCCACCAGGCCGCAACAGGCGAGGAACAGGGCCGCCTTGGCACGGCGGCGATCGCTGTCACTGCCGCCGGCAGCCATGGGGAACCTCATGCAGGCGGAGACTCTAGGGGGAATCGCCGCCGGCACCCAGGGGCTGGAGGGTGGTGCCCGGGTAGTAGTGCGCCAGGATCCGCCGCGCACTCCAGCCGCGACCGGCCAGATCGATCGCCCCAGCCTGGGAGAGACCGGCCCCGTGGCCGAAGCCCCCGCCGGTCAGCTGCCAGGCCCCCTCACCCTCCGGCCGCAGGGTGAACAGGGTGCTGGGCAGGGTGCGCAGGGTGCGGCGGATCGCATCCAACCGCAGCACCGTGCGGCCCGCGGTTCCCTGCACCTCCAGGGCCAGCACCCGGCCGCTGGGGCCCCGCGCCAGCACCTTCAGGGCCGTGGGCCGCCCCACCGCCCGCTCCGGGCCGAGGGCGGCGGCGACCTGGGCGGCCGTGAGCCGCCGCTGCCAGCGGAAGACGGGGTGGTCAGCCCCCCAGGCCGCCTGCCCGTCCCGCAGCAGCGTCGGCAGGGCCGCAGCGGCCAGGGGCACCGGGAAGCGGGCCTGGAAGGGGGCGGGGCCGTCAGGGAAGGGGTTCAGGTAGGCGACCGGCGCCCCGTTCCAGGCCTCCTGGTAGGCGGCGCTGATGCCGCCGTTACTGGCGTGGTAGACGGCGTGGATCGGTCCATCGGCACCGATCAGCACGGCCAGCCGGGTGGCGGCGATGGCCTGGCGCACGGCGGCGCCGGCGTGGCGCGGGTCGCTGTACACCTGGCATTGGGTGTCGGCGCAGAGGTGGTAGCCATCCGCCGCGAAGCGGTGCTGGTTGCGCACCGCCCAGGTGCGGGCCAGCACGGCCTGGGCCTCGAGGGCCGCCGCCGGCACCCCGGCACCGATCTCATGGGGCACCACGCCCTCCAGGTAGCGCTCCAGGGGGACCTGCTCCACCAGGCTCCAGCCGCCGTGGGCGTCGCTCAGCAGCTGGAAGGGGCCGGCGTAGACCCCCTGGTTCCAGAGGAGACCGCCGGGGGCCTCGATCCGGATCGGCCCGGCCAGGGGCACCACACCCTGGGCGCGGCGCAGCTCCAGCCCGACCCGCTCGCTGACCGTCCGCTCGTAGCTCTGCAGCCGCAGCCCCTCGGGCAACGCGGCGGGATCGGGGGCGCCGGCCGGGGCCCACACCTCCCAGTCACGGGGCCGGGCGATCACGGCCGCCACCCCCATGGAACGCCAGAGCCCGGCCGCCTGCTCGGCGCTCTCGAAGCTGGCGAACGGACCCAGCACCCGGCGCCGCAGCGTCACGGGCCCGGGCAACACCTCCCGGCGCCAGTGCAGCACCAGGGAAGGAGCCTGGAAGCGCTGGCCGTTGGCGTCGATCAGGGTGAGCAGGCCGCCGTTGCCGCTCAGGCGCAGGGGCGGGGCCGCTGGGGCCTCGCTCGGCGCCGGACCCAGGCGGGCGGCCAGGGCCACCGCCAGCACCGGACGGGCCGCCGTGACCGGCTCGGGCCGGGCCACCGGCCAGTGCATCAGGCTGGACGACCCGGGGGACGGGGCGTCCGGAGGGGGTGGCGGCGACAGGGCGGGCGGCCCCTGGTCGGCCCGACAGCCGACCGGGAACAGCAGTGCCGCGGCCAGCAGCAGCCGGGGCAGGACGCGGGGACGCAGCGGCATCGACGGGGCGGGGGGTTGGAGGAGGGTTCACCCGCGTCGTAGTGTGCTTGTTTGTGCCTGCGCTTACCGAGATGCCGAAGCTCAAGACCCGCAAAGCGGCCGCCAAGCGGTTCAAGGCCACCGGCACCGGAAAATTCATGCGCCGGCGTGCCTTCCTCAACCACCTGCTCGATCACAAGAGCCCCAAGCGCAAGCGCTACCTGGGGACGATGGCGGTGGTTGACGATCGCGACCACGACAACGTGGCCCGGATGCTGCCCTACGCCGGCTGAGTCCGGCCTGGCTCCTTTCGGAGCGTCCGCCTTCCTGTTTATCCACCCCGTTTTCCACCCCAAGCTCACCTCCCATGGCCCGCGTCAAGAGGGGCAACGTCGCCCGCAAACGCCGCAACAAGATCCTTCGCCTCGCCCGCGGCTTCCAGGGGAGCAACGGCAGCCTGTTCCGCACCGCCAACCAGCGGGTCATGAAGGCCCTCTGCAATGCCTACCGCGACCGTCGTCGCCGCAAGCGTGACTTCCGCCGCCTCTGGATCGCCCGGATCAACGCCGCCGCCCGCATGAACGGCCTCAGCTACAGCAAGCTGATCGGCGGCCTCAAGCGGGCTGACGTCCGCCTGAACCGCAAGATGCTGGCCCAGCTGGCCGTGGCCGATCCCTCCAGCTTCACCGCCGTGGCCACCACGGCAGGCCACTGACGCCGTCCACCCAGCACCGACCGTCCGGCCGGACCCGATGACCGATCTGCTGCCCCAGGCCTACCTGCTTGGCCTGATCGCCCTGCTGGGCGTGGCCGCCATCGTGGTCGGCCGCCAGATCCTGCGGGTGCGGAGCGATGAACTCGCCCTGGCCCGCCTCGGTGGCAACGACAAGGCCGGTGGTGGGCCCAGGGATGCCTCCACGCTCTACGAGCTGGCCTCGGTGCAGCTGCGCAAGCGGCTCTACGCCGAGGCCCAGGTCAACCTCAAGCAGGCTCTGAAGCTGGCCGAGGCCGAGAACGCCCCCGCCGAGGCGCGGGCCCTGATGGAGAACGCCCTGGGCTTCACCCTGGCGGCCCAGAACAACTACAGCGCCGCCGTGCGCCACTACCGGGCAGCCCTGCGGGCCAAGGCCGAGTACCCGGTGGCCCTCAACAACCTCGCCTTCGCCCTCGAAAAGCAGTCGAAGGCCGACGAGGCTCGCAGCCTCTACCAGAAGGTGCTGCAGCTGGAGGCCACCAACAAGACGGCCCTCAAGCGGCTGTCGATCCTGGAACGGCGCAGCGGTCGGGACGCCGGCGAGAACGGCAAGGCCTCCTGAACTGCTGGCTGTCCCCCAGCGGCCAGGTTCCCCCAGCCGCTGGCGGGCTCACCAGAGGCCGCGCACCGGGCCGGGCTCTCCGCTGGTGGGGGCCGCCTGGGCGGTGCGCTCAGGGACCAGCTGCAGCCGCCCACCGGGGGTGGTGAGGCGGGGTGCCCGCCAGCCGCTCAGCGACAGGCCCTGGACGCTCTGAAAGGCGCCACCGGGCTCAAGGGCGCCGCCGAGGGGGTCCCCCAGCACCAGCAGGTCGAGCTGGTCGGACTTGGCATTGAGGTTGCCCTGCACCGGGGATTCGACGCCGCCGATGGCCATCGCGCCACGCAGATCCACCATCTGGCCGATCGGGGTGGCCCCGTCGATCCGCAGTTGGACGGGCACGGCGGGGCCGCCGCTGAAGGACTGGTAGCGACCGCTCCAGCGACGGGGCATCTGCTCGGCGATCAGGCGGGCCCGGGCGATCGGATCAAAGGTCTCCACTTCGCCATTGGTGCCCCCGTCCTGGTTGACGGCCTGGATCTCGGGGGCCGTGAAGGGCACGAACCCATCCGCCGGCAGGGGGCTGGCGGCGAGCAGCAGGGGCACGGCGGCCAGAGGCACCGGCATGGTGTGGGTCTCGGAGGCAGAAGGCAGACTAATCGGGATGCGCCCGTCCGCCGCAGGCCCCCGACCGTGACCGCCATCGCCCCCCTGACCTCCCGCGACGATCTGGTGATCGCCGGCCGCCGCTTCCGCAGCCGACTGATGACCGGCACCGGCAAGTACCCGAGCCTGGAGGCCATGCAGGCCAGCCTGGAGGCCAGCGGCTGCGAGATCGTCACCGTGGCGGTGCGGCGCGTCCAGAGCGGCGCTCCGGGCCATGGCGGCCTGATGGAGGCGATCGACTGGAGCCGGATCTGGATGCTGCCCAACACGGCCGGCTGCGCCACCGCCGAGGAGGCGGTGCGAGTGGCCCGGCTGGGGCGGGAGCTGGCCCGCCTGGCGGGCCAGGAGGACAACAATTTCGTGAAGCTGGAGGTGATCCCCGACACCCGCCATCTGCTGCCGGATCCCTTCGGCACCCTCGAGGCCGCCGAGCAGCTGGTCAAGGAAGGCTTCGCCGTGCTCCCCTACATCAACGCCGATCCCCTGCTGGCCAAGCGGCTGGAGGAGGCCGGCTGCGCCACGGTGATGCCGCTGGGATCGCCGATCGGATCGGGCCAGGGCATCCGCAACGCCGCCAACATCGCCCTGATCATCGAGAACGCCCGCGTGCCGGTGGTGGTGGATGCGGGTCTGGGGGTGCCCAGCGAGGCCGCCCAGGCCATGGAGATGGGCGCCGATGCCCTGCTGATCAACAGCGCCATCGCCCTGGCGGGCGATCCGCCGGCGATGGCACGGGCGATGGCCCTGGCCACCGAAGCCGGTCGCACCGCCCTGTTGGCGGGCCGGCTGCCGCAGCGGGCCGAGGCCCAGGCCAGTTCACCGCTGGAAGGCCGTGTGACGAACCATTGACGATCAGGCCGATCGCCAGAGCGCTCCATAGGGTTTGCCGCAAACCGATCCCCAGCCATGCAGGTCACTGAAGAAGACGGCGGCAAGCTCAACGCCTTCGCCAAGGAGCCCCGGATGGTGCTCCAGGAGGAGGGTGAGACCAGCGGCGCCAACAGGATCCTGCTGATCGGCGGCCTGGTGCTGGTGGCCGTCATGGTGGCGGTGGCCGCCGGCATCAGCTGAGGGCGGTGGGGCCTCTGAGGCCTGTAGTAGCTTGCCCGTCTGAGCAACTGCTCGTTCAGGAGTCTGGGGTGAAGGTTCTCGTTCTCGGCGGCGACGGCTTCTGTGGTTGGCCCTGTGCCGTGAACCTGGCGGAAGCCGGACACGACGTCGTCATCGTCGACAACCTGAGTCGTCGCAAGATCGACATCGACCTCGGCGTGGAGTCGCTGACGCCCATCGCCACGATCCACGACCGGCTGCGGGCCTGGGAACAGGTGGGCGGCCGGGCCATGACCTTCGTCCACCTGGACATCGCCCGGGAGTACGACCGGCTGCTGGACCTGCTGCGCAGCGAGCGTCCAGCGGCGATCGTCCACTTCGCCGAGCAGCGGGCCGCCCCCTACTCGATGAAGAGCAGCGCCACCAAGCGCTACACCGTCGACAACAACGTCAACGGCACCCACAACCTGCTGGCGGCCATCGTCGACAGCGGCCTCGACGTCCACATCGTGCACCTCGGCACCATGGGCGTCTACGGCTACGGGTCCCACCGGGGCGCCACGATCCCGGAGGGCTACCTGACGGTGGAAGTGCCCCAGCCGGACGGCACCTGCTTCACCGAGAAGATCCTGCACCCCACGGATCCCGGCAGCGTCTACCACATGACCAAGACGCTGGATCAGCTGCTGTTCTTCTACTACAACAAGAACGACGCAATCCGGGTCACCGACCTGCACCAGGGCATCGTCTGGGGCACCAACACCGACCTCACCCAGCGGGATCCCCGCCTCACCAACCGCTTCGACTACGACGGCGACTACGGCACCGTGCTCAACCGCTTCCTGATGCAGGCGGCGATCGGCTACCCGCTCACCGTCCACGGCACAGGCGGCCAGACCCGGGCCTTCATCCACATCCGCGATTCGGTGCGCTGTGTCCAGCTGGCCCTCGAGCACCCGCCCGAGCCCGGCGAGAAGGTCAAGATCTTCAACCAGATGACCGAGAGCCACCAGGTGGGTGAACTGGCCCGCAAGGTGGCGGCCCTCACCGACTCTGAGATCAACTACCTGCCCAACCCCCGCAAGGAGGCGATCGAGAACGATCTGATCGTCGACAACCGCTGCTTCATCGAGCTGGGCCTCAAGCCCACCACCCTCGATGACGGCCTGCTGGCCGAGGTGGTGGACGTGGCCCGCCGCTGGGCCGACCGTTGCGACCGCTCCAAGATCCCCTGTCTCTCCGCCTGGACGCAGCGCCAGGCCGAAGCGATCAAGGCCTTCGCCTGATCTCCCCCCCGTGAAGATCGCCTTTTTCACCGAAACCTTCCTGCCGAAGGTCGACGGCATCGTCACGCGGCTCACCAAGACGGTGCAGCAGCTGGTGGTCGCCGGCGACGAGGTGCTGATCTTCTGCCCAGAAGGCGCCCCCGACGCCTACATGGGGGCCCGGGTGGTGGGCGTGCCGGCCATGCCGCTGCCCCTGTATCCCGAGCTGAAGCTGGCCCTGCCCCGGCCGGCGGTTTCGGAAGCCCTCGACCGTTTCGGCCCCGATCTGGTTCACGTGGTCAATCCGGCCGTGCTGGGCCTGGGAGGCATCTGGCTGGCCCGCAGCCGCGGTCTGCCGCTGGTGGCCAGCTACCACACCCATCTGCCCAAGTACCTGGAGCACTACGGCATGGGGATGCTGGAGCCCCTGCTGTGGGAACTGCTCAAGGCCGCCCACAACCAGGCCCAGCTCAACCTCTGCACCTCCAGCGCCATGGTGGAGGAGCTGGCGGCCCGGGGCATCCAGCACACGGCCCTCTGGCAGCGCGGTGTCGACACCGATCTGTTCCGCCCCGAACTGGCCTCCGGCGCCATGCGCGAGCGGCTCCACGGCGGCCACGACGACACCGGCCATCTGCTGCTCTACATCGGCCGGCTCTCGGCGGAGAAGCAGATCGAGCGGATCCGGCCCGTGCTCGAAGCCATGCCCCAGGCCCGGCTCGCCCTGGTGGGAGACGGCCCCCACCGCCAGCAGCTGGAGCGCCATTTCGACGGCACCGCCACCACTTTCGTGGGCTACCTGGCCGGCCAGGAGCTGGCCTCGGCCTATGCCAGCGGCGACGCCTTCCTGTTCCCCTCCAGCACCGAAACCCTCGGCCTGGTGCTGCTGGAGGCGATGGCCGCCGGCTGCCCGGTGGTGGGGGCCAACCGGGGCGGCATCCCCGACATCGTCAGCGACGGCGTCAATGGCTGCCTTTACGACCCCGACCAGCCCGCCAGCCTGACCACGGCCGTGCAGCGACTGCTGGGGGATCCGGCGGCCCGTCGCCAGCTGCGCCTGGCCGCCCGTGAGGAGGCCGAGCGCTGGGGCTGGGCCGGTGCCACCGCCCAGCTGCAGGGCTACTACCGCCAGGTGCTCGAGCAGAGCCGTCTGCCCCAGGTCGCCTGAGGACCCTCAGCCCGGCCGCACCGCCACCGGCGGCTTGACGCCCCGGAACCAGACCGTCATGAGGGCCTTCACCATCGGTGCGGCCACGGTGCCGCCGTAACCGCCGGAATTCTCCCCGAAGGCGACGATCACCAGGGTGGGGGTGCCGGTGGCCGGGGCGTAACCGCCGAACCAGGCGTGGTCCGGACGGGGCGGATCCTCGGCGGTGCCGGTCTTGCCGGCCACGGGGGGCAGGCTGGGGTCGTTGAGGATGGTGGCCGTGCCGCTGGTGACCGCCTGGCGCAGGCCAGCATGCAGAACCCGCAGGGTGGCCGGCTTCAGCCCGATCCACTTCCGCGGGAAGTCCCGCTCCACCAGGTGGGGCGTCACCAGCCAGCCGCCGTTGGCCACGGCGGCGTAGAGGCGGGCCATCTGGATCGGCGTCACGGTCACCGCCCCCTGGCCGATCGAGGAGGTGATCGTGTCCACCGGGGTCCAGGGTTCGCCCAGCACCTCCTTCTTCCAGGCCGGGTCCCCCAGCAGCCCCGGGGATTCCTCGGCGGACAGCTCGCTGCCGGTGCGGCTGCCGTAGCCCATGCGGCGGGCGGCCTTGAACAGTTCGTCAGGGCCGACCATCAGCCCCACCTTGTAGAAGAAGCTGTTGCTGCTCACCCCGAGGGCGAAGGGGAAGCCGATGCTGCCGAAGGAGCCATGGTCGGCGTAGCACTGGCCGTAGTAGCAGAAGGAGCCCACCGTCGGCACGGTGGAGTTCTCGTTGAGCTTGCCGGACTCGATGCCGGCGATGGTGGTGACAATCTTGAAGGTGCTGGCCGGCGGGAACCCCTGGAAAGCCCGGTTCAGCATCGGCGCCTCGGGCCGGTTGAGGCTGTTCCACTGGGCCGTGGTGGGGCCGTCGGAGAAGATGTTGGGATCGAAGTTGGGCCGGCTGGCCATCGCCCGCACGGCGCCGGTCTGGGGGTCCATCGCCACGATCGCCCCCTTGCGCACCCCGTCGAGGGCCTTCTCCGCCGCCCGCTGCAGGTCGAGGTCGAGGGTGAGACGCAGATCCTTGCCGGCCTTGGCGGGCTTGTCCCCCAGCACCCGCTGCACCTGGCCTTCGGCATTCACCTCCAGCTGCTGGCCACCCCACTCGCCCCGCAGGTGGGTTTCGTAGACCTTCTCCAGCCCGCTGCGACCGATGCGATCGCTGATGCGGTAGCCGTGGTCCTTGAGGGCCGCGTACTCCTCCTCGGTGATGCTGCTCGTGTAACCCATCACGTGGGCCCCCAGGCTGCCGTCGGGATAGGCACGCAGCACGTCCTCGGACACCTCCGCCCCCTGCAGGGATCCGGCCTGCTCCCGGAAACGCAGCACCTGGACCGGCGTGAGCGAGAGGGCCAGCGGAATCCGGAAGCCCTGGGCATTGGCGCCGCTCCGGCGCTGGGCGTCCAGCCGGTCGGCGGGGATCCCCAGCAGGACGGCGAGCCGGTCGCGCAGCCCGGGCCAGCCACGGTCGTCGACCTGAAGGGGCTGGAGGTAGAGGTTGTACGTGAGCCGGTTGGTGGCCAGCACCCGGCCCTTGCGATCCAGCAGGCGGCCCCGCACCGGATTGCGCGGCAGCAGGCGGATCCGGTTCTCGTCGGCCATCGCCCGGTTCTCGGCCCCGTGCAGCAGCTGGAGCCAGGCCAGTCGCCCGAGGATCGCCGCCAGGATCAGCAGCATGAAGGTGAGCAGGAGGGCGGCCTGGTGGCCGGTCCCGGTGTGGCGGGTGGAGGAGGCCCCGATCCCGCCGCTGGCAGCGCGCACCATCAGCCGAGTCGGCTCTGGAGCAGGGACAGCCGGGCCTCGATGCGCTCCAGGGCCGCCAACAGCTCGGCCGGATCCGCCGGACTGGGCGACGGGGCGGCATCCCAGGCGGGAGGGGTGACGCCGGGGCCCGGCCCGGCGGGGCCCTCCTCGGCGCCGACGTCGCGCACCTCCACCTTCATCACCGGGTTGCCCAGGCCGGGCTGGAAACGATCGAGGTTCTCCCTCACCTGGCTGGCCGCGGGCTCCCCTTCCTGGCGCAGCTGGCCGAGGGGGTCGGCACTGGTGCCGTCGAAGGCGGCCAGCACCTCGGCCGGCCCCCCCTTGCGGACCCGCTCCACCACCGCCAGTCCCACCGGCAGCACGTCCTGCATCAGGGCCAGGCGCAGGGAATCGAGGGGATCGGCAGCCATGACGTCGGAACCCGGACCGGGCTTTCCAGTCTGACGTGCGGAACGGCCCGGCTCAGGGTGCGGGTCGCTGCACCCCGGGATCGACGATCACCTGGCCGCAGAAGCGGGTGCTGCCCAGCCACCAGCCGCCGGCGACGGCCAGCACCAGCAGGACGCTGAAGGGGAGCACGGCCTGGCGGGTGCCGTCGAGGGAGAGCCACTCCAGCCAGCCCCGCAGCCAGCGGTCGCGGTCGAAGCGCCGCCGCTCCCTGAGGCTCTCCTTGCCGCGGCGGTCGAGGGCCCGGGCCACCCAGCGCTCGAAGGCCTTCTTCTTGGTGACGGCCATCTTGCGCTCCACCTCCAGCAGGTGGCCGGCGCTGAGGTCGGGGTTGAAGGTGCTGATCAGTTCCAGGCTCTTGAGGAACATCTCCACCGCCCCTTCCTTGATCGCCAGGTCGGCCGGATCGAGGGCGTCCCAGTCGACCTCGGGATAGAAGCGCAGACGGTTGCTGCGGATCTGCTCCTCCGGCAGCTGGCCGGGTTCCCGCAGCCAGCGGTCGGTGTTGGCATCGAAACGACGCCAGTAGAGGAAGGGGTTGAGAAAGACGGTCTTGCCGGCCAGCAGGATGCTGTCCTGCTGCAGGCGGCGGTGCAGCTGGGGGTCGTGCTCAGCCCCGGCAGGGCTGCCAGCGACGACGGGGGAGACGGGAGGCACGGAGCAAACGGCCGGGCGCCGAGGTTATCGAAGTTGGCCCCCGGGGGCCAGCCTGGGGACCCGCCTACTCCCACTCGATCGTGCCGGGGGGCTTGCTGGTGATGTCGAGCACCACCCGGTTCACCCCCCGCACCTCGTTGACGATGCGGTTGGAGATCAGCTCCAGGAGGTCGTAGGGCAGCCGCGACCAGTCGGCGGTCATGCCGTCCTCGGAGGAGACGCAGCGCAGCACGATCGGGTAGGCGTAGGTGCGCTTGTCGCCCATCACCCCGACGCTGCGCACGGGCAGCAGCACAGCGAAGGCCTGCCAGATCTCGTTGTAGAGGCCGGCATCGCGCACCTCCTCCCGCACGATCAGGTCGGCGTCCCGGAGGAGATCGAGCTTGTCGTCGGTGACCTCGCCCAGGATGCGTATCGCCAGGCCGGGGCCGGGGAAGGGATGGCGCCCGACGATCTCCTGGGGCAGGCCGAGGCTGCGGCCCACCTTGCGCACCTCGTCCTTGAACAGACGCCGCAGCGGTTCCACCAGCTTGAACTGGAGATCCTTCGGCAGGCCGCCCACGTTGTGGTGGCTCTTGATCTTCACCGCCACCCGCTCGCCGGTCTTGGGGTCCACGTTGGTGCCGGCGCTCTCGATCACATCGGGGTAGAGGGTGCCCTGGGCGAGGTAGTCGAAGGGGCCGAGGCGGCGGCTTTCCTCCTCGAACACCCGGATGAACTCGGTGCCGATGATCTTCCGCTTCTCCTCCGGGTCGGTGATGCCGGCGAGCTTGGAGATGAAGCGCTCACGGGCATTGATGTATTCCACGTTGATGTGGAACTGGCGATCGAAGAAATCCATCAGGAACTCCGGCTCGCCTTTGCGCATGAAGCCCTGGTCGATGAACATGCAGGTGAGGCGATCGCCGATCGCCTGGTGCAGCAGGAAGGCCAGGGTGGAGGAATCGACCCCGCCCGAGAGGGCCAGCAGCACCCGCTTCTCGCCCACCTGGGCACGCACCTCGCCGATGGCCTCGTCGATGAAGGCGGCCGTGGTCCAGTCGGGGATGCAGCCGCAGATGTGGTAAACGAAATTGCGGATCATCACCATGCCGCAGGTGGAATGCACCACCTCGGGATGGAACTGCACCCCGTAGAGACGGCGGGCATGGTCGGCCACCGCCGCCTCGGGGGTGTTGTCGGTGTGGGCGAGGCGCACGAAGCCCTCCGGCAGCGACTCCACCGAATCGCCGTGGCTCATCCACATCGTCGAGCCCGCCTCGACATTGGTCAGCAGGTCGACCGGGTCGTCGACATGGAGCGGCGCCTTGCCGTACTCGGCCCGGCCGGCGGCCACCACCGATCCGCCCAGCTGCTGCACCATCAGCTGCATGCCGTAGCAGACCCCCAGCACCGGGATGCCCAGGTCCCAGAGGCCGGGGTCGCAGGAGGGGGCCCCCTCCTCGTAGACGGAGCTGGGGCCGCCGCTGAGGATGATCCCCTTCGGATTGAGGGCCTTCAGTTCCGCAGCGGTGGTGGTGTAGCCCATCACCAGGGAGAAGACCTCCGTCTCCCGCACCCGGCGTGCGATCAGCTCCGAGTACTGGGAGCCGAAATCCAGGATGACGATGGCCGGAGGACGGCGGGAACCGCTGGCATGGTCCCGTTCCGAACCCGTGGGTGCGGTCTGCGTCGTTTCGGACATCGGCTCGAAGGCGGCCAGGGCCAGGGCCCGGTAATCGGTGCCAGCACCCTAGGTCGCGCCCCCGAACCGTTCCATCAACGCCGCCCCCACCGGCCCGCAGACCCGCAGCCGGCGCTGGCGGTCGAACAGGGCCGCCCCCACGGCGGCCGGCGGGGCGCCATGGCTGGCCAGGTAGGCCCGGCAGCGGCTCTCGATGGCGGCGGCGATCCGCGCCCGCAGGCGCCCGGCCAGCTCCGGATCGGCCTGCTCCAGCCCGGCCAGGGCGGCCTCCACCGTGGCGGCCCCGTGCAGCGCGGCGAGGGTGGCGCCGCTGGCCCCCTCCAGGGCGGCCAGGGCGGTGAGCACCTCGGCGCGGCCGTCGGCCAGGTGGTGGTGGGTGTGGAAGATGCCGCCGGCCAGCTTGATCAGCTTGCCCTGATAGCCGAACAGCAGCAGCCGCTCCACCCCCGCTTCGGCGGCCGCCACCAGCACGGGGCCGAGCCAGTTGCCCGCCTTCAACAGCAGCTCCGGCGGCAGACCCAACTGGGGAGCCAGATCGAGGCCGTTCTCGCCGATCACCAGCACCAGATCGCCACCCGCCCCCGGCGCGGCCATCCGTTCGGCCAGGGCCGCCAGGGTGCGGGCCAGCTGGTCCGGGTCGGCACCCGCCTGCACCTCGGCCTGGGTGCCGATCAGGGCCAGCCCGTCCACCACCCCGAAGGCGGCGTTGCTGGTGCGCTCCGCCAGGCGGCGGCCGTCGGGGAGCACCAGGGTGAGCCCCAGGCGCAGGTCGCCTGGCACCAGGGGCCGCAGGTTGGCCTCCAGCAGGCGCCGGGCATAGGCGGAGAGGCAGGCCTCCCCGGTCGCCGCATGGACCCCCACCCCCTCGCCGGGCTCGAGCTGCAGCCAGGGCCCGTCGCCGGGGAGCCAGCGGGCCAGCACCCACACCACCAGGCCGCGGGTGAGGTCGAGCCCCTCGCCCGGATCGCAGCAGCTCTCCCCCAGGGCCAGCCCCTCGCCCAGGCCCGCGGCGGCCCGCACCGGCACCGGCACCACCCCGGGCGGCTGCAGCAGTTCCAGGGCCACCGACGGGCTGAACGGCTCCCCCAGCAGGGCCCCGAGGGCGGCCCGGGCCGCGGCCGCCAGCCACACCGGCAGGGTGAAGCCCCGCGGAGGCGCGGAGGGGGGGCGCAGGGAATCGATGGCCGGCGGGAACGCTGTTTTTTATGGTGGTCGATCGCCTTGCCTTCGCCAGGCCCGCGCCCCTTCCCTCCCCACAGCTCATGCAGGACAAGCTCACTCTGATGATCCCCGGCCCCACCCCGGTGCCGGAGACCGTCCTGCAGGCCATGGCCCGCCATCCGATCGGCCACCGCAGCGGCGATTTCCAGAAGATCGTGCGCCGCACCACCGAGCAGCTGCAGTGGCTGCACCAGACGAAGGGCCACGTGCTGGTGATCACCGGCAGCGGCACCGCGGCGATGGAGGCCGCGATCGTCAACACCCTCAGCCGCGGCGACAAGGTGCTCTGCGGCGACAACGGCAAGTTCGGCGAACGCTGGGTGAAGGTGGCGAAGGCCTACGGGCTGAACGTGGAGGTGATCAAGGCGGAGTGGGGCCAGCCCCTCGACCCGGAGGCCTTCCGCGCCGCCCTCGAGGCCGACACCGCCAAGGAGATCCGGGGTGTGATCCTCACCCACTCGGAAACCTCCACCGGGGTGATCAACGACCTGCAGGCCATCGCCGGCCACGTGAAGGCCCACGGCACGGCCCTCACCATCGCCGACTGCGTCACCAGCCTCGGGGCCTGTGACGTGCCCATGGACGCCTGGGGCGTGGACGTGGTGGGCTCGGGCTCCCAGAAGGGCTACATGATGCCGCCGGGACTGAGCTTCGTGGCCATGAGCGAGCGGGCCTGGACGGCCTACGAACGCTCCGATCTGCCCAAGTTCTATCTGGATCTGGGCAAGTACCGCAAAGCGGCCGACGACGACAGCAACCCCTTCACCCCGGCGATCAACCTCTACTTCGCCCTTGAGGCCGCCCTGGGGATGATGCAGAAGGAGGGCCTGGAGGCGATCTTCGCCCGCCACGACCGCCACCGCCGGGCCACCCAGGCGGCGATGAAGGCCATCGGCCTGCCCCTGTATGCGGCGGAGGGCCACGGCAGCCCGGCGATCACGGCGGTGGCGCCGGAGGGCATCGATGCCGAGACCCTGCGCAAGCAGGTGAAGGAGCGCTTCGACATCCTGCTGGCCGGCGGCCAGGACCACCTCAAGGGCAAGGTGTTCCGCATCGGCCACCTGGGCTTCGTCTGCGACCGCGACGTGCTGACCGCCGTGGCGGCGATCGAGGCCACCCTGCAGGGCCTGGGTCTGGCCAAGGCGCCGATCGGCGCCGGCGTGGCGGCGGCGGCGGTCGAGCTGGCCGCCTGAACGGCGGCGTGGCGGACCCCCGGGGGCGTGATTAGGTTCATGGTGAACGGTTTTTGACGCCATGACCCTTGCTGCCATGCGACGCCTTCCCCTGGCCGCCGTCCTCTGCCTGGGCCTGGCGGCCTCGGGCTGCCAGCGCGCCAACCTCACCCAGCAGACCCAGAAGACCGAGGCCAGGATCTGCACCGAGCTGGCCACGGTGAACCTGGCCCTGGAGCAGGTGGCCGCCCTCACCCCCACCTCCACCGTGGGCGAGGCGCGGGCGGCCCAGCAGAAGCTGGAGCAGTCGATCGCCGCCCTGCAGACCTCGGAGAACCAGCTCCAGAAGCTGAGGGTGGAAGCCTTCCGCAAGCTGCTCGAGGGCTTCCGGGGCGAAGTGGCCAAGGCCTCCGCCAACAAGGACCAGACCCTCGAGCAGGCCGCCAACGAGCTCAAACCCAAGGCCATGGCGGTGATCGCCGCCCGCAGGGCCCTCTCGGCGGCCGTTCAGTGCGAGGAGCCGGCCGCGTCGGCGCCCGCCAAGCCCTGACAAGGCTTCACCCTGGCTCCGGGCAACCGATTGGCGCCCGGAGCCTTGCTAGTGTGCCTTCGCGCGTCAACAAACGCGGGTGTAATTCAGTGGTAGAATGTCAGCTTCCCAAGCTGAACGTCGCCGGTTCGAATCCGGTCACCCGCTTGATTTTGATTCACAAGTTTCAGGACTGACGTCATCTTCAGACTTGAAGACTCAGGCCTGAAGACAAGAACCATGGAATGGAAGGTTCCGCGGATGAAAAGGCCCATCCGCGGAACGGGCACATCGTTGTGAGCGGCGGAGATCGGGCGCCCTCGCCGGTGATGTCAGGGCGAGGAATGGAGTGCCGCCCCCCGACCCTGAAACAGGATGATTCCTGCCAACCCGCGGGTTCAGCCGAAGCTGGGGGAAGACGACCTTGAAACTTCAGCCAGCCCCCGATCTGTGAACGAGTCTCAGGCCCGGGGCTTGATCAGCTGCAGCACCTGCAGGCCGAGGCCACCGGCCCGGCGCTCACAGTCGAGGGCCTGGAGAATCGCTCGCGCCGAAGCATCGATATCCCCCTCGCCGGCTGCCACCCGCGCCTGCTCGTTGAGTGAAGCCGCCTGCAGCAGCAGGCGCTGGCGAGCTCCCGGATCGGACAGCGGGGACACGCCGGACCTTGGACGTGCGGGTGTCTCCAGCGTCAAGGTGACGGGAGCAGGTGGATTGGCAACAATCATGACCGGCGAGGATTTCGCAGCTTCGAAAACACGTAAAGAGGGTGGGTTGGCATTCAACGCCCCCTTTGCTGTTTACATCTTACGGCAGAACATAACAGCGTGTCCCGCATGGGCGGAAGACAGGGGGAAACGAGATGAACCCCCTTCATCCCCATGGGTCCCATCGGTTCGTTGGGGACGCTGCCGTTCAAGCCGCTGCCGTTGGCGCCGCGGCTGGGGACCGGCAGCCTGCCGGTTCAGGAGCCTGGTCAGGTGCCCGGCTCCTCCTGGTTGCCCCCCAGGGCGGCGATCTGGGAGCGCAGCTGGTCGGAACGCTGCTGGTCGCCCCGGGTGAGGGCGACGGCGAGGGCGAACTCGAGCTTCTCGAGCCGGTGGTCGCCCTCCTCCTGGGAATGGGTGCGGAGCTTGCAGTGGGGGGCGGGGCTAAGTCCGCTAGGGGAGGCACCTTGCCCGTGCAGAGCGCCGGTGGAGGACTGGTAAGGGGAAGTGGGGAAGGCCATGACCCGCTTTCTTTTTATTTTGACACCCTTGACCAGGGGGCCGCGGCCTCAGGCGGCGTTGGGGTAGGCGACGTCCTCCTGACTTTCGAAGGCGGGGGGCGCCTCGGATGGGGCGCCGATCTCCAGCAGATGGCGGCAGTCCTGCAGCAGCCGCTCGACGTTGTCGAGGCTGGCCAGCTCCTGGGGGTCCGGCCTGTCCTGGTTGGAGGCCTGCAGCTCCACCGCCGCCAGGCGCTGCTCCAGGGTCACCAGACGCTGGGAGAGGGCATGGATGGTTTCGGCGAGATCTTCGGCATTGCGGCTGATGCGGAACGACACCGACGCGGGGGCCATGGCGGGGAAAGCGACTGGGCTGTGCCGCATGACAACACACCCGGAGCACCCCCTCAAGCACCTGTGGCACCCATCTCCCAGAGTGGGCCCTGTTGATCGGGCTTCGCGGCGGATGAACCATGTCTGGCATCTGTTGATGTACGCGCTGGCCGGAACGGCCGGCGGCCTGCTGGCCCTGCGGACCGGCATCCCGGCGGCCCCCCTGGCCGGAGCCCTGCTGGGGGCCGCCCTGGTCAGCGTGACGGGGCGGCTGGATGTGGCCCAGTGGCCGCTGGGCACCCGCACCCTGCTGGAGATCGGCATCGGCACCGTGATCGGCACGGGCCTCACTGGCACGGCCCTGCTGGAACTGCGTCAGCTGTGGCGACCCGCCCTCCTGATCACGGTCACCCTGGTGCTCACCGGCCTGGTGGTGGGACTCGGATGCAGCCGCCTGATGGGCGTCGATCCTGTGGTGGCCCTGCTGGGGGCGGCCCCGGGGGGCATCAGCGGCATGAGCCTGGTGGGAGCGGAGTTCGGCGTCGGGGCGGCGGTCGCCACCCTCCACGCCGTGCGCCTGATCACCGTGCTGGTGATCCTGCCGCTGGTGGTGCGGCTGGTGCTGCCGGCGGCCGCCACCCCACCGGGCGGCTGACCACCCTGGACAGGGCCGCAGGGGTCGATACGTTGGGCCACCTCGTTCTTCCCTTGCGGTCCGATGGCCACACGCCACTCTCTCTCTCACCGACTGGGCCCGATCGTCCTGGCGGCGGCGGCCGTCCTGCTGGCCGGCGCCGGCACCGCCCAGAGCGCCCGGGCAGGCAATGACATCGAAGGCCCCGGGGGCAAGGGGGCCCAGGTGTACTGCTTCATGCGCAACAACGGCAACGTCCACGAAGTGAGCTGGACGGCCGCCTATGCCCTGATCAAGCGCCAGAGCGCCGGTCTGTTCAAGACCTCCCCCGAACACGCCGCCGTGATGATCACCGAGGCCGTGGTTCAGAACCCCGGCACCTTCCCCGATTGCGGACGCTTCCTGGGGGATCTCTATGCGCCGCGCTCCACCGGCAGCACCGCGGCCAGCCCGGAACCCGGCCCCACCTCCATCTCGGTCGTCGGCGGTGGTAAGGCTGGTGGCAGCGGCATGACCCGGAGTGAGCGTTACAACTGAGCGGCCCCGCCGGCGCCCCACCGCCCGGCCCCTGGGCCTGCTGCTGGTCGTGCTCCTGGGCGGCTGTGCCGAGGAGCCCCTGCCCCAGCGGCCGATCACGCGGGAGGACTGCCTGCAGATCGTGAAGCTGGAGGACCTTCCCGGCGCCCTTCGCCAGTGCGACCGGGTGGTGGCGGCCTTCCCGAAGGATCCAGGGCCGCTCAACGAGCGCTTCCTGCTGCACACCCTGGCCGGCAACACGACCGCGGCCTGCCGGGACATCGCCCGGGCCACGGTGCTGGCCACGGCGGTGTCCAAGGACAAGCTGGATCCGATCCTGCGCCAGGACCTGGAGGTGCGCCAGCGCAGCTGTGCCGAGGACGCCCCCGCCCGTCCGGGGGGCTGAGATCCCGCCAGGGACTCAGCCGCTCTCCAGCCACTGGCGCACCAGCCCCGGCAGGGCCCGCTGGCGACGCAGGCTGTCCTGGCCCTGCAGCAGCAGGGAGATCCGCTCGGCCTTGCTGGCGATCAGGTCGTCCACCAGCCGGTCGGCGACTCCCAGCTGCAGCCAGTGGCTGGTGAGCGCGGCCCCCATGCCGATGCGGTGGCAACGGTCCTCCGCCTGCTCAGCGTCGCCCGGGGTCCAGGGCCGCTCGACCAGCACCACATGCCGGGCCCGGTGCAGGGTGAAGCCGAGGCCGCCGGTGCCGTAGGTGGCGATCAGCACAGGGGATCGGCCCGACTGAAAGGCATCCACCAGCTTCTGCCGGCGCAGCGGCGGCACGGCGCCCACCAGGGGCCCCCCATCCCCCGGCTGGCCCAGCTGGGCATGCAGCGCCAGGGCCGTGGCCACGAAGGCCGTGAACACCACCACCGCTTCGCCGGTAGCCACCAGCTCGGCCACCAGCGCGACGGTGGCGTCGAGCTTGTGGCGCGAGGCGATCTGGCGCAGGGCCGTGAACACGGCCAGGGCTTCGGCATCGCGGCGCACCTCGCCGGCCATGGCCCGGCGGCGGTAGTCGTCGATCCGCTCCTGCAGGGCCCGCTCGAAGGCCTCGGCGCCGACGGGGTCGAGGCTGACGGGCCGCTCGATCCGCCGCTTCGGGGGCAGATCCAGGCACTGGCCCTTGCGGCGATGGAGCACCAGGGGCCGCACCAGCCGCTGCAGCTCCTCCAGCTGGCTGGCGCCGCTGGCCTGCCAGATCCGCCGCCCCCCCTGCTCCCGCCAGTGCCCCTGGCAGTAGCGCTCCTCGAAGTGGCGCTGATCGGCCGCCAGGGGATGGCCGATGGCGGCCAGAAGGGGAAAGAGCTGGACCGGCCGGCCGTTCTTCATCGGCGTGCCGGTGAGCAGCCAGATCGCCCGCAGGCGCGGATGGCGGGCCAGGCGCAGGAACGCCTGGGTGCGGGCGGCCTGGAGCGTCTGGGCAAAATGGGCCTCGTCGGCGATCAGCACCGTGCCGGCGGCCGGCAGCTCGGCCGGCAGCCGGGCCCAGCTGTGCAGCTCCAGGCGCAGGCCCAGGGCGGCCGCCTCCTGGCGCCAGTGGTGGTGCAGCCCCGCCGGGGCCACCACCACCAGCCGGCAGTCGGCCAGGCGCACCAGGGCGCGGCCGGCCACCAGGGCACTGAGGGTCTTGCCGAGGCCCATGGCATCGGCCAGCACCGCGCCGCGGCGGGCCAGCAGCCAGCGCACCGCCAGCCGCTGGTGGCGGAACAGCCGGCGGCCGTCAGGGAGTTCTTCGTCGGCGGCGGCCGCCGCCACCAGGGCCCGGTGGGGGGGCAGGGGCGGCAGGGGCTGGCCCAGCCAGCCGAACCAGCGGGCCAGCTCCGGAGTGAGCGGAAAGCGCCCGGCGCACTGCTGCTGCAGCGCCGCGGCCGCCTCGAGGGGAAACTGCCAGCAGCCGCGGCGGCTGAGCCACTGGCCCCGGGGTCGAATGGCCCGCAGCTGCGCCTGGGTGACCGCGTCGAACGGACTGACCACCTCGATCAGACCCGAGGCGCCCAGGCGCATCTGCACCAGGGGGGTGGCCAATGCGGCAAAAAGCAATCAAGAACACATTGACACCCGGGGCGCTGAGGGCAAACTTCCGCCAACCGAGGCGCGCTGATGCAGGCCAGGGATGGAGTCTTTCTCGAAGATCTCTGCCCCAAGCTGCGAGCGCGTCGATGGCGACAGTCGCTGCACCGGATGACCGGCCGCCGCTGCCTCTACTGCGGCGAGGCGTCGGAATCCATCGACCACGTGCATCCGCTCAGCCGCGGCGGCCAGAGCATCACCGAGAACTGCGTGCCGGCCTGCCTGGGCTGCAACGGCCGCAAGGGGGACAGCGATGCGTTCGTCTGGTATCGGAGCCAGCCCTTCTACGACCCGCGCCGGGCGATGGCCCTGCGGGCCTGGACCGATGGCGATCTGCGCCTGGCGCTGCGGCTGCTCCAGTGGGTGGCCCCGGCCGAACCGGAGACGGCCACGGCCGCCGAAGCGGAGGTGACTCACCAGACGCGGCAGGCCTCCACCCCGTTGTGGCGGTGGCAGATGGCCTCCTGATCAAGGGGCTGCTCCGGCGCCAGCACCCCGGCCCCCAGCACCAGCCCCACGGCCAGCAGCAGCGGGGCAACGGCCCGGTGCCGGTGCGCCGGGGCCCGATGGCCGCCGCCGGCGAGGGGTTGGCCGAGGGCCCGCTCGAGTGGGCGATAGACGGGGCGACAAAGGGGGCGACAAAGGGGGCGGGATGGGACCAGCCCGGCAGGGAGACTGGCACCGAACGACGAGGTGGTCACGGGATGGGACAACAGACAGTGATACAGATGTACTGATGGCGGAGGATTCTGTCAACCCCGGGGCCGACGGCGGCCAGGTCGACCACCCGGCCCTGCCCGCCGCCGCCGCCGTCATCGACCGGATGCTGGTGCTCGGTGGCGGCTACACCGGCCGCCGCGTCGCCCGGGCACTGGAGGCGGCCGGTGTGCCGGTGCTGCTCACCCATCGCCAGCCCGCCCCTTCGGGCGACGCCCAGGGCTGGCTGCATTTCGATCCCGACCAGGGGGCCCTGCCCAGCCAGGCAGACCTGGCCGGGGTGAGCCACGTGCTGGTGACGATCCCTCCCGATGCCGGCGGCCGCGATCCGGTGCTGGAGTCCCTCGAGACCCGGCTGCGTCAACTTGCGCCGGCCTGGGTGGGCTACCTCTCCACCACCGGGGTCTACGGCGACACCGGCGGTGCCTGGGTGGACGAGACCAGCCCGACCCGGCCGCTGCTGGAGCGCAGCCAGGCGCGGCTGGCCTGCGAACAGGCCTGGCGCCGCAGCGGCCTGCCGGTTCAGCTGCTGCGGCTGCCCGCCATCTACGGCCCCGGCCGCAATCCGATGGTGAGCCTGCGCAACGGCACGGCACGGCTCATCCACAAGCCCGGCCAGGTGTTCTCGCGGGTGCACGTCGACGACATCGTCGGCGCGGTGCTGCACACCATCGCCCTGCCCCCTGAGGCCAGGCCGGACACCCTGATCCTGGCGGACACCTTCCCCTGTCCCTCCAGCGAGATCCTGGGTCTGGCCGCCCATCTGCTGGGCTGCCGGCTGCCGGATGTGCAGCGCTACGAGGACGTGGCCGAGGCCATGGGTCCCATGGCCCGCAGCTTCTGGAGCGAGAATCGTCGGGCCAGCAGCCGGAGGCTCAGGGACGACCTCGGCTACCGCCTGCTCTACCCCACCTACCGGGAGGGCTTGTCGTCCGGCAGCGGTGACTTCTTCTGAGAGCCGAACATCGATGGATCGATCAGGGACGACAGCCCCGTGTCCTTGCCCATCTTGTCCCAGTTGACCACGACCCACTCGTTGCGGAAGGCGAGTCCCCCTCCCAGCAGCAGCACACCCAGCACCAGCAAGCGGAACATGAACCGACCCCGACAGCGCCCGATGGCATGAAAACTACTGCGGATCGCCTCGTCATCGCCCTGGGGGATCCCGCCGGCATCGGCGCCGAGGTGACCCTCAAGGCCCTCGCCCGGCCACGGCCCGCCGGCCAGGAGGTGGTGCTGGTGGGCTGCGGCCGCTGGCTGCGGGAGTGCCACCGTCAGCTGCTGGCCCGCAGCGACGCGCCCCTAGCCGACCCCGATGCGTTCCCCCTTGTGGACATCCCCCTGGAGCAGCCGGTGGTCCCGGGGGTGAGCAGCCCCGGCGCCGGTGCGGCCAGCTTCGCCTGGCTGACCGAAGCCGTGGCGCTGGTGGGCGCCGGCGGCGGCCGGGCCCTGGTGACGGCCCCGATCGCCAAGGCCAGCTGGCAGGCGGCGGGCCATGCCTACCCCGGCCAGACCGAGCGGCTGGCCGAACTCACCGGTGCCGCCGACGCCGGGATGCTGTTCACCGCCGTGGCCCCCGGCGGCGGCTGGCGGCTCAACACACTCCTGGCCACCACCCATATCCCCCTGGCGGACGTGAGCGCCCAGCTCGGACCGGAGCTGGTGAACCGGCGGCTGGACGCCCTGCTGGCTTTCTGCCGCCGCTTCCGGAGCCGCCCCCGGCTGGTGGTGGCGGGCCTGAACCCCCACGCGGGGGAGGGGGGCCACCTGGGGCGGGAGGAGCAGGACTGGCTGATTCCCGCCCTCGAGCGCTGGCAGGGCCAGCATCCGGAGGTGCGGCTGGAGGGGCCGGTGCCGCCCGACACCTGCTGGCTGGAGGCGGCGGCCGCCTGGAGGGGCCAGGCCGAAGGGGCGGACGGCTACCTGGCCCTGTACCACGACCAGGGGCTGATCCCGGTGAAGCTGCTGGCGTTCGACGCCGCCGTCAACACCACCCTGGGGCTGCCGTTCCTGCGCACCTCCCCCGACCACGGCACCGCCTTCGCGATCGCCGGCCAGGGCATCGCCAGGGCCGACAGCATGGCGGCGGCGATCCAGACCGCCTGGGAGCTGGGTCAGCCCCAGGCAACCGTGACGGTCAGCCCGCCTTGATCCGCATCAGCACCTGGCCGAATTCCACCGGCGTGCCGTTCTCCACCAGGATCTCCACCACCTCGCCGCTGAACTCGCACTCCAGCTCGTTCATCAGCTTCATCGCCTCGAGGATGCAGACGGGCTGGCCGGCGCTGATGCGGCTACCCACCTCCACGAAGGGGGCCTCGCCAGGGGCGGAGGAGCGGTAGAAGGTGCCCACCATCGGCGCGGTGACGGCCTGCAGGTCACTGCGCACCGAGGCGGCCGGGGGCGGGGGTGCCGACGGGCCGGGGGCAGCGCCGACCGGGGCCGCGGGGGCGGGGGGCGGCGGCGGAGCGCCGGCCGGAGCCTGCACCATGGTGACCGTCGCCGGCGCGGGGGCCGGCAGGTTGCGGCGCACCTCGAGGCGGAAGTCGTCGCCTTCCAGCTTGAGTTCCTGGATGTCGCTGTCCCCGAGGAGGGCCAGCAGCTGGCGCAGTTGGTCGTGATCGAGCTGCATGGCGATCAGGACTCCCGGCCCAGATAGCTGTCGGTGCGGGTGTCGACCTTGATCTTCTCGCCGATCGTGATGAACAGGGGCACCATCACCTGGGCGCCGGTCTCAACGATGGCCGGCTTGGTGCCGCCGGTGGCGGTGTCGCCCTTGACGCCGGGGTCGGTCTGGGTGACTTCGAGCACCACCGAATTGGGCAACTCCACCTCAAGGGGCTTGCCGTTCCAGGAGACGACGCTCACCTCCATGCCTTCCTTGAGGTACTTGCGGCCATCACCGATCTGCTTCGCGGTCAGGCGGGTCTCCTCGTAGGAGGCCATGTCCATGAACACGTAGTCATCGCCTTCCATGTAGGTGTGCTGGAGGGTCGACTTCTCCAGCTGGGCCTGGGGCATGGTCTCCCCGGCTCGGAAGGTCTTCTCGACCACGTTGCCGCTCTGGACGCCCTTGAGCTTGGTGCGGACGAAGGCCGAGCCCTTGCCGGGCTTGACATGCAGGAATTCGACGACGCGCCAGACCTGGCCATCCAGCTCAATCGTGGTGCCGGTACGAAAGTCGTTGCTGGAGATCATTCCGGCGGATCGGATCGGGGGATTGTACGTCTGGCTACAGGCCCACCCCGGACGGCTGCGGCGGGAGCCCGGGCCGGTTGTGCCAAAGTCCAGGCAGTCACAGGGGAAGCATGGACCGGCGACGCAGGCGCATCGGGTTCACCACCACGCTGGCCGCCCGGCTGGGGGCCGCCCTGACCCTCTTCCTCACCCTTCTGCTGGCGGTCCCCGCCGCCTGGGCCTATCTGCCCCAGGGCAACGCCGTCAGCGACCCCACCGCCCTGCTGCGCAACGCCCTGCCGATGGAGCAGCGCGACCTCCAGGCGCTGCAGCACCGCCTGGAGGAGACCAGCGACGACCTGCGGGCCAAGCGCTGGAGCAGCCTGACCGGCTCCGTGCGCAGGGCCGAGTCCCAGCTCGGCAGCAGCCGCGAGCGGATCCTGGCCAGCTTCGATGCGGCCGACCGGCCCACCGCCGAAGCCCTGCTGGCCGACACGGACGTGCATCTGCAGGATCTGGCGGCCGCCGGCGAGGCCCAGGACCGGGACCGGTTCCTGGCGGCCCGCCGGGAGGCCCTGGCCGACATCGGCCGCGCCGAAGCCCTGCTGGTGGGGCCCTTCCCGTTCACGATTCCCGCCGAGTTCGACGCCCTGCCGCGGTTGCTGGGCCGGGCCACCGTGCGGCTGACCACCACCAAGGGTGACCTGACCACCGTCGTGGACGGCTACAACGCGCCCCTGACCGCCGGCGCCTTCGTGGATCTGGTGCAGCGGGGCTTCTACGACGGCCTGCCCTTCAACCGCGCCGAAGATTTCTACGTGCTGCAGACCGGCGATCCCGCCGGCCCCCAGACCGGCTACATGGATCCGGCCACCAAGCAGGAGCGCCAGGTGCCCCTGGAGATCATGGTGCCCGGCCAGGAGGCCCCCTTCTACAACCAGACCTTCGAGGATCTGGGGATGTTCAAGGCCGAACCGGTGCTGCCCTTCGCCAGCAAGGGCACCCTGGGATGGGCCCACTCCGACGAGGCCCTGGGCGACGGCTCCTCCCAGTTCTTCCTGTTCCTTTTCGAACCGGAGCTCACCCCGGCGGGCCTCAACCTCATCGACGGGCGCTACGCCGCCTTCGGTTATGTGGTGGACGGCTTCGACGTCCTCGAGGAGCTCACCGCCGATGACGGCATCGTCCGGGCGTCGGTGGTCGAGGGGGCCGACAATCTGAGCCCCCATGCCTGAGGGGCCCACCCTGGCGCAGCTGGGGGAAACGGAGCTGATCCGGCGTCTCGGCGCCTTCGCCCCCCGGGGGCAGTTCGACGATGACGCCGCCCTGCTCGGGCCGGCCCTGCTGGGGCGCCCCCCGGCGGGCGATCCGCCGCTGGTGCTGAACACCGACGTGCTGGTGGAGGACATCCACTTCAGCGAGGAGACGATGGGCGCCGGCGACGTGGGCTGGCGGGCGGCGGCGGCCAACCTCTCCGATCTGGCGGCCATGGGCTGCCACGGCGCCGTGGGCATCACCGTGGCCCTGGTGGCCCCGGGCCACACGCCCTGGGCCTGGGTGGAGGAGGCCTACGGCGGCATGGCGGAGCTGCTGGGGGCCCATGGGGGCGTGCTGCTCGGGGGCGATTGCAGCGGCGGGCGCCAGCGCCTGCTGGCCGTCACCGCCCTGGGCCGGCTGCCGGCGGGGGGCGGTGCGATCCGCCGCGGGGACGGCAGGCCGGGCGATGCGCTGGTCAGCACCGGCGCCCATGGGCTCAGCCGCCTGGGCCTGGCCCTGTTGGGGGGCGAGGCGCTGGCCGACCTGCCGCCGGCCTGCCGGGAGCGGGCGATCCGTGCCCACCGCAGGCCCGTGCCCCGGTTCGATGCGGTGTCGGCCCTGGGCGCCTGCCGGCCTGCGGCCCTGGACTGGCGGGTGGCCGGCTGCGACAGCAGTGACGGCCTGGCGGCCGCGGCCTCCTGCCTAGCCGTGGCCAGCGGCTGCACGGCCCTGTTATCCCGGAGCGATCTGCCTCTGGCGGCGGAGCTTGCCGGCAGGGCCCAGGCGGAGGACTGGTGCCTCTGGGGCGGGGAGGATTTCGAGCTGGTGCTGGCCCTGGAGCCGGCCTGGGCCGAGGCCCTGTTGGAGCGACTGGCGGGTGCACGCCATATCGGCCGGCTGGTGGAGCCCCAGGCCTGCGGTCCCCTGGGCTGGGCGGAGGGGGGAGGCCCCATCGCCCCCCCGGCCGCCGCCTTCCGACATTTCGGCTGAGGGATTCAGCGGACGGGTTCAGCTGAGGAGGGGGGCCTCCGGCTCACTTCCAGTTGCGAGCCACCACTTCGGCCAGATCGACGACGCGCTGGCTGTAGCCCCACTCGTTGTCGTACCAGGAGATCACCTTCACCATGGTGCCGTCCATCACCAGGGTGAGGTCGGCATCCACGATCGTGGATTCATCGGTGCCGGCGTGGTCGGTGGAGACCAGGGGCAGATCGCAGTATTTGATGATGCCCTTCATGCCGTTTTCAGACGCGGCCTTGAAGATGCTGTTCACCTCCTCCTTGGTGGTGGCGCGGCTCACCTCAAGCACCATGTCCACCACTGAGACGTTGGGGGTGGGAACGCGCAGGGCGATGCCGTTGAGCTTGCCCTTCATCGGCGGATACACCAAAGCCACCGCGGTGGCTGCACCGGTGCTGGTGGGGACGATGTTCACGGCGGCGGCGCGGGCGCGGCGCAGGTCGCGGTGGGAGGCATCGAGAATGCGCTGGTCACCCGTGTAGCTGTGGGTGGTGGTCATCATGCCCTTCACGATCCCGAGGGATTGGTCGAGCACCTTCACCAGCGGTGCCATGCAATTGGTGGTGCAGCTGGCGTTGCTAATGATGTCGAAGTCTTCGTGGCGGTATTGATCAGCGTTGACCCCCACCACGAAGGTGCCCACACCCTCGCCCTTGCCCGGGGCGGTGATCAGAACCTTCTTGGCACCGGCCTCGATGTGCTTGCCGGCGCCCTTCTGGTCAATGAACACCCCGGTGGCCTCGATCACCAGATCCACGCCCCATTCCTTCCAGGGAAGGTTGAGGGGGTTGCGGTCGGAGAAGCACTTGATGTGCTTGCCGTTCACGACAATGGTGTCGTCGGTGTGGCTCACAACCGCATTGCGGATGTGGCCGAGCATCGTGTCGTACTGGAGCAGGTGGGCGTTGGTCTTCGGATCGGAGGTGTCGTTCAGGCCGACCACTTCGATGCCGGTGTTCTCACCGCGGCTCAGCCAGCAGCGCATGAAGTTCCGACCGATTCGGCCAAATCCATTGATCGCAACGCGCAAGGTCATGGCAGAAAGCGGTGGAACCCGCTAGCAAGGGGGGATTTTGGCTGCCGATCATACAGAAATGGGGTCCCGCTCTTTCCCGCAGCCACAGGCCCCGGATCAGACGGTCGGCAAAGCGCAGTATCCCGCAGAGGGGGGTGGGCCGATCTGCCGTTATTTTCGGCGAGGCCTGGAGTCCCCCTTGATCCCGAAGCTCGATCGCCGACAGCCGCTCCATTTCATCGGGGCCGGGGGGATCGGCATGTCCGCCCTGGCTGGGATCCTGGCGGAGAGGGGCTTCCTGGTGAGCGGCTCCGACCCCCGTCCCAGCCCGGTGCTGGAGCGGCTGGGATGCGCCGGCGTGCGGGTGTTCCAGGAGCAGACCGCCGCCACGATCACCGCGGTGCTCGCCGGCCTCGAGCGGCCGGAAGGGGCAGCGGAGAGCGGATGGGAGGGCGCAACGGTGGCGGATCCCCTGGTGGTGATCAGCTCAGCGGTGCCCGCCGCCAACGAGGAGCTGGCCGAGGCCCGGCGGCGCGGGCTGTCGATCGTGCACCGCTCCGACGTGCTGGCGGCCCTGATCAATGCCCAGCCCTCGATCGCGGTGGCCGGCAGCCACGGCAAGACCACCACCAGCACCCTGATCGCCACGCTCCTGGAGGCCGTCGGTGAGGACCCCACCGCTGTGATCGGCGGCATCGTGCCCGCCTTCGGCAGCAACGGCCGCCATGGCCAGGGCCGGCTGCTGGTGGCCGAGGCCGACGAGTCGGACGGCTCCCTGGTGAAGTTCCGGCCCCAGCTGGGGCTGCTCACCAACGTGGAGCTCGACCACACCGACCACTACCCGGACCTGGCCGCCCTGGTGGCCACCCTGCAGCGCTTCGCCGGCGGCTGCACGACCCTGCTGGCCAACCGCGACTGCCCGGTGCTGCGCGAGCACTTCCAGGCCACCAGCTGGTGGTCGACCCGCAGCAGCGAAGGGGTGGACTTCGCCGCCATCCCCCTGGAGGAGCGGGGCGACGGCACCCTGGCCACCTGGTATGAGCACGGGCAGGCGCTCGGCACCCTGGAGGTGCCCCTGCCCGGCCGCCACAACCTCAGCAACACCGTGGCCGCCATGGCGGCCTGCCGGCTCGAGGGCGTGCCCTTCGAGGACCTGCGCCGGGCGGTGGCGGGCCTGCGCCCCCCCGGCCGGCGCTTCGACTGCCGCGGGCTCTGGCAGGACCGGGCGATCGTCGACGACTACGCCCACCATCCCAGCGAAGTGGCCGCCACGATCGCCATGGCCCGGCTGATGGTGGAGAGCGGCCGCAGCCCGCTGCCCCTGGTGCCCCGGCGGCTGGTGGCGGTGTTCCAGCCCCATCGCTTCACCCGCACCGCCCAGTTCCTGGACGATTTCGCCGCCGCCCTGACCCAGGCCGACGCCGTGCTGCTGGCGCCCCTCTATGCCGCCGGCGAAGCCCCGATGGCAGGGATCTCCAGCCCGGCCCTGGCCGAGGCGGTGCGGGCCCTCGCCCCCGACCTGCCGGTGGCGGTGGCGGCCAGCATGGACGCGCTGGCGGAGCTGGTGGCCGGTGGCACCGGCCCCGGCGACCTGGTGCTGGCGATGGGGGCCGGCGACGTCAACAGCCTCTGGGACCGGCTGGGGGCCCTCGACGAACGGGGTCGCCCCAGCGCGCTGGTGGCCTGAGGGGATGGCGACGGCCCCGCTCAGCCAGCCCCGGGCCGCGGTCGCCCTGCGGGACTACACCACCTGGAAGGTGGGCGGGCCGGCCGCCTGGTTCGCCGAACCCGCCGACCAGGGGGAGCTGATCGCCCACGCCGCCTGGGCGGCGGCCTCGGGCCTCCCCTTCCGCTGCATCGGCGCCGGCTCCAATCTGCTGATCGCCGACGGCGGCCTCGACGGCCTCACCCTCTGCAACCGGCGGCTGCAGGGCAGCCGCCTGGATCCGGGCGAGGGCTGGGTGGAGGCCGAGGCGGGCGAACCGATCCCCACCCTGGCCCGCAAGGCGGCCCGCAGCGGCCTGCGGGGGCTGGAGTGGGCCGTCGGCATCCCCGGCACGGTGGGCGGCGCGGTGGTGATGAACGCCGGCGCCCAGGGGGGCTGCACCGCCGAGTGGCTGGTGTCGGTGCGGGTGCTGGACCCCCGCCAGCCCGATGCCCCGTTCGAACTGGCCGCCAGCGACCTGGCCTTCGCCTACCGCCACAGCCGCCTGCAGGAGGAGCCGCTGCTGGTGCTCTCGGCCCGCTTCCGCTTGGAGCCCGGCCACGACCCGGCGGTGCTGACCGCCCGCACCAGCGCCAACCTGCAGAGCCGCACCAGCACCCAGCCGTACCAGCAACCCAGCTGCGGCAGCGTGTTCCGCAATCCTGAACCGCTCAAGGCCGGCCAGCTGATCGAATCCCTCGGCCTCAAGGGACTCGCCATCGGCGATGCCCAGGTGTCGCCGATCCACGCCAATTTCATCGTCAACACCGGGGCCGCCACCGCCGCCGACATCGACGCCCTGATCCGGCTGGTGCAGCAGCGGGTGCTGGAGAGCCGCGGGGTGCGGCTGCACCCGGAGGTCCAACGGCTGGGGTTCTAGCCTGACCCCATACGACGACCCCCTGGCATGGCCGGCTTCGGACTTCCCAATTTCGGACAGCTGACCGAGGCCTTCCGCAAGGCCCAGCAGATTCAGCAGGACGCCCAGAAGCTCCAGGAGGAGCTCGACGCCATGGAACTCCAGGGCAGCGACCCCGAGGGCCGCGCCAGCGTCTGGCTCTCCGGCAACCAGCAGCCCCTGCGGGTCGAGCTGAGCCCCGAGCTGCTCGCCGAACCCGTCGAGACGGTCGAGGCGGCCGTGCTGGCGGCCCTCTGCAAGGCCTACGAGGTCTCCACCGGCACCATGCGCGAGCGCATGGAAACCCTCACCGGTGGCCTGGATCTGAATCTTCCCGGTCTGGGGAACTGAGGTCCGTCTCCAGCGGAGGCAGGTCCTGCTCCAGCCCCTGTCGCCGGGTGCTGCGGGAGGAGCGGCGCAGCTGGGGGTCGAGCAGCGGTTCGAGCCGGTCGCCCCGCTGACGCAGGCCCCGCTCCCCCTGGCGCCCCTGGCCGCCGCGGGAGCGGGCCGCGGCGGCCTCCACCTCCTCGAGGCAGCGGCCGTAGATCGCCTGGCGGTCCCAGCCGTCCCCCACGGCACAGCCCGGGTCCCCCAGGTGGCGGCAGTTGGCAAATCGGCAGGGGGTGGCCTGGAGGCTGGCCAGCACTTCCGGGAAGGCCGCCACCAGGCTCTGGGGGTCGGCGGGCAGGGCGGGGGTGTTGAAGCCGGGTGAATCGGCCACCAGGGCCCCCGGCGCCACGGGAAACAATTCCACATGCCGGGTCGTGTGGCGTCCCCGGCGCAGCCGCCCGGAGACGGCGGCGACCCGCAGCTCCAGGGCCGGGGCCAGGGCATTCAGCAGGCTGCTCTTGCCCACGCCGGAGGGGCCGCAGAGCACGGCGATGCCCGGCGCGGCCAGCTGGCCCCGCAGCGCCTCCAGACCCTCGCCGCTGCGGGTCGAAACCGCCACGGTGCCGTAGCCCCAACCCTCCAGCCGCCGGCACCAGGCCCGCACCTCGGCCGCCGGCAGCAGGTCGGCCTTGCTGAGCACCACCTGCACCGGTTGGCCGGTGGCTTCGGCGGTGATCAGGAACCGGGTCAGCTGCAGGGGGTCGAGGCCGGGTTCGGCCACGGCCACCACCACCACCACCCGGCTCACGTTGGCGACCGCCGGCCGCTCCAGCAGGCTGTGGCGGGGTTCGAGACCCACCACCGTCCCCCGCCGGGCCCGCCAGTCGACCGCCCCCACCGTCACCCGATCGCCGACGCACACCTGCAGGCCGCTCTTGTCGAGGCGGGTGCGGCGGGTGCAGAGCAGGCGGGTGTCGCTGTCGGGCTCAGAGTCGTCGCTGCCTGGCTCGCAGGGGCCATCGAGGCTCACCAGGCAGTAGTTGGCCTGCAGGGCCACCACCAGACCCGGCAGCGGCTCAGCCCCCATCCCGTCGCACCAGCAGCCTCACCCCGTCTCCTGGCGCGAAGGGGGACGGCTCGACACGCTGCACCGTGTGCCCCTCGGAGCGCAGACCCTCGCTCACCATCTGCTCCGGTTCCCCCCCGTCCAGGTCGATCCGGAGCCAGCTCCCCGAAGGCAGGGGCTCGAGGGCCAGGCGGGCCCGGATGAAATTCACCGGGCAGGGCGTTCCCCGCAGATCGAGGACCGCCGGCGAGCCGCCCATGACGCTCAACCGAACAGGCCGCCGAACAGGCCGCTCTTGTGGTGGTGGCGCTGGCCCTTGCTGGTGTGGTGTCCGGCCAGCTGCTCCAGCAGTTGCCGCTCCTCGCCGTTGAGCTTGGTGGGCAGCTGCACCTTGATGGTGAACTGGTGGTTGCCGCGGGCCACCGGATTCCCCAGCCGCGGCACCCCCTTGCCCTGGAGGGTGATGACGGCCCCGGGCTGGGTGCCGGGGGGGATCTCCAGCGGCTCGTGGCCGTCGACGGTCTCGACCTCGATCGTGTCGCCCAGGATCGCCTGGAGGTAGTTGAGCGAGACCTCGGAATGGATCGTCACCCCGTCGCGGCGCAGATGGGGGTGGGACTGGACGGTGAGGAAGACGTAGAGATCCCCCGCCGGCCCGCCCCGCTGGCCGGCGTTGCCCTCCTGGCCGACCCGCAGGCGGGTGCCGGTGTCGACGCCGGCGGGGATGTTGATGCGCAGCTTCTTGCGCACCTGCTGCAGGCCCTGGCCGCCACAGGCATTGCAGGGATCGGCGATCACCTGGCCGGTGCCGTCGCAGGTGGGGCAGGGCGCCACCTGGGTGAAGTTGCCGAAGGGGGTGCGGGTGGCGCGGCGCACCTGGCCGGCGCCGCCGCAGGTGCCGCAGGTGGTGGGGCCGCTGCCCGCCTTGGCCCCGGAACCGCTGCAGGTGGTGCAGGTCTCGAGGTGGCGGATCTGGACGTCCTTTTCGCTGCCGAAGACGGCCTCGCTGAAGCTGATGGTGAGATCCAGGCGCAGGTCGTCGCCCTGGCGGGGACCACGACGACGTGCCCCGGCCGCGGCGCCACCACCGGCCCCGCCGAAACCGCTGAAGAAGGTCTCGAAGAGGTCGGCGAAACCGCCCATGTCGCCCATGTCGGGCATGCCGCCGCCACCCCCCAGGCCGGCCTCACCGAACTGGTCGTAGCGGGCCCGGGCCTGGGGATCGCTGAGCACCTCGTAGGCCCGGCCGATCTCCTTGAAGCGGTCCTCCGCGGCCGGATCCTTGTTGACATCCGGGTGGTACTGGCGGGCGAGACGCCGATAGGCCTTCTTGAGGCTGTCGGCATCCACGTCCCGGCTGACACCGAGCAGCTCGTAGTAATCGGCCATCAGTCGGACGTCCCCTCGCTGGGAGGCGCCGAACCATCGGAACGGGACCCGCCGGCCGGGCCAGGACCCATCGACACCTTGACCAGGGCATGCCGCAGGACACGGCCGTCGAGGTGGTAGCCCCGCTGCAGCTCCTCGATCACCACGTCCTCCGGATGCTCCTCACTGGGTTCGCGCAGCACGGCCTCGTGAAGCGAGGGATCGAAGGGTTCCCCCTCCACCCGCATCGGCGAAACACCCAGCTGCTTGAACACGTCGACCAGCTGTTTATAGAGGTTCTGGTAACTGCGATGCAGGCTCTGGGCCTCCTCGCTCTGGGGGTTGAGCTGCTGCCGGGCCCGGTCGAAGTTGTCGACCACCGGCAGGATCTCCGTGAGGGTGGTGCAGGTGATGTGGAGGCGCTGATCCTCCTTGTCGCGGGTCTGGCGCTTGCGGAAGTTGTCGAAGTCGGCGGCGATGCGCATGTACTGGCCCCGCAGCGACTCGTTCTCGCTGCGCAGGGCCGCCAGCTCGGCCTCCAGCTGGCCGACACGGTCACCGCCCGCTTCGGCGGCGTCCGGCCCGGCGACGGGGTCGGCGGCGGCGGCGTCCGGGGCTCCGAAACCCTGGTCGGAGGCCGTGGGATCCGAGCCACCGTCGGGGTTCACCGGCAGGGTCTCGAGGAGCTCCTCCACCCGGGCCGCGTCGACCGCGCCCTCCCGGGGATCGATCCGTTCCTCATGGGGGGGAGTGATGTCGCCGGTCATGCGTTCTGGCAGGGATGTCAGATGCCGTTATGTTGAATGCCCAGGAGCCCACTCCACAAGCGGTGGAAGCCCGCACCTCGGCCACGCTCCTCCACCAGGCTTCGCTCCCGCTCCTTCCCGACGATGCCATCAGAAGGTCTCACCCAGCGCCCTCAGGTCACCGGTGCGGAGCACACCTCCCTGTTTCGCGATCTTGATCTGGGTCAGGCCGCCACCCCCCAGGGGCCGATCACCCCGGAAACCGAGGACCTCGAAGCCAGCAGCTCAGGCGAGGGGATCTCGCCGGTGATGAGCCTGGTGGACCGGATCCTGATCGAATCGCTCACCAGCGGCGCCAGTGACATCCACGTGGAGCCCCAGGAGGATGGCCTGCTGGTCCGCTTCCGCCAGGACGGCGTGCTGCGCAGCATCGACAAGCTGCCCCGCACGCTGATCCCCGCGGTCACCTCCCGATTCAAGATCATGGCTGACCTGGACATCGCTGAACGGCGGATGCCCCAGGACGGCAGGATCCGCCGCAACTTCCGCGGCCGCACCATGGACTTCCGGGTCAGCACCCTCCCCGGCCGCTACGGCGAGAAGGTGGTGCTGCGGCTGCTCGACAGCGGCGCCACCCAGCTGGGGCTGGACACCCTGATCACCGACGAGGAAGCCAGGTCCACCCTGCGGGACATCGGCTCCAAGCCCTTCGGCATGATCCTGGTCACCGGCCCCACCGGCTCCGGTAAATCCACCACCCTCTACGCGCTGCTCTCGGAGCGTAACGACCCCACGATCAACATCTCCACGGTGGAGGATCCGATCGAATACGCCCTCCCCGGCATCACCCAGACCCAGGTGAACCGGGAGAAGGGGTTCGATTTCAGCTCCGCGCTGCGGGCCTTCATGCGGCAGGACCCGGACGTGCTGCTGGTGGGCGAGACCCGCGACCTGGAGACGGCCCGCACCGCCATCGAGGCGGCCCTGACGGGCCACCTGGTGCTCACCACCCTGCACTGCAACGACGCCGCCAGCGCCTTCGCCCGGCTCGACGAGATGGGGATGGAGCCCTTCCTGGTCAGCGCCTCGCTGCTGGGGGTGGTCTCCCAGCGCCTGCTGCGCCGCCTCTGCAGTGATTGCCGGATCCCGTACCACCCGAACCACAGCGAGCTGGCCCGCTTCGGCCTGGTGGCCTCCGACGAGACCGAGATCTCCTTCTACCGCGCCAACACGGTGCTGCCGGGCTCGGAGGGCTGCTGCAGCACCTGCCAGGGGCGGGGCTACAAGGGCCGGGTGGGGGTCTACGAAATCCTGCGCATGAACGAGACCCTCTCCGCCGCCGTGGCCAAGCGCGCAACGACCGAGGAGCTGCGGCGCCTGGCCCTGGAAAGCGGCATGAAGACCCTCCTCGGCTATGGCCTCGATCTGGTGCGGGAGGGGCTCACCACCCTCGAGGAGGTGGAACGCATGCTGCTCACCGACACGGGCCTGGAATCGGAACGGCGCGCCCGGGCCCTGAGCACCCTCACCTGCCGCAGCTGCGGGGCCGGCCTTGAGGACGAATGGTTGGAATGTCCCTACTGTCTGTGCGTTCGGAGCTGAACAGGATGGATCTCCTCATCGAGGACCTGATGCAGGAACTGGTCAAGGCCGGAGGCAGCGACCTTCACCTGTCCGCGGGCAATCCCCCCTATGGCCGTTTCAGCGGCCAGCTGCGGCCCATCATCCAGGACACCCAGCTCACCGAGGAGAGCTGCAACCGTCTGATCTTCTCCCTGCTCAACAACGCCCAGCGCAAGAACCTGGAGCAGAACTGGGAACTGGACTGCTCCTACGGCCTCAAGGGCGTGGCCCGGTTCCGGATCAACGTCTACCGCCAGCGGGGCACCTACGCGGCCTGCCTGCGGGCGCTCGGCAACTCCATCCCCAGCCTCGAGAAACTCGGCCTGCCCCCGATCGTCGAGGAGATCAGCAGCAAGCCCAAGGGTCTCGTCCTGGTCACCGGGCCGACGGGCTCCGGCAAGACCACCACCCTGGCCGCGCTGATCGAGCACATCAACGCCTCCCGTTCGGAGCACATTCTCACCATCGAGGATCCGATCGAGTTCACCTACAGGAACGACAAGTCGATCATTCACCAGCGGGAACTGAATGAGGACACCCGCAGCTTCTCGAACGCCCTGCGGGCGGCCCTGCGGGAAGATCCCGATGTGATCTTGGTGGGGGAACTGCGCGACCTGGAGACGATCCAGCTGGCGATCACCGCCGCCGAGACCGGCCACCTCGTCTTCGGCACCCTGCACACCAGTTCCGCCGGACAGACCGTGGATCGGATGGTGGACGTGTTCCCCGCCGGCCAGCAGACCCAGATCCGGGTGCAGCTGAGCGGCAGCCTGCTGGCGGTCTTCTCCCAGACCCTCTGCAAGAGCGCCGTACCCGCCGGCAACGGGGCCTTCGGCCGGGTGATGGCCCAGGAGATCATGATCAACACCCCCGCCATCGCCAACCTGATCCGGGAAGGCAAGAGCTCCCAGCTCTATTCCCAGATCCAGACCGGCGCCAGCCAGGGCATGCAGACCCTCGAGCGGGCGCTCGCCAACCTGGTGGAGGAGGGCAGGGTCACCCGCGAGGAGGCGATGCTGAAGACCACCAAGCCGGAGGAGCTCGTTCGGCTGCTCGACCGCTGAGACCCGCCTGATCCCCCGCCCCGGACGCTGATCCCCGTTTTCCTCGCGCGCCGCCATGACCGCCTTCGTCGTCACCTACACCACCCGGTCCGGCCAGCGCCGCGAGATGACCCTGACGGCCGACAGCCCCTCCGTGGCCCGGCGGGAGCTGCGCCGCCGCGGCATCCTGGCCAACACCCTGGTCCGCAAGGAGACCCCCAAGGTCCCCCAGGCGGCCGCCAAGACAACGTCCTCCTCCTTCAGCGGCCTGGCCGACCTGCTCGAAGGGCCGGTGACCATCCGCGACAAGGCCCTGTTCGCCAACAAGCTGTCCGCCCTGGTGGATGCCGGCGTGCCGATCCTGCGCAGCCTCGACCTGATGCGGGTCCAGCAGCGCTCCAAGAAGATGCGCCTGGCCCTGGCGGGAATGACCCAGGACGTCAACCAGGGCGACAGCCTCGGCAACGCCATGCGGCGCTGGCCGAAGGTGTTCGACAACCTCAGCATCGCCCTGGTGGAGGCGGGTGAGGCCGGTGGCGTCCTGGACGACACCCTCAAGCGCCTGGCCAAGCTGCTGGAGGACAACGCCAAGCTCCAGAACCAGATCAAGGGGGCGATGAGCTATCCGGTCACGGTGCTGGTGATCGCCATTGCCGTGTTCCTGGGCATGACGATCTTCCTGATCCCCACCTTCTCGAGCGTCTTCGAACAGCTGGGGGCGGAATTGCCCCTGTTCACCCAGATGATGCTCAATCTGAGTGAGTTCCTGCGCTCCTGGAAGGCCCTGATCCTGCTGGCGGGCCTGGTCGGCTTCGCTTTCTGGGTGGTCTCGACCTACAACACACCGATGGGCCGTCGCCAGATCGACGGCCTGCTGCTGAAGCTGCCCCTGTTCGGGGAACTGCTGCAGAAATCGGCCAGCGCCCAGTTCTGCCGCACCCTGAGTTCCCTCTCCAAGGCGGGGGTTCCGATCCTTCTTTCCCTGGAGATCGTGAGGGAAACGGCCACCAATTCCGTGATTTCCGATGCCATCATCTCCTCCAAGAATGAGGTGAGTGAAGGCATGCCACTGAGCGCGGCCCTGCGCATGAAGAACGTGTTTCCGGAGATGTGCGTCAACATGCTCGCCATCGGCGAGGAGACCGGCGAGATGGACGCCATGCTCTCCAAGGTGGCCGACTTCTACGAAGACGAGGTCAGCACGATGGTCAAGGCCATGACCTCCATGCTGGAGCCAGCGATGATCGTGCTCGTGGGCATCATCGTGGGATCGGTGCTGCTGGCCATGTATCTGCCGATGTTCTCGATCTACGAACACGTGCGCTGAGCCGCCAGGGCCTGGCCCGCCAGCCAGCCCGAACTCCAGCAATGCTGGAAGTTGAAGCCACCGGTCACCCCGTCCACGTCCAGCAGCTCCCCCACCAGGAACAGGCCCGGTCGCAGGCGGCTCTCCATCGTGGCCAGGTTGACCTCCGCCAGGGGGATACCGCCGGCGGTGACGAACTCCTCGCCGAACGGGCCGCGGCCGGAGACCCGGTAGCGGCTGTCCCGCAGGGCCGTGACCAGGGCCAGCTCATGACGGCGGGGGAGATCGGCCCAGCGCAGGCTGGCGTCGACCCCGACCAGGGCCAGCAGGTGCAGCCAGAGGCGGCGGCTGAGGTCGGGCCAGGGCCGCCAGTTGCCGAGCTGACGCCGGGCCTGCTCACGCCGTGCCGCGGCGAACCAGCCCTCCAGCTCCGCGGGCTTGCGGCCGCCGGTCCAGTCGACCCGTAGATCGGCCCGGTAGCGGCGCTCCCGCAGGGCCCTGGCGGCGAAGGCCGTGAGCCGCAGGGTGGCCGGCCCGCTGAGGCCCCAGTGGGTGATCAGCACGGGCCCCCGCTGCCGCTGGGGCTTGCCGGCGGCGGGAGGGGCCGGGGCGGTGGTGGCCGTGGCGGTGTCCGCCAGGGGGGTCAGCAGCAGCTCCAGCTGCACCGGGTCCATCGCCACCCCGGCCAGCGCCACCAGGGGATGGTCGGCCAGGGTGAGGGTGAACAGGGAGGGCACCGGCGCCACCAGGCCATGGCCGAGGGAAGCGGCGATGCGGTGGCCGCTGGGGTGGCTGCCCGTCGCCAGGACGAGGCGATCGGCGAGCAGCTCGGCCCCCGAGCGCAGCCGCAGCCGGAACCCCCCGCCAGGCAGGGCCTCCGCCGCCTGCCCCGCTTCCGCCGTGTGCACCGCCACCCCGGCGGCGGTCGCCGCCCGGCGCAGGGTGTCGACCACCGAGGAGGAACGGTTGGAGCGGGGGAACAGCCGCCCGTCGGGCTCCTCCACCAGCTGCAGGCCATGGGCCTGGAACCAGGCCACCGTGTCGCCGGGGGCAAAGCGCGAGAAGGGGCCCCGCAGGGCCTTGCCGCCGCGCGGATAGTGATCCACCAGCAGCCGCGGATCCCAGCAGGCGTGGGTGACGTTGCAGCGGCCGCCGCCGCTGATCAGCACCTTGTGCAGCGGCTCGGGGGTGGACTCCAGCAGCAGCACCCCCCCGGAGAGGTGGCCGGAGGCCGCTTCGGCGGCCGCGATGGCGGCCATGAAGCCCGCCGGGCCCCCTCCCACCACCACCACGGAGGCACGGCTGGGCAGCATGGGGCGATGGAGCACAACTACCGCTTCAGTGTGGCGCCCATGCTGGACTGCACCGATCGGCACTTCCGGGTGCTGATGCGGCAGGTCAGCCGGCACTGCCTGCTCTACTCCGAAATGGTGGTGGCCCGGGCGCTGCACCACATCGCCCACGACGGCTCCCCCTCCCGCATGGGGGAGCGGCAGCAGCGGCTGGAGCGGCTGCTGGGGTTCGATCCGGGCGAACACCCCCTGGCCCTACAGCTCGGCGGCGACGACCCGGAGCTGCTGGCGGAGGCCGCCCGGATGGGGGCCGACTGGGGCTACGACGAGATCAATCTGAACGTCGGCTGCCCGAGCGAAAAGGTGCAGCAGGGCCGCTTCGGGGCCTGCCTGATGGCGGAGCCGGAGCGGGTGGCCCGCTGCGTGGCGGCGATGGCGGCGGCCACGCCGCTGCCGGTGACGGTGAAGCACCGCATCGGCATCGACGATCGCGACTCCTACGAGGAACTGCTGGCCTTCGTCGACAGCCTGGCGGCGGCCGGCGCCGCCCGCTTCGCCGTGCACGCCCGCAAGGCCTGGCTGAACGGCCTCGATCCGAAACAGAACCGCACCGTGCCACCCCTGCGCTGGGACCTGGTGCACCGTCTCAAACGGGAGCGGCCGCAGCTGACGATCGAACTGAACGGCGGCCTGGAGGACCTGGGACCCTGCCAGGAGCAGCTGGCCCTGGTGGACGGGGTGATGGTGGGCCGGGCCGCCTACGCCCACCCCCTGCGCTGGGCGGGAGTGGACGGCCGCATCTTCGGCGACGCCGGCGGCTGGGAGCCGCGGGCCTCGACGGTGGTGCGGGGCGTGTTGCCCCACGCCGAACGCTGGTGCGCCTCGGGGGGCCGGCTGTGGCCGATCGCCCGCCACCTGGTGCAGGTGGTGGAAGGGGTCAGCGGGGCCCGCCACTGGCGCGGCTGGCTGACCCGGGAGGCCGGCCAGGCGGACGCGGGCCCCGCCGTGCTGGAGGCCGCCGCCCGCCAGCTGGAGGAACGGGGCCTGTAAGGCGGCTCAGACCGCGGCCGGGCGCCCCTCGGACCGCGGCGTCTCAGACCTCGGCGCCGCCGTAGTCGCCGCCGCCGTACTCACCACCGCCACCACCGCTGCGGCGCCGGCGCGAGCGTCCCGCCTCGAAGGCATCGGGGGCGGCACCGCCACCACCAGCTCCACCGCCGCCATAGCTGCGGTCCTCCCAGCCCTTGGCCCCGGAACCGCGGTCGGCGCCGTAGCCGCCGCCACCACCGCCATAACCACCGCCACCACCGCCGTAGCCACCACCGCCGCCGCCATAGCCGCCGCCACCACCACCGCCGTAGCCGCCACCGCCGCGGCGCGGACCGCCGCCGCCGCCACCGCCACCACTGCGGGGTTCCGCCTTGTTGATGCGCAGGGGACGACCCATCAGCTCGGCGCCCTGAAGGGCATCGATGGCCTTGGTCTCGGTGTCGGCATCGGCCATCTCGATGAAGGCGAAACCGCGCTTGCGGCCGGTGTCGCGCTCCAGGGGCAGGGAGCAGTTGACCACTTCGCCGAAGGGCGCGAACAGTTCAGCCACGTCTTCCTGCTCGGCGCGGAAGGGAAGATTGCCGACGAAAATACTCACTGACCGATGAGGGGGAACCGATGGGGCGCCGGGCGCCCGAGACCCCCCAAGATTAGACGTAGACACGCGATTCCAACGGCCTCCGGGGGAGCTCAGGGGCTGCGATCGAGGCGCTCCCGCGCCAGACGCAGCTGCTCGGCCACCCGCTCGAAGCCCGTCCCCCCCTCACTGCGGCGGGCCGCCACCACCTGCCGCGGGGCGATCGCCTGATGGATGTCCGCCTCGAAGGCGGGATGGAGCTGCTGCCAGCGCTCCAGGGGCAGATCGGCCAGCAGCCGCTGTTCCAGCAGGCAGGCCTTCACGAGGCCACCGACCAGCTGGTACGCCTCCCGGAACGGCACCCCGCGGGCCACCAGATAGTCGGCCACATCGGTGGCATTGGAGTAATCGGCGGCCACGGCGGCCTCCAGCCGGGCGGGGCGGAAGTCGAGCCCCTCCTCGAACAGCACGGCCATCGCCTCGAGGCAGTCGAGGCAGGTGCGCACCCCATCGAAGAGGGCTTCCTTGTCCTCCTGGAAGTCCTTGTTGTAGGCGAGGGGCAGACCCTTGATCATCGTCAGCAGCCCCATCAGGTGGCCGAAGACCCGGCCGCTCTTGCCGCGCACCAGTTCGGGCACATCGGGGTTCTTTTTCTGGGGCATCAGGCTGCTGCCGGTGGCGCAGCGGTCGGTGAGCCCCACGAAACCGAACTCCTCGCTGGCCCAGAGGATCACCTCCTCGGCCAGGCGGCTGAGGTGGGCCATCACCAGGGACAGGGCCGCCATCGTCTCGACGGCGAAGTCGCGGTCGCTGACCGCATCGAGGCTGTTGGCGTAGATCGCCTCGAAGCCCAGCTCGGCGGCGGTCTGGCGGCGGTCGATCGGCACCGGCGTCCCCGCCAGGGCCGCCGCCCCGAGGGGGCAGATGTTGACGCGGCGGCGCACGTCGGCCAGGCGCTGCCGGTCGCGCTCGGCCATCTCGACGTAGGCCAGCAGGTGATGGGCCAGGCAGACCGGCTGGGCCCGCTGCAGGTGGGTGTAGCCGGGGATCAGGGTGTCGGGGTGGGCCTCCGCCCGCACCAGCAGGGCCCGCTCGAAGCGCACCAGGGCGGCGTCGATGGCATCGATCCGGCGCCGCAGCCACAGGCGCAGGTCGGTGCCCACCTGGTCGTTGCGGCTGCGGCCGGTGTGCAGCTTCTTGCCGAGGGGGCCCAGCAACGCGATCAGGCGCCGTTCCACGGCGAAATGGACGTCCTCCGCCTCCAGGCCCGGCGTGAACTGCCCGGTGGCCGCCTCGGCGCGGATGGCTTCGAGCCCCTCGATCAGGCGCTCGGCCTCCGGCTCGCTGATCACCCCGCAGCGGCCCAGCATGCGGGCGTGGGCGACGGAGCCGTCGAGATCCTCCTGGAGCAGGGCGATGTCGAAACCGATCGAGGCGTTGAACCGCTCGATCGCCGGATGCAGACCCTGCTCGAAGCGATCGCTCCAGGTGGTGGGGGAGGGGTCGGCGACCATCAGGGCATTCCGCTCAGCCCCTCAGCTTGCCATTCGTCTCAGGTGGGGGGCAGGGAGGGCAGCACCACCCCGTCCCGCACCTTCAGCACCACCATCGAGGCGTCGTCCTCGAGGCGGCGGTCGCTGCCGACGAAACGGTCGAGGCGATCGAACAGCCGATCCAGGATCGCCTGGGCCTCGTGGGCCGCCCGGCAGGCGCCCTGGAAGGCCTTCACCAGCCGCTCCTCGTCGAAGCGCTCGCCGCTGAAGCCGCTGGCCTCGGTGACGCCATCGGTGTAGTAAAGGATCACGTCGCCGGGCTCCAGCTGCAGCTCGCCGCAGCCGTACTCGGCCTCGCTCTGGAGGCCGATCAGCAGGCCCGGGGTGTCGAGCCGCTCCACCCGGCCCGACTGGCGCCGCCAGACCAGGGGTGGGTTGTGGGCCGCATTGGCGTAGCGCAGCAGGCGGGTGCGGGGGTCGTAGTCGGAATAGAAGAGGGTGACGAAGCGGTGCGAGTGGGCCAGGTCCTCCTGGGCCAGCTGGTTGAGGTCGTGGAGGATGCGGTCGGGGGGCAGTCCGCTGAGCACCTCGGCCCGCAGCATGCCCCGCAGCAGGGTCATCAGCAGGCCGGCCGGCACCCCCTTGCCCATGACATCGCCCATCACCAGCGCCCAGGGGGCCTGCTCGCGCCGGTGGCCGGTGAGCTGGGGCTGGGTGGGAATGAAGTCGTAGTAATCGCCGCCCACCTGGAAGGCGGGGCGGCAGAGGGCCGCCAGCTCGACGCCGTCGATCACGGGGCAGTGGTCGGGCAGCAGCTGGGACTGGACCTCAGCGCCGATGCTCAGCTGGCGGTCGAGCCGCTCATGGCGGCGCCGGTCCTGCTGCAGCACCTCGTTTTCCAGGGCCACACCGGTGAGGTCGGCCACCAGCTGCAGGTGCCGGCGGCGCACGTCGCTCCAACTGAAGCCGCTCCGGTCGCTGAACACGTAGAGCCGGCCCCGCTGGCGACTGCGGGCCACCACGGAGGTGGCGAACACCTGGTGGGCCCCGAGCAGGCGCTGGATCAGGGGGTCGAGCAGCACCGCAACGGCCTCGTCGCCCTCTTGGTTCTGGAACTGCCCATCGGGCAGGGCGGCCAGCTGGCGCAGCACCTCGGCGCTGCGCTCGCCGGGGGTGGCCTGGAGCTGCTCGCGCCAGAGCCGGCCATCGGCGTGGAACACCACGAGCAGGCTGCCTTCGCCCTCCACGAGGCGGGCGGCCACCAGGGGCACCAGCTCAAGGAAGCGCTTGAGATTGGTGTAGCTGCGCAGGGCGAAGGAGAGCGACGCCAGCAGCTCCAGATTGCGGCGCTGCTCACGGCCGAGGCTGTCGAGCAGCTGGCGCAGCGAAGCCGCGACGGACAGCCCCTGGCCGGGACGGGACGCCGTGGTGGGGGTGGGATGGGGCTGCGGAGGCGGCAGGCTGCTCACCGAGCGGCCGCAAAGGACACGCAAGGTAGCAGCGGCAGGCGGCTCCAGGAGGCGGGCAGGGCCTCAGGAGGCGAGCAGGGCCTCGACGAACTCGAAGCTGTTGAAGGGCCGCAGGTCGCGGATGCCCTCGCCGGCACCGATGAAGCGGATCGGCAGCCCCGCCTCCGAGGCCACCGCCAGGGCGACGCCGCCGCGGGCGCTGCCGTCCAGCTTGGTGAGCACCACCCCGGTGAGGCCCGCGGCACTGGCGAAGGCCATGGCCTGGCGCAGGCCGTTCTGGCCCTGGCTGGCATCGAGCACCAGCAGCGACTCCACTGCCGCGTCCGGCGCCAGCTTGGTGATCGTGCGCCGCACCTTGCCCAGCTCCTCCATCAGGTTGTGCTTGGTCTGCAGCCGGCCGGCCGTGTCCACCAGGACCAGCTCGGTGCCCTTGGAGCGGGCGGCGCCGATGGCGTCGTAGACGACAGCCGCCGGGTCGGCATTGGCACTGGGATTGGCGACCACGGCGACGCCGCTTCGCTCCCCCCAGACGCTCACCTGCTGCACCGCCGCGGCCCGGAAGGTGTCGGCGGCGGCGATCAGGCAGCTGTAGCCGCTGCGCACCGCCAGGTTGGCCAGCTTGCCGAGGGTGGTGGTCTTGCCGACCCCGTTGACGCCGACCAGCAACCAGACGTTGAGCCGATCGCGCTGGGGGGCCAGCAGGGCGGTGCCGCCGGCGCGGATCGGCTCCTCCAGCAGGCCGCGCAGCTGCTCCTTGAGGAAGCGGAGGCCTTCAGCCGGGTCGACCACCTCCTCGTTGAGGCGGCGGCGCAGGGCTTCGAGCACCTGGTCGGTGGCCTTCACGCCCACGTCGGCGCGCAGCAGGGTCGACTCGAGGTCGTCGAGCACCGCCGGGGTGAGGGGGTCGTCGCCGAGGTTCTCCAGCAGCTGGGTGACGAAGCCCTTGCGGGTCTTCTCGAGGCCGCGCCGCAGCCGGCCCAGCCAGTCGATCTCCTCCAGCGAGACGTCATCGACGCTGCGCCCCTGGGCCGCCAGCACCTCCGCCGACCAGGTGAAGGTGTCATCGAAGGCGCCGAGGCTGGGGTCGGCGGCATCGGCGTCCGCTGACGCGGGGGTGGCCGCAGGGCTGGCCGGTGTGGCGGCGACCGGCGGCGCTGCCGGGGCGGGCTCGGCGGGGGCGGTGATCTCCTGGAGGCGTTGCTGGCGCTGGGCCGCGGCCTGCTCCAGCAGGGAGAGGCCTGACGCCACGGGCGGAGCGGCGGGCTCGGGCTCGGGAACGGGTTCGAGGACCGCTGGCGGCTCGGGAGCGGCTTCGGGGGAAGGCGTCGGCGCGGCTGATGCCGGGGGGACCGCAGGCTCAGCCGCAGGGGCTGGGGCGGCCGGCGCGGGCGCCGCGGCCTGGCTGGCCGCCTCCTGCTGGGCCTTCAGCCGGGCGTAGGCCTGGCGGGCCCAGGCCAGGGCATCCTCATCGACCCCGGGGCTGGCTGGGGCAGCGGGAGGGGCAGCCGGCGCGGGCTCGGGCTCGGGCGGGGGCACGGCCACCGGGGCCGCGGCTTCAGGGGCCGCCACGGCGGGCTCCGGCTCCGGCGGTGGCTCTGGTGAGGGTGAGGGTGCGGGCTCTGGTGAGGGTGCGGCTGCGGGCGCCGGGTCGGGCTGGGCCACGGCGCGTTTGAACCAATCGAAAACCATTGCGTTCCTGATCAGACCCGGGCGGCGGTGAAGCGCCGCAGAACGCCGTTGATCATGCGTCGCCCCTGCTCGTCGCTGTAGCGATTGGCCAGTTCCACCGCCTCGCTGCAGGCCACGGCGGCGGGGGTCCCGAAATCCTCAAGATCCACCACCGCCAGCCGCAGGATGTCCCGGTCGACCCGAGGCAGGCGGGTGAGGCGCCAGCCCTCCATCACCGCATCGATGCGGCCGTCGAGGGCTTCGCGGTCGCGCAGCACCGCCCGGATGCGGCCGATGGCGTCGCGCTGCACCGCCTCCTGGTCGGCCAGCAGCAGCAGGCGCGGCAGCTCCAGGCTGGCGGAGAGGCGGTTGAGGGCGTGCTCGGCGTGGGTGAGGCCCTCCTGCAGGTGGCGCCGCACCGTGGGCAGCTGCTTCTCCCCCTGGTCCTGCAGCTCGCTGTCGAGCAGGCGCTGCTGGGCCTGCTGGAGATCCTCGGCGGAACGGTCGAGGGCCTCGCGCACGTGCTGGCTGAGGCTCGTGACGGCCTGCTGGAGCAGCAGATCGAAGGAGCCGGTGGGGGCCTCGGCGCCGCTGCCGCGGTCGCTGACCTGACCCAGCATCAGCAGGGCCAGTTCACGGGCAAGGGTGCGACTCTGCATCAGGAAGGTTGGGGGGCGCGCAGCTGGGCCAGCAGGCTGGCGAAGCTGCGGTTGGAGGTGGGTTCCCGCTCGTCGGGGCTGACGATGCCGGCGGAGATGATCGTGCGGAAGGCATCCTCGACGCTCAGCTCGATGTCCTTGACCAGGCGCTCGGGCACCACCGCATACCAACCGGTGGTGGGGTTAGGGGCGGTGGGAATGAAGACGCTGAGCATGGTCTCGCCGAAATCGGCCTGGATGGCCGTGCCCAGCACCCCGGTGACGAAGCCGACGGCATAGAGCCCCTCGCGGGGGTATTCGACCAGCACCACCCGCCGGAAGCGGGCGGAATTGCCCTGGAGGAAGGTTTCCAGGAGTTGCTTGAGGGTCTTGTAGACGGAGCCCGCCAGGGGGATGCGCAGCAGGGTGCCCTCACCGAACTCCAGCAGCCAGCGGCCGACGATGTTGCGGGCCATCAGACCGATCAACAGGATGCCCAGGAGCGGCACCAGCAGACCCACCCCCAGGTTGATCAGGTCCTGGAGAAGGGGGTTGAGGGTGTTGAACGGGTTGAACTGCTTGGGGATCGACGTCAGGAAGGCCAGAACGAAGCGGCTCACCGTGGTGGCGAGCCAGATCGTGGTGGCCAGCGGAATGACCACCAGCAGACCGGCGATCAGATCGTTCTTGAGATCCTGCTGCAGCCGGTTGCCCAGGGGCTGATCGGAACTGGGACTACTGGATGGGACCAATGGATGGGGTCCGGAGGGGCGAAACCCTAACGGTAACGATCCACGGGGGTCTTACAGGACACTGCCGAGGCAAAGGATCGTGAAGGCAATGATCAGGACCACCGCGCCGAGGGATCCGCCGTAGCGGCGCTGGCTCAGGGTGACCTTGCTGGTCTGCTCGGTCTGCTTGAACTGGGTCTCGAGCTGGTCGAGCTGGCGATCGACGAAAGCCCTGGCCGACTGGGTCTTCTGCTCCTCGGTGGCGCCCGGAGGCACCTGGCCGGTGGCTTCGGCCTGCTTGATCAGCTGCTGGAGCAGGGCGGGATCCTTGCTCTGCTGCCGGGCCATCTCCAGCTGGCCGCGCTTGGCGGCGAGCTGCTGGTCGGCCTGCTGCTGCATCTGCTGGTCACCGCCGAAGGTGATCGGCAGCGAGGCGGTCAGCAGCACGGCCAGCAGACCACTGATGATGCAGACGGTCCAGAGGACGGGGGTGCGCTCCTCCGACGTGTCTTCCAGGCGGGAGGAGAGGTACATGAGCAGCAGCCCGATCAGACCCATCGGGGCCTGGGCGATCAGTCGCTCCACCACCAGCTGGCGGAACGCCTCCTCCTGCCAGTCCCAGAGGGTGAGCACGGCGACCAGCTGCAGGACGAGCAGCACCACCAAGGTGATGCCCATCCAGCGCAGCAGGGGACTGAAGCGGGAGGAGGAAACGGCAGCCACTCAATGGAGGTCGGATTCGTGGGACTCTACCGGCAGCCCTTGAACGGACCCGCCTCCCTTAGCGCCCTGGCGGCGGCGTTGCGGACCAGGGCCGAGGGGCTCGGTTTCGCACCGGTGGGCCTGGCGGCGGTGCCGGGGGGGCCGCGGCTACCGCTGCGCACGGCCGCCCTGGAGCGGTGGCTGGCGGCGGGCCACCAGGCGGGGATGGGCTGGATGGAGGATCCCCGCCGCCGCCGGATCGAGGCCCTGCTGCCGGGGGTGCGCAGCGTGCTGGCCGTGGGCTGGAACTATCACGTGGCCCAGGAGCGGGCGCCGGGAAGCCTGCGGGTGGCCCGCTACGGCTGGGGGCGCGATTACCACCGGGTGATCGACGGCCGCCTGCGGCAGCTGGGGCGCTGGCTGGAGCAGGCGGCACCGGGCACCACCTGGCGCGCCTGCGTCGACAGCGCCCCCCTGCTCGACAAGGCCTGGGCGGAGGAGGCGGGCCTGGGCTGGATCGGCAAGAACGGCAACCTGATCCATCGCCACCGGGGCTCCTGGATGCTGCTGGGCCACCTGCTCACCAGCCTCGATCTGCCCCCCGACCGGCCGGCCGAGCCGCTGTGCGGCGCCTGCACGGCCTGCATCGACGCCTGCCCCACCGGCGCCCTCGACGAGCCGTTCGTGGTCGATGCCCGCCGCTGCCTCGCGTACCACACGATTGAGAACCGCGAGGAGGCGCTGCCAGCGGCGATCGCCGGGCGGCTGGAGGGCTGGGTGGCCGGCTGCGACATCTGCCAGGAGGTCTGCCCCTGGAACCAGCGGCCCCTGCCCGTCGCCACCGACAGCGACGTGCAGCCCCGCCCGTGGCTGCTGGATCTGCGGGGCACGGAGGCCCTGGGCTGGAGCGACGGCGACTGGGACGAACGGCTGCGGGCCTCGGCCCTGCGGCGGATCCGTCCGGCCCTATGGCGGCGCAACATCCGGGCAGCGCTGGCGGGCGGTTGGGGACAACGGGGGACGGCTCCCTAGGCTGGGGCGATTCGGGGTGATTCCGTGGGCCGGCGGTTCTGGCGACTGTTCTCCTCCCTCTGCCTGGCCATGCCGCTGACGGCCACCCCCCTGGTGGGCTACGCCCTGCCGGCGCGGGCACTGGTGCCGTTCGTGTACCTGCCGCAGGAGAAGGAACTGGAGGGGGCGGGGCTGGGCATCGCCCAGGCGGCGGCCCGGCTGCTGCGCCTCGGCCAGGCGGAGGATGCGGCCCGGCTGGCGGAACTGACGGTGCGGCTTCTGCCGCAGGACCCCCGCGGCTGGGTGCTGCTGGCGGAGGCGGAGCTGCGCAGCAACCAGATGGCGAAGGCGAAGGTGGCCCTGGCCCGGGCCAAGGAGCTGGATCCGAACAACGCCGGCATTTGGTTCGCCGAGGGCTCCCTGGCGCTGCGGGACGGCAAACCCCAGGACGCCATCAGCCTGCTGCGGCGGGGGCTGGAGCTGGACAGCAAGAACGCCGGCGCCTACTTCGATCTGGGCAATGCCCAGATCCTGCTGGGCAACTCCCAGGAGGCCCTGGGGTCGTTCGAGCGGGCTTCGGGGCTGCGCAAGGACTTCTGGGAGGCGATCAACAACCAGGGGCTGGTGCTGTTCGAGAGCGGCCGCGTCAACGACGCCATCGGCCGCTGGCAGCGGGTGCTGAAGATCAAGCCGGACATCGCCGAAACCTCCCTGGCCCTGGCGGCGGCCCTGTTCGAGCGGGGGCCGGCGGATCGGGCCCAGGCCCTGAAGCTCGCCGAGTCCGCCTTGGCGGAGGAGCCCAACTATGTCAAGGAGAAGTTCCAGAAGGAGCAGCTCTGGGGGCCGAAGCTGCGGGCGGTGACCGCCCAGCTGCTGGCCCTGCCGGAACTGAAGGCGGCGGTGGAGCGGGCCCTGGCCAATGCCACCGACGCTGACGGCGGCAGCGGCGAGGATTCGTGAGCCCGGGGGGCACCGGGCGCCATCTGTAGGCTGAGCGCCCTGAGCCGCTGCCCCAAAGGACCGGATGCCGGACGAGCGCGTCCAACCGATCGCCCTGCATCAGGAGATGCAGCGCTCCTACCTCGAGTACGCGATGAGCGTGATCGTGGGGCGGGCCCTGCCGGACGTGCGCGACGGGCTCAAGCCGGTGCAGCGGCGCATCCTGTACGCGATGCACGAGCTGGGGCTGACCCCGGACCGGCCCTACCGCAAGTGCGCCCGCGTGGTGGGCGACGTTCTGGGCAAGTACCACCCCCACGGCGACCAGGCGGTCTACGACGCCCTGGTGCGGCTGGTGCAGACCTTCGCCAGCCGCCACCCGCTGCTGGACGGCCACGGCAACTTCGGCTCGGTGGACGACGACCCGCCGGCCGCGATGCGGTACACGGAAACCCGGCTGGCGCCGATCGCCAACGAGGCGATGCTCGATGAGATCGGCAGCGACACGGTCGATTTCGCCTCCAACTTCGACGGCTCCCAGCAGGAACCGACGGTGCTGCCCGCCCAGCTGCCCTTCCTGCTGCTCAACGGCTGCACCGGCATCGCCGTGGGCATGGCCACCAGCATCCCGCCCCACAACCTGGGGGAGGTGGTGGATGCGCTGATCGCCCTGATCCGCAAACCCGACCTGGCCGAGGAGAAGCTGCTGGCGATGGTGCCGGGCCCGGATTTCCCCACCGGCGGCGAGGTGCTGCTGGGCAGCGGCGTGCGCGACACCTACGCCACCGGCCGGGGCAGCATCCCGATGCGGGGCGTGGCCCACATCGAGGAGGTACAGCCCGGCAAGGGCCGCCACCGCCGCGGCGCCGTGGTGGTGACGGAACTGCCCTACCAGCTGAGCAAGGCGGGCTGGATCGAGAAGCTGGCCGAGCAGGTGAACGACGGCAAGATCGGCGGCATCGCCGACATCCGCGACGAAAGCGACCGCGAGGGGATGCGGGTGGTGATCGAGCTGCGGCGCGACGCCGAACCCCAGAAGGTGCTGGAGGAACTGCAGCGGCGCACGGCCCTGCAGAGCAATTTCGGCGCCATCCTGCTGACGCTGGTGAACGGCCAGCCCCAGCAGCTGAACCTGCGCCAGATGCTGCAGCAGTTCCTGGAGTACCGGGAGCTGACGATCATCCGGCGCACGAACCATGCCCTCAAGCGCTGCGAAGACCGGCTGGAGGTGGTGCAGGGGCTGATCAAGGCCCTCGACGACCTCAAGCGCGTAATCGAAATGATCAGCGAGGCGCGGGATGCCGCCACGGCCCGGGCCAGCCTGCAGGTGCATCTGGACCTGAGCGAACGCCAGGCCGATGCGGTGCTGGCGATGCCGCTGCGGCGGCTCACGGGCCTGGAGCAGGAGGGGCTGCGCAAGGAGGCGGAGGATCTGGAGCAGGAGCGCACCCGGCTGCGGCACCTGCTCAACGACCGCGACACCCTGCTCGACACGATGGTCAGTGAGCTGAAGGGGCTCAGGAAGCGCTATGCCACACCCCGCCGCACCCGGCTGGTGGAGGGGGGCGACGCCCTGGTGGCCCAGCGGGCGGCGGCGGTGCGGCCCAACACCGAACTGCAGCGGCAGCAGGCCTTCGAGGCCCTGGCCGGCGACGGCCGGCTGCTGATCCAGACCGACGGGGCGGTGCGGATCGTGACGCCCCAGATGCTGGGGCGGCTGCACCTGGATCAGGCGGCCGAGCTGGGGGAACTGCCGCCGCCGGCGCGGCTGATCCTGCCGGTGGCCGAGCAGCCGGCGTTGCTGGCCTTCAGCGCCGGCGGCAAGGTGGCCCTGCTGCGCTGGGAATTCGCCGGCCAGAACCCCGGCAAGTTGGAGCGCTTCCTCCCCGACAGCCTGCAGGGGGAGACGGTGGTGCAGGTGCTGCCGTTGCCGCAGCCGCCGTCGGGAAGCATCGGGCTGCTGAGCACCGACGGACGCTTCAAGCGGCTGCCGATCGAGGATTTCCTGGAGCTGTCAGGCCGGCCCGCCACGGTGCTGAAGCTGAAGGAGGGGGTGGCCCTGCAGCGGGTGGTGTCCTGCCGGGAGGGGGAGGATCTGGTGGTGGCCACCAGCACCGGACGGATGCTGCGGCTGGCGATCAACGACACCAACCTGCCGGTGATGGGCCGCACCGCCCAGGGGCCGATGCTGCTGCGTCTGCTCCCCGGCGAACGGGTGGTGGGGGCGGCCCGGGCGGCGGCGGGCGGCGACGTGCTGCTGGCCAGCCGCCGCGGCCAGGTGAAGCGGCTGCAGCTCGAGGGCCTGCGGCCCTGCCAGCGGGGCGCCATGGGCCAGATCGGCCTGCGCTTCCTGGAGCGCGAGGATGGCCTGGTGGATCTGCAGGCGGGCGACGCCGGCGTGATCGGCGTGACGCTGGAGGGCCCCGAGGGCCGCAGCCTGCGGCTGAGCGCCGAGCAGTTGCCGCCGGAGGACTGCGGCGGATCGGGAACGCTGCTGGCGCTGAAGCCCGGCGATGCGGTGCAGCAGCTGGTGCCCTTGATCGGGGGGCCCTAGGCCGGCCGCCGGACGATCAGCACGGGCTCGGTGGCCATGGCGGCGGGGTTCTCCAGGAGGGCAAACGCTTCTGGAGTCGAGCGACCTGTTCGGCCATGGTGACCGTGCCGTCGTCAGCGCCGATGTCGGCGGCGATGCTGCAGAGATAGGTGGCTGTGATCGTCTCGCTGTAACCGTCGGGGTCGCCGCAGGCCAGGTTGTAGGCCTGGATGCGCTCCCGCAGCCGCTGCAGGGCGCCATCGAGGCCCCAGTGGCGAAGGTAGTGAACCCCGACAGCGAGATGGGCGCGGTGCGTCCAGTGGGAACGCGGAAGCGAAAGGCCTTCGAAGGCTGCGACAAGCCGTTCGATCGCGACGTCGTCCTTGAGGGGCAACTCCTGTTTCACGCCCCCAGTTCGATCCGCATCTCGACCATGGTGGGGCGCAGTCCGGCACGCTCGAACAGTTGCCGGGCGGCGAGATTCTGTGACGACGCACTGAGCATCAGGCTGCTGGAGCCCAGGTCGAGGGCCGCCTGCTTGGCCGCCTCGAGGAGCCGGCGGCCGATCCCGCCGCTCCTGGCCTGGGGATCCACGTAGATGTCGTGCAGCCAGGCTCCGGCACCGCGTATGTCCACCAGGCTCATCGGCTCCATCCGCACGAACGCATAGCCCACCGGCTGGGGGCCGGCCTCGGCGATCAGCAGCACGACCTCCGGAAGCTGGAGCTCCGCTCGGAAGAACGCGGCATAGGCGCCCTCGCCACCGGGCGGCGCGGCGAAGCGGTCCCCATCAAAGCCGACATGCACCTGTGCGAGGGCGAAGCCATAGCGGGCCAGGACCGTGAGGTCGGCGTCTGTCGCTCGGCGCACCGTCAGGGCCGGTTCGTTCACGCCATCTCGCCACAACGGTTGCCATCTTGACGCTGGAGCGGGGAACGGCGGGTCCGAGTGGGATCGCTCCTTGCAGGGACAAGGCCCATCAGGCCGACCTGGAGTCCTGCTGAAGGGCACGGATGGCCTTCGTCAGCTGGTCCAGCCGCTGCTCGGCTGGCCCGACCAGTTCGATCAACAATGGCGCCTGCTCCCGGGGCATGACATCGAAGCGACCGTCGCGATAGATCTCCTTGAAGATCGCGTCCACGTCGTCTCGGTAAGCCTGATCCACGGGACGGATGCCATCTTCTTCCATGGCCACGGGCCAGGCCTCCGATTTCGGTACGAAAGCCAGGATGTCGAGATGGTCCAGCGACTCCCTGACGGCGGGCACCATCGAGGCCACGAAGGCATCATCGATGTCGGTGGTGGCCTGATTGGCCGTGTACTGCGAATAGGCCAGATAATCGACTGGGGCTCGATCGAAGATCACATCATCGAACATGCTCGCGTAACGGTGAATTCGAGAGATGTTGTAGTACAGCTGAATGCCGTTCTGAAGCCTGGTTGAGGCTTCGCGGAACTGAATCTCATAAGGCCCGAAGAGGCCCAGGGCGCGGTAGGGCTCTTCTTCCCTGAGAAAACCAGGTTGGGAGGCGACCCAATCGTTGACCACGGTGGATTTACCCAGGGAGTGGGATCCAGAAATCGCGATGCGCATGGGGAGGGACGCTCTGCAGCACTCTATTCCCCTCCAGAGAGCTTGTGCTCGTGCTGCCTGAGCGGTGCCGGCCAGGAAGGAGTGAGCCGAGACGCACCGAAGGTGATGGTGGAGACTGATCAGCTCGTCACAGTGCACTGCGTCTTGAGTCCTGAGTCTTGATACTTGAACAGTGAGAAGACGATTCGCACGTGCCCTACAGCTTCTGTGAGACGTGATACGCCGACAGATACGAAAGACTGAGTTCACCGGCCCCATGCCTGAAGATGCATTGCCTTAGGCCAGCGAACAAGGCACTCCTCGTGAGCTGATCAAGATGGAGATAGGAGGAATACGTGCCGAGAAGAGATAGGTATTGGTCAGCCGAATAGGTCAGAGTAGTTTCCACTGTGGCCATCACCAGATTACGGAACATCCCAGAGTCCAGCGCCATCTGGCCAAGCCCATCCAGAATGCCTTGCTGCGTTGCTCGATCTTCGTATCGGCCGAGTGATGGAGCCTCTCGCCTGTAGACCTCTGAAAGTGCCTCCTGCATGGACGCATTGGGCTGAAGCTCCTTGTTCCACAGAAGAATGAGATAGCCATCCGTTTTCAGTGCACGGCTGGTCTTGGCGTAGCCGATCTCTGCAGGAATCCAATGCATGGAGCTTGCCGCCAGAACGGCATCAAAGGATTCAGGCTCTACATCCCATTCCTCGAAGGACTTGTTGATCACATCTACCGATGGATAGGAGCTGCAATTCGCGGTGGCCATCTTGTAGAAGTCTGGATTGGGCTCCAAGCAGACCATCTGGCAGCCGAATTCTGCAAAGGAGACGGTTGCAGTTCCCGGGCCGCATCCAACTTCCAACAGCCTGGATGACTGAGACAGCTGAGCTGCTTTGACGGCCCCCCTGACTAATTCTGCAGGGTATCTGGGCCTGGTGGAGTGATAGGCAGCTGCGGCGGGTGAATACCAACGCTTTCTCTGCTCAAGATCCTTGCCAGAAATCCCTTGAAGTGCCTGCTTCAGGTGTTCATACTCCATGGGTCAGGCCGGCGTCCATGGGACCCATCGTAGAAACAAACGAGATCCATGCTGATCAATGATCTCTGCTCCCAGCCGATGATAGAACGCAAGCCCACGGGTGTTGCGGGCATCCGCATTCCAGGCAAGATGGGTACAGTCATTGCCCTTGGCTAGCTGAGCCAATTGAGCCATGAGTGCGGCTCCTGCACCTTGGCTTCTCTTCTCAGCATCAACATAGAGATCATCCAACCAGAGGCTTGGCTGGCCGACAAATGACGAATACCTGAATCCGTATAGAGCAAAACCGACGGCATGCCCTGAACACTCAGCGAACAACACATAGGAAAAGGGGATGACTCCGAAAAGTGTCTGACTGATCTTGTCTTCAGACACCTGCAGCACACCAGAGAAGGCGCCGATGTGACGGTCAAACTCTGATTTCTTCTGGATGAACGAGAAGATCAGAGCCACATCATCAGGGTTGGCAGATCTGATCTTCGTTGTCTCGTCCAGGGCACCAGAGAAGGTCATCAAGATGCTGTCGATGGGGAAGTCTCAATGGCCACGTATTGCTGCGGTGTCAGGCAGTTGTCAATACAGCATAGTGACTCTGAACAAATCCGAACGCAAAGGCTTTGGATGACAACAGGCGCAGATCAATGTCCTTGCGCAGGTCCCCAAACAGCCTGATCCCTGAGCCCAGCAGGCACGGCGGCGTTCGCACTCTCAAGCCAATCGATGGCGCCGTCCGGTCGCGCGATGAATCCATCCAGACTGGTGGCAATGAAGACCGAGAGCTTGGACATACAGCTGGTCAACACCTCGAGCTGACGTTAGGACGGCCGGGCATCAGCCCCTAGATCAAGAAGGCATCCAGAGACATACTCTGCCGGATCGGCAAGCTCTCGCTTCTTGCCACCAAAGGACGCATACAAGTCGCGGTGCCTGGACAGACCGAATTCATCGGAGCGCTCTGCATAGGAGCGAACCCACTGGATCAGATGGTCGAGATTCGCATCCTGCTCCTGGGGGGAGCTGAATTTATCGGGCTCCCAGGGCCTTGAGCGGCAGTGGGCGATACAAGCATCGACCCCAGGGTTGAGAAAGATGAGTTCATCGCCATGGGCCAGCAGGGGCTCAACGATGTCCGCGTAGCAGCCTTCGATGATCCAGCTTTCCTGCTCCGAGATCCAACGCAGGACGTCATCGATGCTGTCCCGAAGGGGACGTCGCTCCGCTCCTCCCTGGAAAGCCACTTGATCCAGTGACAACCGGGCGGCAGGCTGCTGGGCCATCAGGTGCCTGGCCAGGGTGCTCTTGCCAGCCCCGGCGTTGCCAAGAATGATGACTTTCATCGCCTCAATCGCCACATGGAGCAGATGTTTAATCGTGACAGGGAAATGGGATATCTGTGTTGAAGTGGTTGACGCGCCACACATTCCCATCGGGGTCGGTGAAGCCATGGGTATAGATGAATCCCAGATCCTGGGCAGCATCGTAGGCGGCACCTCCATGGGCCATTGCGGTGGCGACGAAGTCATCCACACGCTGCCGACTGTCACAGTCGAGGGATAGAACAGCCCCGGTGACGTCACTTGGATCTGCCACCTCCTTGGGCGTGAACTGCTGCAGGCTCACGGCCAGATGCATCATGATGTGAATATGGTCGGTGATGATCATGCATTGGCAGTCAGACCCACCAAACACAGGGTGCTTCGCAAAGCCAAAGTTCTCATAGAACTGAATCGACCTGTCAAGATCTGCCACCGGGATATTAATGCAGATTTTGTCGTGGGTCATGGTCATCTATTCAGTGAGATCGGCACATCTCCTCGGAGCATCATCTTACCCGTGACCTCTGCATCCACTGTTCGATCAGGCGAACGGCCACTGACGTTCCGTCCTCCGCCCGAATCTGCTCACCGAGAACTGCCGACCTGGCGCGCATCTGGTCATCGCTGAGAGCCGATTCGATGGCCCTGCACAGACGTTCCACCGTGAGCTTTCGCCGCGGCACCGACCTGGGACCGACACCCAGGTCGCTGACACGTCTGGCCCAGAAGCTCTGATCTCCCATCACGGGTGTGACGATGGAGGGGACCCCGGCCGACAACGCCGCGGCCGTGGTCCCGGCGCCGCCGTGGTGGACGATGGCCGCCATGCGGGGGAACAGCCAGGCGTGCGGGATCGACCCGACCATGAACACGGAGTCAGGCAGATCGCTCGTCTTCAGCCCTCCCCAGCCTGTGGAGAGAACGCCGCGCTGCTGGGTCAGCCGCAGAGCCTCCAGCACCACGTCGGCCGTCGCCTCCGGGTTCTTGCTTCCCATGCTTCCGAAGCCGATGTAGACGGGCGGTGGGCCCGCCTCCAGGAACGCGACAAGCTCGGCCGGCGGACGCCACTCCGCTGAGGGCTCAAGGAACCAGTAACCCGTGACATGTTTCTGCGGCGACCAATCGTGCGGCACAGGGATCACGTGCTGGCTGTATCCGTACAGGCTCAGCGCATCCGCGCCGGCCATCGCGGCGAACGGACCCCAGAAACCCGACGGCTCGAGGCCCAGGACCTGCTCCCGTACGGCGACATCCGCCGATCGGCTCGGCTGCCACAGCAGCTGCTGGGTGATGCGATGGGAAGGGGCGTTCGCCCAGGTTGTGAGCGGTGTCTGGGGAACTGGCGTGAGCACACCGGGAAGCTCGCGCGTTGGCGAAAACGGATACAGGTAGGCCGGCACGAAGGGGACGGCAAGCTTCTCCGCGAGCGCGTAGGCGACGAACAGTCCGCCCAGGCCACTCACGATCACGTCAGATCCTTCGCACGCTGACAGACCGGTCGTCGCGGCCTGGACGGCCACCCGTTCGGCCGAAGCACCCATCGCCGCCATGATCTTCAGGACGTTGCCCCCTTCCAGGAGGTCATGCATGTCGTTGGCGATGGCCTCGGTGCTCACCCCCGTGTCGCAGAACTCCAACCCATGAACACGGACGAGTTCGCCGAAGTCGCTGGATGTGACAACACGCACGGAATGCCCTGCCCGCCTGAGACCAACACCGAGTGCAACGTGCGGCTGCACGTCGCCACGACTACCCAGCGCAATGATGGCGATTCGCAAGGGGCCTCAACCTCGTTGTTGGTCTGGCCAATGGTCTAGCCGGGGATCAGGCCACGACCGTCAGCCCTCATGGAAGAACGGGTCCGGCAGCGCCGGATTTCTCAACTTGGCGGCGGCACCGGCACCGACGACGGGGAGACCCTTCGGATCGAGCAAACCCAATTGCACCAGAACACTTGCCTGGTCCCAGTGGATGTGTTCATAGGCGACCTTGTCGGCTTCGAATCCAACGATCACGACAAACACGGCTTCAACCCTGCGACCAGTCGGTTCAACCCCGGGCAGGATATGGTCCATCTTGATGGTGTGCGTGAATGAGATGATCAGTTCATCCACGAGCCGTTGCTCGCCATAGGTTCGCGACACCGTTTCAAAAACGACATCGGGCGGAAAGAACTGACCAATCAGCCGCTTGGCATAGAACCTGCGAACACCCTGCGGACCCTGACCGCCCACCATGGTGGGAACATTCACGAGATGGGGATCTGGGGACATGGTCGCCAGCGTCTCGTCAAGGTCGCCAGCCAGTTCAGCCTGCAGATGCGCTTGGAAGATCGCATCCAGTTTCGCGTGACAATCCTGTGTGTTCATCGTGTCTCCTGTCGCGAGCTGAGGTGCGTCAACCGTTTGTTCGCAGCCGCCGCAGCCACGGACATCCTCAGTTTACCGATCGTTCGAGGCTGATGACCGCTGAAATGCGTTGTCGGGCCAGCGGCGCCATCAAAGCGACCCCATCAACTCACCACCGAACAAGCCTGTTCAAGCTGTCGCCGGCCAGGTACAGGCCAACCAGAAAAACCACCCAGGCCATCGCCCTATTTGTATGGCGGGACAGAAGCGACTCCAGTTTCTTCAAGACAGGCGAAACAACATCATGCAGGAAAAGCCGCGCCACCAGCAGCAGTAACGCTGGTGTGATCATCACCAGGCAATAACCGAAAAGCACCACACTGCGCCCCAGCAGTGACAACTCCGAGGCGGTTAAAAGGCCGATCGCAGCCAGATACGGGATCATGGAAGCGGCCTCGATGACGGCCGCCGTCAACGCAAAGACGATGACCGCTCCGACGGGGGCTGACGGATCGGTCGCATACCCCCGCATCCGTACGAACAGACTCGGCCCGGTGCGTGCCTGCCTTGCCGCCCGGCGAACAGCGCGACGCTCCTTGCCCGCTTTCGTCCAGGGCTCCATGCGTGCACCGAGCGCCATCAGCCCGATACCGGCGCCCAGCTGGGCGATCCTCAGGGGTTGTGAGTCTTCCGCCCCCTGCAACACATCGAGCAGCATCGAGGCTCCAAGCAGCAACGCCATCCCCAACAGCAGATAGAACGCGGCCACGGTGCCCAGGAACAGCACAATCCTCCCCGGGCGCGGGCGACCGGGCACCAACATCAGCCACAGGGGAATCAGCAACGTGCCGAAGCTGGTGCTGTCGATCAGCGCCAGTGCAACAAGCGGGGCCAGCAGTTCGATGGTCATCGATGGCCGGCGCGGCTTCCATCAGAATCCTTCCAGTCCAGTGTCCTTCCCCCTTCCGGTTGAGCCATGCGTTTGGTGACACACCACCCGGCCTGGCCCATGCTGTTGTCAGCCGCCTTCGCCGTGGAGGCCGTCCACGCGCGGGCGACAACCACCCTCGGCGCGGGCCTCCTGCGCCAGGCAGCCGCCCTGGGAGCGGTCGCCGTCGTGCCCGATCTCCCGGCCAGCGATCTTGAGGCTCGCGCCGCACTGGCGGCCAACCTGATCAACCTGGGCAACCAGCTCAGTGATCAGGGCCGCCACGGGGAGGCCCTGGCACCCGCCGAGGAGGGGGTGGCCATGTTTCGGGCCCTGGCCGACAAGGGGCCTGCCTTCCGCGCCCAGTTGGCCTGGTCGTTGCACAGCCTGGCCCGCCGCCACCTGGCCCTGGACCATCCCGGGGACGCCCTCGCCCCGGCCCAGGAGGCGGTGGCGATCCTCCAGGAGGAAGCCCAGGCCAACCCGCTGTATCAGAGGGAATGGGCCTCCTCCGTGCACACCCTCAGCCGGGTGCGCGCTGGCCTCAACCAGACCCGGGAGGCCCTTGCCCTCTCCCGCGAGGCCGTGGCGATCTGGCGCCCGCTGGTGAGGACGCAGCCCCTCCACCGCACGGGCCTGGCTGATGCCCTGAGCCACCAGTCCGATCTCCTGCTCAGCGATGGGCAACGGCAGGAGGCCCTGGCACCTATCGAGGAAGCGGTGGCCCTGTTTCGGGAGCTGGCCGGCAAGACGCCCTCCGTCCGCCCCAGATTGGCCTTGTCGTTGCACAGCCTGACGCGCCTCCATCTGGCCCTCGACGATCCCGGGGACGCCCTCGCCCCCGCCCAGGAGGTGGCGGCGATCATGCAGGCGGAAGCCAGGACCAACCCGCTGTACCAGGCGGATCGGGCCTCCGCCCTGCACACCCTCAGCCGGGTGCGCTCCGGCCTCAACCAGACGAGGGAGGCCCTGGCCCTCTCCCGCGAAGCCGTGGCGATCTGGCGCCCGGTGGTGAAGACGCAGCCCCTCCACCGCACGGGCCTGGCTGATGCCCTGAGCAACACGTCCGATCTCCTGCTCACCGATGGGCAAGGGCAGGAGGCCCTGGCTCCCGCCCTGGAAGCGGAGCAGATCATTCGCGAGCTGGCGAGGGGCAGGACGGAACTGCGGGGAGAACACGCCAACGCCCTGCTCCAGGTGGGGACGGTGCGCAGAGAGCTGGGTCAGGGGCCCCAGTCCCTGGCCCCGAACCAGGAGGCTGTGGCCCTGCTGCGGGAGCTGGCGGCCGCCGACAAAAGCCAGCGCCGGAATCTGGGCCGCGCCCTGATCGGTCTGGGGTTGAGCTACGGGGCCATGGGGCGCCTGGAGGAGTCGCTCGCCATCTCCAAGGAAGCGGCGGCGACGGCGCGGGAGGTGGCCCAGACGAACCCCCAGTACCGCCTGGAGCTGGCCACTGCGCTCAACAACCTCGGCCTGGCCTACGGCGATGCGGGCCGCCGTCAGGAGGCCTTAGCCCCCACGCAAGAAGCGGTCAGCCTCTATCGCGAGCTGGTCAAGACGCAGACGGCCCATCGCGCCGATTTGTCCAGCAGCCTCAGCAACCTGGGTAAGGCCCATGGGGAACTGGGCCAGCTGCGTGAGGCCCTGCCACCCCTGGTGGAAACCGTGGGACTCCTGCGGGCGCTGGTGAAGGACAGCCCGTCCCATCGTGGGGATCTGGCCCGGGCGTTGAACAATCTGGGGTATCTGCGGTTGGTGATGGGGCAAAAGGATCAGGCGCGAGCCCTGTTGGAGGAATCCCTGGCGTTGGTGCGCCCCTTGGCGGCCAGCAACCCTTACTACCAAGGGGATCTGCGGCGCACCATGGCCAATCTGGAACAACTGAAGCGCTAGGGGAACTCTGGGCAACGCCTGGGTTAGGGATGGGCTGCGAGTGCCCTATGCAGCGCGTGTCTCTGCGCGTCGGCATCCAGCTTGGCCTCGATCGCGCGTAGTTCATTCACGTACGCGATCGGAAGGCCGTGCTCCATAGCGCCTGCGATCACAAGGGCTTTGTACCAGGTGAATGGCAGGATCTCTTCATCGATGTGAGTCGCCACGTAGGCCGTGGCCTTGAGCATTCCCGTCTTGCACTCGACAAGGACGTCCTTCTCTTCGTAGCCGAAGCCCAGACCCTCGGCACGGTCCAGATGCTGCTTCTCATGGGCCGGAATCTCGTACAGAACGCCATGGACGACTGAGGCTGGCTCTGCAGCGACGATGTTGCACTTGCCCGATCCGTCCTTGGCGATCTTGTGCCAGCGGAGGGCGTGACCAGGCAACGTTGCGGTGCCAACCAGCCGTGCCCCAGGAACGCGCTGGCGCAAGCGTACGGAAAGCATGTTGGAGCCGTAGGCGAAGTTGAGGAGAGCCACGGTGGTTGGTTGGGTGAAGCCTGACGCTTGATTGATCCCGCGCCGCAAAGAAGCGTCAGCTGAATGAAGAGCTAGCCCGCAGTCATGACCACGGTCACCACTTAACGATGCCCAGGGTTACCTTGATCCCACCAACAAGTGTTGAGCCCCCATAGTCCTTTGCAAGACGCAGTAATGTGTCATGGAATCCAAGGTTTGGAAACGCTGCTTCGACCTCTCTAATCGCAGCCCTACTCATTCCCTTCCTGAGCAGCCCTTTCGAAGCGTCGATCCAGTCAGCCTTGCGGCAGGCTTCGATGATTGCTCTATGTGGGCCGGTGTAAGGAAAGATCTTATGGTGCCAATGGATGGCGGCACTGAGCAAATCGGGATCTAAACCCAGTCCATACGTCTCGTTGTCAGCGATTGCCACAGCCTCGGACGGCTCCAAGTAGGCCAATTCGCGATCCGTCCAAAGACCGATGTCGTGATAGACGAATACAGCCTCCACAAGCCTCTTGTGCTCATCGGCATTGCCAAGAAAATGCATGGCATACGTTATTGAGCGATAAACATGGTTGCGATAGCCAGGAAGGTCTCTGCCAATCAGAGCCTCATAGCGGCCCAACAACTCATCGACAAAGGGTCTTTCCGTTTTGATCGGAATCACTGGCATCGGTCGTGTGCGCCTGGGTAATGCAACTGCTTGAGAAAGACGAGAACAGAAGAGGGCTAACGCTGCCCCTCAGTGGCCGGCAAGGTGCTGGGGCCTCCAGCCCATCGGAACACCATGTCCCGGCTCGTGGTCAAGGAGCCGCGCCCATCAGCCCTCACAAGCCGTCCAGCGCAGGGGGAAGTGTTCGGGGAAAGGGCCGCCGCCACGGTCCACCGGGCCGGCCGCTTCAATGGCCGGGAGCCGCAGCACCTGCCGCACGATTTCCGGGATGATCGCTGCGCCGATATGACGGCCCAGGCACTGGTGGTGGCCGTGGCCGAAGAGGAAGTTGGCGCTCTGGTTGCGGTCGGGTTCAAAGCGCTGGGGATCGGGGAAGCCCGTGGGGTCAAACATCGCCGAATGGTTGAGCGTGAGCACGGTGGTGCCCGGCGCGATCGTCTGCTCCCAAGGCATGCCCAGTCCGAGCTGGGTGGGCTGCTCACAGACCCGGAAGAAATAGGGGAAAGGGGGATGAAAGCGCAGGGCTTCCATCACATGGCCATCGATGGCCTCGGCCTCGGCCTGATGGGCCGCCTCCACCGCAGCCTCCCGCCGCTCTGCATCGGCCAGCAGAAACGAGAGGGCATGGATCACCGCCTGGGAGGTGGTTTCGATGGTGCCGATCAGCAGACCCCCCACATTGCGCGCCACCCGGAGGATGTCGAAGTCCATCGCGCCCGACTGGCTCAGCCGCAGCAGCCGGGTGGCCGGATCGCCGCGCCCCTCGCTCGGGCCTCCCGCCGCCAGTTGCGCCGCCCGCCGCTGCAGCAACCCCTTGAGATAGGCCCCCATGCGGACGTTGGCGGCCTGGCGCTCGGCGGTGATCTGCTCGGGGCTCGGATCCACCTGGGTGGAGGCGTGGAACGGCTGGTTGTAGAAGGCGTCGTACTGGTTCCAGAACGACCAGGCGCGGATCTCGGCCGGATCGCTCTGGTCGTAGCCAAACATCTCCTGCACCAGCGCCACAGGCACGGCGCGGCTCAGGCCCAATACCGCATCAAGCTGACCTCCGGCCTGGCCCAGCAACGTGGCGGCCCGCTCGCCGGCAAAGGCACGCAGACGCGGCAGATCCTCCAGATCCAGCACCGAACGCATCACGCCTTTCTCGCGCCAGTGCCGCGGTGTTTCGTCTTCCGCCATCCAGTAGCCCGCCTGCTTGGGGCCGTAGAGCGCCACGCTGAAACGCTCGTGTTGCTGCAGCACGGCCATGCAGTCGTCGTAACGGCTCACCAGGACGAGCCCCGGCAGCTTCAGGATCGGCCGCTCGCGGCGCAGCTCGCTATAGAACGGCAGCGGTTGCGATTCCATCCACTGGCGTACCAGGGGCCAGCACTCTTCCGTTGGGGTGTGCTTGAGCGTGCGCAGGTAGGTCATGCCAGCCAGCCAGGGGATCAGAGAGATTTGAGGTACTCGAGCAGGGCGCGCTTCTGTTCCGGCGGCAGGCCGGTGCCGTAGGGGTGCCCCTGGGCACTCTTGCCCGGCTCGCTGGTGTCGTACACAAAAGGACCGTCATCCCGCAACCCCAGTTCACGCGGGTCGTAGACGTTGGTGCCGGTGTGAAACTGGGTGGGCCGCTGCGCCGGCGGGGTGAGGAGATCGCCAAGGGTGCGCACCGAGCCGTTGTGCAGGTAGGGGGACGTGGCGAAGACACCATGCAGCGGCGGTGCCCAGTAGGCCGGACCTTCCTTGCCGTTGTAGTCGCGGGCCAGGGCAAAGCTGTTGGGTAAGCCCTTGGAATCGAACAGCTCGGTGTTGGCCACCAGGGTGGCGTCATTGTTGAAGCGCTTGAGCAGCTGGGCATGGCGCAGGCGCAGGATCGCGTCCGACAGCCGGGTCAGGCCCGCCGCCCGCTGCTCCGCGCCAGCGGCGAACTGCTCCACAGCCACGGGATCCGTGCCTACCGCGAAGGCGCGCCGCTCGCGGAAGAGGCGACCCGCCCCATTGGCCGGCTCCGGCGTGGAGACATGGCAGCTGGCGCAATGCTGGCCGAACAGGGCACCGCCCTTGTCCACCTGCTGGGAATTGAGGGCGCCGAACGCGCTTTGGGGCCACAGGGGAGTGCGCAGCCGGATCACCGCCTCCTGAATCGCCTCGATGCCATCGAAGTCAACCGAGCCCACAATCGCGGCTTCCTTCAAGGCCTCTGCCTGCCTGGGCGGCCGCACGGGCGAACTCGACACCGACTGCACCCAGTTGCGCGGACCGGGGTGGTGGATCTCCGCGAACCACTGGGCCCACTCGTCCTGGTGGGCGAACCAAACGGGGGGCAGATTCACCGTGCCCTCAAAGCCAATCCTCAAGGGTTTCTCGCCGCTGGACTGGATCAGCCCCCGGCTCACCAGCCAGGCCGTCAGGCCGACATTGTTGTAGTTGCCTTGGCTGAGCGCATTGAGGTTGCCGTAACCGAAATCCGCTCGCGTCACCCCCATCGCCTGCATCACCTGGCGGGTGGCCCGCACCGGCCCCAACAGATCCTCAATCTCACGCCTCAATCCAGCGATCGCCTCCGGGTCCGCCGGCGTGTCAAGCACCTCGGCCCCATAGCGGGCGAGGGCGGCGTCATCGGCCAGAAGGGCTTCAAAGGCACCGTAAAAGTCGTTATCAAAGGCCAGCAGATTGACGAGGCCAGGCCCGCCGTGCACCGGGATCCGCATGGTCTGGAAGCCCTGGCGCCATGACACCGGCTTGGCCTTCAGCTCCCGGGTGTGGCACACGGCACAGGTGAGGCCCAGATAGACGCTGTCGCCAAAGCGCTGGGGCCGGGGATCCACGGCCAGGCCCACCGGCAGGCCATGGGGATTGATGCTGGAAACGGGGGAGGCAATGAAGCCATAACGCTCGTCCAGATCCTCCAGGAAACGGTGACCCGGGCGTTTGGGGTCGGGCAGATGAAGCGCCAACTCCAGGGGAGCCAGGTTGGTGCCCTCGGAGGTGTGGTGGTAGAGATCCACTTCCTCGGGCCTCCAGCCCTGCTGGAGATCAATCACGCGATCGCTGGCCCAGGCGGCCCCGGGGCAGAGAACCCCCAGGCAGATCCAGGCCCCCAGGGTGAGACACCACCGCCGCACAAGCCGCCAAAAGGATTGGTGGGCTTCAGAACGAACTGGCACGGCGGATTACCCGAGGAGCAGTTAACCCTCCATCTTGACCTAGGTCCGATGGCTTGAAAACAGTATTCCTACTCAGCTTCTGTAGGCCCGGCTGTCGAAAGCATTGGGTTCGGAGGTTTGGCATGGGTGCGCCCGATGCTCCGCTGCTTCAGAACAACTCGCTAGGCAGACCAACGCCTCCACTCAGCAGCGGGCATAAGTCAAGCGATTCAGTTGTTCATGGGCTTTACTTCACTTGACTTCTGTCAAGCGTGGCAGCTTCCACGTTCCCTTCAGGACTGGATCCTTAGGGCCATACAAGCGCGCCACGAAGAAAAAGGGTCCAGCTGGCGCAGGCAACCAGTTCGAGACTTTGTCCGCTCCTGGATTCTCGCTCTGGATATAGATCTCCAGGGATCCATCGGTTCCCAGCTTCAGACCTGATGTGCGATCACCGATCGAATAGCGTTGAATTGGGTTCTCCACAAGCAGGCGTTCCGGCAGCTTGTACATCGTCACCGACCAGAACTCCGTCACCGGTGGCAGTTGGCCCGGTTCGAATCGCAGCACCCATCGCTTGCGCCCATCAAGCACCTGGCCGTCGGGACCGGTCTGCTGGGTGGCATAGAAGGCCTCTTCACTGCTGTTGCCATAGATCCCCAGCATCGCTCCCATCGAGCGGAACGTGAGGTAATCCGGCCCCAGTTGCTGTCGGGTACCGAAGAATCCCTGGGAGCTGGTCTGTTGTTGGGCCTTGGCCTTGAGCTCCTGGCTGGCCTCGGCCACCCCTTCCTCCAGGGCGGTGCGGAGCTTCGGATCCAGCCTGGCCGGATCAAAGGGCAGGCCGGGGCCGATGCCGATGCGGGCGAACCGGGCCCGCATCGCCAGCTCCGATGGCACGGCGGGCATGAACGGCAACAGGGCGTTGAGGTAGGTGATGAAGCCGATCCCCTCGGCTTTGCTGGCGTCCCAGGCGGGCCAGGCCACCGCTGGGGCGGGCGGTGGCGCCGGTTGGCCTATGAAGCGCGACAGGGGCGTGAGGAGGTATTGGCCCTGGATCGCCTTCAGGGCGGGGATGTCATCGGGCCCGTTCAACTGGGTGCGGGTGAGGGTGCCGACGAAGTCAGTTTCCGCCCGGAACACCTTGGTGATGCCCTTTGGCACCGTGCCCTTCCAGCGGGGTCCGGCGAACAGATAGGTGCCGGCCCCGCGACCGGTGGAACGCACGCCGGTGTAGGCGAAGTTGTGGGTGTAAAGGTCGAACCACTGGTTGACGTAGTAACGGGGTGCCGGCACCGCGGGCAGCGACAGCACGATCGGCTCGGTGCGCAGATCCAGCCAGGCCCAGGAGTAGGGCGTGTCGTTGTTGGGGGTGACGATGTCCTTGTCGGCCGGGGTGGCCGAGCGGCTGTAGTGGCGGAAGCGGTCGAAGCCACCCACGTAGCCCGGGAACGCCTTGTTCTGGGTCTGGTTCCAGAGGGTCTGGTAGCCCTGCAGGGGGGCATAGGCGTAGAGCCAGGCCTCCTTGGCGATGGCGCGGGCTTCGGCGGGGCTGGGGGCTGGGGCCTGGCTCGCTGAGCTGGCGACGGGTGCCGAAGCCGGTGTCGCGGCCAGGGAACCCAGGGGACTCAGCGGCAGGGCGGCGATGAGGGCGGCGATCAAGGCGACCGCTGGTCGGCTGGGGGTCGGGACCATCGTGTTGGCTGGGAACGCTGTGGGTACGGAGGGCGGCTGTCAGGCGAGGGTGGCCTCAGGGCTTGAGCGCTTCGATGTCGTTCAGCTGCCAGGCCTTGCTGAAGTAGGCCTCGGTGGGGCCGTAGAAGCGGAAGTAGGCGAACCAGCCCTTGCCGGGGGTGGTCTTGATCCAGTTGGCGGCGCCGGCGGGCCGTACCGGGCCAAAGGACACATCCACCGAGCCATCGGCGTTGGTGACCAGATCCGCCTTGCGGGAGCTGAAGTCAGCGGCACCCTGGTCGGTGATGAGCGGGCCGCGGCTGAGGTTGTCGTAGAGGGTGATCGACCAGAACTGCTTCACCGGCGCGGCCGCCGGCACGCGCATCCGGTAGGTGCGGCCGCCATCCAGCCAACGGCCTCCCTTGTCTTTGGAGGCCTCCAAGTACACCTGGCCAAAGCCCACAATCCGCCCCTGCATCCCCGCCGACATGCCGATCGCCTCGTAGAACCAGGAGCTGCGCTCGTCGAGCTGCACCCGGCGTCGGTCGGGGGTTTCCTGGTCGAGGTCGAACAGCACCGCGTACTCCCAGTGCTTGCCGGGGTACACCGTGGCGCCGGGGATTCGCTTGTCGTAGGCGATGGTGCGGGCCATCAGATCGCCCACCCGGGCGGCCTCCGTGAGCACCTTGGCCTGGCCGGCATCCGGTTGGAAGGGCTGGCCAGGGGTGATCCCCAGAGGAGCCAGCATCCCGAACAGCATGCGGTCGCGGGGGGCCACCGGCTCGTTGGCATAGAGCTCGCTCAGCAGGCGCCAGTAATTGAGGTCGGCGGGCTGGGCCGACTGCCAGGGGCGACCAGCCACCGGGACATAGGCGTTGGTGGACGGGTTGTCCCGCTGGTTCCAGCCGTAGAGCCGGTGGCGGCGCACGGTGGCTTCGGCCACGGCCTTGTCGGGATCAAGGCCTCGGGTGCCGAACCAGATCTGGTTGCTGGGGGAACGCACCAGTCGATATCCGGGTGCCACCGGCTCGGGGCTGCCGGGGGGCAGGATCAGATACTTGCCACCGGCGCCCTTGTCGGGTCCCGTCTGGCCCATGTCGGTGATCGGCTGTTGCCAGATGTCCATCACCCCGCCGGCGGTGAGCCCGGCGGGCACCTCGATCACCAGCGGGCCCTGCTTGGCCAGGTCCCAGAAACTGAAGGCGTAGAGGGTGGTGATGTTGGGGGTCAGCATCCCCGCCTTGTCCTTCAGGGTCTGGTAGAGCACCACATCGCCGTTGCGGGCGCCGAAGGTTTTGGCCTGGGCGTCGTAAAGCGCCTTGAAGCCCACGGCCGGCAGGGCCCAGAGGTAGGCCTGGGTGGCGCGCTGGAAGTCGAGCTCGTCGTAGAGCCTGGCAGCGGTGGCCTTGGTGGGGTAGCCGTTCTCCAGCTGGAGAACCCCAAGCCTTGTCTGTTGGACATCAGCTGCTGGGGGCTGCTTGGCATGCACGCCACTGAAGAAGCTGATACCGGCCAGGGAGGCGATCAGCGACTTCCGAAAGAGGTTGGACTTCAAGGATTTAAGTCAGCGATCAACTTTAGCTGCTCGTTCGGGGACGGCCAGGCCAACTCTCACCATCAACTGGCCGCAAGACGTTCTGACTAGATGGAAGGACATAAGGTGGCGCTCAGGTGAATGGTGAGGCTAGATCGCTCTTGACAGGATCAACACGGAGATCTATATCTTTTCAAGCTGCAAGGCTTTAAAAGCCTGATCCTTAAACTTAGAGGAAAGTCTTTTGAGCCTAAACCATAGCAACAGGGACCATAACAACGCAACCACTAAGATGCCTAGAAGCGCTTGATTCCCGGGACTAATAACTAGCACCGTCAGGATTCCAAGGACAGAGTTCAGTGCCATACATCTTGCAATCCGATCCCTCCCCACGTACGTGAGCATCGTTTGAGCAAGTAGTTCCGGGCTCTTGGAAAGGATTGGCACAGTTCGATCGTATGTGCCACTATATGGAGTCCCTAGACAAGTGACTTGAATACGTTTCAAAGTATTTCGAATACGTTTCAAAGTATTTCGTAAAGGAAACTTGCGTAAGCGCTGAATCTCGTCGCGCAAGTGCCGAATCCAGCTGATAACAAATGATGATGTCGAGTCAATGTAAATACCCAATACATATGCCATTGGAAGGACCAAGACTATCGAGGCTTCGTTTATTGGAATCTCGAAGTTGAATATCTTTTGCGCCAATGGTCTCAGCCACAATAGTGCCGCGATACCAGCTGCAAGATATTCGACTAAGGCCGAAGCAAACTGCATTGTTCGAGTGAGTTCTTTGATTACTGTAGGGCACTGCGAAAGTTCGCGCTCCCTGCTTATGCACCTAGTGAAGCTTGGTACTGAGGAAGCTCCAAACAGCCATAGGCGGAAGAGGCAGATTCTTACTCGGTGTCTGTTTGGGCTCCAGTCGATCTAACGTTTGAGTTAAGCGGCAGGCCCGTCAGGGCCTGTCCGTTTGAACGAATTGTTAGAAAGCGACGCATCAACCGCCCTAACTAACTCAGCCAGATCATCAATCTCTTGACGCGCTATAGCCAGTTCTCCGGCCGGAACCTTTTCCGGAGTATGTACGGCAGTATTGCGTATCTTACGCACTCGATCTAAGCGACCCAGGACGTCTGGGCTAACCAAATCAGCATTTTGAAGGATTCGCAATGCCTCATGTGCCGAGTAGACCTTTTCTGATCTAGATCTCGTGATATTCATAAGATGCGCCTCTAGAGCAACCCATGACTGCAACAAGAGCCCTAGTCTTCCCGGATCTAACTGGGTCCCAATCTCCTTTCCTATGTCTTCACACAGCGCTTGGATTCTGTCGCCTTTCGGATACAGAGCAATCTTAGGAATTGGATCAAACCCACCAGCCCAAAAGGACTTTCCATTGGTAAATCGAAACTTCGCAATTAGTCGAGCATTAAAATCATATTCATCCTTGGATTGGAAATCTGTGGTCGATTCATCCGTTCCAACGAGATAGCCCTCCTGGTAGTACGGTCTCAATGCATCCGGCGGACAAATGCTCAAGAGCCTGATATTTACTAAATCATGTTCAGAGTTTATTGAGATTCTATTGGTTACATAAGGAAGGCCAAAAACGAAGAAATATGCCTCAGATTTGCCTTTGTCTAATGTTGCAAAACTACATGCAACCCTGGCCGACTGACTGAAGTCCAGTAGGGGTGTGGGACACACCTCATAGTGCTGAAGAATGCTCCATTGGATGTAGCGTCGCTTTCTTACATCTGATGCACCCTCTATCTTGCTATTTGAGAAAGCATCCACCAATCGCTTAGAAAAACTAGCAAGCATGTCAAAGCGTGCCTCAAGCTCTGCCTTCGCGAGACGCTCGCCCCTGTAAATTGATGGATAAAAGGATGAGGCGTCTGACTTATTTTTATAGTCAGAAGACTGTCCTCTAAAGAATAAGAGGTGGTCCTTATTCAGATAGGACAGCCGAGCGATGTGTCCCATCAACTCTCCAAACGTCTTCACCGGATGCGCGTCAACTCTACGAATATCATCATCTCCGTAGATTGCCTTTAGATCCGAAGTTAACTGTCCCGAAATTTTACGCATATCTCTCCTGGCTACCTAACGTTCAAGATCAGCGGCGGGCAGAAGCTCCAGTCGGACATAAGGAATCCCTTGCCCCGCCCGCTGTATCTTGATGTTTGATCTCCCATCATTCATCTCCTGGCCTGCCCTTATCTTCCTCAGGCAGATGAAGAATGGGCTCGCCATCAAGCTTTAAGAACTGCATATTTCTCGCGGCGCTCTGTATGTCTTTGTAGTACTTAATGGCCAGTTTCTGATCGGTTTCGTTGGCATCGTCAGTTTCCTCTGCTAGGCCGTCTGGGGCTCGCATGCGCACTTCAATATTATATCCACTATCGATTCGATTGGAGAGTTTATTAAGTGAAAGTCTTAACTCGATGGTTAGTTCATTCTTGCGGCCAGAATCGACTGTGCTCTTAAAGTCTTTCATTAACTCTTTGATGATTACCTCAATTCCCTTTTCCATCACTCCCTTGGCATGGTCTTCAATGCCCATCATGTTCTTCTTTGGTACGCCTTGCTTAGCCAGATCAGACTGGAGCTTTCGGATCTCAAGAAGCTGCTTATACAGTGCAACTAGTCTTTCGACGCCATGTGCTATGCATGCAGCGACGACAGGCGCCGCCTCAAGAAACACCGTCAGGTCAGAAGACGAAAGTGTATTGATCTTGAAGCCTGGGCGAGAGCCAGTAGAAATTTCCGCAAATACCCCAAAGACTCTATTAAGCTCCTTCAACTCGTCAGCAAACTCGCCCAACTCATTGTGAACAAAGGCCCTGGGAACTAACACCCCAACCTCGCATTCTGATGGCTCCAAATCCTCGGCACAAATTCCTAATGTTTCAAATGCAGCTACAAGCTTATCGACAGCTCCAGAGAACTCTGCAAGACTGCTCAAGAGAATCTGAAGTTCGCTTTGCGCAACTGCTGGTGTGATTTGATTCCGTGCAAGGATTTCTCTTATGCTATTGGCAAGATTTATGCCGAGTATTGAGTCCCCGTCAATCTCGCCCAATGTCTGCCTCCAAACTGGGCTGAATGAGTTAACTTCTGAATTGCTTAAAGCATTTACTAACCCCTGTAGGCTGGTGCTCGTTTCTTGATGGTACTGAGGCTGTGCAGGCTGGTTGACTTGGTTGGCCAATGCGTTAACAAGACGCTGAAACAGATCTAAGATCTGATTATTCCTTAGATCCCTCTGGACACAGAGAATGATTGCATGCAGGCGTTCGGCATTCATGGAGATTTTTCTTGGACGATACGTTCTCTGTGCTTTCCAGTCAAGGCTGTTTAGCTAATCACGGCAGATCTAACGCTCCAGATCAGAAGCGGGCAAGTATGGAATCGGCTTGACAAGCAACCCGCGCTCCCGTCTTCTGCATCTGGATGTTAGACCTCAGTCCTCTTCGAGACACCTCTCGGTACTCGCGACCAGATTCTTGATCAAACGGATAGCCTTTTCTAGGTCATCGCGCTTAACCAGATGTGGAGCGGGTGGCCCACCGTTCTGTGGCTTCGCTCGGTGTACAGCATCGCCGCGCTTGGTTAAAAGACTATCCAGGGCCTTTTTGGAAGAAGCAGAATCTGAGTTGGCCCACTTCCAACCTGCGGTTACATCAATATCCAGGTAATCGAGGAATAGTCTCTTTGTCTTATCAGCTGTCGGATTGTGTAGTCGCCTAAGTTCTTCGGCTAGTTTGCCGCTAACAAATTTGCCAACTGGGCTGCCACTAAGAACTTTCAACCGGGTTTCGACTGCCTCGTTCAGACGGTCTTCAACGTAGGTCTCCCATGCTGTTACCGCCATAACCAGCCCAGCTCGCTTAAGGACCTCAGCCGACTCAGCATTGTTCTTGTGCATTTGGTCAAACAGCTTCAGGAGACTTTCTGAGTCCTCGATCGCGGTGGCGAATGTGCTTGCTGCTTTCGACATAGCTTACGGAGGACTAACGTTAAAGGTCATGAGTGCGTGGACGATGGCGGAGCGTCCCCTCCAAAGGAGGTTTGGCCCTCATATAGGTGGCCTACCAGTCCATGCATGCAGTGCGTGTGGCAAGTCGTTTGGGGCGATGCCCTTCAAGGTGAACACCTCACAAAGAAATTCCTCGGCGATATGCAGCGCCTCAAGCGCGGCTTGCACGGAGAGAGAGTCGTAAGCGGTTGTATCGGCCAAACCGTGAATTGCAACGCCGGGAATTGCAAGCGTTTCGTGGGAACTTGTGAAGTTCATTAGCTTGTGACGAAGGTTCTTCAGCTCGATGAAACGTTGTCCAGCGCCTTTATCAAAGGCCAACTTCTGGCCGAATACAAGTTTGGGCCAGTCTTTGATCTTTCTGTCGAGTCCACATTGAGTACGGGACAAGTCTTCGGAGATCTTCTCGGCTGCATGAGCATAAGCCGACTCACTGATTAGGACGCGAAAGTAGACGTTGAAGAAAACCTCGACGCACTGAACTGCCAAGATGACGCAGATCGCTGTGTCTTGGCGCAGTGCCGACTCATCTTTCACAGCATGCGCTTCCGCGACGCGCGCGCAGAGCCGACGTAGAGCTTGAAATAGCTCCCAAACCATGCGATTAGGGGACGACAGTCTGCGATCAGTGGTCATGAGGGCTAACGCGGCGATGAGCGACACAAACGCGGGCAGCGCGGAGGCGTCCGCTCCATTAGCGGATTAGCGGTCACTGCATGCCACCTATCTGCTTCTTGAGATGCAGTCGAAGTGTTTCAAGCTTTCGACTATAGCTCTCTCGGAGTTGTCCATTGTGTTCAATCGACTCTCTGATTGAGTACTCATCATAGGCTTGCTCCCTTGGGTGACTTCGCAGTCTTACCAAATTTGACTTACCCAAGTTAAACTGATCAAATGAATCTAGCGCGGATAGCAATCCTCTATAATGCTCTTCAGTAAGAATAAGCGCACTTTTTTGTACGGATAACCGTGTATCCCTAACTTGCTTTGCGAATCTTTTCACTTTTTCTAGGGAGGCGGCTTCCCAGAGATCGTCGCCGGCTGTTCGTAGCTCGCAAAGAGACTGCCAAAGTTGGTCATATCTGGCGAATTGCGACTCTGAATAACGATTGATCGCAGTCTTTGCGATTTCCAGTTGCTGGTCGTATTTGGCGGTAGCTTCGTGCAAGGCTCTTGCGTAATTTACCTGCTCAACAGCGAGGATTCTGGAGGCCCAGACCTTACCGAGCCACGAGGAAAGACCGAAAAGGATTGCGCCCGCGGATCCGACTGCTCCGAGAAACTGGAGAATCACTTCGGCCATTTTCGAAACGCCTCTTTCTGTGAAGGCTAACGCTCCAGATCAGAAGCGGGCAAGATGCAGGGGCTAGGAAGATAGTTCCGAGCCCGCCTTCTGGATCTGGATGTTAGACTGCATATAAGCATTGGACTCATTTCCTTCTGCTGCGGCTTACTACAAGTCCAGGAAGTTTAAGGATTCTAGCAAGATACACAACAATTAAGGGTCGGCTTCGCTCCCTCCAAAATGCATTCCTTAGAGCTTCCCTGTCTTTCCTAGCTGCCGCCGAGTAGCAAGCAAGCTTCTCATCAAGTAGATCGTTAAATGCCTCGATGTCTTCGAGGCTTGGTAGTTTTCTCTGAGCGAAGAACTGTTCCTGCAAGCTTTGGTAAGCATGGTCTGGCTCGTCTGAGAGCACAGTAGTAACATTATCAGAACCAAGAAGCGTGAAAACAGAAAATGCGGTATTCTTTAGGTCACGAATTGCCCCTGGATCACTGGAGTGTTCATTCAAAAACTTGACTCCTATCTTTGCCTTGTCTTCCTCTGAGAGCTGACTAAAGCTAATACCATTGGCTCTCATTTGCTTGGCTAATGCTCCAAGACTGGAGGCTAAGTCTTGGAGTTTTGAGTAATACCGTAACCCACTAAAATATGCCTTGTCAAATTTGTCAATATCGTCCTTCGTTAGTTCAATAGCACGATTGTGCCAGTTTGCCTGACTGCTTGTACCATGTGATGTCATCGCCTGGATACCAGTTCCTCCCAGCGCTACTAACGCAATAACAATTGCAGGGTCCATCTAGCGAGGCGCCAGTTTGATGATGGTTTGGCAAAAGCCAAGCAGTACCTTTGTCAGCCTAGTCCATCCCCCACCTGCTGATGAAACGGGATACTGGCTGACTGTCGGTCTAACTCTTTATTGGACGGTTCCATGAACCAAAGACCTTCCTCTGCTCCTTTCCGTGAACCACAGCTGTTGCCGATCGGCCATGGGACGAGAATCCTTTCCTGCACAGTGATCTTAGTTGGAAGTCCAAGTCGTGGGCTGTGGCTCACGGGTCCGATAACCACATGTATCTATGGCTACATCATGTCTGCTGGGCTGCAGACACCGAGCGGCCCCCTATTCAGCACATGGGTGTAGATCATGGTGGTGCTCACGTCCTGATGACCCAGCAGCTCCAGGATCGTGCAGATGTCCTGCCCCCGTTCCTGCAGGTGGGTCGCAAAGGAGTGGCGGAAGGTGTAGCAACTAGCCACCGCCAGATCACCCTGATGCAGCTGGTGCACCCTAATCTGTACAGACCCCATGTACAGACGCCCACCATGGCGCGCGTCTCCGTCACCCACCTGCGCCAGAACCTGCCGTCCTGGCTTAAACGGGTTCAGGCCGGGCAAGCCATTCAGGTCACCTCCCACGGCCGGGTGATTGCCCGCATCGAGCCGGAACAGGACCCGGCCGAGGAGGCCCGCCGCTGGCTGGATGGGCTGGCCGGCAGCGTCACGCTGGGGGATGTCATCACCTCGATCGCCGATGGCGACGCCGATCTCGAAGGCGCCGGTGATGCTGACCATCTGTGACACCCACGTCCTGCTGTTCTGGGCCCATGCGCCCGCCCGGCTGTCACGGCGCGCCGCGGCGGCCCTGGCGCAGGGGCGCGCCCAGGGCCAGCTGGCCATCGCCGATATCAGCCTCTGGGAGCTGGCCCGGCTGCACGAACGCGGGCGGCTGATCCTCCCGGAAGCCGTGCCCCCGGCCCTCTACCTGAGCCGTCTGCTCGAAGCGTTGCGGCTGGAGGTGCTGCCGATCACCGTCGAGATCGCCCTGCTCTCCAGGGGCCCCCAGTTCCGCCATGGTGACCCGGCCGACCGCCTCATCGCCGCCACGGCACTGCAGGGCCGCCGGCCCCTGATCAGCGCCGACGAGAAGCTCCGCGCCATTCCGGAGCTGGAGACGATCTGGTGAGCACGTCCGACCGGAGCCGCCCCTCCCCCCTCACCATCCGCCCCCTGCAGAGCGCCGACATCCCCACCATCACCGGCTGGGCCCGCCAGGAGGGCTTTGCGCCGGGCGTGGGCGATGTGGCCATCTACCGCCAGACCGACCGCCAGGGGCTCTGGGTGGGCTGGCTCGGCGACGAGCCGGTGGGGTGCATCGCCGGGGTCCGCTACAACGCCTCCTACGGCTTCATCGGCCTGTTCCTGGTGGTGCCCGCCCAACGGGGCCGGGGCTACGGGGTGCAGCTGTGGCGCCACTCCCTCCAGCACCTGGCCGACGTCCCCTGCATCGGCCTGGAGGCCGCCCCCGACCGGATCGACGACTACGCCGGCTGGGGCTTCGCGCCCGCCTCCCCCACCACTCGCTGGCAGCGGCTCGCCGCCAGCGACAACCCAGCCCCGCCAAGCGCCGCCCCGGAGCCCCCCTGGTGCCTGCTGGAGGGCGGCGCCATCCCGGCCGCCGTCGTGCAGCGCTTCGATGCCGAGCGGGAACCCTCGCCCCGTCCCCACTTCCTGCGCCAGTGGCTGCGGCATCCGGCCGGCACGGTGCTGGCCCTGGTGGATCGCGGCGGCGCCTGCCACGGCTTCGGCCGGGTGCGGCCCTGCCTGCTGGCCGCTGGCGAGGGCTGGCGCGTCGGGCCCCTTGTCGCCGATGGCCCCGCCGCCGCCCGGGCCCTGCTGGAGGGCCTGCTGCAGCGCCACCCCGGCACGGTGCTGATCGATGCCCCCGGCGCCAATGCCGCCGCCGACCCGCTGCTGGCGTCGCTGGGGTTCGCGCCTGTCTCCCGCACCCTGCGCATGTACCGGGGCGTACCGCCGGCGGTGTCGCTGGCGGATGTCTACGGCCTGGCCTGCCTGGAGCTCGGCTGATCGCTACCCACAAGTGGTACCGTAAATCAGTACCATGCTGGAATGAAGCGAAAGAACCAGCGCACTCTTGAGCTGATCTTTTCCCGACCTGTGAGCGGCAATGTGCCGTGGAAGGACATTGAAGCCCTGTTTCAGGAACTGGGTGGGGATGTCACGGAGAGGGCGGGCAGCCGAGTCGCGGTCGTTCTGTTTTGTGAAGTCAGGGTCTTCCATCGACCCCACCCATCGCCTGATACAGACAAGGGTGCTGTCGCATCGATCCGAAAATGGCTTGAAGAACACGGAGTGACGCCATGAATCTCATGACAGTGGATGGCTACCAGGCCAAAATTGAATACGACGCGGACACGGATCAATTTCGTGGGGAAATTCTTGGTCTATCTGGAGGAGCCGACTTCTATGGCTCCACTCCTGATGAGCTTCGCCGTGAGTTCAAGAAGTCTTTGGAGGTTTTCCTTGAGGTCTGCAAGGAACAGGGAATCGAGCCCAGTAAAAACTTTTCCGGAAGATTCAATCTAAGAATTCCTCCTGAGCTTCACAAGACCCTGGCGATCACTGCGGAAGTACAGGGAAAGAGTCTCAACAGGCTCGCCCAGGAAGCACTTCAGAAATGTGTGACGACATAGATGAGCGGACAGCACGGCATTGGAGTGCACGATCCATCACCGGTTCCCTGCCCGGAGCTCGGCTGACCCCCAGCCCAGCGATGGCTCCCCTACCTTCGATCCCATGCCATCGCGCTCGATCCTCCCGTTCCCCGGCCTGGTGCTGCTGTCGCTGGCCCTGGCGGCGCCGCTGGCGGCCGGGCGCCTGCGGGCGGCGCCGATCCCCCTGATGGAGCCGGCGGGCATGGACCTGCTGGTGGCCAGCAGCCCCGCCAGGGCGGACTACGGCCCCCTGGCCGAGCAGTTCCTCACCCAGGCCAACCTCGCCTACTGCGGCGTGGCCAGTGCCGCCATGGTGCTCAACAGCCTCGCCGTGCCAGCCCCAGCCGTGCCGGGCTACGGCCGTTACCGCTTCTGGACCCAGGAGAACGTCTTCGAGGTGCCGGCCGGCCGCCAGGTGGTGAGCGCCGAGGTGGTGCGGCGCCAGGGCATGACCCTGGCCGAGCTGGCCGGCCTGCTGGCGGCCCACGGCGTGAAGGCCGAAGCGATCCACGGCGACCGGCTGAGCCTCGAGCAGTTCCGCGCCCTGCTGCGCGCCAACCTCAGCCAACCCGGCGACCGCCTGCTCGCCAACTACAACCGGCCCGCCCTCGGCCAGGCCGGCGGCGGCCACATCGCCCCCCTGGCAGCCTTCCACGCCCCCTCCGACCGGGTGCTGATCCTGGATGTGGCCCGCTACCGCTACCCCTCGGTCTGGGTGCCCGTCGCCGACCTCTGGGCCGCGATTCGCACCGTTGATTCCACCTCGGGCCGCAGCCGCGGCCTGGTCACGATCCGGCGGCTGCCGGGGGCGACACCGCCTCCAGGAAACGTTCCGCCACCCGGTCCCAGCTGAACGGCCCCAAGTGAGCGCGGCCGAAGGCCCGCTGATGGGCCTGCAGTTCGGCATCGGTGAGCAGTTTCAGAAGGGCCTCGGCCAGCGCCTGGGGATCCCGCGGCGGCACCAGCAGCCCGGCCCGGCCTTGGGGCACCACCTCGGGTATCGCCGTGGCCGTGGTGCTCACCACCGCCAGCCCGCTGGCCATCGCCTCAAGGAACACGATCCCGAAGCCTTCCTGGATCGACGGCAGGCAGAACACCGCGCTGCGGCGGTACCACTCCCGCACGGCGCCGTCGTCAGGCAGGGCCCCCAGCAGCTGCACCACCTCCCCCAGCCCCAGTCGCTGCACCAGCTCCCGCAGCGCCCCGTGCTCCGGCCCGTCGCCGATCACCACCAGCCGGGCAGTGGGCAGCCGCTGTTGCACGCTCTGGAACGCCGTGATCAGATCCCCCACCCGCTTGCGGGGGTATTGGCGGGCCACGCACAGAACCATGTGGGGCTCACGGGCCGCGTCGAGGGCGGCCAGGGCGGCGGCGTCTTCGCCCGCCGGGTTCCACAGCCCAGTGTCGATCCCCTCCGGCACCAGCCGCAGCCGGCTGGCCGGCACGCCGTAGTGCTCTTCGATGCGCTCGCAGCAGTAGCGGCTGGTGGAGAGCACCAGGGGCGCCCGGCGGGCGTTGAGGCGCTCCAGCCGCGACAGGCCCCAGAGCATCAGCCGCGGCCAGCCGCTCTCGCAGCGCGACTCCTCCGCCAGCACCCCCTTGATGCAGCACACGTAGGGCACCGGGCAGCGGTGCGCCACCCGGAAGCCGTCGATGTCGAAGCCCACCACCAGGTCGTAGCGGCCTTCGGCGGCGGCCAGGCGCCGGGGCAGGGTGAGGTTGAACCAGAGGCGGCGCAGCAGCAGATTGCGCGGCCAGGCGCCCTCGGGCACCAGCCGCTCCACCGTGTGGCCCCGGGCGATCAGGGCCCCGGCCAGGCCGCCGATGGCCGCCGCCGTGCCGCTGCCCTCGGCCACGTCCTGCAGCCAGGAATCGAGAAAGGCGATGCGCATGCTGGGGCCGGCCGGCGGGCCTACACCCGCGCCGCCAGGCCGGTGGGCTCGAGCATCAGCTTGCTGTTGCGCACCTCCTCGTCCATCTCGATCGGGTACTGGCCGTCGAAGCAGGCGGTGCAGAAATGGCTGGAGTTGGCCTGGGCCGCCTCCACCATGCCCTCCTTGCTCAGGTAGCTGAGTGAGTCGACGCCGAGGTGCCGCTCGATCTCCTCCAGCGTCAGCCGGGCGGCGATCAGGTGGTCCTGGGTGTCGGTGTCAATGCCGTAGAAGCAGGGGTGGGTGACGGGCGGCGAGCTGATCCGCATGTGCACCTCGGTGGCGCCCGCATCCCGCAGGGCCGCCACCAGCTTGCGGCTGGTGGTGCCGCGCACGATCGAGTCGTCGATCACCACCACCCGCTTGCCGGAGAGCACATCGGGCAGGGGGTTGAGCTTCACGCGGATGCCCGCCTCCCGCATTGCCTGGGTGGGCTGGATGAAGGTGCGGCCCACGTAGCGGTTCTTGATCAGGCCGTCGGCGAAGGGGATGCCGCTGGTGTGCGAGTAGCCGATCGCCGCCGGGATGCCCGAATCGGGCACGCCGATGACGATGTCGGCCTCCACGGGCGTTTCCCGGGCCAGCACCTCGCCGATCCGCACCCGGTAGCTGTACAGCGACTCGCCGAAGAAGCGGCTGTCGGGCCGGGCGAAGTAGATCATCTCGAAGACGCACAGCTTGCTGGGCTCCTCGCACCAGCGCTGCCGCTCGGGAATCGGATCGGCCTGGCGGAAGTGGATCAGCTCACCGGGCTGGACATCGTCAACGAAGCTGGCGCCGATGATGTCGAGGCCGCAGCTCTCGCTGCTGGCCACCCACTGGCCCTGCTCCGGCTCCCCCAGCATCCCGAACACCAGCGGCCGGATGCCGTGGCCGTCCCGCAGGGCGAACAGCCCATCGGGGGTGCCGATCACCAGGCTGAAGGCGCCGCGGCAGCGACCGGCGGCTTGGCGGATCGCCGCGTTCCAGCCCAGGCCGGAATCCACCGCCTCCTGCAGGGCGAAGGCGATCAGCTCCGAGTCGGTCGTGGAGGTGAACTCCCCGGCCAGGTGGGCGAGCGAGTCCCGCAGCTCCGCCGCATTCACCAGGTTGCCGTTGTGGGCCAGGGCCAGCGGCCCCAGGCGCGTCATCAGCACCACGGGCTGGGCGTTGCAGACCTTGCTGCTGCCAGTCGTGGAATAGCGGTTGTGGCCCACGGCCAGCTGGCCGGGCATCCGCTCCAGCACCTCCTGGTCGAACACCTGGCTCACCAGGCCCATGTCCTTGTGCAGCCGCACCTTGACGTCGTCGAAGACGGCGATGCCGGCCGATTCCTGGCCCCGGTGCTGCAGGGCGTAGAGCCCGAAGTAGGTGAGGTTGGCCACCGCCTGACCCGACGCCAGCACGGCGAACACGCCGCAGGCCTCCTCCGGCTTGTCGGGGCGGTCGCTGTCGGGGCCGTCCTGGACTTCGGCGGTGGTGGTCAGGGAAGCGTGCGCATCGCGGTGATCGGCGAAGGGCACGGCAGGCTCAGACCAAGGACCGGCTTCATCTTGGCCCATTACCTGTCGGGTGGGGGGCCGGCCTTGCCCAGGCGGGCGGGGATCGCCTGCTCATAGGTGTGGCGCAGCTGCTCCACCGCCAGCGCCAGCAGGGGCTCGCCGCCCCGCGCCAGCACCAGGCGGGAATCCGCCGTGACCGTACCCAGGCGCTCGGCAGGCACGGCCTCACCCGCCTCGGCCAGGGCCGCCCGCCAGGCCGCCTCCTGCTTCGGGGCCACGCTCACCAGCACCCGGGCGCCGCCCTCGGCGAACAGCAGCCGGTCGGGGCGCCCCTCGCCGGCGGGCAGCTCCAGCGCGGCCCCCAGGCCGGAGGCGATGCAGGCCTCCGCCAGGGCCACCGCCAGGCCGCCATCAGAAAGGTCGTGGGCGGAGCGCACCAGGCCCGCGGCAATGGCCGCCCGCAGGAAGCCCTGCACCTGGCCCTCCAGGGCCAGATCCGTCAGGGGCGGGCGACCCGTGAGCCGGCCGTGCACCACCTCCAGGTAGCTGCTGGCCCCCAGCCCCAGGCGCTCGTCGCCGTGCTCATCGAGCGGCACCCCCAGCAGCCAGATGGCATCGCCGGCCTGGCGCCAGGCCAGCCCCGTCACGTGGGCCAGGTCGTGCACCAGCCCCACCATGCCCACCACCGGGGTGGGGTGGATCGGCTGCATGCGCCCATCGGGCAGGCGGGTCTCGTTGTACAGGGAGACGTTGCCGCCGGTGACCGGCGTGGCCAGGGCGCTGCAGGCCGTCGAGAGGCCCCGGCAGGCCATCGCCAGCTGCCAGTAGCCGGTGGCGGTGTCGGGGGAGGGGAAGTTGAGGTTGTCGGTGACCGCCAGGGGTTCGGCGCCGCTGCAGGAGAGGTTGCGGGCCGCCTCCGCCACCGCCGCCATGGCGCCCCGCTCCGGATCGAGGGCCACCCAACGGTTGGGGCAGTCGACCGTCGCCGCCACGCCGCGGGTCGCCGGCGCCATCGCCCCTTCCCCCTGCTGGGGCCGCAGGCGGACCACCGCCGCATCGGCGCCACCGGGCAGCACCACGGTGTTGGCCTGCACCTGGTGGTCGTACTGGCGGTAGACCCAGCGCTTGCTGGCGATGGTGGGGTCATCGAGCAGGCGCAGCAGGGCGTCGCCCCAGCCCAGCGCTCCAGCTGCCTTCTCCAGGCCGCCGGCATTCGAGGCCGGCGGCAGCTCGGCTTCGCTCCAGGTCCAGTGGGCCTGGATCTCGGCGGGGGGTTCGGCCAGCAGCTCGTGGTGGTTGATCGGCGTGTCGTCCGCCAGGGCGCTGGCCGGCACCTCGGCCGCCACCGCGCCGTGCTGCAGCACCCGCACCACGTTCTCCTCCAACACCCGGCCCACCACCGCCGCCTGCAGGCCCCAGCGGCGGAAGCGCTCCATCAGGGGCTCCTCCCGGCCGGCCGCCACCACGAACAGCATCCGCTCCTGGGATTCGCTCAGCAGGAATTCGTAGGCCGTCATGCCGCTCTCCCGCGCCGGCACCCGATCCAGATCCAATTCGATGCCCAGGCCCCCCTTGGCGGCCATCTCCGAGCAGCTGCAGGTGAGGCCGGCGGCGCCCATGTCCTGGGCCGCCACCACATCGCCGCTCTTGAAGGCCTCCAGGCAGGCCTCGATCAGCCCCTTCTCCAGGAACGGGTCGCCCACCTGCACGGCGGGCCGGTCGTCGAGGGACGCCTCGGTGAGTTCGGCGCTGGCAAAGCTGGCGCCGCCCATGCCGTCACGGCCCGTGGTGCTGCCCACGTAGACCACCGGATTGCCCACGCCCACCGCGCCGGAGCAGACGATGTCGTCGGTCTCCATCAGGCCCAGGGCCATGGCGTTCACCAGCGGGTTGCCGCCGTAGCTGGGGTCGAACGCCACCTCACCGCCCACCGTCGGCACGCCGACGCAGTTGCCGTAGTGGGCGATGCCGGCCACCACCCCCTCCATCAGACCCACGTTGCGCTCGTCCTCCAGCGGCCCGAAGCGCAGGGCGTTGAGCAGGGCGATCGGGCGCGCCCCCATGGTGAAGATGTCCCGCAGGATGCCCCCCACCCCGGTGGCCGCCCCCTGGAAGGGCTCCACCGCTGAGGGGTGGTTGTGGCTCTCGATCTTGAAAGCCAGCCGCTGGCCTTCGCCCAGGTCCACCACGCCGGCGTTCTCGCCCGGTCCCACCAGGATGCGGGGGCCGGTGGTGGGGAACTGGCCCAGCAGGGGGCGGGAGTTGCGGTAGCAGCAGTGCTCCGACCACATCACCCCGAACATGCCCAGCTCGGCCCGGTTGGGGGCGCGCCCCAGGCGGCGCACGATCTCGTCGTAGTCGCCCTGGCTCAGGCCCTCCTTGCGCAGGGCCTCGGGCACCGAGAAGGACGGGGTCGAGGCAGAAACCACCGGGGGGCGCGGCAACGGCCCTCCAGTATCAGATCCAGGGGTCGTCGTCCCCGTGGGGTTCCCGGCCCCGGTAGCGATCGCGGCGCGGTGGCGGCTCCTCCGGTGGCGCCTGGCGGGGCTCGCGGAAATCCCGGGGCTCCTCCAGCGGCTCCTCCTCCTCGGGCCAGTCCTCGAGGGGGTCGGGTTCGTCCGGCTCGCCGGCGTAACGGTCCTCTGGATAGGGGTCGCCCCCATCGCGGTCGTCGTCGTAGGGGTCGCGGCGGTCGCGGGCGGGGTCCCGGTCCCGGTCGGGCCAGGGCATCTCGTCGCGGAAGGCCTCCGGCCAGGGGGGCTCCTCCAGCCAGCCCTCCAGCCGCTCCTCGACGCGGCCGCCCACCTCCTGCACCTGCTCCTTCCAGCGCCGCGAGCGGCGCAGCAGCTGCTGGCGGACGCTGGCGCGGGCCACCGGCAGATCGTCCAGCCCCCGCAGGGCGGTGAACACCCGGCCGGGCTGCTGGTCGACGATCCGGTCGGGGCTCAGGCGCCAGCGGCTGGTGCCCGGCAGCCGCGGATCGCTGCGGGCCACCAGGTAGTGGAGGATGCGGCCGCTGCGCAGCTCCACGGCGGCGTCAGCCACCAGGCCTAGGGGCACGTCATCGGCGCCGGTGAGGGCCGCATCGATCAGGGTCGGCAACCGTTCGAGGGTGGCCGCGTCGGTTTCCGCCGGCTCCCCCTTCACGAACACCTCCTGCTCCCCCAGCCCCCGCAACTGGTCCAGCCGCCACACCAGCCGCTTCTGGGCGAAGGCCGAAGGCCGGCTGGCCCAGCCCAGCAGCCGGTGCACCGGCGGGTGCATCCAGGCCAGCACGCCAGCGCCGCGCTCGAGGCCCTGATCGCACCGCACCTGCCGCCGCAGCAGATCGCTCAGCAGCAGCTGGTCGGGAAGACCCACGGGCTCAGCTGGTGCGGATCTGGACGGGCATCACCAGGTAGGTGAACGCCTCATCGGCCCCCACCGGCGCCAGCACGGCCGGGGTGGTGGCGGCGTTGCACTGCAGTACCACCTGGTCGGAGCCCATGGCCTTGAGGCCATCGAGCAGATAGCGGACGTTGAAGGCGATCTCGATCGCCTCCCCCTCGATCGTGGCCGCCAGCGATTCCGAGCCGCTGCCCACGTCCTGGGCGTCGGCCCGGATCGTCGCCGTGCCGGCGGCCGGGTCGGCGCTGATCTTGACCACGTTGTTGTGCTGGTCGGCCAGCACCGCCATCCGCTCGAGGGCGGCGATGAAGGCGCGGCGGTCGAGCACCATGCGGCGCTGGAACGACGGCGGGATCAGCTGGCGGTAGTTGGGGTAGGTGCCGTCGAGGCTGCGGCTGGTGAGCACCTGGTCGGCGGAGAGCACCACCACCTGGCCGCGCTCGCAGAACAGGCTCAGGGGCTCCTGGGAGCCGCGGCCCGAGAGGATCCGCTCCAGCTCCCGCAGGGAACGGGCCGGCACGGTGACGGCGAAGTCCTCGCCATCGGCGGCGGGCTGCTCGCCGCCGGCGGCCTCCACGGCGTGGGAAAGGCGCTGCACCGCCAGGCGGTGGCCGTCGGTGGCGGCGCACTCCAGGCCCTCGCCATCCAGGCGCAGGTGCACGCCGGTCAGCAGCTGCTTGTTCTCATCGGGACTGCTGGCGAACAGGGTGGCCCGCAGGCCCTTCACCAGGGCCTCGGCGTGGAAGCGGATCGGCGTGCCGCTCTGGGCCAGGGGCAGGTCCGGGTAGTCGTCGGCGGGCATCCCCCGCATCTTGTAGCTGCCGGAGAGGTTGGTCAGCTCCAGCTGCTCTTCGCCCTCAGGGCAGCTGAGGCTGATGGGGCTGTCGGTGGCCAGGCGGGCCACGATCTCGCCGAACATCTTCGCCGGCAGGGTGATGGCACCGCTGGTCTCGACGGCGGCGGGCAGGCTCGTCTGGATGCCAAGGCTGAGGTCGAAGCCCGTGAGGCTGAGGCGGCCGGTGCCCGCGTCGGCGGTGAGCAGCACGTTGGCCAGCACCGGATGGGTGGGGCGGGTCGCCACCGCCCGGCTGACCAGCTGGAGGCTGGCGCTGAGTTCAGCCTGGGAGCAGACCAGCTTCATGGCGGGGGCCGGCGAGGGCGGCACGGCGTTCTTGAGGCCCCACGGTTTCACAGGGCGCGCCAAAGCGCAACGGGTGGCTCCCCGACTGTTCAGAGGATCAATCAAGGATTGAGAAGAAGAAAAACAGCCCGTCGTCATAGGGGCGGGGGAAAACGGGTAAAGCGGTTCACTCCCGTTTCTCTCACTGGGTTTTCCGGGCTCGATAGCTGGGGAATGGGCGCCGCAACGGGGCCGTTTCCAGGGGTTTTCCACCGATTCCCGGGCCTGGGGAATCCGGGGGCCGCCCACGGGGGGTTTCCCTCCCCCGGCTCTCCCGGCGTGGGGTGGGGAATGTCCCAGGATTTCCCCAGACGGTTGGGGCACCGTCGGGTTCGAAAAGGTCCGCTGCGGACTGTTCAGCAGCAGCCGATCAGAAGCCCATCACCTTGGCGACGGTCTCGGTTTCGGGGGCGATGCCGGTGTGGAAGGTGGCGTCGTTGTTCTCGATCGCCGTCGTCGGGTCCTTGAGGCCGTTGCCGGTGAGCACGCACACCACCGTGGCGCCGGCCGGCACCTCCTCCCGTCGCTTGATCAGGCCCGCGACCGAGGCGGCGCTGGCCGGCTCGCAGAACACCCCTTCCCCCTGGCCCAGCAGCTTGTAGGCCTCGATGATCTCGGCGTCGGTGACGGCCATGAAGTCGCCGTTGCTCTCGGTTCGGGCCTTGAGGGCGTTCTCCTTGTTCACCGGATTGCCGATGCGGATCGCCGTGGCGATGGTGTCCGGTTGCTCCACGGTGTGCCCCAGCACCATCGGGGCGGCCCCGGCGGCCTGGAAGCCCATCATCCGCGGCAGGACCGTGCTGTGGCCCGCCTGGCGGTACTCCTTGAAGCCCATCCAGTAGGCGCTGATGTTGCCCGCGTTGCCCACCGGGATGCAGAGCCAGTCGGGGGCTTCGCCGAGGGCGTCGACCACCTCGAAGGCGGCCGTCTTCTGCCCCTGGAGCCGGTAGGGGTTGAGGGAGTTGACCAGGGTGACCGGGTAGCGGTCGGCCACGTCGCGCACGATCGCCAGGGCCCGGTCGAAGTTGCCCTGCACCGCCAGCACCTCGGCGCCGTAGAGCAGGGCCTGGGCCAGCTTCCCCTGGGCCACGTAGCCGTCGGGGATGAGCACGAAGGCCCGCATCCCGCCCCGGCGTGCGTAGGCCGCCGCGGCCGCCGAGGTGTTGCCGGTGCTGGCGCAGATCACCGCCTCCGAGCCCGCCTCCTTGGCCTTGCTGATGGCCATCGTCATGCCCCGGTCCTTGAAGGAGCCGGTGGGGTTGAGGCCGTCGTACTTGAGGAACACCTTGACGCCGCGGCCCACCCGTTCGGCGATCACCGGCGCCGGAATCAGGGGGGTGGCCCCCTCCCGCAGGGTGATCACCGGGGTGGCGTCACTGACGGGCAGCCAGCTGCGGTAGGCCTCGATCAGCCCCGGCCAGTCCTGCATGGTGGGCTGCCGGCCCAGGCGTCGCAGGGCTCGTAGCAGGGGCACGGGGGACAGCGGCGTGGCTGACGTCAATGTAGGGCTCCGGTCTGGGGCGTCAGGGGGCAGGGGCGGCCGGGGCCGGCGTGGCGGGTGCCGGCGCCGGGGTCGCCTGGGGTTCGTTGCCCCGCAGCCCGTCGAGGGGGGACTCGGAGAAGAAGCGCACCAGTTCGCTGATCGAGGAGGCCTTCGAGACCAGCCCCATCAGGGCCGGGATGCTCACCTCCAGCTCCCGGGTCGGGTAGGCCCGCAGGAAGGTGATGGCCGATAGCGACCCCTTGCCCTCGTAGGTGCCCAGCACCATGGCGGCGCGCAGGGCGGGCACGCCGGCTTCCGGGGCCCGCAGGGGGAACAGGATCCGCGCCAGGCGGGCCAGGATCGCCTCACCGATGCGGGTGTTGAGCAGGCGGCTCATCAGCACGATCGGCAGCTTCACCGATTCGTTCAGCAGCTTGCTGACCTGCTTGGGGTCCTGGCGGCCCAGCCGAAGCACGTCCCGCAGAAGGCCCCGGGCCTCACCGGTGGTGGCCAGGTGCTCCAGGTCAGCCACCGGGATCGAGCGCCGGAAGGCCCCGCTGGTGAACACCAGGTTCTCGGTGGCCATGGCCGCGGGAGTTGAGCAGCACAGCCCCAGACCCAGGACAGCGGCCACGAGCCTTCGCCGCTTGTTCACGCTTGTCTCCCTATGGGTGCGATCGACTCTACGGATCTCAGGCACCGCTGACACCGGCGGCCTGGCGTACCGCCGGCGTCACCAGCACATCGCGCAGCAGGTGCACCACGCCCCGTTCCGCCAGACCCTTGGCCACCTGGAGCCCCATGCGGCGCAGATCCGGCTCCCCCAGCACCCGCGGCAGGCGCTTGAGCAGCAGCGACGGTTCGAAGCCGGGCAGGTCGCGCAGGATGGCCAGCAGCTCCTGGATCGGCTCCAGGTCCAGCAGCGGTGGGGTTGCTGCGGTGGGCGGCAGGGCCCGCAGCCCCGGCGGCAGCAGGCGGGTGGGCAGCCGGCGGCCGAGGCGCAGGGTGGTGTTCCAGGCCAGGGCATCCATCTGCTGCACCAGCGCATCGACGAGCTGTTGGCGCAGCAGGCCGCCGTTGGGGGAGAAGAGGAAATCGAGCACCTGGTCGAGCAGGCCATCGAGGTCGAGCTGGTCCTGGAGGGAGGCGCTGGCCACCAGGCTCTCCAGCCGCTGCCAGCGGAAATCGTCGCCGTCGTAGAGCATCTCCCGCAGGCTGCGGCGCAGCTGGGGATCGGGATCCTCCATCAGCCGGCGGGCGAAGTAGGGATAGGCGGCGCCGAGGATCTTGAAGTCCGGGTCGACACTCAGGGCGATGCCCTCGAGGGTGACCAGGGAACGGATGATCAGGGCGTAGTACGGCGGCACCTGGAAGGGGAAGCGGTACATCACCCCGGAGAGGTCGTCGGTGACCGCCTTGAAATCCATGCGGCTCACCCCCATTTCCAGGGCCTGGCCGAACACCGTCTCGAAGGCCGGCACGATCGGTTCCAGGTCCACCGCTTCCCCCAGGAAGCCCAGCTGCACGAAATCCTTGGAGAGGGCGCCGAAGTTGCGGTTCACCAGGTGCACCACCGCCTGGATCAGGCCGGTGCGCGCCTCCCGCGACACCTCGCTCATCATGCCGAAATCCAGGTAGGCCAGGCGCCCGTCGGCCAGGGCCAGCAGGTTGCCGGGGTGGGGATCGGCGTGGAAGAAACCATCCTCCAGCAACTGCTTCAGGCTGCAGTTGACGCCCACCTCCACCATGTCGTCGGGGTCGACCCCCAGGGCCCGCACCGCGTCGAGGTTGGTGAGCTTGACGCCGTCGATCCACTCCATGGTCAGCACCCGGCGGCTGGTGGCCTGGCGGTAGATCGCGGGGACGGCGATGCGGGGGTTGTGGCTGTGGAGGCGGGCGAAGGTCTCGGCGTTGGTGGCCTCGTTGATGTAGTCCATCTCCTCGAAGACCCGCTTGCCGAGTTCATCGATCAGACCGACCAGATCGCTCTTGATCAGGCCCACGTTCTTGTTCAGCCAGCCGGCGATGTTGCGGACGATGTAGAGGTCGAGGGTGATCTGCTCCCGCAGGCCCGGTCGCTGCACCTTCACCGCCACCCGTTCGCCGCTCATCAGTACACCCCGGTGCACCTGGCCGAGGGAGGCGGCGGAGATCGGCTCCTTCTCCAGCGAGGCGAAGATCGTCTCCACCGGAGCGTCCAGGTCCTCCTCGATGCAGGCCATGGCCAGGGCGCTGTCGAAGCCGGGCAGCTGGTCCTGCAGCTGGGCCAGCTCCTCGAGCAGGATCGGCGGAATGATGTCGGGCCGGGTGGAGAGGGCCTGGCCCGCCTTGATGAAGGCGGGGCCGAGGGCCACCAGCAGTTCGGCGCACTCCCGGGCCCGTTCCCGCGCCCGGGCAGGGTTGGCCAGCTGGCCGGTGAACCAGTCGAAGCCCACTCCCAGCAGATAGAGGCCGATCGGCACCAGGGTCTGCCAGACCCGCCGGGCCAGGCGCATCGGGTGGCCGGCGTAGATGCGGGTGATGGCGGCCGGGTCGTAGCTGAGCAGGCCGGCGGCCTCCAGGAAGTCCCCCATCTCGACGCCCTCCCGCGCCACCTTCCCATGGCCCGGTGCAGCCGTCTCCTCCAGCGTCTGGATGAGGGGCTCCGTCGGCGGGGCATCCGCCATCGGATCGGCCCCGAACACTTCGCCCTGCATGGCGGCTAAGGCGGATTCGGCGGCGGTGGCGGGCATCGGGATAAAGAGAGAGCTGGGGGGCTGCGGTCGCACCGCGATTCTGTCGCCCACGTGCTGCCGCTGCAGCGGCGGCACGCTGGTCCGCGAAGAGGGTCAGCGTCAGGAGTGCCCTGCGTCCGAAGCGGGTGCCGCCGGTACTGCCGAATCGCTTCTGCCCTCAGCACGCTCCAGCACCACCATCTCCATCGCTGTTCGGATGTCGATGGGCAGCTCACCCTTCCGATGCATCTGGATCAGGCGCTCAGCAATCCGCACCGGGTTGTCGTCGGCGATCGCACGCACTGCAAGTCGCCTCACGATCCACTGCGGATCGGTGCAGAGCGCCAGCACGAGACCAGGATCGATGAAGCAAGCCGCCAGCCGCGCGAGCTGCCCTTCAAGTTGAGATGCATACGGAAGTTGAAGTCCATCCGAGTCGTCTGGGTTATCGATAGGAATCCAGCGTTTTCCGATGGCCAGGACAACACCGCCTCCGGGAACACAGAGCTCCGTTCCTGTTTCGGCGGGAATGGGTATGGGAAGGCCAGTATATTTTGCGGCAGCTTTGGCACAATCGTTCGCGATTTCAGAGATCTTCTTCGCCGCTTCCTGTGAGGCCTCACCGGGCCCTCTCAGGATGTCGAGCCTGGGAGGGTGCTGAGCCGCCAGATTCCAGGCGACATGGTCCTCCCGCCTCTGCCGGCTGCCTGCGAGGGAGGCGAGATCTCCGTAGCTCAGTCCGCGATCGGCAGCGTGCCGAAGCCAGAAGCTTTCCTGATCCGCCAGCCCACTAGCGACAAGGGTGGGGGCGTACCAGGCTTCCCAGAGATGCTCATTGATAAAAGAGGAAACGGAGGATGCCAGGCGCGACGGCGATCCTCCACCGGGCAGGGGATAGCGCCTCCCCCCCAGCAACACAGAGGTCTCGGTGCCTTGGCTCACCACGGGAGGCAGGCCGCAATCGAGTCCGGATCGGCTGGCGAGTGACGCCACCTGCGGCCGCAACTCCTCCACAAACTGGTCCTGCCAGTCGCCACCAAGGTTCCCAGGCAGCTGAACGGTGACGGCGGCCTCCCTCATGGTGCTCCTCCTCGCTCGAACTTCGTGAGCACAGGCAGATCAGGAAAGCTGGCCGCGATGGCGGCGCGCAGCCGATCCCTTCGCTTCGCACTCGACGTCACCAGAACCGATCGGTTGATGTCAGGGAGCAGTTCCTTGAGTTCACTGACCCAGCTTCCAGCTGCCTGGTGATCCGCCAGAATCCTTGCTTCGAGCGAGTCGGGAATATCGCATTGATGGCGCCAGGATTCATTGCCCCACAGCGAGGAACGCAGGCCCGGCAGAGCGCGTAGATGGTTCCTGACCGCAACGGCATCGTCTCCCGCCTTCAACCGGCGCACCACTTCTTCCTTGAGCCCTTCCATACTGAGCGGCATTCTTTCGGCCAGAAGGAACCTGAGAACCAGGAGTCCTTGATCGAGATTCTCCTCTGGCAACTGAGGCAAGATCTGGTTCGTTTGCTCGACATCTATCAGTCGATGGATCGCCCTCTTCAGCGCCACCTCCAGAACAGCAAGCAGAGCAAAAGCAGGGTGAAGTATGGTGCTGTGACGTGGAGCATTCTTCTTAGCAATCCATTGGGCGTGCTGGCCCTGAATCTCCAGATCAGCTCCGGCGCTGTGAGCCGGATCTAGCATAAGCAGAGAGTCGCCATCAGGGGGGGTCAGAGCTGCCACTTCCTCCCCGTCAAAATCTACAGAAATTACAGAAATCCTACGAGGTTCCGATGATGCAACCTCTGATTTGATCTGGACACCAGGCAGGATGAAGCCGGAACGCTTCTTCAGTATCTCCCTCAGTTTGACGATGTTGGGTTCTTCTGAGTTGGTTGGCTTCTGGCCCGTGATCCGGTAGGCGAGCTTTTCGTCGGTGAGCAGTGGCTCTTGCACCCTGACGACGATCCGTGAGGGCACAGCTGGCATCGCCACCCACGCAGGTTCGATCCTGTCCGCGAGCTGATGGGCGAGGCAACGAAAGCCGATCTGCGAACGTTCTGCCCAAGGATCCAGGGAGATGAGAGCAGAAGCTGCTAAGCGGGCCGGCAGACCGCGTTGCATCCAGGCATGGATCTCGCCAGCTGACTGAACGTCTTGGGGCCCATCAGCTTGGTGCAGTTCCTGGATCGCTTCTGCCGGTCTGCTGAGCATGAGCAACAGTTCGACGCAAAGCTTCCTGGAGGCATCGAGCCATTTCCTGGAAGCATTGAGCCAGGAGATTGCAGTGTCATTACGGATATCTGATTCTAGATATCTGGTTTGTAACTTTTGCCAATTCTCTCCTGCCTGAGCAAACCTTTCCGTTGCCTTTCTGGCGAGGTTCAGGGCTTCCCCTTTCGATAGATCGAGAGGCTCGTCCAGGATCTGTGTTGCCTGCTCGAAACACAGCCGACCGGCAATAAAGTCAATAAAGGCAGTGCGCTCGATGGCTGCTTCCTCGTTCTCGGTCGTGTCCTGTTTCTCCCCATCTCTGTGCTTGCTTTCCAAGGGGCGTAGGAAAGCATTCTCTGCTTGTGCCATCAAGCCCAGCTTCATTGAGGAGATGGCCACTTCCGCGGCCTTCCAGGCCAGCGCCAGCTCCCAGGCCCGATTGATCGCGAGCCCACGGGCAGCGTTGAGCACGGCCATGGCTTGTTCGAATTCTTTCAGGAGTTCCAGGATGTCTGCATGGCGAAGTCGCAGATACATTTCGCCCGGCGTTGATTCCACGGCAAACCTGGCTATCGTGGCGGCATCGCCGAATCGACCCCACCGTTTCTTTTCGCGTCCAGCCTTCACGGCGCAGTAGGCCAGAATCATCAGCAAGAGAGATCTGGTAAGGGTATTGTGATTCTGTATGTAATCCGGATACTTTTCAATCGCTTGATACTGTAGAAGTCCTAAGAAAAAGGCGTTCGCGGCGTTTTCATAAGCCTCTTTTACACCGTCAGCCCCAGAGCTATCCGGTCCCCCCTGCTCTGTTGACTGCTGGGCTGCTTCCTCGGCTTTCCTTGCCAGGAAGAACAGCCGTTGTCCCTTGATGGCCTGGATAGTTCCTGGGGTTCCGGCCAGTCCTGGGCCCTCGGCGCTTGATGCTTCGGTTGACGTCCCCTCCACCCATGTGGCCTGCACTGAGCCAGGCTCGGCGAGAAAGGCCGCGAGGGCAAGCCTCCCATGCTCCTGAGCCGCACCGTCTCGAGCCTTTGCATGATTCCTTCGCAAGCGCCCGAGCGAGCGGCTGCTGAAGGAATCGATCAGTGCGCGCAATGGCTGCATCGCTTCACCTAGCCATCTTCGGAATCTTTATCTATGAACCTGTCTTCTGATGGATTAATTCCCTTGTCTCTTGGTTGTGTATCTGATCCTGTAGACGAGCGTCGTTTTGACTCCAGCTGCTGTAGTTGTCCCACACCCAGTGGAGCGAAGAATATCGAAGTGGTACGCGCACGACGGATGACAGTGACAGACTCCTTGTCAAGAAGGCCAGGCCAGCGTTGCCGTGAGGCCTCGGCCTGCTTCCAGGCTTCTCGCTTTGCAAAAGGATAGTTTTCCATATGCCAGATAGCGTGCAATTCAGCGAGTTCATGGCTCAGCAAACGAGCAAAAGCGATCAGCGAGTCGGCGGCCTTCGACACATCCCAAGGCTGGTTCGCCAGCCAGTCCTTATAGTGGTTTCTTGCTTTAGTGACTTTTTCCTGCAGCTCGACAGCACCGAGATCGGAGCCCGCCACAACAGATTTGTGAACATACTGAGATTGATTCCGATCTTGTTGCAGGAATGTGAACCACCACTCCTGCTCAAACTGGGCTGACGAAAGATCCGGTGGCGATTGCACGTCGTCCCTGCCTTTTTGGCTGGTCTTGCGTTCCACTACGAGACGAAGATCAGACATGGAATGATTCAAATCACCGCTGAGACTTTCGATGAACTGGTTGTAGAGACGCCTTAGAGTCAGTCCTGCTGCATGGTGAGGCAGCAGATAAGTGTTGCTGCCGCGAAACTGAAATCCCTCAAATGCATGGACGAGGCGCACAAAGGAGATAAAGCTCTCGTCGGCAAGTTGGTGGGTAATGTCATCCCGTTGGTTGCGAAAGTCATCTGGGGAGTTATAGATCAGCAAGAGGCTATAGTCAATGCTTCGGATGTAAGTGGTCAGCTGCCCCCCAAGGGTGCCCGTGATGTTGGCCAGCTTCCAGTAATGCTCCCAGGCCAGTTCGACAACTTTTTCGGTGGTTTTAGCGGCGAACTCACGATTCTTTGCATTCTGGAACCCCCATTGATCAAACAACCATTTGCCCAGGAACCCAAGCACGGAAAAGAGGACTAGTTCCGACGGCGAATTCACCGGCTTTCCGGGTTCGGTCTTGGAGCTCTCAGCGGAGGCAGGAGCCGCCAGGGCAAGGGCTAAGGCGAGGACGACACCGGCCAGACTCGGACGGCTCCAGCCACCTGCTTCATACCTGTGGATCACAGGCGAAGAGCGGCTATCCCTTGGCCGCTTCATCCCACTAGCGTCTAGGCCCACAGGTTGTGACAGGCTCCCCTGATCCCGGTTTAGAGGCAGCCCTGAGAGCCGTCAATCAACGATGACGTTTTTGCTCTGCCAGTGTTGCTCTCTAGACCCGTTTCGCGGCAGAGCCATCGGCCCCCTTGGGAAAGCTGCCAGGCGACGCTACGGTCGGGTTCGCCAGCGGCCTCAGCCGTGCTCACGGGTCTGCGCCTCGAGAACATCGCCCTGATCGAGCGCCTGGAGCTGGTGTTCTCGGCCGGGTTCACGGTGCTCACCGGCGAGACCGGTGCCGGCAAGTCGATCCTGCTCGATGCCCTCGATGCCCTGCTCGGCGGTGCCCAGGGCAGCCAGGGGGCCCGCCTGCTGCGCCGTGGCGCCGAGCGGGGCCGCATCGAGGCCAGCTTCAGCCTGGCTGCCCCCGTGCGCGACTGGCTGGAGCGCCAGGAGCTCGACGCCGAGGAGGGCGAGTTGCTGCTCAGCCGCGACTGGCGCCTGCAGGACGACCGGCTCACCAGCCGCCACCGCCTCAACGGGGTGGTGGTGAGCCGCAGCCAGGTGCTGGAGCTGCGCCCCCTGCTGCTCGATCTCACCGTCCAGGGCCAGACCCAGCAGCTGGGCCGCCCCGGCCAGCAGCGCCGCTGGCTGGATCGCTTCGCCGGCGAGGAGCTGGCCGCGGCCCTGGAGGCCACCCGCGCTGCCTGGCAGGGCTGGAAGGGGGAGGCCGACGCCCTGGCGCGGGCCCGCGCCGACCGTGAGCGCTTCGCCCGGGATCGGGAGCGGCAGGAGGAGCTGCTGGCGGAGCTGGAGGCCGCGGCGCTGGAGGATCCCGCCGAGCGCCAGCGGCTCCAGGGCGACCAGGACCGGCTGGCCCACGCGGTGCGGCTCCAGGAGGGGGTGATGGCCCTGATCGGCCGGCTGGTGGAGGGGGCCGAGGCCGCCCCGTCGGTGCTGGATCACCTGGCGGCCTGCGACCAGGAGCTGCAGACCATGGCCGGCCTCGACGCCGATGTGGTGGCCCTGCACGGGGCCTGCGCCGACGCCCTCGCCGGGCTGCAGGATCTGGCCCGCGACCTCGACCGCTACGGCTCCCTGCTGGAGAGCGACCCCGACAGCCTGGCCCTGCTGCAGGAGCGCATGGCCCTGCTCAAGGCCCTGGAGCGCCGCCATGGCCAGTCCCTGCCCGAACTGATCGCCCGGCGCGACGAGCTGCGCGAGCAGCTGGCCGGGGCGGATGCGGAGGCCGCCCTGGCGGGCCTGGAGGCCGCCGAAGCCGCCGCCCGCCAGCGGCGCGATCGGGCCAATGCCGTGCTCACCCAGGGCCGCACCGCCGCCGCCCGCCGCCTCGAGGAGCAGCTGATGGCGGCCCTGCGGCCCATGGGCCTGGCCAACGTGCGCTTCGCCGTGGCCCTCAGCCCCGCCGAGGCCGGCGAGGAGGGGGCCGATGCGGTGCAGTTCCTGTTCTCCGCCAACCCGGGCCAGCCGCCGGCGCCGCTGGTGGAGGTGGCCTCCGGCGGTGAGATGAGCCGCTTCCTGCTGGCCCTGAAAACCTGCCTGGCGGCGGCCGACCCCCACGTCACCCTGCTGTTCGATGAGATCGATGCGGGCGTGAGCGGCCGTGTCAGCGGCGCCATGGCCCAGCTGCTGCGGCGCCTCGCCGAGCGGCGCCAGGTGTTCTGCATCACCCACCAGCCCCTGGTGGCGGCGGCGGCCCAGCACCACTTCCGGGTCAGCAAGAGCGTCGAGGCCGGCCTCACCCACACGCGGGTGTCCCACCTGCGGGACACTCGCGAGCGCCAGGCGGAGCTGGCGGAACTGGCCGGCGGGGATTCCGGCGAGGCCCACAGCTACGCCGCCAGCCTGCTGGGCTCAGGCGCGGGCCCGGACCCGGAAGCGGCCGAGCAGGCCCGCCACCAGCAGGGTCCCCGCCGTGGTGAGCAGCAGGGTGAGGATCTGGTCGGGCGCCAGGGGCGCCAGCTGCAGGACCCGCTGGAGGGCGGGGAACGCCATCAGCAGCAGCCACAAGCCCAGGCCGATGCCGGCACCGGCGGCGGTGATGCGGCTGTGGGGATCCCCGTTCAGCCACACCAGCCCGCCACCGGCCAGCAGGAGCAGCGAGAACACCAGGCTGCGGCGTGATTCGGTGTCCGTGTCGGGCCAGAAGGCCAGCACCAGGGCCGCCACCATCACCACGGCCCCCTGGGTGAGGGAGTGGCGCCAGGTGTCGGGGCCGAACAGGGGGGCTTCCGGCGGCCGCGGCGGCTGTCGCATCAGCCCCGGCGTGGCCGGCAGCGCCTCGAACACCACCGTGCAGGCCGGATCGATCACCAGGTGCAGCAGGGCGATGTGCACCGGCAGCAGGATCAGGGCCTGCTCCGGCAGCAGCAGCGGCACCAGGCCGAGGGCGGCGATCGGCAGGTGGATCGCCAGGGTGTAGCCCAGCGCCCGGTGCAGGTTGGCATCGACGCGCCGGCCCAGTTCCAGGGCCAGGACCAGATCGCTGAAGGTGTCCTGGAGCAGCACCAGATCGGCGGATTCCCGCGCCACGGCGGTGCCCCGCTGGCCCATCGCCACGCCGATATCGGCGGCCTTGAGGGCCGGGGCGTCGTTGACCCCGTCGCCGGTCATGGCCACCACCTCACCGGCGGCCTGCAGGGCGCGCACCAGCTGCAGCTTCTGCTGGGGCATCACCCGGGCGAACACCGACACCGCCCCGATGGCCTCGGCCAGCTCCCGGGGGGCGAGCGTCTGGAGGTCCTGGCCGGTGAGCACCGGCCCCGGCGGCAGGCCCGCCTGGTCGGCGATCGAGCGGGCCGTCACCGGGCTGTCGCCCGTGATCATCACGACCCGGACGCCCGCGCCCCGGGCCGTGGCGATCGCCGCCGGCACCTCCGCCCGCAGCGGGTCCGCCAGGGCCAGGAAGCCCACCGGCTCGAAGGGGTAGTCATGGGCGTCGGCGGCTGGCTCCGCGGCGGCCGGCGGACCGTCGTGCTGGGGGGCGCCATCGAGGCCGCGGGCCACCGCCAGCACCCGCAGCCCCTGGCGGGCCAGCCCATCGGCGGCGGCCAGCAGGCGGGTGGTGCCGTCGGCATCGAGATGGCAGAGGTCGGCGATCGCCTCGGGGGCCCCCTTGGCGGCCAGCTGCAGGTCCCCGTCGTCGTCGCGCCAGAGGCGCGAGAACACCAGCAGATCGCTCTGCAACGGGTACTCCCGTTCCAGGGGCCAGTCGGGATGCAGGTGTTCGGTGTCATCCAGCTGGTCGGCGGCCAGGCGCTGAATCGCCTGTTCCATGGCATCCACCGGATCGCCCCGGCTGGCCAGCACCGCCAGCTCCATCAGGTGGTGGTGAGGCTCCTCCAGGGGCGTGCCGGCCCGCCAGGTCTTCAGATCCGGCCAGGTGAGCAGCTGCTGCACCCCCATGCGGTTCTCGGTGAGGGTGCCGGTCTTGTCGACGGCGAGCACCGTGGCGCTGCCCAGGCTCTCCACCGCCGCCGGCCAGCGGGCCAGCACGCCGATGCGGGCCAGGCGCAGGGCGCCGAGGGCCAGGAACAGGGCCAGCACCACGGGGATCTCGTTGGGCAGCACCGCCAGGGCCAGGGCCAGGGCCAGGGCCGCCAGCAGGGCCCGGGGCCAGTCGCCGCTCGACGCTCCCTGGATCACCGCCAGGGCAGCGCAGAGGGCCAGGGCCATCACGGTGAGGCGGGAGGTGAGCCGCCGGGTCTGGCGCTGCAGGCGCGTCAGCGGCGGCTGCACCGTGGCCAGGCTCTTGCCGAGCCGGCCCAGCTCCGTGGCCTCCGCCACCGCCACCACCGTCGCCCAGCCCCGTCCCCCCGCCACCAGCGACCCCGCCAGCACCCGCTCCCCCGCTTCGGTGCGGGCCACCGGCAGGGATTCCCCCGTCAGCAGGGACTCATCCAGCCACAGCCCCACCGCCTCGGTGAGCGCCGCATCGGCGGCCACCCGATCCCCCTCCTCCAGGCGCAGCTGATCCCCCAGCCGCACCTGGTCGGTCGCGAGCTCCAGCTCCTGACCATCGCGGCGCACATGGGCCCGGGGCGCCGACAGCCGCGCCAGTTCCGCCAGGGCATGGCTGCTGCGTTGCTGCTGGACGGCATCCAGCAGGCCGATGCCCAGCACGAAGGCCAGCAGGATCGCCCCATCGACCCATTCCCCCATCAGGCCGTAGAGCAAGCCGCAGGCCAGCAGCAGCAGCGTGGTGGGCTCGAGCCAGTTCATCGGGATCCGTCATCGACACCACTCCCCAACCTGGGCAGGGCGCCGCGGCCGAGGCCGCGATGACACCAACCTCAACGCCGGTCCGGCTCAGTGGTGGAACCCCGAAGCGGTCGCCTCACTGAGGGCGGCGTCGCCGCCATGGCCGGCGAAGAAGTCGAGCGACTGGCGGATGTTCTCCAGCAGCAGATCGGCCAGATCCCGGCTGACGCCATGGCGCACCAGGATCCGTTGCACGGTGATGTCCTGGCAGTGGGCCGGCAGGCTGTAGGCCGGCACCTGCCAGCCGCGCACCCGCAGGCGGTCGGCGAGGGCGTAGAGGTTGAAGTTCACCTCACTTCCCTCCCGGATCCTCCAGGTGAGGGCGGGAATGCCCGCCTGATCCTCGCCGCCGAACAGGATCTCGAACGGCCCCAGCTTGGCGATCTCCCGGGCCAGGTACTGGGCGGTGGCATAACAGGCGGCGTGCACCTTGCGGTAGCCCTCCCGGCCCAGGCGCAGAAAGTTGTAGTACTGACACACAACCTGACCCCCCGGCCTGGAGAAGTTGAGGGTGAGATCGCGCATGTTGCCGCCCAGGTAGTTCACCCAGAACACCATCTCCTCGGGCAGGTCAGTGGTCTGCCGCCACAGCACCCAGCCCACCCCCAGGGGCGCCAGGCCGAACTTGTGGCCGGAAGCATTGATCGAGCGCACCCGCGGGAGGCGGAAGTCCCAGACCAGGTCGGGGGCGCAGAAGGGCGCCAGGAAGCCGCCGCTGGCGGCATCCACGTGGATGGGGATGTCGAGGCCCGTGCGGGCCTGCAGGTCATCGAGGGCGGCCGCCAGCGCCTCCACCGGTTCGTACTGGCCGGTGAAGGTGACCCCCAGGGTGGGCACCACGCCGATGGTGTTCTCGTCGCAGTAGCTCAGCGCCGCTTCTGGACTGAGGATCAGCTGGTCGGGCCGCATCGGGATCTCGCGGTGCTCGATGTCCCAGTAGCGGCAGAACTTGTGCCAGCAGATCTGCACCGGCCCGGTCACCAGGTTGGGTCTGTCGCTGGGTTGTCCCTGTCGCTTGCGCTCGGCTTCCCAGCGGCGCTTCATCGCCAGGCCCCCGAGCATGGCGGCCTCGCTGGAGCCGGTGGTGGAGCAGCCGATGGCGTCGTCGACCGCGGGGGCATGCCAGAGATCGGCCACCATGCGGGCGCAGCGGGCTTCGATCTCGGCGGTCTGGGGATATTCGTCCTTGTCCTCGATGTTCTTGTCGATGCACAGATCCATCAGGGCATGGACTTCGTCCTCCACCCAGGTCTGGCAGAAGGTGGCCAGGTTCTGGCGGGAATTGCCATCCAGCATCAGCTCGTCGCGGATCGCGGCGAACACGGCGCGGGGATTGTGCTCCCTGCTGGGGAAATGGCTCTTCGGCAGCGTGACCGAGAGATCGGAGGACGAGTAGATGTCGTCCTCCAGGGAGTATCGGGCTGCCGCTCTGTCGTGGAGGGTCATCAATCGCACCGGCGCTCACCTGGCCGGATCAGGCTAGGAGCCGCGTTGATCCAGCCCAGGCCCCCGACGGCGCCGGACAATGGGGCCCTGATGCCGGAACCCGCCATGGGTTCGCCCCCTGCCATCACCACCATCCCCACCACGGAGGCGGCCTTCGCCCGCTTCGATGCCCTCCCGCCGGTGGAGGTCGCGTTCATGCTCGGGGCCTGGACGGGGGAGAGCGTCCCCACCGGACACCCGCTCGACGGCGCCCTCGAGGCCTTCCACTGGCATGGCAAGCGTTTCGACAGCGCCGAGGAGGTCCATCCGCTGGTGTTCCGCACCCTTGGCGGCGGCCTCACCTGCCTGGAGCCGAGGGCCATGGGGCCGGGGCTGCGCCTGAGCGGCCGCGTGCCGATCCCCACCGCGCCGCTGGCCGGTCGCCTGTTCCAGCTGCTGCTGCCCCTGTTCAGCACCCGCCGCTCCGGGGCCCGGCTGCGGATGACCCGCTACCGCGGCGTGGACAGCGCCACGATGCAGTACGACCACCTCCCCATCAACGATGTCTTCCGCAAGGTGGATGACGACACCGTGCTGGGGGTGATGGACCTCAAGGGCATGGATCCGCCGTTCTTCTTCCTGCTGCGCCGCGAAGGACCGGGCCCGTCACATTCCGTTACGATTTCCTGAGCGAGGCCCTCTCCGGGTGATGGCCCCCTTCGCAGCGTCTTGTTTCTCTCGTTGTTTTCCCCCTGATCGCCATGCGCTGGACCGCCGCCGACATCCCTGACCAGTCCGGCCGGATCGCCCTGGTCACCGGCGCCAACAGTGGTCTGGGTCTGGAAACGGCCCGGGCCCTGGCGGCCCGCGGGGCCACCGTGCTGCTGGCCTGCCGTTCCCTGGCGAAGGCGGAGCAGGCCCGTGAGGAGCTGCTCACCGCCGCGGCCTCCACCGGCGCCCTCGACGTGCTGCCCCTGGATCTGGCCGACCTGGCCAGCGTGGCCGCCGCCGCCGGGACCGTCGCCGAGCGCTACGGCCGCCTCGATCTGCTGATCAACAACGCCGGCGTCATGGCGCCGCCCCGCTGCCTCACCCGCCAGGGTTTCGAGCTCCAGTTCGGCACCAACCACCTCGGCCACGTCGCCCTCACCCTCGCCCTGCTGCCCCTGCTGCGCGACCGCCCCGGCGCCCGGGTGGTCACGGTCACCTCCGGGGCCCAGTACTTCGGCCGCATCGCCTTCGACGACCTCCAGGGCGAGCGCCGCTATGACCGCTGGCGGGCCTATGGCCAGAGCAAGCTGGCCAATGTGATGTTCGCCCTGGAGCTGCAGCGGCGCCTCGCCGACCAGGGCAGCCAGGCCCTGTCGCTGGCGGCCCACCCCGGCTTCGCCCGCACCAACCTCCAGCCCGCCTCGATCGCCGCCACCGGCTCCTGGATCGAGCCCCTCGCCTATCGGCTGATGGATCCGCTCTTCCAGAGCGCCGCCATGGGGGCCTTGCCCCAGCTGTTCGCCGCCACCGCGCCCGAGGCCAAGCCAGGTGGTCACTACGGCCCCGACCAGTGGGGCGGCCTGCGGGGCTGGCCCACCGAGGTGCGCATCGCCCCGGCGGCCCTCGATGCCGACCAGTGCCGGCGCCTCTGGGACGTGAGCCTGGAGCTCTGCGCCGCTGCCGCCCCCTTGCCGGCGCTGGCCTGAGCCTGTCCCAGGGCCATCCCCCGTAGACTCATCGGCTGCCGACCGCTCCCCATGCCCCGTGCCCGCGTCGGATCCTCCAGCAAGAGCGCGGCTCCCGGCAACGGCACCTCCGGCAAGCTGCCGGAGGACGCCGTCCCCTCTCCCGACCAGGCCCTGCGCACCCTCACCGGGGGCAGCCTCGAGGACGTGATCCGGGTCCGTGGGGCCCGCCAGCACAACCTGCGCAACGTGGATCTCACCATCCCGCGCAACCGCATGGTGGTGTTCACCGGGGTGAGCGGCAGCGGCAAGAGCTCCCTCGCCTTCGACACGATCTTCGCCGAGGGCCAGCGGCGCTACGTGGAGAGCCTCTCCGCCTACGCCCGCCAGTTCCTCGGCCAGGTGGACAAGCCGGATGTGGATGCGATCGAGGGGCTCTCACCCGCCATCTCGATCGACCAGAAGTCCACCAGCCACAACCCCCGCTCCACCGTCGGCACGGTGACGGAGATCCAGGACTACCTGCGCCTCCTCTACGGCCGCGCCGGCGAACCCCACTGCCCCCAGTGCGACCGCTCGATCAAGCCCCAGTCCATCGACGAGATGGTGGACCAGATCCTCACCCTGCCGGAGGGCACCCGCTACCAGCTGCTGGCCCCCGTGGTGCGGGGCAAGAAGGGCACCCACGTGAAGCTGCTGGCCGGCCTGGTGGCGGAGGGCTTCGCCCGGGTGCGGATCAACGGCGAGGTGCGTGAGCTGGCCGACAACATCGAGCTCGACAAGAACCACGCCCACCACATCGAGGTGGTGGTCGACCGGCTGGTGGCCCGCGAGGGCATCAACGAGCGCCTCACCGACTCCCTGCGCACCGCCCTCAAGCGCGGCGAGGGCCTGGCCCTGGTGGAGGTGGTGCCCAAGGCCGATGAGCCCCTGCCCGAGGGCGTGGAGCGTGAGCGGCTCTACTCCGAGAACTTCGCCTGCCCCGTGCACGGCGCCGTGATGGAGGAGCTCTCGCCGCGCCTGTTCTCCTTCAACAGCCCCTACGGCGCCTGCCCCGACTGCCACGGCATCGGCCACCTGCGCAAGTTCACCGTGGAGCGGGTGGTGCCCGATCCCTCCCTGCCGGTGTACGCCGCCATCGCCCCCTGGAGCGACAAGGAGAACAGCTACTACTTCTCCCTGCTGTTCAGCGTCGGCGAGGCCTTCGGCTTCGAGCTCAAGACCCCCTGGGACCAGCTCACCGATGCCCAGCGCGCCGTGCTGCTGCAGGGCAGCCAGGAGCCGATCGCCATCAAGGCCGACAGCCGCTACCGCAAGAGCGAGGGCTACGTGCGGCCCTTCGAGGGGATCCTGCCGATCCTGGAGCGCCAGCTGCGCGATGCCAGCGGCGAATCCATGCGCCAGAAGCTGGAGAAGTACCTGGAGCTGGTGCCCTGCGAGAGCTGCCACGGCCTGCGGCTGCGGCCCGAAGCCCTGGCGGTGCGGGTGGGGCCCTACGCCATCCACGAGCTCACCTCCGTCAGCGTGGCCGTCACCCTGGAGCGCATCGAGGCCCTGATGGGCGTGGGGGCCAGCGAAGGGGCCGAGCCCCTGCTCAGCAGTCGCCAGATCCAGATCGGCGACCTGGTGCTGCGGGAGATCCGCATGCGCCTGCGCTTCCTGCTCGATGTCGGCCTCGACTACCTGAGCCTGGATCGGCCCGCCATGACCCTCTCCGGCGGGGAGGCCCAGCGGATCCGCCTGGCCACCCAGATCGGCGCCGGCCTCACCGGCGTCCTGTACGTGCTCGACGAGCCCAGCATCGGCCTGCACCAGCGCGACAACGACCGCCTGCTCGCCACCCTCACCAAGCTGCGCGACCTGGGCAACACCCTGATCGTGGTGGAGCACGACGAGGACACGATCCGCGCCGCCGACTACCTCGTGGACATCGGCCCCGGTGCCGGCGTCCATGGCGGCCACATCGTCGCCGAGGGCTCCCTCGACGACCTGCTCAACGCCGAGGCCTCCCTCACCGGCGCCTACCTGAGCGGTCGCCGCTCCATCCCCACGCCCGCCGAGCGCCGTGATGCCGGCAGCCGCCGGCTCACCCTGGCCAACTGCACCCGCAACAACCTCCAGGGCATCGACGTGGAGATCCCCCTCGGCCGGCTGGTGTGCGTCACCGGGGTGAGCGGCAGCGGCAAGAGCACCCTGGTGAACGAGCTGCTGCATCCGGCCCTGGAGAACCGCCTCGGCATGAAGGTGCCCTTCCCCTCCGGCCTTGAGGAGCTGCGGGGCATCAAGGCGATCGACAAGGTGATCGTCATCGACCAGTCGCCGATCGGTCGCACCCCCCGCTCCAACCCCGCCACCTACACCGGCGCCTTCGATCCGATCCGCCAGGTGTTCGCCGCCACGGTGGAGGCCAAGGCCCGCGGCTACCAGGTGGGCCAGTTCAGCTTCAACGTCAAGGGCGGCCGCTGCGAGGCCTGCAGCGGCCAGGGGGTGAACGTGATCGAGATGAACTTCCTCCCCGACGTCTATGTCCAGTGCGACGTCTGCAAGGGGGCCCGCTACAACCGCGAAACCCTGCAGGTGACCTTCCGGGGGCACACCATCGCCGATGTGCTGGAGATGACGGTGGAGCAGGCCGCCGAGGTGTTCGCCGCCATCCCCCAGGCCGGCGAGCGTCTCAGCACCCTGGTGGACGTGGGTCTCGGCTACATCAAGCTGGGGCAGCCCGCCCCCACCCTCTCCGGCGGTGAGGCCCAGCGGGTGAAGCTGGCCACCGAGCTGTCCCGCCGCGCCACCGGCAAGACCCTCTACCTGATCGACGAGCCCACCACGGGCCTGAGCTTCTACGACGTCCACAAGCTGATGGACGTGATGCAGCGTCTGGTGGACAAGGGCAATTCGATCCTGGTGATCGAGCACAACCTCGATGTGATCCGCTGTGCCGACTGGCTGATCGACCTTGGACCCGAGGGCGGTGACAAGGGGGGCGAGATCGTGGCCGTCGGCACCCCCGAGACCGTGGCCCAGCACGCCGCCAGCCACACCGGCCGCTACCTGCGGCATGTGCTGGAGCAGCATCCCCCCATTCCCCTCGCGGCCTGACCCATGGCTGATCTCACCCCCGTCCAGTCGGCCCTGCTGCGTATCGTCTGCACCGTCGCCTGGGCCGACGGCGAATGCTCCACCGCCGAGCGGGAGCTGCTGGCCGAACAGGTGGCCAACCAGCTGCAGGGCGACAGCCCCGACAGCCTCGGCGACGCGCAGCTGGAGGCCTTTCTGGCCGAGCGGCTGCCGGTGGCGGGCCTGGACGATCTGGTGACCCAGCTCCCCGGCTCCGACGACCGCCAGCTGGCCCTGAAACTCAGCTACATGATGGTGCGGGTGGGCCGGCGCTCATCGGCGGAGCCCAGCATCAACGCCCAGGAGCGGGTGGCCTACCGCCATCTGGTGGAGCTGCTGGGCCTGGATGACGCCAGGATCCAGGAGATCGAGTGGGCGGCGGAGGCCGACCTGCCGAAGAAGGAGGGGCTGGCCCAGCTGCTGGCCGAGCTCACCGCCGGCTGGCGCACCCCGGACGACGGCCGGGGCCCCGCCGCCTGAGGCCTCAGGGCAGCGGCTCCTCGCCGCTGCCGCTGGGGTAGGCCTGGTTGCTGTCGGGCATCCAGTAGCTGAGGTCGTTGTGCCAGTAGAGCCGGCCCGGCACCCGCTGGGTGCTCAGCTTCGTCTTGCCGAGGGCGGACATCAGCTGGGTCATCTCGATCGGCGAGAGGTCGGTGACCATGTCGTTGCCGGCGATCTCCAGCAGGGCCGGCAGCTTGGCGATCGTGGCCGGCTGGGCCAGCTTGCTGAACACCTGGGCCATCACCTGGCGCTGGCGTTCCATCCGGCCCAGGTCGCCCCGCTCGTCGTGACGGAAGCGCAGGAAACCCTCCAGTTCCTTGCCCTTCAGCAGCTGCCTGCCGGGGTAGAGGTCGATGTAGAGGCCCTGGGCGTTGTCGACGTAGTACATGCGCTTGGGCACATCCACCTCGACGCCCCCGAGGGCCTCGGCCAGCTTGTTGACAGCGTCGAGGTTCACCTTGAGGTAGCGCTCGACCGGGGAGGCCAGCAGGGTGCCCACTTCCGCCTTGGCGGTCTGGATGCCGCCGAGGGCGAACAGGGAGTTGGCCTTCACCACCCCCAGCTGGGGTGATTCGATGAAGGTGTCCCGGGGCACCTGGGTGATGTGGGTGATGTCGCCATCGAGCCGCACGGTGAACATCACGTCGGTGTTCTCTCCCACGGAGTCGCGGCCGAGCACGAGGATCGGGCGGTTCTCGATCGAGAGGGGATTCAGCACCGCGCCGATGCCCCGGGAGCTGGGGATCAGGCCGGCCAGGAACGGGGCGATCCGTGCCGGCAGGGGGCCCGCCATCAAGGCGCCGACGGCGACGCCGATGCCGAAGGTGACCAGGGGCCGACGGCGGGAGCGGTGCGGGGCGGGGGGCCGTTGCTTCGGATCGGGCCGGGTGCTGGTCTTCTCAGGCAGCGCCACGGCCCCGAGTTCCCTCTTCTGCCGGGTCTTCCGGGAGCGAGAGAGCCTCGAAGGGGAATGGGCCTGAGTCATTGTGCTACCCGCAGGGGCGCACGATAGGGCTCGAAGCGGGAAAAAACCAGTGGTGGCGACGGTTTATCGGCTGGTCTGCACCTGCACGAGGGCGGCGGCCCCGTCGGCGCGCCCGCGGGCGTCCGCCTCATCGTCGCCGCGGGCCAGGGCCACCCCCAGGCGCCGCCAGGGCCGGGTCTCGGGTTTGCCGAAGATCAGCACCTGGGTGTCCGGCACCGCCAGGGCCTGCTCCAGCCCCAGGTAGGTGGGGCTTCCGGCTCCCTGGGCGACGTCCGGACCGGCCAGGATCACCCGGGAGGCCGCCGCTCCGAGGCTGCGGATCTCCGGGATCGGCAGCCCCAGCACCGCCCGCAGGTGCAGCTCGAATTCGCTCAGGTTCTGGCCCACCAGCGTCACCAGGCCGGTGTCGTGGGGCCGGGGCGAGAGCTCGGAGAACACCACCTCCTCGGCGCCGGGCTCGCCGCAGAGGAAGAACTCCACCCCGAACAGGCCGGCGCCGCCCAGGTCATCGGTGACGGCCTGGGCCATCGCCTGGGCCGCGGCCAGCTGCTCCTCCCCCAGCCGCGCCGGTTGCCAGCTGCATTGGTAGTCGCCCCGTTCCTGGATGTGGCCGATCGGCGGGCAGAACAGGGTGGGACCCTGCCACTGGCGCACCGTCAGCAGGGTGATCTCGAGGCTGAAGCGCAGGAATTCCTCCACGATCACCCGCGCCCCCTCCCCCCGGGCACCGGCCATCGCCGCCGCCCAGGCGGCTTCGATCGCCTCGGGCCCGTGCACCACGCTCTGCCCCTTGCCCGAGGAGCTCATCACCGGCTTCACCACCACGGGCCAGCCCAGGGGCGCCGCCGCCGCCGCCAGTTCGGCGGCGCTTTCGGCATAGGCGAAGCGGGCGGTGCGCAGCCCCAGCCCGGCGGCGGCCAGGTCACGGATGCGGTCGCGGTTCATGGTCACCGCCGTGGCCCGGGCGGTGGGGATCACCGTGAGGCCCTCCGCCTCCAGCTCGGCCAGGGCATCCACCGCCAGGGCCTCGATCTCCGGAATCACCACGTCGGGCCGGTGGCGCCGCACCACCGCCTTGAGGGCGTCGGGGTCGGCCATGGCCACCACCTCGCTCACCTGCGCCACCGCCATGGCGGGGGCACCGGCGTAGCGGTCGACGGCGATGACGCGGCAGCCGAGCCGCTGGGCGGCGATGGCCACCTCCTTGCCCAGCTCGCCGCTGCCCAGCAGCATCACCGTCCGCGGGAAGGGGGAAGGGCCTGGTGCCATGGCTGGGATGGGGTGCGGATCAGGCGATCCTGACGCGGCGCGCGCCCCTTCCCCTAACGTGCCGCGATGCCTGCGGTTCTCCCCGTGTTCTTCCAGGGCTTCGGCCCCCTGGCCTCCAGAATCCTCGCCTTCAGCACCGCCGGTGACGCGGCCAACGGGCTGCTGCCCTTCGGCTGGACCGTGGCGGAGTTCCAGACGTGGACCCTGATCTACCTGGGGGTGTCGTCCCTGGCCTTCGTGGTGGTGTGGCTGGTGGGGTACCTGCGCCGCTGAGCGCCGCCGCCTTCAGGCGCCGGTCTCCTCCAGCAGGGTGAGCTGGCTTTCGGCCGATTCCTCGCTCACGAAGCCGTAGGCCCCGAACACCGCCGGATCGGGGTGGGTGATGCGCTGTCCCTCCGGGTGGCGCTCCACCTTGAAGCCCTCATCGGCCATGCGGCGCATCAGGGCCGCCGCCTCCTCGAACCGTGCCGCCATCGCCTCCAGGCTGGCGCAGTCGGCGGTGAGGCCCGTTTCCTTCCAGGTGAAAAACGCCATGGCCGGGGGTGCGACGGATCGGTGAGCCGGGCCGCTCAGGGCAGCAGCACCAGTCCCACCAACACCAGTATCAGGCTGGCGCCCCACAGACCGAGCACCACACGCTGCTCCGGCAGTCCACCGAGTTCGAAATGGTGGTGCAGCGGCGCCATGCGGAACAGGCGCCGCCCCTGGCCGTCGGCCCCCTTGGTGGCCTTGAACACCCCAACCTGCAGGATCACCGAGAGGGATTCGGCCAGGAACACGCCCCCCATCAGCAGCAGGGGCCAGAGGCTGTCGGTCAGCAGGGCCACCGAGGAGAGGGCCGCCCCCATGGCCAGGGAGCCCGTGTCGCCCATGAACACCCGGGCCGGATGGCGGTTCTGGCTGAGGAAGCCGAGCCAGCAGCCCGCCATGGCGGTGCAGAAGGCGGCCAGCACCGGATCGCCCCCGTGCCCCCGCAGCATCAGCTGCAGCCCCATGCCCGTGAACACGATGGCGCCACAGCCGGCGGCCAGGCCATCGAGGCCGTCGGTGAGGTTGGTGGCGTTGCTCTCGGCCAGGAACACGAACAGGGCCAGCGGCCAGATCAGCAGTCCGAGGGTCAGCACCCGGCCGAAGGGCAGCCCCAGATCCCCGGGCACGCCGCCCCCCAGCCAGCCGCCCTGGTGGGCCCAGACCAGGAAGCCGACGGCGGCCAGGGCCTGGAGCAGCAGCTTGCCCCGGGGGCTCAGGCCCGTGTTGGTGCGCCGGGTGAGGCTGCGCCAGTCGTCGACGGCGCCGATCGCCATGTAGGCCAGGGTGACCGCCGCCACCGCCAGCGGGCGGGGATCCTCCGGGCTGATCAGCCCCCCCACCAGCACCCCCACGGGCACCACCAACAGGCCGCCCATGGTGGGGGTGCCCGCCTTGCTGTGGTGGGCCTGGGGGCCTTCGTCCCGGATCACCTGGCCGATCTTCAGGGCCCGCAGGCGCGGCACCCCCAGGGCCGCCACGCCGGCGCTGACCAGGGCCGCCACCACCAGCGGCAGGGTCAGCATGGAATTGGCCACCAAGGCATCGCTGGCCAGGCAGGCGGCCAGCAGGATCAGGGCGAGCAGGGCCGCAGGGATGCGGCCGTCGCGGGAGGCCATCGGAAAAGCTGCAGGGTGGAGCCGGAGCGGACCGTCAGTCCTCCCAGTCTTCCTCTGAGGGCTCGTCGGCCGGGTTGTAATCCTCCTTCTCGCCCATCAGCGCCGACAGCTCCTCCTCCTCCACCGTGCTCACATCGGTGCTGGCGGTCTCCTCGTCGGCGACCAGGCGGCCGCTCGCCTCCAGCAGGCTCAGCAGGTCGGGCTCATCCCGCAGCGGCAGCACCGGCGCCGGCTCGTTGCGCCGGTAGCGGGTCAGGGAGGGGTTGATCGTGTCGAGAATGCTCATGCCGTCAGGCTGGGTCGTCAAGGACCGACTCAACACCCTACCGCGCCGCCCATGACAGCAGCCAAGATCCTGGAAGTGGGCCGTCTCTGGTCGGCGGCCCTCGTGCTCAGCACCCTGCTGGCCGCCGCCGGCCTGCGCTGGCCCCAGCCCCTGCCGCTCCAGCCGGCGGTGGTGGCGGCCCTGGTGCTGGGGCCGCCGCTGCTGCTGGCCCTGGTGGTGCTGCTGCGCTGGCGGCTGCCGCCGGCGGACCAGGGGGGAGAATGACCCCCAGGCGCCAGAATCGGTCGCCACAGCGCAGGAGCGGCACGGATGGCGACGTTGGGGCAGCAGGGGGCGGGCGCTGAACAGCCCGGGGGCACGCCGCGTGCCGAGCGGGTGGTGCTCGCCTATTCCGGTGGTGTCGACACCAGCGTCTGCATCCCCTATCTGATGCGCGAGTGGGGGGTGAAGGAGGTGATCACCTTCGCCGCCGACCTCGGCCAGGGGGACGAGCTCGAGCCGATCCGTCTCAAGGCCCTGGCGGCCGGCGCCAGCCAGTCGCGGGTGGACGACCTGATCGATCCCTTCATCCGCGAGTTCGCCTTCCCGGCCATCCGGGCCAATGCCCTCTACGAGGGGCGCTACCCCCTCTCCACGGCCCTGGCCCGCCCCCTGATCGCCCGCCGCCTCGTCGAGGTGGCCCGGGAGGTGGGGGCCGACGCGGTGGCCCACGGCTGCACCGGCAAGGGCAACGACCAGGTGCGCTTCGACGTCGCCATCGGCGCCCTGGCCCCCGACCTCAAGGTGCTGGCCCCGGCCCGGGAGTGGGGCATGAGCCGGGAGGAGACGATCGCCTACGGCGAGCGCTGCGACATCCCGGCGCCGGTGAGCAAGAAGTCCCCCTATTCGATCGACCTCAACCTGCTGGGCCGCAGCATCGAGGCCGGCCCCCTGGAGGACCCGATGGTGGAGCCGCCGGAGGAGGTCTACGCCATGACCCGTTCGGTGGCGGATGCCCCGGCCGAGGGCCAGGTGGTGGAGATCGCCTTCGAGCAGGGCAACCCGGTGGCCATCGACGGCGAGCGCCTCGATCCGGTGGCCCTGATCCGGCGGGCCAATGCCCTGGCGGGGGCCCACGGCTTCGGCCGCCTCGACATGATCGAGAACCGGGTGGTGGGCATCAAGAGCCGGGAGATCTACGAGACCCCGGGCCTGCTGCTGCTGATCCGCGCCCACCAGGAGCTGGAGAGCCTCACCCTGGCCGCCGACGTGCTCCGCTACAAGCGCCAGATCGAGATGAGCTGGGCGGATCTGGTGTACCAGGGCCTCTGGTTCGGTCCCCTCAAGGACGCCCTCGACGGCTTCCTCGACCGCACCCAGGCCACGGTCAACGGCCTGGTGCGGATCCGGCTCCAGAAGGGCAGCGCCACCGTGGTGGGGCGCTCCAGCGCCAGCGACAGCCTCTACGTGCCCGACATGGCCACCTACGGCGCTGAAGACCTCTTCGACCACCGGGCCGCCGAGGGCTTCATCTACGTGTGGGGGATGCCTACGCGGTTATGGGCCGCCCGTCGTCGTGGCGACTGATCTTCTGGGGCGCCCCTTCGCCGCCCAGCCGCAGGGCCCGCTTCAGGGCCTGGCCCCAGCCCTGCTTCCTGGCCACCGTGGGCAGCAGCAGCGGCTGGGGGCGGCCTGAGCCCGGGGGCGGCCCATCGGCCGCGGCGGGGTTCAGGCTGTAGAGCCGGTCCCGCAGGGCCTGGTTGTCGGCGAGCAGGTGCTTCTGGTGCTCCATCACCGTGGCCAGGCGCTGCTGGAACTTGCGCTCAAAGATCTCGGGAAGGTCCTCCAGCATCTCGTGCAGGGCCTTCAGCTCATCCCGGGCGGCGGCCAGCTCCATCTCGAGCTGCTGGGCGTCGGGGCCGGTGGTGGTGATCGCCAGGCTGGCGGGGGTGGCGCCGACCGCCGCCGGTGCTGCTGCGGTTGGCGGAATCGCTGACGCCAGCGGGACGCCCGCCGCGGCTGCGACCGGATCATCTGCGACGGGGTCGGCGGCCATGGGGGCCGGATCCGGGGCGGTGGGAACCTCGCCGAAACTGAAGCTGGCCGGCGGCGGAGCCGGCATGGGGGCCAGCGGCTGGCCGGGCGTCAGCACGCTCGCCGCCGGAGGCGCCGGATTGGCGGGCCAGCTGGAGGGCGGAAAGGCCGGCTGGGCCGGCAGGCCACGGGACGCTGGTCTGCCTTCCGGGCCGGCCTCCTCGCCGGCGTCCCCGCCGGCCGTGGACTTGTCCGTCGCAGTCATCGCCTAGCACCCATTGGGCGGACTGTAGGCCCAGTGATCAACGAAGAACAACCCGGATCAGGCCGTCGCCGCCTCGGTGGGGGCCACCTCGACCGCTGCGCCGGGGACGCTGCGGGGCGGGGGCATGGGACCGTCCTGAATCACGGTCAGGTAGCGGATCACGTCCTCGGAGAGGCGCATGGCGCGCTCGAGCAGGGCCACCTGCTGGCCGTCGCCGCTGTGGTTGAGCTGCACGTAGATGCCTTCCCGGTGCTTGGCGATCGGGTAGGCCAGGCGGCGCTTGCCGCGCATCTGCGTGTCGAGCACTTCGGCGCCGGCTTCGACGACGATGTCGCGGTACTTGGCGACGTGGGTCTCGACTTCCTCCTCCGGGATGTCCGGCCGGAGGATGTACATCGTTTCGTAGTAGGGCTGCGTCATGGTCGCCTGTGGAGGGGCTGAAGGGCACCGGGGCCCGTCAGCGACGGATCCAAGACCCTATCGCAGCGCCGTGGCGCTTTTCAGAAGAGCTGCATCCGCACCGCCTCGGAGACGGTGGGGATGTCGGCCTCCTTGCCCCGCAGGCTCTGGATGACCGAGAACAGCACCAGCAGCACCGTGCCCAGGAAGATCGTGTTGGAGAGGGTGCGGACGGCGAAACCGGCGCCCAGGGGCGCCAGCACCGTGTCGAAGGCCAGGCTCAGCAGCACCAGCACGATGTCGATCAGGATCGCCTGCAGCACGTTGAAGCGGATCGGGTAGGGCACCTTCGGGTTGCGCACCACCAGCAGGAACAGCACCAGGAACAGCACCAGGCCGCCGAAAGGGATGGCCTGCTCCAGGACCACCAGGGGCAGGGCCGGCAGCGCCAGCCACCGCAGCAGCGGGAACATGTCGAACAGGGCCTGGCCGAAGCGCAGGGCGTCGCTCAGGGGCAGCAGGTAGGCCAGGGCTCCCAGCAGCCGCTGCCAGATCGGAGGACCTTCCATGGGGGCGCTGGCTCGGGTGCGGACGGTCCCCGCAGGCTAGGGGGCCCCCAGCCGGGCCAGGGCGGCGTCCCGCATGGCGATCACCGGCACGTCCTCCCGGCCACTCCAGAGCCGCAGGGAGGCGGCGCCCTGCTGCACCAGCATCTCCAGGCCGTCGATGGTGCGGCAGCCCCGTTCACCGGCCAGGCGCAGCAGGGTGGTGGGCCGGGGGACGTAGATGAGGTCGTAGACGGTGGCGGCCGGCCGCAGCAGGGCCACCTGGGAGGGATCCAGGGGCGAGCGCGCCGCCGCCGCCGGATCCCGGCCGGAGGCCATGCCCAGGGGCGTGGTGTTCACCACCAGATCGGCGCCCGCCAGCGCAGCAGCCAGGGGGTCCGGCGGCCCGGCCGCCGCGGGCTCCCAGGCCAGGGGCTCCAGGCGGGGGGCCCAGTCGGCGCAGGAGGCGAGGAAGCGGCCCAGGCGCGTGCTGTCGCGGCCCGCCACCCGGATGCGGCCCAGGCCCAGTTCCACCAGACCCGCCACCACCGCCCGGGCACTGCCGCCGCAGCCCAGCACCAGGGCCTCGCGCTCTCCCCAGGCTCCGGCGCCGGGCTCCGCCACGGCCTCCGGCGGCCGCAGCGGTGCCAGAAACCCCGCCACATCGGTGTTGTCGCCCAGCCAGCCGCCGCCGTCACGTCGCACCAGGGTGTTCACCGCCCCCAGCCGCTGGGCCAGCGGCGTCAGCTCCTGCGCCAGGGCGGCCGCCGCCTGCTTGTGGGGCAGGGTGACGTTGAGGCCGCGGCAGTCGATCGCCTCCAGGCCCTGCAGCACCACGGCCAGGTCCGCCGCCGCCACCGGCAGGGCCAGGTAGGCCCAGTCGAGGCCCAGCGCGGCGATGGCGGCGTTGTGCATCGCCGGCGAGAGGGAGTGGCGCACCGGATCCCCCAGCACCCCCGCCAGGGCGGTGCCACCACCGATCACCGGTGCTGCCTGTGGGGTCGCCATGGGCTCGCATGAGCAGCTGCCGCCCGACCGTAGGTCCGCCGGATCCCAGGCTCCGACAGGCCCAGGCCCCCTTCCTGGTACGGCACCGGTTCGGGAACCACCCCTCGCCTGGGTGAACCCCGGATGCGGAAGATGGCTCCAGTCAGAACTTCATCCACACCAGGAGGTGGTCATCCATGGGCAAGGTCGTCGGTATTGACCTCGGCACCACGAACAGCTGCGTCGCCGTGATGGAGGGCGGCAAGCCCACGGTGATCGCCAACGCCGAGGGCTTCCGCACGACGCCGTCGGTGGTGGCCTACACGAAGAACCAGGACAAGCTGGTCGGACAGATCGCCAAGCGCCAGGCGGTCATGAACCCGGAGAACACCTTCTATTCCGTCAAGCGCTTCATCGGCCGCCGGGTCGATGAGGTCAACGAGGAATCGAAGGAAGTCAGCTACGGCGTCGAGAAGGCCGGCGCCAACGTCAAGATCAAGTGCCCGGTGCTCAGCAAGCAGTTCGCCCCCGAGGAGATCTCGGCCGAAGTGCTGCGCAAGCTGGCCGAGGACGCCGGCAAGTACCTGGGTGAAACCGTCACCCAGGCCGTGATCACGGTCCCCGCCTACTTCAACGACTCCCAGCGCCAGGCCACCAAGGACGCCGGCAAGATCGCCGGCCTCGAAGTGCTGCGGATCATCAACGAGCCCACGGCGGCGGCCCTGGCCTACGGCCTGGATCGCAAGAGCAACGAGCGCATCCTGGTCTTCGACCTCGGCGGCGGCACCTTCGACGTCTCCGTGCTGGAAGTGGGCGACGGCGTCTTCGAGGTGCTCTCCACCAGCGGTGACACCCACCTGGGCGGCGACGACTTCGACAAGGTGATCGTCGATCACCTGGCCGACAGCTTCAAGTCCAACGAGGGCATCGACCTGCGCCAGGACAAGCAGGCCCTGCAGCGCCTCACCGAGGCGGCCGAGAAGGCCAAGATCGAACTCTCCAGCGCCACCCAGGCCGAGATCAATCTGCCCTTCATCACCGCCACCCCTGAAGGGCCCAAGCACCTCGACCTCACCCTCACCCGGGCCAAGTTCGAGGAGCTCGCCTCCAAGCTGATCGACCGCTGCCGGGTGCCGGTGGAGCAGGCCCTCAAGGACGCCAAGCTCTCCACCAGCGAGCTCGACGAGATCGTCATGGTGGGCGGCTCCACCCGCATCCCCGCGGTGCTGGAACTGGTCAAGCGGATCACCAACAAGACCCCCAACCAGACGGTGAACCCCGATGAGGTGGTGGCCGTGGGTGCCGCCATCCAGGGCGGTGTGCTGGCCGGCGAGGTGAAGGACATCCTGCTGCTCGACGTCACCCCCCTCTCCCTGGGTGTGGAGACCCTCGGCGGCGTGATGACCAAGATGATCACCCGCAACACCACCATCCCCACCAAGAAGTCGGAGGTGTACTCCACCGCCGTCGACGGCCAGACGAACGTGGAGATCCACGTCCTGCAGGGCGAGCGTGAGATGGCCTCCGACAACAAGTCGCTGGGTACCTTCCGCCTCGACGGCATCCCTCCGGCCCCCCGTGGCGTGCCCCAGATCGAGGTCACCTTCGACATCGACGCCAACGGCATCCTCAGCGTCACCGCCAAGGACAAGGGCAGCGGCAAGGAGCAGAGCATCTCCATCACCGGCGCCTCCACCCTCAGCGACAACGAAGTCGACAAGATGGTGAAGGACGCGGAGGCCAACGCCGCCGCCGACAAGGAGAAGCGGGAGAAGATCGACCTGAGGAACCAGGCCGAGACCCTCATCTACCAGTCCGAGAAGCAGCTGGGCGAACTGGGCGACAAGGTGGGCGCCGAGGACAAGGCCAAGGTGGAGGGCTTCGCCAAGGACCTCAAGGAGGCCCTCGAGAAGGACGACTCCCCGGCCATCAAGGCCAGCCTGGAGCAGCTCCAGCAGGCCCTCTATGCCGCCGGTGCCTCCGTGTACCAGCAGGCCGGGGCCGAGGGTGCCGCCGCCGGCGCCGCCCCCGGTGGCAACGGCAACGGCACCGCCTCCGCTGCCGATGACGTCATCGACGCCGAGTTCACCGAGAGCAAGTGATCCCCGGGCCGCTCGGCCCGGATCGCTCGGCACCAAGCCCCCCTCGGGGGGCTTTTTTCATGGCCTGCCGCGACGTTCAGGTGCCGGTCGGGCGGGCCTCGACCTGAGCGGCCACCCAGGCGGCGGTGGCCGGCGCCAGCAGGATGCCGTTGCGGTAGTGGCCGCTCGCCAGCAGCAGCCCCGGGGCCGGCTGCTCCAGCAGGGGGGCCGGCCGGCCGAGGGGGCGGGGGCGCAGGCCCTGCCAGCGGCGCACCACCCGTGCCTCCTGCAGCCACTCCGGAGCCGCACCTCCAAGGTCGCGCAGCTCCCTGAGCTGGTCCGGGTCGGCCCGGCGGCCCGGCTCGAGAGTTGCCCCCAGCCACAGGCGCCGGCCCCCCTCCAGGTCGGGACGGGGCACCAGGTTGACGCCCCGCCACACCAGCGCCCCGGGCCACGGGCCGGGGAGGGGGGCGTCCAGCTCCAGCTCCAGGGCCTGGCCCAGCACCGGCTCCAGCGCTCCGAGGCCAGGGTCCATCCCAGCCGCCACCCCCTCGGCCACCTCCACTGCCGCCTTCAGCAGCGTGCCGCTGGCGGTCCCGGCCGCCAGCACCACCCACGCCGCCCGCTCCGTGCCGCCCCCGGCCAGGTCCACCCGCCAGCCGCCGCCATCGGGCGCCAGGGCCACGGCCGCCTCCGCCCGCACGGTCAGGCCCCGTTGTCGGCCGTCCGCCGCCAGGGCCGCCAGGGCCGACCCCGGATCCAGCTGGCCGTCGCGGCCGGAGTGGAGCCCCGCCAGGCAGGGCTGGGGCAGGCCGGGCTCGAGCTTTTCCAGCCGCCGCCGGTCCCAGGGCTCCAGGGGCAGGCCCAGTGCCCGCTTACGCGCCCCCAGCGCCGACAGGCGTTCCGCCTCCTCCCCATCGGCCGCCAGCAGCAGCACCCCGGAGCGGTAGGGGATCGGATGCCCCCGTCGGGCCAGCTCGTGGCGCCACTCGCTCCAGAGCTCCAGGCTGCGCTGACGCAGCTCCCAGGCCCGGCCCCGGTCCCGGTGGAAGCTGTCGGCCATCAGCACCCCGAGGGCGGCCAGGCTGCCGCTGCGCTCGGAGCCCTTGCCTGGGCCTTCGCCGTCGCCCGGGGCATCAGCCGCGGCGGCTGCCTGGGCCGGATCGATCAGCAGCACGGTATGGCCGCGGCACTGCAGCCACCAGGCGCAGGCCAGGCCCACGATGCCCGACCCGACCACGATCACGGAGGTGCTGGAAGGCGCCACCGACGACCCTCCGGCCTCAGGAGCGGTGGGAGTGGGGCCCGCCGGGGCGTGGATCAGGCGTCGCCGGTGGCGACCGGCTGGGGCGCGGGGGTGTTGGGCGAGGGGGCCGGCGGCACGGCGTTGGAGACCTTGGATTCGGCGGCGAAGGTTTCGGCCAGGGTGATGGCCTCGGCCGGAATCACTTCGGCGTAGGCGCTGAAGCCGGTGGCCACCTTGATGTAGTCCTTGCGCAGGTTCTCGCCGTCCTGCAGGCGGGCGGCCTCATCGAGCTTGGCCAGGGAGGCCTTCAGCTTGGTGGCCCGCTTGGCGGCCTCGGCCCGGTCGGCGGGGAGCAGCCGCTGGTTGATGTAGAGCATCTGGCGGCCGAGATCCTGCATCGGGCCGTGGATCAGGTTGCGGGTGAAGACCCAGTTGCGGTCGTTGACCAGATCGGCCAGTTCCGGCAGGCGCTCCTTCGCGGCCAGGAACCCTTCGGTCTGGCGGGCGATCAGGGTCATGTCCTCCGGGCTGATCGTCGGCGGCTTGCGGGTCTGGTCGCCCGAGCAGGCCACCAGGGAAACGCTGAGCACCAGGGCCACGGCAAGCAGGCTGAGGCGGCGCAGGACACCCATCAGGGAGAGGGGCGCGGGGATCGACGCGACGGCCATGGGACGGTGCTGTGACGTGGCTGGCGCCGTGACTTTACCGGCCCGCCTGCGCCACCATGACGGTTCCGACCGATCCGTCCCGGAATCATCGATGCGTTCCCCCACGGCGATCCTGCAGCTGATCTGCCCCGATCGGCCAGGTCTGGTGAGCGAACTCTCGGGCTGGGTGGCCGCCAACGGCGGCAACATCCTCCATGCCGACCACCACACCGATGCGGGGGCGGGGCTGTTCCTGAGCCGGATCGAATGGGCCCTGGAGGGGTTCGGCCTGCCCCGCGAGGCGATCGTGCCGGCGGTGGCGGCCCTGGCGGGGCGCCTTGGCGGCGAGGGCCAGGTGCATTTCTCCGACGCCCTGCCCCGGGTGGCGATCTTCGCCAGCCGTCAGGACCACTGCCTGGTGGACCTGCTCTGGCGCACCCGCTCCGGGGAACTGCCGATGCTGGTGCCCCTGGTGGTCTCCAACCACCCGGATCTGGCGGCGCTGGCGGCTGATTTCGGTGCCCGTTTCGTGCACCTGCCGATCACGGCGGCCTCCCGCTCGGAGGTGGAGCAGGCCCAGCTGGCCCTGCTGGAGGAGGAGCGGATCGAGCTGGTGGTGCTGGCCAAGTACATGCAGGTGCTGAGCCCCGCCTTCCTGGCCCGCTTCTCCCAGGTGATCAACATCCACCATTCCTTCCTGCCGGCCTTCCAGGGGGCCCAGCCCTACCACCGCGCCTGGGAGCGGGGGGTCAAGCTGATCGGCGCCACCGCCCACTTCGTCACCGAGGAGCTGGACGGCGGGCCGATCATCGAGCAGGCCACCATGCACGTGGGCCACCGCGACGAGGTGGAGGACCTGATCCGCAAGGGCCGCGACACCGAACGGCTGGCCCTGGCCCGGGCGGTGCGCCTGTTTCTGCGGCGACAGGTGATGGTCTACCGGGGCCGAACCGCTGTGTTTGATTGAGCCCTGCCCCTGGACCGGCCGTCGGTCCTCCGCTGCCGCCGCCGCTCCGGTGATCCGTTTTTCCTCCCTCGACGAGCGCCTGATGGCGCCCAAGCCGGACGCCGCCACGCCGCTGGGCTGGCGCTGCTTCCAACTGGGGATGTTCCTGCTGGCCAGCAGCGCTTTCCTGGCGGGCCTGGCCCTGCTGCTGGCCCTGATCCTGGGCAGCCGCGGCCGTCGCCCCGTCCTGGACGACCGGGTCAACGGCGTGCTGCTGGTGGCGGCGGTGCTGATGGTGCTGGGCTGCTTCCGGGCCGCCAGCAATGGGCTGGCCTGGCTGGGGATGGGCAACTGGCTGCCCTTCTTCTGGGGCTTCTGGGGCTTCCAGGTGTATCTCGGCACCCCGGCCGCCCGTCGCCGGGTGGCCCTGGCCCTGGTGGCCGGCACGGTGCCGGTGATCCTCACCGGCCTGGGCCAGCTGTGGTGGGGCTGGAGCGGACCGTTCCAGGCGCTGGGGGGCCTGATCATCTGGCACATCAAGGCCGGCGGCAATCCGCCGCAGCGGCTGGCGGGCCTGTTCGACTACGCCAACATCGCCGGGGCCTGGATGGTGCTGGCCTGGCCCTTCACCCTGGCGGCCCTGCTCGAAGCCCGCCGGGGCTGGCAGCGCCGGGGTGTGGTGCTGGTGATCGCCGTCGCCCTGGTGGCGGCGGTGTTCCTCACCGATTCCCGCAATGCCTGGGGAGCCCTGTTGCTGGCGGTGCCCCTGGTGGCGGGGCCGGGGAGCTGGGTGTGGCTGCTGCCGGTGCTGCTGGTGGTGCTGGTGGTGATCGGCCTGTCCACCCTGCCCTGGGTGCCGGCCGCCCCGCAGGAGCTGGCCCGCCAGCTGGTGCCCGAGGCGATCTGGGGCCGGCTGATCGACCTGGACTCCGGCGGCCAGCGTCCGCTGGCGATCACCCGCCTGGCCCAGTGGCAGGTGGCCGTGGGGCTGATCGCCGAACGACCCTGGCTGGGCTGGGGGGCGGCCGCCTTCAGCATCATTTATCCGATGCGCACCGGCTTCTGGCACGGCCATCCCCACAACCTGCCGATCGATCTGGCCCTGAGCCACGGGGTGCCGGTCGCCGTGCTCGTGGTGGGGCTGGTGCTGTGGCTGCTGGGCCGGGCGGGCTGGCTGGGCATGGCCGGCGGCAGCCTGTTCGATCGGGCCTGGTGGGCGGCGGCCCTGGTGCTGGTGGCCCTGCACGCTACCGACATCCCCCTCTACGACAGCCGCGTCAATGTGGCGGGCTGGGTGCTGCTGGCGGGTCTGCGCTGCTATCGCCAGCCAGCGCCTCCTGCCGATGCCTGAGCAGGGTGGCCGGGGGTAGGGGCCCCTCCAGATGGGTCCAGGGCAGCACCCTCCCCTCAGCCCAGGTGGCATGGACCACCTCCTCCCAGGGGGGAGGCGCCGGCAGGGGGACCGACAGTTCCGCCGGGGCGGCCACCTCGCCGGCGCGCGCTGCCCGGTAGGCCTTCTTCCAGCCGCCCTGGCTGTCGTGCTGGCCACGGGCCGCGGCGATCACGGGCGCCAGGCGGCGGTCGCTGCGGGAGAGCAGGGCCTGGATGACGCTCCAGCCGTAGCTCTCGGGCCGCAGCTCGATGCCCTTCGGCTGCAGGCGCCGCGCCAGCCGCTGCAGGCGCTTCTCCGCCTCCGGCCGCACCCCTTCCCACTGGAAGGGGGTGTGGGCCTTGGGCACGAAGGTGCTCACCCCGAGGCTGAGCCGCAGGCCGGGCGTGGCCTTCTTGAGGGCCAGGAGCAGGTCGGCGGTGGCTTCGATGTCGGCCTCCTCCTCGCTGGGCAGGCCCGCCATGCCGTAGAGCTTCAGGCCGCTGAGGCCCCCTTCCTTCGCGTAGCGGGCCGCCGCGAAGATCTCCTCGCCGCTCAGCTTCTTGTTCACCACCCGGCGCATCCGTTCGCTGCCGCTCTCGATCGCGATCGTCAGTGACTTGCTGCCCCGCCGGGCCAGGATCCGCCCCAGCTGGGGGGTCACCGTGGCGGCCCGCACCGAGCTGACGCTGACCCGGGTGCCCTCGAAACGGTCCTGATCGAGCCAGGTGAGCAGGTCGGCGAACTGGGGGTGCTGGGTCACCGAGGCCCCCAGCAGGCCAAGCCGCTGCGTCACCGCCAGGCCGGTTTCCACCGCCGGGATCAGGCCGTCGTCGAGGGAGGCGGTGCGGAACGGCAGGGTCAGGTAGCTGGCCAGGCAGAAGCGGCACAGCTCCGGGCAGCTGCGGGCCACCTCCACCATGTGGATCGAGGGCCAGGCCGCCTCCGGCGTGATCACCGTGGAATGGCTGAGGGTGTTGCCGCGCCAGGTCTGCTTGGCGACGGTCGCCGGCAGGTCGGCGGCGGTGGGCTCCACCGCCAGCAGGGCGCCGTCGGCGTCGTAGCGGGGGGCGTAGAGCGCCGGCACGTACACCCCCGGAACCCGGGCCAGTTGCCGCAGGCGTTCGGGCCGGGACAGGGGGCGGGCAGCCTGGAGCGCGTCGATGAAGGCGGGCAGCAGCAGCTCGCCGTCACCGAGCAGCACCACATCGAAAAAGGGGGCCAGGGGCTCGGGATTGGCGGTGAGCACCGGGCCGCCGCCGAACACGATCGGGTCCTCCTCCCCCCGCTGGTGACTCCACAGGGGGATGCCCTGGCGCTCGAGCAGGTCGAGCAGCACCGGTCCGTCCAGCTCCCAGCTGAGCGAGAGGCCGAACAGGTCGCAGGAGCGGTGCGGCGGATCCCCCTGATCCGTGAACAGCCGCCGCACGTCCAGGTCGCTGCGGCGCGCCAGGCTGGCCCACACCACCTGATAGCCCAGGCTGGTGATCCCCACCGAATAGCTGCTCGGGAAGGCCAGCACGGTGCGCAGGGCATCGGCGGCCGGTTGGGCCGGCTCGAACAGCAGGGTTTCCTGATTCAGGGGGGCAGCGGGACCGGGAGATCCAGCGTGTCACTTCCGGGGACGGGCTGGCGTCTCCCTAAACTCATGCGCTTTCCGACAGGCCGCCATGCCCACCCTGCCCAGTTTCGTCGAGATCATCCTCGGCATCCTGGTGCTGTTCGGCGGCGGGGAACTGTTCGTGGCCGGTTCGGTCGCCCTGTCCCTGCTGCTGGGCATCCCCCAGCTCGTGATCGGCCTGACGGTGGTGTCCCTGGGCACCAGCACACCGGAGCTGTTCGTGAGTGTGCTGTCCACCCTTCAGGGGGATGCCGACCTGGCCGTCAGCAACGTGGTGGGCAGCAATATCTTCAACATCCTGGTGGTGCTGGGCGCCAGCGCGGCCATCGTTCCCCTGCGCGTCAGGAGCCGCCTGGTGCGGCGGGACGTGCCCCTGCTGCTGGGCATCTCGATGGCCGTGTGGGGCATGGCCTCGGGGGGCCGGCTCACCTGGCAGGCGGGCGTGGCACTGCTGTTCGCGACGGTGGCCAACCTCGTCTGGGAGATCCGCACGGCGTCGGAAGATTCCGAAGACGACGAGGACAACGAGAACGAGCGGTCCACCCCGCTGGTGGCGGCCTTCAAGCTGGCGGCGGGCCTGGTCCTGCTGGTGGTCGGCTCCCAGCTGCTGGTGAAGGGGGCCACCACCGCCGCCGTGGCCCTGGGGGTGAGCCAGACGGTGATCGGCCTGACGATCGTGGCGGCCGGCACCTCCATGCCCGAGCTGGTCACCTCCGTGGTGGCCGCCTACCGGGGCAAGGCCGACCTGGCCATCGGCAACGTGGTGGGCAGCAACCTGCTCAACCAGATCGTGATCCTGGGCCTCTGCGCCGTGCTCTCCGGCGGCAAGGGGCTGGCGGTGGATCCGGTGATGGTGAGCCGCGACCTGCCGATCATGGTGGCCACCACCCTGGCCTGCCTGCCGATCTTCTGGACCAACGGGGTGATCTCCCGCCTTGAGGGCTGGATTCTTCTGGGCCTCTACGGGCTCTATCTGGTGGAGCAGGTCCTGGCCTCCACCGCCGGCGGCGAGATCGTCGACAACACCTACCGGTTCGTGGTGCTGGTGGCGGTGCTGCCCCTGCTGATGGTGTTCCTGGTCTGGCAGGTGCTGCGCTGGAAGCAGCAGCGCAAGCTCCTGGCCGTTCAGGGCGGCGAATAGGAACGGGGCGGCTGTTGGCCACTGCCGGATCTCGGCCCCTGCCTGCATGGGGAGGCCTGAGACCAGGCCTTGGTACCGCTCTTGTTCCGACGCCGAACGGCGATGTCGTCCACCAGGTCACGGTTTGCATGCATGTCGCCGGCCAGCACGGGTCCATGAACTGAGCGCCCTGATCGCACAGGCTCAATCAGGCAAGACGTACAACGCTCAATAAAGATGCTGATGGTTTGGCAGCAAGAAGAAGAAATGGTGGGCGATATTGACTCAGGCAGAAGATGTAAGCCGATAAAGAACTGCCAGCGGCGTCAGGCAAGGAAGCCATCGGGTCACTTTCCCACCGTTGATGAGAGCGTTGCCAACGCCAAAACTATTGTCGAAGCGTTGGGTTACAAGTCCGTCACGATGCTTTCCATTGATCCCCTTCGCCTTAAGGTGTTTCAAGCATTGATTGACATGGCCTCTGTCCAGGCTTGACTCTTCAATTCCAACAACGCCTCTGCGTTCGCCCATGACGGCCTGATGTTCGCCATCCGGTCTTTTCTCAATGCCTAGGTACAAGGATGATTCATGAATCGATTCTCCGCGCCTTCACTGCTCCGCTGTTCCCTCTTGGGGAACAGAGCATCTCGCTTCTTTGGCTGCTTGAAGTGGCCTTTCTTCTGGTCGCCGTAAGCCTGCTGGCACGGGGAATCAAGTTCCTTCTCAAGGATCGCCTGCTTCCCAGATTCCAGATTCCTGAAGGGCGCCGCGAAGCCACAGCCACGCTGACAAGCCTTGGGGTCGCAGCACTGGGCTACGTGCTTGTGGTGCAGGGAATGGGCCTTGATTTCGGCGCCCTGGCGGTATTGCTTGGAGCGTTGGGTGTGGGTCTTGGCTTCGGGCTGCAGGATCTGACCCGCAATCTCAGTGGTGGACTCACACTGTTGATGGAAGGAAAGCTCAAGGTGGGGGACTTGATCGAATTTAACCAGACCACTGGCTACATCAAGCAGATCTCTATCCGATCCACCGTCATCAGCACCTTCCAAGGCTCTGAGATTATCGTACCGAATGCGTTTCTCACCAACATCCCTGTCCAGAACCTAAGTTACTCCAATTTCACTGGCCGAATTGATTTGCCGGTGATGGTGGCCCATGACAGTGATGCGCTTGAAGTCACCGAGGTGCTTCTGCAGGCAGCGCTTGATGAGCCCCAGGTCAACGCTGAGCCAGCCCCGCAGGTCATCTTCACGAGTCAGGGGGACGTTGGCCTCGGATTTATCTTGCGGGTCTGGACATCAGACATCCAGACAAGTCAGACGATCAGCAGCGGAATCAACTATGCGATACAGCAGGGATTCCGTGAGCGGGATCTCCACCTCGCTTGGCCGAGGAGGGAGATCCGTCATACTGGTTCAGTGCCTGGCATGCTCGAAGCTTCCCCTGGCCAGTCAAGCGATGCAGAGGTGAAGGACTCCCCAGGGGAGACCCTGAGTGACCTTCTGAGAGGACTGCGATACTTCAAGGAACTGAAAGGCCGGTCCCTCAGGCAGTTGATCGTTAGTGGAGCCAGGCGTCATCTCTCTGCCGGAGAAGTCCTTGTCCATCAAGGTGAGATGAGCCAAAGCTTCAATATAGTGCTCACTGGCTGCATTGACGCGATCCATGAAACGGACCGCATCAGCCAGCGCCTCTTCAGCTTCCAGAGTGGTGAATTCTTTGGTGAACTTCCCCTGTTGCTGGAGATGCCCTATCCCACCACCATGCTGGCAGCGGAAGACACCACTCTTTTTGTGATTCCTCGCGGTGGATTTCGGCCTCTGCTGCAGTTGTATCCTGCCTTCGCGGAGATCATCGCCGAAGAACTGAACCGACGCAAAGAAGTGTTGCATAGCTACGAGGACGATCTAAGGGCACGGGGCCTATTTGTCGATGAGGCGATGAGCAACCCTCTGGACTGGATCCGTGAACGGCTTAAGCAGTTCCTGCGCAGCTGATGAGCAACTTTCAGGCTTCGGCTGGCTGGGCGATGACTGGCTCCTATTCAAGAACATTTCAAACGATTCAAGCCGATCACACAGCTTGCAGTTGTTTGGCTTCTTGTCTGAGTTAGCCTACTGCTTGGCAGCTAGCTGCCAGAGCTTCCCCTCTCTTGAAGGAAAACCCTCTTCAGTCAGGAAGACTCCTAACTTTGCATCGACAGGCCATGGTTGACCCTTTCCGTTACGTCCGTCTAGACAAGGATGATGCAGCATGCCTGCTGATCGATCACCAGTCGGGTCTGATCTCCTTGGTTCAGGACTTTTCCCCTGGTGAGTTCAAGAACAATGTGCTTGCCCTTGGGGCCAGTGCAAAATACTTCAACCTCCCAACGATTCTGACGACCAGCTTCGAGAATGGACCGAACGGCCCCCTGGTCCCTGAGCTGAAGGAGCAATTTCCGGATGCCCCGTACATTGCCCGACCAGGAAACATCAATGCTTGGGATAATGAGGAGTTTGTCGAGGCTGTTCGCAACACTGGTCGCAAGCAGTTGATCATTGCTGGTGTGGTCACCGAGGTCTGCGTCGCCTTTCCTGCGCTTTCAGCCATTGAGGCAGGCTATGAGGTGTTTGTGGTGACGGACGCTTCGGGTACGTTTAATGAGGTCACGCGCCATGCCGCCTGGGCCAGGATGAGTGCTGCTGGCGCTCAGCTGATGAACTGGTTTGGAGTGGCTTGTGAGTTACACCGTGATTGGCGCAACGACGTCGAAGGACTCGGGACATTGCTCTCTAACCACATCCCCAACTACCGGAATCTCATCACAAGCTACCAATCCATGACTTAAATCTTTTCGCCTCCGACGTGCACCCTCGCAGGGAAGGTCATGACGAAGCTTGATTTCGCCTGGGCGTTGACGAGTTATGTCCTGGTCAGCTTTGTCCTGTTCCTGGCCACGTCCTTCACCACGCTCGGCTGGATCCTTTATGTCCTGATCCTCCTTCCGATCTATGCCGTGATCGTGCTTGCTCGATGGCTTTCGCTTGGGCGCAACCATGGCGATCGCATTCGCACAAGGATCTGGATCTGGCCGGTTGTTCTGGTGCTGCAGGTTGCGGTCCTTCTGACCTCCCCGGGCAACTGCTATGGATGGAGTCAGGGTGATCGCTGCTATTCCAACCTTCAGATCGTGATGGGACAGGCCCCACGAACCGGACCCAGCAAGCTGGCGCGGTGGAAGCCCGTGGAGAACAGCTTCCATCTGTTCATCCTGGCCTATGGGGCCTCCTTGGCCGTGGCGGTGTCCCTCACGGCCACCAAGGAGAGGTGACAGGCGATGGAGCGTTCATTCGGCCGTCCGCCAAGTGTGTGGATCACCCAGGTTCTTTTTCTCCTCTCTTTGCTTGGCTTTGGGGCCACAGTCCTGGGCGCTCTCCTGAGTTGCTTTTCGGCTGGATCGTCCACGCGTTGCCCCGCGTCCGTCACGGCCACGGACGTCCTGACCAGCCTTCTGGTGATCGTTCTTGCGGGCCTGACCTTTTGGGGGTTGCAGAGACGACGACGCTACGGACAACGGCTGGGCGCCATTCTTCTGATCGCCGCGACGGTCGTCGGTGTGTTCGAGAGCCCGCTGCCCAGGGCCCTGCACGTGATCCTGCTCTCCCTGCTCTCCGGCGGCGGACTGCCAGACCCGCTCCAGGCCTGCAACCATCCGTTTGGCGGGATGACCTATCTCTGTGGCAACGCCAGTGTTCCGGCACTCGGTTGGCGGATCATCTCCGACCTGCTCCCCTCCTTACTTCTGGGGGTTCTGGCCGTTCGTCTGCTGGGCAGCGATGCGGCCAGACGCTTCTTCCACCAACGAAGCAACGGTTAGCTTCTCGGCCCCCTACACCTCCGCCAGCACCTTCTCCTCCTCCTCCACGCTCACCACCCGCCCGGCATCCTCGAAGCCGTCGATCTGGTCGAAGTTGAGGTACCGGTAGAGCTGGTCGGAGAGGGGGTCGATCTTGGCCGCCGCGATCTCCAGGTACTCGGCCGGGCTGGGGATACGGCCCAGCAGGGCGCACACCGCCGCCAGTTCGGCGCTGCCCAGGTACACCTGGGCGCCGTTGCCGAGGCGGTTGTTGAAGTTGCGGGTGCTGGTGGAGAACACGGTGGTGTTGTCCTCCACCCGGGCCTGGTTGCCCATGCACAGCGAGCAGCCGGGCAGCTCCATGCGGGCGCCGGCGGTCTCGAACTTGGCGGTGTAGCCCTCGGCCCGCAGCACCTCGTCGTCCATCCGGGTGGGGGGACACACCCACAGCCGGGCGGCGCTGGTGCCGGCCCCGTCCATCACCGTGGCGGCGGCGCGGTAGTGGCCGATGTTGGTCATGCAGGAGCCGATGAACACCTCATCGATCCGGTCGCCCGCCACTTCGCTCAGCAGCTTGACGTTGTCGGGGTCGTTGGGGCAGGCCAGGATCGGCTCGCTCAGCTCGTCCAGGTTGATGTCAATCACCGCCGCGTACTCGGCGTCGGCATCGGCCTCCATCAGCACCGGATCCGCCAGCCAGGCCTCCATCGCCCGGATCCGGCGCGCCATGGTGCGGGCATCGCTGTAGCCCCGGGCGATCATGTTCTTCAGCAGCGCCACGTTGCTGCGCAGGTATTCGCTCACCGTCTCGACGCTCAGCTTGATCGTGCTGCCGGCGCAGGAGCGTTCCGCGGTGGCGTCGGTGAGCTCGAACGCCTGCTCCAGCTTCAGGTCGGGGAGCCCTTCGATCTCCATGATCCGGCCGCTGAAGATGTTCTTCTTGCCGGCTTTCTCCACCGTCAGCAGGCCCTGCTGGATGGCCACGTAGGGGATGGCGTTGACCACGTCCCGCAGGGTGACGCCGGGCTGCAGGGAGCCGGAGAAGCGCACCAGCACCGACTCGGGCATGTCGAGGGGCATGGCGCCGATGGCGGCCGCGAAGGCCACCAGGCCGGAGCCGGCCGGGAAGGAGATGCCGAGGGGGAAGCGGGTGTGGCTGTCACCGCCGGTGCCCACCGTGTCCGGCAGGAGCATGCGGTTGAGCCAGCTGTGGATGATGCCGTCGCCGGGGCGCAGGGCGACGCCGCCCCGGGAACTGATGAAGTCGGGCAGCTCGGCGTGGGTCCTGAGGTCGACCGGCTTGGGGTAGGCGGCGGTGTGGCAGAAGCTCTGCATCACCAGGTCGGCGGAGAAGCCCAGGCAGGCCAGCTCCTTCATCTCGTCGCGGGTCATCGGTCCGGTGGTGTCCTGGCTGCCGACGCTGGTCATCAGCGGTTCGCAGCTCGTGCCGGGGCGCACGCCCGCCAGGCCGCAGGCCTTGCCCACCATCTTCTGGGCCAGGGTGAAGCCCTTGCCCGTGTCGACCGGGGCCACCGGCCGGATGAAAGCCTCCGAGGGGGGCAGGCCCAGCTGCAGCCGCACCTTGTCGGTGAGCGAGCGGCCGATCAGCAGGGGGATGCGGCCACCGGCACGCACCTCGTCGGCGATGGTGCTGGGCTTGAGCTCGAAACGGGCCAGCACTTCCCCGGCCCCCGGTTCGCCGGCGGCCCGCTCGATCGTGCCGGCGTGGGGCCGGATCGTGATCACGTCGCCGCTGTTGAGGGCGCTGACGTCGCACTCGATCGGCAGGGCGCCGGAGTCCTCGGCGGTGTTGAAGAAGATCGGGGCGATTTTGCTGCCCAGCACCACCCCGCCGCTGCGCTTGTTGGGCACGTGGGGGATATCGGTGCCGATGTGCCAGAGCACCGAGTTGATGGCGGATTTGCGGGAGCTGCCCGTCCCCACCACATCGCCCACGTAGGCGAGTGGGTGGCCCTTCGCCTTCAGCTCGGCGATCAGGGCCAGCCCCTCCGGCATCCGCGTCTCGAGCATCGCCTGGGCGTGCAGGGGGATGTCGGGCCGGGTGGTGGCGTGGGTGGCCGGCGAGAGGTCGTCGGTGTTGGTTTCCCCGGTCACCTTGAACACGGTGACGGTGATCGCCTCCGGCAGGGGCGGTCGGGCGTGGAACCATTCCGCCGCCGCCCAGCTGTCCACCACCTGGCGGGCCAGGGGGTTGGTCTCGGCCAGCTCCAGCACGTCGTGGAAGGCGTCGTAGACGAGCAGGGTGCGGCTCAGTCCCCGGGCGGCCTCTTCGGCGATGGCGGCCTCCGGGCTGGAGAGCAGCTCGATCAGGGCGCCGACGTTGTAGCCGCCGATCATGGTGGCCAGCAGCCGCGTGGCCTCCAGGGGACTCACCAGGGGGCTGGTGGCCGTTCCCTTGGCGATCCCACTCAGCCAGCCGGCCTTCACATAGGCGGCCTCATCCACCCCCGGCGGAATCCGTTCGCTCAGCAGGTGCAGCAGGAAGGCCTCCTCGCCGGCGGGCGGCTGCTCCAGCAGCTGGGTGAGGGCTTGGGCCTGGGGGGCGGTGAGCGGCAGGGGCGGCACGCCGAGGGCTTCGCGGGCCGCGGCGGCCTCGCGGTAGCTGAGGAGCAGTTCGGAGGCCGACAGGGGGGTGGGGGTCGGGGAGGCGGACATATGGACGGATGACCGGGTCGGACCCCCGGTTGGCATGGGCATGGCATCCATTGTTCTTCCCCGCGGGTCCGCCCTCTGGTGACGACGGCTGCAGAAGTCGGCGCTGGCATCGGTGCCGCCAGTTCGTAGGCTGGGGGGTCTGACCAATCCCCGCCGGCCGCCGCGCATGATCCCCACCTCCGATCTCCACGTGGTGGAAACCCGGCCGCTGGTGCCGCCGGCGGTGCTGCATGCGGAGCTGCCCCTCTCGGAGCAGGCGGCCCGCACCGTGCAGCAGGCCCGGGAGCGCATCAAGGCCATCCTGCACGCCGGCGACCAGCGGCTGCTGGTGATCGTCGGTCCCTGCTCGGTCCACGACGTGGCCGCCGCCCGGGAGTACGCCGAAGCCATCGCCCAGGCCCAGCGCCGCCACCGGGACGAGCTGGAGATCGTGATGCGGGTCTACTTCGAGAAGCCCCGCACCACCGTGGGCTGGAAGGGGATGATCAACGACCCCCACCTCGACGGCAGCTACGACATCAACACCGGCCTGCGCCGGGCCCGTTCCCTGCTGCTGCACCTGGCGGAGCTGGGCCTGCCGGCCGCCACCGAGGTGCTCGATCCGGTGGTGCCCCAGTACCTCGCCGACCTGATCAGCTGGACCGCGATCGGCGCCCGCACCACCGAGAGCCAGACCCACCGGGAGATGGCCTCGGGCCTGTCGATGCCGATCGGCTTCAAGAACGGCACCGACGGCAGCGCCGCCACCGCCATCAATGCCATGGAGGCGGCCGCCCGGCCCCACCATTTCCTGGGCATCAACAGGGAGGGTCAGGCCGCGATCGTGTCCACCACCGGCAACCCGGACGGCCACCTGGTGCTGCGGGGGGGCAAGAGCGGCACCAACTACCACGCCGAAGCCGTCGAGGCCGCGGCGGCCCTGCTGGCCAAGGACGGCCTGCCGGCGCGGCTGATGGTGGACTGCAGCCACGGCAATTCCAACAAGGACTACCGCCGCCAGGGGGAGGTGCTGCGCCAGGTGGCCGAGCAGGTGCGGGGCGGTTCGATCCACGTGATGGGGGTGATGCTGGAAAGCCATCTGGTGGAGGGAAATCAGAAGATCTCCGCCGACCCGGCGTCCCTCACCTACGGCCAGAGCATCACCGATGCCTGCATCGATCTGGGCACCACCCTGGATCTGCTCGTCGAGCTGGCCGAAGCCGTGCGCCAGGCCCAGACCCGAAGCCTGGCGCTTGCCTGAGGGGCTCCGGCCTTCTCCAAGGCAGCATAATCAGCACTCGGAAGGTGAGAGTGCTGATCCGATCTTCTGCAACAGAGTGTTCCTGGTGAACAGCCGAATGGTCTGCCCTGGGTACGTTTGGGGCCAGCAAGATCGTGGTTGGACGCTGATGACCTATCTCCTGCAGTTCTGCGGGTTGTCCGACCCCTTGCAGTTGTTCTATCTCGAGCAGAAATCCGTCGCCTCCACCGCCGGCGGCCCACCCGCCCCCGGGCCGATCTACGGCGGTTTCCGCCCCTTCCAGCTCGATGACCTACTGGGCTGGGCCCTCGACACGGCCCGGGGCCGCTGCTGGGACGGTGAGGCCATCCAGCGTCTGGTGATCGATGCCTGGATGGAGCGGGCCGATGTGATCCGCCAGTGGCAGCTGCGGCTGCGGGAGGAGCCGGCCGAGCGGGTGCTGGTGGCCGGCATCGGCACCCAGCGCGATTGGGAGCTTCGCTGCGAGCAGCTCCTGAGGGCCTGACCTCAGTCGACCTCGAGGCCGAACAGGTGGCGCATGCGCTCCAGGATCGAGGTCTGGCGGCGGGCCGCATCCGGGGAGGAGAGCTTCTCCAGTTCCGAGCGCCGCTGGCCCACGATCGCCGCCAGCGCCTCCAGCACCCCGGCATCGTCCTCCACCAGGGGCATGAAGTCGTCCCGCTCCACCTCCAGCAGCACGCATTCCCCCCGCGACCGCACCGTGGCCGTGCGGGGTTCCCCGGTGCAGACGGTCATCTCCCCGAAGATCTGATCCCGGCCCAGCACGGCCACCGAGCGCCCCAGGGGGGAGCCGTCGGCCTTGAACACTTCCACCTCGCCGTCCACCACCTGGAACAGGGCCTCGCCCTCCTCTCCTTCCGCCACGATCGTTTCGCCGGAGCCGAAGCGCAGGCAGCGCACCTCCGGGGCGAGTCGGTTCACCTGTTCGGGGTCCAGCTGGGCGAACAGCCAGCTGCGCCGCAGCAGCTGAGCCGTCAGTGAGGCATCCACGCCGGTGGGGTGGGCCGGATCCCTCTGGGGTTGGCGCCGCTTCAGCTCCCGCACCGGGTAGGGCAGCTCCCAGCCCTGCCGCTCCAGGGCGTACCAGATCTGCTCCAGCAGTTCGCCGCGCAACCGCAGCCGATCGCCCTCCGAGGGCCCCCGCTGGTACCCCTGCAGCTCGTAGCGGATGCGGGAGTCCTCGTAGGAGCTGATCAGGACCTCCGGCTCCGGATCAACCAGCACCAGGGGGTTCTCCGCCATCACCCGCAGCAGCAGCTGGCGCGCCCGCGCCGGCGGGATTTCGTAGCCCAGGGCGATCTCGAAGCGGTTCCCCACCGGCTCGTACTGGCTGAAGCGCCGCATCGGGTTGTCCGCCACCGTGTTGTTGGGCAGGTTCACGGTGGAGCCGTCCTTGCGGCGCAGGCGGGTGCTCATCAGGTGCAACGACTCCACCGTGCCGCTCTCGTCGCCGACGCTGATCCAGTCCCCCTCGCGGAAGGGCGGATCCACCTGCAGTTCAATCCCGGCGAACAGATCCTTGAGCGATTCCTGGGCCGCCAGGCCGATCACGGCCGTGAGCACCGCCGAGGTGGTCACCAGACCCACCAGGTTGAGGTTGGCGAGGCGCTGCAGCACCAGCACCGTGGCCAGGGCCGAGAGGCCCAGCATCAGCAGGTCGCGCAGGATCTTGGCGGTGGGCCGCCACCAGCCCAGGGCCTCCGGGCACTCCAGGGCCAGCCAGCCCACCAGGGCGATCAGGGCGTAGGCGGTGGCCAGCTCGTCGACGGCGCCGAGCCACTGCACCCCGGCCGGCCGGGCGGTGCCGCCGAGCCCGCACCAAAGCAGCACCGCCAGCAGCGGCAGGAGCAGGGGCGGCGGTGGCAGCTGGAAGCGGCGGGTGGCCAGTCGCAGGGCCAGAAGGACCGCCACCAGGGCCAGGCCGACCAGGATCCGCTCGATCGGTCCCATCAGCTCAGTACCCTCCACAGCCCGGCCACCGCCAGGGGCACGCTGATGTTGTCGATGCCCAGCAGGGCCCACTGCTCCAGCCCCGTCGCCACCAGGGCGATCAGGGCGATCGAGGCCGGCGCCGGGCCACCGCCCAGCAGACCCAGGGTCAGGAGCACGGCCAGGCTGGCGATCCCCATGGCGGCGGTGCCCGCCAGGGAGCGGCGCTCGCCGAACACCGTCCAGCTCGGCGACGGGATCAGCGGGCCCAGCAGACCGGCCAGGCCGTCGCCGAACGCCATCACCAGCACCCCCGCCGCCACCGTGTCGGGGTGGGCGGGCCACCAGAGCCACAGCATCAGGGTGATCGAGGCGCCATAGGCGACCGTGCCGTAGCTGTTCCGCTCCACGTCTTCGATCGCCGGCAGCACCCGCACCCGGTGGTTGAGGGCGGCCAGCAGGGTGATGGCGGCGGCGGCGGGCACCGCGATCAGTCGCTCGACTCCGAAGGCCCAGGCGATCAGCACCACCGGTCCGGCTCCGATGTGCACCAGCTTGCGGCTCCATTCCCGCTGAGCGGGCCAGCGGCGGCGCAGCAGCAGGGCTCCGGCGCTGAGCAGGGCCAGCCAGAGGGCCACGGCCAGCACACCGGTGAGCCGGGCCAGGTCGTCATGCTCCGGTGGAAGGACCAACGCCAGCAGGGAAGCTTGGGTCAGGCGGCCTGGTGAAGGTTGCTCATCAGGCGCAGTTTCATGATCGCCTTGGCTTCCAGCTGCCGCACCCGTTCCCGGGAGACGTTGATCTGACGGCCGATCTCAGCGAGGGTGAGCGGTTCGGCGCCCTCAAGGCCGAAGCGCAGCCGCAGGATCTTCTGTTCCCGTTCGTTCAGCTGGGAGAGCCAGGCGCCGAGGTGCTCCTTCTGCAGATGGCGGTCCATCGAGTCGAAGTGCTCGTTGCTGGCCGGGTCGGCGATCAGCTCGCCCAGGGTGCTGCGATCCTCCTCCCCACGGGCGTGGGCGTCGAGGGAGGCGCACGGGGCGCTCTGGGTCATCAGTTCCTCGAGTTCCTCCGGCTGCATGCCCATGGCATGGGCCAGCTCGAGCCGGTTGGGCTGGCGCCCGAGCCGGTGGGAGAGCTCGCGGGTGATGCGCCGCATCTTCGAGAGCTTCTCGCTGATGTGAATCGGCAGGCGAATTGTGCGGGCGCTGTTGTCGATGGCGCGCGTCATGCCCTGGCGGATCCACCAGTAGGCATAGGTGGAGAACTTGTAGCCCATGGCGGGGTCGAACTTGTCGACGGCCCGCTCCAGGCCGATGGCCCCTTCCTGGACGAGGTCGAGCAGTTCGAGACCCTGGTTCTGATACTTCTTGGCGACGCTCACCACCAGCCGCAGGTTGGCGGCCATCATGCGGTCGCGGGCCCGCTGGCCCATGCGCAGCTGGCGCCTCTGGCGGGCCGTGAGTTCGCCATCGACGAGGGCCTGAAGCTTCTTGCCGGCCTGGACGTGGTGGGCGAGTTCAATCTCCTCAGCCGGTGTGAGAAGAGGCACACGGCCGATGGTGCTGAGATACCAACCGATGGAGTCGGCGCTGATGCGCCCCCCCTGGCGGGCCGTGGACTTGGCTGTGGCTGTTGGCTTGGAACTGACTGAACCGCCGCTGGATTTCGTCCTGCTGGACGAAGACCCATCTGCGCTGCTTTTCAGCAGCGAGAGGGCGGAATGCAGAGGTGTCCCCATCACCCCAGGCTCCCGAATGAATTTGGCCGGAATGTAGCACCGCAGGAAGGTTGAAACCCGGATCCAGCAGAAGATTGTATGTATTTTGACTGAAAGAACTTGCTTATGTCGTGACGGCTACGCTTTGGCCTCCGGAACGAGGCCGCCGCGCCAGCGCTCCATGAGGAGCATCTGCGTCAGTTTTGCCTCGCCGGAGTGCTGACGCTGTGAAAAGTGTCCATCGCTGTGCATGTGCCAGGCCCCCGTATCGGAGAGGTAGAGCTCAAGCAAGGCCTCGATCTGCTTCTGGAGCCGCGGGTCCTCGATCGGTGCCACCGCCTCGACCCGTCGGTCGAGGTTGCGGGGCATCCAGTCGGCGCTGCCGAAGAACATCTCCGGCTCGCCGCCGTTGCCGAACCAGAACAGCCGTGAATGCTCCAGGAAGCGACCGATGACACTCACCACCGTGATGCCCTCGCTGACCCCTTCGAGCCCGGGCCGCAGGGAGCACATGCCGCGGATGATCAGCTCGATCCGCACCCCGGCGGCCGAGGCTTCGTAGAGCAGGGCGATGATCGCCGGATCGACCAGGGCATTCATCTTGGCCTTGATGTGTCCGCCGCGACCGGCCTTGGCATGGTCGATCTCCCGCCGGATCAGCCCCTCCATCCCCTTGCGCAGGGTGACGGGCGCCACCAGCAACTTGCGGAAACTCTGCTGCTTGGAGAATCCGGTCAGGTAGTTGAACAGTTCCACCAGATCCTGGCCGAAGTCCTCCCGGGCCGTCAGCAGACCGACGTCGGTGTAGAGCGAGGAGGTCTTGGAGTTGTAGTTGCCGGTGCCGATGTGCGCGTAGCTGCGCAGCGCTCCCTTCTCCCGCCGCACCACCAGCAGCACCTTCGTGTGGGTCTTGAGCCCCAGCACCCCGTACACCACATGCACCCCGGAGCGTTCCAGCTGGCGGGCCCACTGGATGTTGTTGTCCTCGTCGAAGCGGGCCTTGAGCTCCACCAGCGCCATCACCTGCTTGCCGTTCTCGGCGGCGCGGATCAGGGAGGCCACCACCGGCGAGTCCTTCGACGTCCGGTAGAGGGTCATCTTGATGGCCAGCACCGAGGCATCGGCGGCGGCCTGGCTGAGGAATTCCTCCACCGAGGTGGAGAACAGGTCGAAGGGATGGTGCAGCAGCACATCGCCGCGCCGCAGCACCGAGAAGATGCTCTCGAACTCCTCCTGCTTGATCGAACCGTCCTCCAGCTGGCTGCGCTGGGCCCGCACCAGGGCCGGCGCCGTGCGTCCCTTGTGGGGGGCGTCCCGCAGCTGGCTGAGGGGGATCGACGTCAGGCTCATCAGGTCGTCGAGGCCCAGGGGGCCGTTGGTGCGATAGATGTCCTCCGGCTCCACGTCGGTGCCCTCCATCAGCAGGTGCACCACCTCCTCGGGCATCTCGTCGGCCACCTCCACCCGCACCACCTCGCCGCCCACCCGGCGCTTGCGCAGGCCCTCCTGCAGGGCCTCCATGAGGTCGTCGGCCTCCAGATCCCGCAGCTCCAGGTCGGCGTCCCGGGTGATCCGGAAGAAGTAGTGCCCCTCGATGGTCATCCCGGGGAACAGCCAGCGCAGGTTGAAGGCCACCAGCTGCTCGAGGGGCACCGCCGTGAAGCCCGGGGTGGGCACGACACCGCTCAGCTCGGTGGGGATCGGCACGAACCGCGGCAGGATTTTCTGCGGCACCTTCACCCGGGCGAACTGCTGCCGGCCCGTGTCCGGGTCGCGGATCAGGGCCGCCACGTTGAGGCTCAGGTTGCTCAGGAACGGGAACGGGTGGGCCGGGTCCACCGCCAGCGGGGTGAGCACCGGGAAGATCGCCTTGCGGAAGTAGTCGTCGGCCCAGGCCTTCTGGGCCTCGTTGAGCCGCAGGTAGTCGAGCAGCTGGACCCCGTACTCGGCGAGGTGGGTCTTGAGGGAGTGGCGGTAGTGCTGCTGCTGCACCTCCAGCAGGGGCCGCAGCTTCGTCTGGATCGCCTGCAGCTGCTCCTGGGGCGTCAGGCCGTCGTCGCTGCGGCCGGTGACCCCCGCCTCCAGCTGGGACTTCAGCGAAGCCACCCGCACCATGAAGAATTCGTCGAGGTTGTTGCTGAAGATGGCGCTGAATTTGGCCTGCTCCAGCAGCGGCGTGTGCTCATCGAGCGCCAGGGCCAGCACCCGGTGGTTGAACTCGATCCAACTCAGCTCGCGGTTGATGTAGAGATCAGGAGCGACGACCGGCTGCGACGACATACGGCGGGGCCCCGCGGGCATCAGAGACGGCAACGTAGCAATGGTGATCCCGCCGTCAGGGTGTCGCCTCTGCTTGACGGTGGGAGCCTGCCGCCACAAGCCACACCACGACAGCCATCAGCAGAATCCCCAGCCAGAACGGACTGCGGCGCCCGATGGTCTCGTAGGCCAGCCCCGCCAGGGGTGGGCCGAGGAAGCTGGCCAGGCTCTGCAGCCCCTGCAGGCTGCCCAGGGCGGCGCCCTGGCCGCTGTCGGCGAGGCGACGTGACACCAGGCTGCGCAGGCTCGGGGTCACCAGGCCGGTGCCCAGGGCCAGGATCGCCACCGCCGTGAACACCAGGGGCACGGCGTTGCCCCCATCCGCCAGGGGCACCAGCAGGAAGCCCGCCATGACGCAGCCCAGGCCGATCTGGGTGAGGCGCCATTCCCCCAGCCGTTGCACCAGCGGACCGATCAGGCCCCCCTGCACCACCGTGGCCACCACGCCGACGACCAGGAAGGCCCCGGCCGATAGGCCCGGGCCCCAGCCGAAGGCCTGCTTGAAGTACAGGACCAGCAGGGCGGTGAAACCGCTGAACCCCAGGAAGAACAGGAAGAAGGCGGCGCAGAGGCGGCGCACTCTCGGATCGGCGAACACCCGCTGCAGCTGGCCGAAGGGCTGCAGCTCCCAGACCCGGGGCAGGGGCAGCCGCTCCTGGGGCGGATGGGTTTCCGGCAGCAGGGTCACCACCACCACCAGGTTCAGGGCGGCGAAGCCCACGGCGAGCAGCAGCGGCAGGCTGACGTTGATGCGGCCCAGCAGGCCGCCCAGGGCCGGGCCGAGGATGAACCCCAGCCCGAAGGCCACGCCGATCAGGCCGAAGGCCCGGGCCCGCCGTTCCGGTGTGGAGATGTCGGCCAGCACGGCCGCGGCGGTGGCGGCGGTGCCGCCGCTCACCCCGTCGATCAGGCGGGCGGCGAACAGCAGGGCCAGGGGCAGGCCGGCGGCGGCGGCCTCGGGCCAGATGCGGCCCCAGGGCAGGATCACGGTGAGGGCGAACAGACCCAGGCCCAGCACCGAGCCGGCCACACAGGCGGTGATCACGGGCTTGCGGCCGTAGCGGTCGCTGAGGGCTCCGATCAGGGGGGTGAAGGTGAACTGGGCGATGGCGTAGCTGCCGGCCAGCAGGCCCAGGGTGCGGCCGTCGGTGGTGAAGTCCGCGAGCAGGAACGGCAGCAGCGGAAAGACGATGCTCTCCCCCAGCCGGTCGTTCAGCAGCGTCAGGAAGGCGCAGAGGAGGGTGGAGGGGCGCGAGAGTCGCACGGCCGGGCGCCGGGGTTCCCTGCACCCTCCCATGCCGGGGTCACCCCTGTCGGCGACGGCCCAGGACGCCCTTGATCCGATGCTTGGCCCTGGCGACGGCCGTGCGCAGGGCCTGCCGCAGGGCGGCGGAGCGGGATTGGGGGGCCCGGTACTCCTGATGGAACGAGGGCGGGATCCGCCCCAGGCCGTCGATCCGGCGGCAGGCGATCGGGTAGGGGCTGGACGGGGCGGCCTTGCCCTGCTGATCGAGCTCCTCCAGCAGCCGTCGCCACAGCAGGTAGCTGGCGTCGGCGTTGTAGTGGCTGCTGACGAGCTCCCTGGCCGCCGTTGAGCAGCGCCGCCAGAGGGCGGGATCGTCGGCCAGCCGCCGCAGGGCAGCGGCGGCCTCGTCGGGATCCTCCGACACCAGCAGGCCGGTGCGCCCATCGTCGACCAGTTCGGGGATGCCGCTGGGGATGCGGCGCACCACGGGCACCACGCCGGCCGCCATCGCCTCCAGCAGGGCGATCGGCAGCCCCTCAAAGTCGGACATCAGCAGGATGGCCTGGGCATCCAGCAGCCGGGCCTTCACCTGCTCGGGTGGCAGCGATCCGGTGAAGTCGATCGCCTCGGCGAGGCCGGCCTCGGCCACCTCCCGTTCACAGTCCCCCCGGGCATAGCCATCGCCGATCAGGGTGGCGCGGATGGAGGCCTTCGACCGGCAGGCCCGGATCAGTGTCCGGATCACCAGCGAGGCGCGCTTCTGGTGCTCCCAGATCCTGCCGCTGAACACCACCCGGAAGGGATCGGCCCGGACGTCCGTCGCCGTCGCCGGCACCTGGACCCCGTAGGGAATGACCCTGGCCGGCCGATCGATGCCCCTGGCGGTGCAGGCCTCGCGGATGTGGCGGGACACGCAGACGAGGACACTGCCCTGGCGGGCGCCGCCGAAGGCCCCGACGGTCGCCCAGTAGTCGGGATCATCCGAATGCAGGGTGAGCGCCCAGGGCAGCCCCCGCCGGCCGGCCTGGGCCGCCGCCGCGTAGTGGGCCGGCTTGCACTGGGGCAGGAACACCGTGGGCCGCCAGTGGTTGAGGAAGGCCAGGGTGTCCCGGGCGTCCGCCGCGAGGCTGGTCCGCCTGGGCGTGGCGAACACCTCGATGCCCTGGCCCCGCAGCGCCGTGAACAACGCCGGTTCGCCACTCCCTTCACCGTCTCCTTGGCGGCCCCCTTCGCCGGGCACGATCACGAAATGGATGGCGACGCTGACGCCATCGGCCGCCAGTCGTCGGGCCAGTCCCAGCACCCAGGTGGTGACGCCGCTGATGTCATCCGCCTGGCTGTAATGGGCAAAGGCGACGCGCAATGACCACCCAGGGCTGCCGGGTCCAACGATAGTCGCGGCCACCGGATCGGCCCGCTGGTGTCGCCTCAGCCGGTGGGCCAGCGCAGGTAGCGGCGGCGCAGCTGCGGGGACTGCAGCAGCCGCGCGTACAGCCCCAGGCGCAGGGGGCCGTGCAGGATCCGGATCAGCAGCTTCTCGGCCAGCGATGGCTTGTAGCGCCAGAGGTATTCGTAGAGAATCCAGTCCCAGCCACCGCTGGTGGCCACGGCATGCCAGTGCCAGGCCGGCCTGGGCCGGGTGATCCGCAGCACCGAGGCGATGGCGGAGGAGTATTCCGCGAAGCGGAGTCGTTCCTGGCTGCGGCTGACGGTGCTGCGGGTGGTCCGGTCGTGGCAGCGGAAGCCGGAGAGGGCCGCGGCGTCGAAGGCCACGGTTCCACCCATCCGCATCAGATAGTGGCTCCAGAACAGCCAGTCGCCGGTGCAGCGCCGCCCGGCGGTCAGCGGGCCCAGGGCCCGGAGGGTCCCGGGATCGGGCTTGCGGAACACCACGCCACTGGCATTGGCGATGACATTGCCCCGGTCCATGTAGGTGCGACACAGCTGCGCCCCTTCAAGGGTGAAGGAGCGCTGCCAGCGCTCGGCGTCGAAGTGATCCGGCCAGAAGCTCTGGTCGGCGATCGGATCGCCCGTGGCATCAATCGTGGTGGTGCGGCAGTAGGCCAGCACGCTGCCGTTCTCCAGGAGGTTCACCATCCGTTCGAGAAACAGCGGTGCGCAGGTGTCATCGGATTCGGCGATCCAGATGTAGCGGCCCGCGGCCATGTCCAGGCCCCTCAGCCATTGCGAACAGGGCTCGCCTGAGTTGACGGCGTTGCAGACCAGCCGGTGGGGATGGGCCTGCAGCCGCTCCCTGATCACTGCGAGGGAATCGTCGCGGGAGGCGTCATCGAGAACGATCAGCTCGAAGTCCTGAAATGTCTGCTCGAGAATCGATCGCAGCCGCTCCCCCAGGAAGGCCCCATGGTTGAAGTTGGGTACGATGATGCTCACCAAGGGCGACTGGTCGGACCGCTTCATGTCGGCGCCATGCCCAGCGCACCCCCTGGTGCCCCGTCCGGCGACCGGCTGCCGATGGCCCCGCCCCAGCGGCCGCATGCCCCGTCCAGGCCCCTTCCCCCGATGCCTTCTGCCACCTTGCCTCCAGGGGCGCTGACCTGCAGCTGAATGATCATCGGATTCTGGATCGCCGTCACCGGCCTGGCGCTCGTGCTGTTCCTCGCCGTCCATCTCGGCGGCGTGCTGCTGGCTCTGGTGGATCCGCCGTCGTTCGAGAGCTATGCCGCCTCCCTGCACCAGCAGGGCTGGCTTCCCTGGCTGGAGGTCGCCCTGCTGGCGGCCGCCCTGGGCCATCCCCTGCTCTCGCTGCATCGGGCCCACGCCAATCGCCAGGCCCGCGGCCCGGCGGCCGGCCCCCTGCGCAGCCGCCGTCAGGGAGCGTGGGAGCCCGCGGCGGCCCTGGCGGGCCGGGCCATCCCCTGGAGCGGCTCGCTGCTGTTGCTGTTTCTCCTCCTGCACCTCGCCCAGCTGCGCTGGCATCGCCCCGCGGCGGGCGCTGAACTGGCCGCCGTGCTGGAGGTGCTGGCGGCGCCCTGGTGCCTGGCCCTCTATGGGGCCGCCGGGGTGGCCGCCGGTCTGCACCTGATCCATGGCACCGAGAGCGCCGTGCGCCGGCTGGGGCTGCTGGAGCCCGCCAATGCCGCCGCCCTGCGGCTGGGGGGCAGGGGGCTGGCCCTGCTGCTGGGGGCGGGCTTCGCCCTGGTGCCGATCGCCCTGGTGCTGCGGCCCGCGGGCCCGCTGCTGGCCGGCGGATGAGCACGCCGCTGCTGCTGGATCCACGCCTGCCCGACGGCCCCGTCGCCACCGCCTGGCAGCGCTGCCGCGAGAGCCTGCCGCTGATCAGCCCCAACCGCAAGCAGCGGCTGCGGATCCTGGTGGTGGGCAGTGGCCTGGCGGGGGCTTCGGCTGCCGCGAGCCTGGCCGAGCAGGGCTACCGGGTGCAGGTGCTCACCTACCACGACAGCCCCCGGCGGGCCCATTCCGTGGCGGCCCAGGGGGGCATCAATGCCGCCCGCAACTACGCCAACGACGGCGACAGCGTCGAGCGCCTGTTCCGCGACACGGTGAAGGGCGGCGATTTCCGCGCCCGGGAAGCCGGCTGCCACCGACTGGCCGAGATCAGCGGCGCGATCATCGACCAGTGCGTGGCCCAGGGGGTGCCCTTCGCCCGGGAGTACGGGGGCACCCTCGCCAACCGCAGCTTCGGCGGTGCCCTGGTGAGCCGCACCTTCTACGCCCGGGGCCAGACCGGTCAGCAGCTGCTCTACGGCGCCTACCAGGCGATGCTGCGCCAGGTCGCGGCCGGGCGGGTGGAGCTGCTCTGCCGCCGCGACATGCTCGACCTGATCGTCCATGACGGCAGGGCCAGGGGGGTGGTCTGCCGCCACCAGCTCAGCGGCGCCCTGGAGGTGCTCAGCGCCGATGCGGTGCTGCTGGCGACCGGCGGCTATTCGAACGTCTTCTACCTGTCCACCAATGCCCTGAAGTCGAACGCCACGGCGATCTGGCAGGCCCATCGGCGGGGCGCCTGCTTCGCCAACCCCTGCTTCACCCAGATCCACCCCACCTGCATCCCCAGCGGCGACGCCCACCAGAGCAAGCTCACGCTGATGAGCGAGAGCCTGCGCAACGACGGCCGGATCTGGCTGCCGCTGCGCCCCGGCGACGACCGGCCGCCGGCGGCGATTCCGGAGGCCGAGCGGGACTACTTCCTCGAGCGCCAGTACCCCAGCTACGGCAATCTGGTGCCGCGGGATCTGGCCTCACGCCGGGCCCGGGAGCTCTGCCTGGAGGGCCGGGGCGTCGGACCCGGGGGGCGTTCGGTGTATCTCGACCTGGCCGGCGCCATCGCCCGGGACGGCACCGGGGCGATCGACGCCCGCTACGGGAACCTGCTCGAGATGTACGAGCGGATCACCGGCGATGACCCCAGGGCCACGCCGATGCGGATCTATCCCGCCCCCCACTACACGATGGGCGGTCTGTGGGTCGACTACCACCTGATGAGCACGGTGGGCGGCCTGTTCGTGCTCGGTGAGGCCAACTTCTCCGAGCATGGCGCCAACCGGCTCGGGGCCAGCGCCCTGATGCAGGCGCTGGCGGATGGTTACTTCATCGCCCCGGCGACGGTGACGGGCTGGCTGGCCGGCGCCGGTGGCGGGGCCCTGGCGGACGACCACCCGGCCTGCCGGGAGACCGTGGCGGCGGTAGAGGCCCGCATCGCGGCCCTGCGCAGCACGGGGGGAACCCAGCCGGTGGATGTCTTCCACCGCCGCCTGGGCCACCTGATGATCGACGCCTGCGGCATCAGCCGCCGCGCCGATCGCCTCACGGCGGCGCTCACCGAGCTGGAGGGCCTGCGCCAGGACTTCCTCGGGGATCTGCGCCTCCCTGACCAGGACGGTGTGCTCGACGGCGAACTGGAGAAAGCCCTGCGACTGGAGGACTTCTTCGGACTGGCGGATCTGATGCTGCGCGATGCCCTGGCGCGGCAGGAATCCTGCGGCGCCCACTTCCGCGAGGAGCATCAGACCCCGGACGGGGAAGCCCTGCGGGACGACGAGCGCTTCGCCCACATCGCGGCCTGGGAGCACCGGCCCGGAGCCACCCCCCTGCGCCACAGCGAGCCGCTCACCTACCGATCCGTTGTGCCGGGACCGCGTAGCTACGGCTGAGCGGTTCGGGCCGGCCGAAGAAGAACCCCTGGCCCTGGTCGCAGCCCATGGCGAGCAGTCCTTCGTGCTGTTCGGCGGTCTCGATGCCTTCGGCGATCAGGCCCAGGCCCAGGTCGTGGGACAGGCGGATCATGGCGTCGAGCACCACGGCCTTGCGGTGGTCGTGGAGAAAGTCGGCGATGAAACTGCGGTCGACCTTGATCGAGTCGATCGGCAGCCGCGCCAGCCACGACATGCTCGAGTATCCCGTGCCGAAGTCATCGAGATGCACCTTGACGCCGGCCTCCCGTAACCGGCTCAGCTCGGAGGTGGCCAGTTCGGGGTGCTCGATCAGGATGCTTTCGGTCACCTCGATCACGGTCCAGCTGGGATCCACCCCGGCCCGTTCCGCCTGGGTGAGGAAGTAGTCGCTGAGGCCGCTTTCCTTCAGCTGCAGGGGACTCACGTTGATCGCCATGGTGACGTCCGAGCCCTCGGCGCGCAGCTGGCTGAGATGGCGGAGGGCTTCGCTGATCACCCAGCGGCCGATCGGCAGGATCAGGGCCGTGCGCTCGGCAAGGGGGATGAATTCCGAGGGGGTGGCGATCGGTGCCGTGATCGCCCCGAGGCGCAGCAGCGCCTCCATCCCCACCACCGTCCGATCCTCCAGCCCGACGATTGGCTGATAGGCCAGGAACATGGCCTCGTGCTGGATGGCCCCCTCCAGCTGATGGCGCAGATGGATGTTCTTCTTGACTTTCTTGTCGATGGAGGAATGGTAGAAAGCGATGTGCTGGTCGTTGGTCTTGGCTTCGTACATGGCGAGATCCGCCCGCCGGATCAACTCATCCACGGAGATGTCCGAATCGTCCGAGATGGTGATGCCGATGCTCATCGACGGCCGGATCGTGTGGTCTTCCACCGACCACGCCTGTCCGACGGCGTCATTGAGACGCATCGCCAGCTGCAGGGCATCCGCCTCATTGAAGATGCCCATCGTGAGCACGACGAACTCATCGCCACCGAGGCGCGACAGGATGTCGCCGAAACGCAGGGAACGCTGCAGACGGCGGCCGATCTCGATCAGCAGGTCATCGCCGATCTGATGGCCGTGAAGATCGTTGATTTCCTTGAAACTGTTGAGATCGCAGAACAGGATGCTGATCCGGCCACCACTCTGACGCTGGGTCTTCAGGGCGGCGCGGATGCTGACGTGGAGCCCGCGGCGGTTGGGCAGGCCAGTGACCGGACACTCCATCACCTTGGTGGCCAGGGCGAGGCGTTCCAGTTCCAGGGCCCGGTTCAGGTTCTCGGTCTGCTGGCGGCGTCGCTCGATCCGCTCGGCCTCGACCCGCAGCTGCTCGTAGGAGAGCAGGGCACTGACGTCCCGGAAGCAGAAGATGAGCGGGCGCAGCCGCTCGCTGCGGATCGGCTTCCACTCGATCTCGATGGCCCGCAGCTGGCTGCGGTCCAGCACCCGGGTGAAGTGGCCCCCCAGGTCGCCGCCGGTGAGCACCAGCTCCGGGTTGAGCAGGGGGGCGCTGTCGCAGTCGCGGGGCAGCTGGTCGTAGATCGATTCCCCCAGGACCGCCGGGGGCGTGCGGTCCACCAGCCGGGCATAGCTGGCGTTGCACCACAGCACCCGCCCCTCGCAGCTGGTGATCACCAGGGCATCGCTGATCGTGCCGAGGGCCGCCTCAAGGCGTCCCATCGACCGGCGAAGCTCCACGACAAGTTTTCGGTGGTCGTTCACGGGTCGTTCACGCGGCAGCAGGGACCCGATCGGGCATGGGGGGCCGGCACCCCATTTCTGAAAATTGCCTGAGTCTTGCATCTTTCTCCGCGCCCCTGGGCCCATTGCCGCGCGGATGAAGCGGAATGACAACATTCCTGCCGCCTGACCGGCAGAATCGGGGTCGTCCCTGGCGCCTTCCGGGGCCCGCCAACGGCAGCCCCTGCCACGGCTGTTTCGACGCCACGGCCGTTCCCATGCAGTCCGTCTCCCTCACCCTGAGGATCTGGCGCCAGGCCGGTCCCGAGCAGCCTGGCGGCTTCGAGGTCCACCGGCTGGAGGCGGTGTCCACCGACCTCTCCCTGCTCGAAGCCCTCGACCTGCTCAACGAACGGCTGATCGCGGCCGGTGACCCACCGGTGGGCTTCGAGCACGACTGCCGCGAGGGCATCTGCGGCTCCTGCGGCTTTCTCGTCAACGGCCAGGCCCAGGGGCCCCAGCGGGCGACCAGCGTCTGCCAGCTCTACCTGCGTCAGTTCCGCGACGGCGCCGTGCTGACGCTGGAACCCTTCCGTGCCCGGGCCTTTCCCGTGTTGCAGGACCTGGCCGTGGACCGTTCCGCCTTCGACCGGATCATCGCCAGCGGTGGCTACTGCTCGATCAACACTGGCAGTGCGCCGGAAGCCAACGCCCTGCTGATCGGCCGGGAGCAGGCGGCCCAGGCCTTCGACACCGCCGCCTGCATCGGCTGCGGCGCCTGCGTGGCCAGCTGCCGCAACGCCTCCGCCAGCCTGTTCGTGGCCGCCAAGCTGGCGCACCTGGGCCAGCTGCCCCAGGGCCAGCCGGAGCGGCGGCGGCGCTCCCGGGCGATGCAGGACCAGATGGTCAGCGAGGGCTTCGGCAGCTGCAGCAGCCATCTGGAATGCGAGGCGGCCTGCCCCAAGCAGATCTCCGCCGACTGGATCAGCTGGATGCACCGCGAGTCCTGGCGGCGTCCCTGAGGCCTCAGCTCCCGGCCGCGCCGCAGTGCCGGGCGATCACCCCCTCCTCATCGGCGGCGATCCGCAGCAGCTCGAACGGCTCCAGCCAGGTGAGCGCGGCCTCCAGCTCCGGCCCCAAAGCTCGGTCGTGTTCGCCGATGCCGCCGGTGAGGGCGATCACGTCGACCCCGCCCAGGCTGGCGGCCATGGCTCCGATGCCCTGCAGCAGCTGGTGGCGGAACACCGCGATCGCCAGCTGGGCACCGGCGTGGCCTTCGGCGGCGGCCTGGCGCAGGTCCTTCATGCTGGCGCTGAGCCCGGAGAGGCCCAGCAGGCCGCTCTCCTGCTGCAGCCCGTGGTCGAGCTCCTCGGCCGTGACGCCCCGGCGCAGCTGGTGCAGCAGCAGGCCGGGATCGATGGAGCCGCTGCGGGTGGCCATCACCAGACCCTCCAGGGGCGTGTAGCCCATGGTGGTGGCGATGCTGCGGCCCCCCCGGATGGCGCAGAGGGAGCAGCCGGCCCCGAGGTGGCAGCTGATCAGCCGCAGGTCTTCACCCCGGCGGGCCACGGTCTCGGCCACGTGCTGGTGGTTGAGGCCGTGGAAGCCGAAGCGCCGCAGGCCCTCGGCGCGCCAGCGGGCCGGAATCGCGTAGGTGCGGGCGGCCTCCGGCAGGGTGCCGTGGAAGGCCGTGTCGAAGCAGGCCCACTGCGTGATCCCGGGTGCCCAGCGGCTCAGCCAGCGCATCACCCGCAGGGCCGGACCGTTGTGCAGCGGCGCCAGGGGCACCAGCTCCTCCAGGACCGCGAGCACCGCGGCGTCGAGCCGCACCGGGGCCGTGAACCGCTCGCCGCCGTGGACGACCCGGTGGCCGGCGACGCTGAGCCCGGCGACCCGGTCGGCGAGGGCCCCGGGCAGCCAGGCGTCCAGCACCGCCTCCAGCCGCTCCTCCGGGGCCGACCCTTCCGCGGCGCCGACGCTCCAGCTGCGCTGGTCCCTCCAGAGGCAGTCCCCTGCGCGGGTGTGCACGGAGACCTTGAGGCTGGAGCTGCCGGCGTTCAGCACCAGCACCTCACCGGTTCCCGGCACCGTCGCCGGCTCGGTCATCCGTGCTCGGGCGCCGGGGGCGTCCAGCGCCAGTCGGTCACCTCCGGGGCATCGGTGCCGTGGGTGTGGGCATAGGCCCGGTGGGACAGGATTGCGTCCTGCATCCGCTCCTTGACGTGGGCGGCGCGGGAGCGCAGGAAGGGCACCCGGTTGACCACGTCGATGACCAGATTGAAGCGATCGATCTGGTTGTTCATCGCCAGTTCGAGGGGCGTGTTGATGTTGCCCTTCTCCTTGTACCCGCGCACGTGGATGTTGGCGTGGTTGGTGCGGCGGTAGGTGAGCCGGTGGATCAGCCAGGGGTAGCCGTGGAAGTTGAAGATCACCGGCCGGTCGGTGGTGAACAGGGTGTCGAAGTCCCGGTCGCTGAGGCCGTGGGGATGCTCGTTCGGCTCGGTGAGGGCGAACAGCTTGACCACGTTGATCACCCGGATCCGCAGGCTGGGGATCTCCCGGTGCAGGATCTCCACCGCCGCCAGCGTCTCCTTGGTGGGGATGTCGCCGGCGCAGGCCATCACCACATCCGGCTCATCGGGGGTGGCGCCGCAGTCGTCGTTGCTGGCCCAGCCGACGATGCTGACCCCCTTGGCCACATGGCGCCGGGCCTGCTCCAGGGTGAAGTACTGCAGGTGCTTCTGCTTGTCGGAGACGATGATGTTGCACACGTTGGTTTCCTGCAGGGCCTCCTCCGCCACCGCCAGCAGGCAGTTGGCATCGGCCGGCAGATACACCCGCACCACGTCACCGCTCTTGTTGCCCGCCAGGTCGATGAAGCCGGGATCCTGGTGGGTGAAACCGTTGTGGTCCTGCCGCCACACCGTGGAGGAGATCAGGCAGTTCCAGGGGCCGATCGGGGCCCGCCAAGTGGCATGCAGCAGGCAGGATTCCAGCCATTTGGCGTGCTGGTTGAACATCGAGGCGATCACGTGGGCGAAGGCCTCGTAGGTGTGGAAGAAGCCGTAGCGCCCGGTGAGCAGGTAACCCTCCATCATTCCCACCAGGGTGTGCTCGCTGAGCATCTCCACCACCCGTCCGCTGCGGGCCAGTTGACTGCCGTTGAGGTCTTCAGGGAGGAATTCCTCCATCCACACCTTCTTGCTCACCTCGTAGATGGCCTGGAGCCGGTTGGAGGCGGTTTCGTCGGGGCCGAATACCCGCATCGACACGGGATTCGACTGGATGATGTCGCGCAGCAGTTCGCCGAGCGGGTAGGTGTTCTCCACCTCCGTGGTGCCCGGGGCCACCACCTCCACCGCGTAGGTCTCCAGCGGCGGGAACTGCAGCTTGCGGCGCAGCAGGCCGCCGTTGGCGTGGGGGTTGGAGCCCATCCGCCGGTGTCCCTGCGGGGAGAGCGCCTGCAGTTCCGGCCGCAGGGTGCCGTGCTCGTCGAACAGTTCCCAGGGCCGGTAGCTGCGCAGCCACTCCTCCAGCAGGAGCAGCTCCTCGGGGTCGGAGTTCGGCGCGGCCAGGGGCACCTGGTGGGAGCGCCAGAACCCCTCCAGCTTCTTGCCGTGCAGGGAGGCCGGGCCGGTCCAGCCCTTGGGCGAGCGCAGCACGATCATCGGCCAGGCGGGGCGGACCGCTTCGCCGCTGGTGCGGGCCTCGGCGCGGATCTGGAGGATGCGCCCGATCGCCTGGTCCATGGCGGCCGCCATGGCCCGGTGCATGGCCATCGGCTCGTGGCCTTCGACGAAGATCGGCTCCCAGCCGTAGCCGCGCATCAGGCTGGCCAGCTCCTCGTGGGGGATGCGGGCCAGCAGGGTGGGATTGGCGATCTTGTAGCCGTTCAGGTGCAGCACCGGCAGCACCGCCCCGTCTTCGATCGGGTTGAGGAACTTGTTGATGTGCCAGGAGGTGGCCAGGGGGCCGGTCTCGGCCTCGCCATCGCCCACGCAGGCCAGGGCGATCAGGTCAGGGTTGTCGAACACCGCCCCGCAGGCGTGGGAGAGCACATAGCCGAGCTCACCCCCCTCGTGGATCGACCCGGGGGTTTCCGGGGTGCAGTGGCTGCCGATGTGGCCGGGGAAGGAGAACTGCTTGAAGAAGCGGCGCATCCCGTCGCTGTCCTGGCTCTTGTCCGGATACACCTCGCTGTAGCTGCCGTCGAGGTAGGTGGGACCCAGCACGCCTGGGGCGCCGTGACCCGGCCCCGAGAGGTAGATCATGTCGAGGGCGTGCCGGCGGATCACCCGGTTGGCATGGGCCCAGAGGAAGGCCTGGCCGGGGGAGGAGCCCCAGTGCCCCAGCAGCCGGGCTTTGACGTGCTCGTGGCGCAGGGGCTGGGCCAGTAACGGGTTGTCCCGCAGATAGATCATCCCGACGGCCAGATAGTTGGCGGCGCGCCACCAGGCATCGATCAGGGACAGCTCCTGCTCCAGTTCCGGCGTCATGGCGGGGGCCTCGAAGGGGGCCATCGTCGAGATGGTCATGGCCGTCACATGCAGGGGGCTGTGACCTCAACTTTCGCCCGCCTGGGTGGAAAAGAAGTTAAATCGACCGCTCTCCTTTGGGGGGGTCAGGAATCCGACATGGACCGCCCTCATGGGGCCGGTGCCAGGGGAGCGTTCCAGCACTTCACGGCCGGCAGTCCGCGGTAGTCGGACAGGATCGTGAGGGTGGCGGTGTCGAGCAGGAAATGGGCACCGTGGCTGGGCGGCAGCCCGATCCAGCGCGCCACGAACACCCGCAGCAGATGCCCGTGGGCGACCAGGGCCACCCGGCCGCCCTCCTGCCGCAGCCGATCGATCACCCGGTCGACCCGTTCCCCCACCTGGGCAGGGGTCTCCCCGTCGGGGCAGCCATCCCGGAACACCATCCAGCCCGGCCGATCCCGCTCAATCTCCGTGCTCGTCAGACCTTCGTAGGCCCCGTAGTCCCACTCGACCAGATCGGGCTCGAGGCAGGCCTGGGCGGCCAGGCCTGCCAGTTCGCAGGTGCGCCGTGCCCGCTGCAGGGGGCTGCACAGCACCAGGGAGAACGGGCTTCTCGCCAGCAGCGGCGCGAGTTCGCGGGCTGCCGCCTCCCCCCTTGCGGTGAGGGGGATGTCGGTGCTGCCGGTGTGCTGGCCCGAGAGGCTCCATGCCGTCTCGCCATGGCGAATCAGGACCACTTCGGCGGCACTGGTGGGGCCGTTCTGAATCGTTGTCACGGCAGGGCTCTCACGGAAGAACGTCGTGCAACTCACTTAAGCTCGGCACTCCGGCCGGGGTGGTGATGGCCGCTGCTGAGGCCCGAACGTCTTCCGGGAGGCTGCCAGCCTCTGCCGTTCCCCCGCGATCTTGAGCCACCCCGCTACGCCTGTTCCCCCCATCGACGGCCCGGCCCGGGCCCAGTGCCCCTACTGCGGTGTGGGCTGCGGCCTGGAGATGAAGCCCCCCGCCGCGGACGCCACCGCTGGCGAGGCGACCTGGACGGCCCGCGGCGACCGCCACCACCCCTCCTCCCTGGGACAGGTCTGCGTCAAGGGGGCCACGGTGGGCGAGACCCTGCACCGCAATCGCCTCACCACCCCGCTCTACCGGCCCCGCACCGACCAGCCCTTCGAACCGATCGGCTGGGATCGGGCCTTTGCCCTGCTGGAGGAGCGGGTGCGCCGCACCCTGGCCGAGCAGGGACCCGAAGGGATCGCGATCTACGGCTCCGGGCAGTTCCTCACGGAGGACTACTACGTGGCCAACAAGCTGATCAAGGGGGCGCTGGGCAGCAACAACTTCGACGCCAACTCGCGCCTGTGCATGAGTTCGGCCGTCTCCGGCTACCTGCGCAGCTTCGGCAGCGACGGCCCCCCCTGCTGCTACGACGATCTCGATCAGGCCGAAACGGTGCTGCTGATCGGCACCAACACGGCCGAGTGCCATCCGGTGCTGTTCCAGCGGCTGCTGAAGCGCAAGCGCAAGCAGAAGCAGGACCTGCAGATCGTGGTGGTGGATCCCCGTGCCACCGCCACCAGCGACGCGGCCGACCTGCACCTGGCGATCCGGCCCGGCACCGATCTGGCCCTGCTGCATGGCATTGGCCACCTGCTGCTGGAACGGGGCGGGGTGGACCGGGCCTATGTGGCGGCGTCCACCGAGGGTTTCGAGGCGCTCGCGGAGCTCTGGGCGGCCTGGACGCCCGAGAAGGTGAGCCGGTTCTGCGGCATCGAAGAGCAGCAACTGCACCAGCTCGCGGACCGCTGGCTGGCAAGCCCCGCCGTGCTGAGCCTCTGGTCGATGGGGGTGAACCAGAGCGTGGAGGGCACCGCCACCGTGGCGGGGATCATCAACCTGCATCTGGTGAGCGGCCAGATCGGCCGGCCGGGCGCGGGGCCCTTCTCCCTCACCGGCCAGCCCAACGCCATGGGGGGGCGGGAAGCGGGAGGTCTGGCCCGGCTGCTGCCGGGCTACCGCTCCGTCACCGAGGCCGGGCACCGCAGCGAGATCGAGCGGCACTGGGGCCTGGCGCCGGGGGCCATCGCACCGGACTCGGGGCTCACCGTGTGGGAGCAGATCGAGGCGATGGAGCGGGGGGCGCTGGGGCTCTGGTGGGTGGCGGCCACCAATCCGCTGGTGAGCCTCCCCTGGCTCGACCGGGTGCGGGCCGCGGCGGCCCGCTGCCCGATGGTGGTGCTGAGCGAGGCCTATGCCGGCACCGAAACCGCCGCCATTGCCCACCTGGTGCTGCCGGCGGCGCAGTGGAGCGAGAAGGCCGGGGTGATGACCAATTCCGAGCGCCGCGTCACCCTGTGCCCGGCCTTCCGCGCGCCCCCCGGGGAGGCCCGTCCCGACTGGGCGATCTTCGCCGAACTGGGCCGGCGTCTGGGCTTCGAGGAGCAGTTCCGCTATGGCTCCTCGGCCGAGGTGTTCGAGGAGTTCGTGGCCATCACCGCCGGCCGGGTGTGCGATCTGAGCGGCCTCAGCCATGGGCTGCTGCAGGAGCACGGTCCCCAGCAATGGCCCTTCCCCTCCGGTACGGCGCCTGGTGGCGGCGCCCCACGCCTGCACACCTCCGGCCGCTTCCCCACCCCCTCCGGCCGGGCCCGGTTGATCAGCGAGCAGCCGATGGGCCTGGGGGAGCCCCCCGATGGCGACTATCCCCTGGTGCTCACCGTGGGGCGCTATCTGGAGCAGTGGCACACCATGACCCGCACGGGCCAGGTCGAGCGGTTGATGCGGCCCCATGGCGAGCCACTGCTGGAGGTCCATCCCGCCGACGCCCGTGCGCATGGCCTGGTCGATGGCGGCCATGCCGAGGTGAGCTCCCGGCGGGCTGCCGTGAAGGCCCGGGTGCTTGTCACCGACCGCATCCGCCAGGGCACGGTGTTCCTGCCGATGCACTGGGGGGCGGCCCAGGAGCAGGCCTGCGAGGCGAACCGGCTGATGCACGCCCTGGGCTGCCCCATCTCCCAGCAGCCGGAACTCAAGGCCGCTGCGGTGCGGGTGCGGCCCAGCGATACAACGCCAGGCGGTCAGGTGTCGTCGTGGGCGAAACGGCGGTAGAGGAAGTCCAGGGCGTGGTTCCGGTAGTCGTAGTACTCCGGCATCTCCATCAGCTGGGCCCGCTGGCGGGGACGGGGGAAGGGCAGCTCGAGGATCTCGCCGATCGTCGCCGCCGGGCCGTTGGTCATCATCACCACCCGGTCGGCGAGGAACAGGGCCTCATCGATGGAGTGGGTGATCATCAGCACGGTCACCCGGTGCTCCTGCCAGATCTTCAGCAGCTCCTCCTGCAGTTCCTCCTTGGTGATCGGATCGAGGGCGCCGAAGGGTTCATCCAGGATCAGCACCTTGGGCTGCAGGGCCAGGGCCCGGGCGATCGAGACCCGCTGCTTCATCCCCCCCGAGAGGCTGCCCGGTTTCTTGTCGGCGGCCTCACTCAGCCCCACCATCGCCAGGTGGCTCTCCACGATCCGGCTGGCATCGCCGTTGCGTTTGAGGTGGGGGAACACATTGTTCACCGCCAGGGCCACGTTCTCGGCGGCCGACATCCAGGGCAGCAGCGAATAGTTCTGGAACACCACCATCCGGTCCGGTCCCGGTTCCCGGATCGGCACCGACTCCAGTCGCACCTCGCCGCTGGTGGGCTGGCCGAAGCCGGAGACCAGATCCAGCAGGGTCGATTTGCCGCACCCGGAATGGCCGATGACGCAGATGAACTCTCCTTCGGTCACCTCCAGGCTGATGTTGTCCAGCACGGTGTAGGGCCCGGCGGGGGTGGGGTACACCTTGCTGACCCCGTCGATCACCAGGAACGGTTCGGCGGCGCCGGCGGTGGTGGGCTGGGGCGACGTCAGGGTCTGCATGCGTGCGAAGGAGCGGGAGGGAAGGGGAAGGCGATGGCTCAGCGGCCGGCCGGGGCGGGCACCGGGGCGTCCGCACTCCGGGCGGGCGGCGGCGGCAGGGGCGCCGGCGCCACCGTCACCTGGCCCTTGACGCGCAGGCGTTCCAGATAGGCGAGGGGATCGACCGGATCAAGAGGATCGCCATCGAACGCCGCCGGCCCCGCCACCGCTGCCGGGGGGCGCTCCGCGGCCGGCAGCCCCAGGGCGGCGGCCGCGCTCCGGAACAGCGCCCGATCTTGTACGCGGTCGGTCACCTCCTGCCAGTTGCTGGGGAAGCTGGCCAGGCCCCAGCGGCCCAGCTGGCTGAGGATCCAGACCGCCTCCGCCGGGTTGGGCTCGTTGACCTCGGGGCCGAAGAAGCGGTTGAAGGACGGCATGGCGGTGGGCGTGCCGGTGCCCCGGTTGTAGGCATCGACGAGGCCCGGCCGGATCATCGCCAGATCGGTGCCCACGTACGGACCCTGGGAGAGCAGCTCGGCCAGTTCGTCGCGGTGGTCCGGGTTCTCGCAGTAGCGGCAGGCCTCCAGCAGCGCCTGCACCAGGGCCCGGTGGGTGCGGGGATAGGCGGTCGCCCAGGCCTCCTTCACCCCCAGCACCTTCTCGCCGTGGCCGTTCCAGAGCTCCACATCCGTGGCGATCACCGTGCCGAGGCCCTCCAGGACGGCGCGGGTGTTCCAGGGTTCGCCGACGCAGTAGCCGTCGATGGTGCCCGCCTTGAGGGCAGCCACCATCTGGGGCGGCGGGATCACCAGCAGCTCCACGTCGCGCTCGGGGTGGATCCCGGCCGACGCCAGCCAGGCCCGCAGCATCAGGTTGTGCATCGAGGCCGGATGCACCACGGCAAGCACCGGCCTGGACTCCGGGTGGGCGGCGATCCAGGCCTTGAAGTCGGCCAGGGTGTTCACCCCGGCCTCGTGGAAGCGGCGGTGCAGGGTGATGGCATTGCCGTTGCAGCTGAGGGTGAGGGCACTCACCATCGCCAGGGGCGGCTGGCCGCCGCAGCCGAGGGTCATGGCGATCGGCATCCCCGCCACCATCAGGGCCCCGTCGAGCACGCCCTGGCGCACGTGGGTCTCGAGGGTTTTCCAGTTGCTCTCGCGCCGCAGCCGCACCTGGGTGAGGCCGTGCCTGGCGAAGAACCCCTTCTCCTGCGCCACCACCAGGGGCAGGCAGTCGGTCAGGGGAATGAAGCCCAGCTCCAGGTTCACCTTCTCGAGGCCGTCGGCGGCGATCGGCTCGGCAGGCTTGAGCCGCTGCTGCCGGGCGCGGCGCTGCTCCGTGAGGAAGTTCACGATCTCGGCGCGTAGCCCGTAGTAGCGGGGGTGCTCCACCGTGCCCAGCTGGGTGCGGGGCCGGGGCAGGGGCACCTCGAGGACCTGGTCGATGTGGGCCTCGGGGCCGTTGGTCATCAGCACCACCCGGTCGGAGAGCAGCAGGGCTTCGTCGACGTCGTGGGTGACCATCAGGGCGGTGACCTTCGCCTCCTGGCAGATCCGCATCAGCTGCTCCTGGAGGTTGCCCCGGGTGAGCGCATCCAGGGCGCCGAAGGGCTCATCCAGGAGCAGCAGCTTCGGCCGCAGGGCCAGGGCGCGGGCGATGGCGACCCGCTGCTTCATGCCGCCGGAGATCTCCCGGGGGTACTTGTCGGCGGCGGCCTTGAGGCCCACCAGCTGGATGTGGTGCTCGATGATCGCCTCCCGCTCATGGCGGTCCCTGGCGGCGATCACGTTGTCGACCCCCAAGGCGATGTTCTGGCGCACCGTGAGCCAGGGGAGCAGCGAATAGTTCTGGAACACCACCATCCGATCCGGGCCCGGATCGGTGACCTGCCGGCCGTTCATCAGGATGCCGCCCTGGGTGGCGCTGGTGAGGCCGGCCAGCAGGTTGAGCAGGGTGGACTTGCCGCAGCCGGAGTGGCCGACGAGGGAGATGAATTCGCCTTCGGCGATATCGAGAAAGATATCCCTCAGCGCCACGTATTCACCCCCGCCGGGCAGGGGGAAGGCCTGGGTGACGTGGTCGAAGGTGAACAGGGCGGCCATGGCTACTCGGCTCCCTGGTTGACCTTGCGGCCGACGAAGGCGACCAGGCGATCCAGAAGCAGCCCGACGAAGCCCACATAGATGATGGCCAGAATGATCTGGCTGGAGCTGCCATCGCCACCGGCGTTGTAAGCATCCCAGATGAAGTAGCCGATGCCGCCATCGGCCTTGAGCATCTCGGCGGCCACGATGGCCAGCCAGGCCAGGCCGACGGCAATGCGCAGGCCGGCGAACACGAAGGGCACCGTCGCCGGGATGACGATGTCCTTGATGTAGGTGGACTTGCTGAGCTTCAGAACCCTGGCCACGTTGATGTAGTCCTGGGGAATCTGGCGAATTCCCACGGCCGTATTGATGATGATGGGCCAGATCGCCGTGATGAAGATCACGAAGACGGCCGAGATGGTGGAATCCTGGAACACCATCAGTGTGATCGGGAACCAGGCCAGCGGCGGCACCGTCCTGAGCACCTGGATGACAGGATCAAACCCTTTTCCGAGGAAACGGTTGAGCCCCAGCAGCCCGCCGATGGTGACACCCACGACCGCCGCAAGCCCATAGCCCAGGGCCACCCGTTGCAGCGAGATCAGGATCTGCAGGCCCAGCCCTTTACTGGTGCCGCCATCATCAAAGAAGGGCTGGCTGATGTAGGGGTCCCAGGTGTCGATGACGACATTGATGGGCCCGGGCAGCCGACTCACCCCCAGGACCAGCGAGATCAGCTGCCAGATCAGCAGGAAGGCTCCGATGCAGATGACATAGGGAGCCGCCATGGACACCCAGGTCGGGGATCGTCGTGTGGTGCGGCTTTGCCGGGCGACTGCGCTGAGGGCCATGGGGGGATGACGAAGGGATGGATGGGGAAGCGGGCTCCGCCTGCCGACGTGTCAGCCTCAGGACATCGCCTTGAACTTCAGGCCATCGAGATAGGCCTTCGGGTTTTCCGGGTCAAAGACCGTGCCGTCGAAGAACGTTTCCTTGCCGCGGGAATCACTGGCGGGAATCGCCTTCTCCTGGCCGATGGCCGTGGCGGCCTGCTTCCAGAGATCGGACCGGTTCACCTTGTTGACCAGGGCATCGATATCGGTGTCTGCCGGGAGATAGCCCCAGCGCATGTCCTCGGTCACGAACCATTTATCGTGACTCTTGAAGGGGAACGAAGCGTTGTTGGCCCAGAACAGCATCTTGTAGGGACTGTCCTTCACGATCCTGCCATCGCCGTAATCGACGATCCCGGCCAGACGGGGTTTGATGTCCTCCACCGAGGCCTTAATGTATTTGTCCTTGGCCAGGATCTCGCACATGGCGTCGAGGTTGGCCGGATCGTCGCACCACATCTGGGCTTCGAGGACGGCCTTCAGGAGTGCCTGGGTGGCCTTCGGATGGGCGTTGACCCATTCCGTTCGCATCGCGAAGGCCTTCTCCGGGTGAGCTTTCCAGAATTCACCGGTGACGGCGGCGGTGTAGCCGAGTTTCTTGTTGACCAGCCGTTGATTCCACGGTTCGCCCACACAGAAGGTGTCCATGGTGCCGGTCTGCATGTTGGCCACCATCTGGGGCGGTGGGACCACCACCAGATCGGCGTCCTTGTTGGGATCGATGCCATTGGCTGAGAGCCAGTAGCGCATCCAGAGGTCGTGGTTGCCGCCGGGGAAGGTCACCGCCGCCTTGAACTTCTTGCCCTGGCCCTTGCGCGTGGCCACGGCCTTGGCCAGGCCGGCGCTGTTGTCGATGGTGAGCTTGTCACCGAGGAATTCCTTCGCCACCGAATAGGCCTGGCCCTGCAGATTGAGCCGCGCCAGGATCGACATCGGCAGCGGCTGTTTGCTCTTGGTGATCTTGCCGGCCTCCAGCAACAGGGGCATCGGCGAGAGGATATGGGCGCCCTCGATGCCGCCGCCGGCTCCACCCAGTTCCAGGTTGTCCCGGGTGACGGCCCAGGAGGTCTGCTTCATCACCTTCACATCGGGCATGCCGTGCTTGGCGAAGAAGCCCTTCTCCTTGGCGATGATCAGAGGGGCGGAGTCGGTGAGGGCGATGAAGCCGAGGGAGACACCGGTGACCTCAGGGGCATCACCGCCACCCCCCGCCGGGGCCGGGGTGGGGGCGGCCGCTTCCTTGGTGCCGCCACAGGCACTCAGCCAGATGGCGCCGGCCGTGGTGCCGGCAGCGGTGATCAGAAACTTGCGACGGGAAAGGTTCGACATGGAGCCGGAGGGTGAGCCAGGGAGGACCGGAGGAATGCACCTTCGGGTGCATGTGTTCTCAGGACGGGCCTCACAACAAAGGGCACCGTGCTGGCGAAGATTGATGGGCTGGCGCGCAGGCTGACCGGCCGGAACTTAAGAGACCACGGCGAGAGCCCCCTCAAGAGTCGCGACGGTTACCGATTCAGATTTTCGAGCGGTGGGCTCAGGCCTCCGGAGCCGCCAACTGGCGGCGCAGCCGCTCGCCGCTGCGGGCCACGAGCAGCGCCGTCGCCTGTGCGAGGGCGTCCTCAAGACGCTCGAAGCGGCCGGCGAACCAGAGGTAGGCCGCCACGTTCCAGCGCAGCGCCGGCACCAGGGCCCCTTCGCCGCACAGGGCCTCCAGGGCCAAGGTCCGCCAGGCCTCCAGGCCCTGCCAGGGCACCTCGGCAGAGGTGATGCCGTGGTCGCGGGGGTGGAGCAGGATCCGCTCGGTGGTTCCCTGGCGCACGCGGGCGGTGATGCCGGCGCGGGAGGTGGGCAGGTCGGTGGAGCCCTCCAGGCCCTTCACCGTCAGCAGGTCGGTCTCGCCGCAGTCCTGCAGGGCCTGCCAGGCGCGGGTCTCGGTGGGGGGATGGACGAAGCCGCTCACCAGCAGGTGTTCCCCCCGGTGCGGCGTCCACAGCAGCTCCAGACTCGCCACCGGCGGCCGTTTGCCGATGGCGTCCCGCACCGGCACCAGCCGCTCGGCCCAGGGGAAATGGTCGGGCTGGTGGGTGAGGGCCAGCCCGTGGCGATCGAGGCGCCGCTGCACCGCTTCGAGCGGCAGGCCGGTCGAGCGGATGCCGATCGCCTCGAACAGCTCCGCCAGGGTGACCCCGAACTTCACCGGCATCGGGTCGCCGCCATGCAGCACCACCGGCAGGTCGTCGCTGGCCAGCACCAGGGCCACCAGGGGCAGCAGCGGTGCGGTGCGGCTGCGGCCGTCGTAGGGCACGCCGAAGCAGAGCGGCCGCCGGCCGGGGGTCTCCAGCACCGGCCCGCAGCGCCGGTAGCTGTCGAGCATGCCGGAGAGCTCGGTGGGGTGGGGGCGGCGGATGCGGTGGGCGATCAGGAAGGCCCCCATCTGGGCGTCCGCTACCCGACCCTCGAGCATCAGGTCCATGGCCTCGGCGGCCTCCTGGCGATCCAGGCCGGTGCTGGTGTGCTCGCCGCTGCCCACCTTGCCGATCAGCTCGCGGAAGCGGGCCCGCTCGGGGCCGAGCGCCCGCAGGCGCACCAGACGCCGATCCTCCGCGGCGTTCCCTGGCGGCACCGTGTCCTGCAGGGCGGCCTCGGGCCCGGTGCTCGTCGGTTCTGGTAACAGTGACGACATGGCAGGACGGTTCCATGCCGGAAACTAATCGCTGTTGATCGGTGGGTCTGCGCAGCTTCCCCTGGCGCTCCCCGACAAACGATCTTTTCCGGCGACGCAGCTCTCATCGGCGTCCCGGCATCCGACGACCCCCCGGGTCGCCTTCGTCCTCCTGCCAGGCAGGGATCCTCCGCATGGATGGCCATGCGGACCGCCGTTTTCGCATGAACAGCACCGACACCAGCGCCGTCACCGATTCCCCTACCGGTTCGGACCTCTCTGCGCCGCCAGCCCCCAGCCTCAGCAAGGTGGAGCAGGCCAAGGCGGAGCTCTGCGGCCTGGATCTGGCCCCGCGGCTGGCGGAGCTGGCCGCGGCGGGCTGGGAGTCCCTCGACGAAGCCACCCTGACGATCCGCCTCAAGTGGCTGGGGATCTTCTTCCGTCCCGTCACGCCCGGTCGCTTCATGGTGCGCCTGCGGCTGCCCAACGGCGTGATCCGTGCCGAGCAGCTGGAACTGCTGGCCGACGCCGTCGACCGCTGCGGCGAGCACGGCAGCGCCGACATCACCACCCGCCAGAACCTGCAGCTGCGGGGCCTGCTGCTGGAGGACATGCCCCCCCTGCTGGCGGCGATGGAGCAGGTGGGCCTCACCAGTCGCCAGTCGGGCCACGACAACCCCCGCAACATCACCGGTAACCCCCTGGCTGGCCTCGATCCCGAGGAACTGATCGACACCCGGCCGCTGGTGGACGCCATCCAGGCCCGGCTGCTGGCCGACGACGGCCCCCGCAACCTGCCGCGCAAGTTCAACGTGGCGGTGGGCGGCGCCCCCGACAGCTTCCTGCTCCACAACGACCTCGCCTTCCTGCCGGCGCCCCACCCGCAGGATCCGTCCGCGCCACTGGGCTTCACGGTGGTGGTGGGCGGCTTCTTCTCGGCCCAGCGCAACGAGCTGGCCGTTCCCCTCGGCCTGTGGCTGCGGCCCGACCAGCTGCCCGACTTCACCCTGGCCCTGCTGCGGCACTACGACGCCCACGGGAACCGGGCCCAGCGCAACAAAAGCCGGCTGATGTATCTGGTCGATGGGCTGGGGCTGGCGGCCTACCGCGACGCCGTGGTGGCGACCTACCGGGAGCTGGCCGGGGCGTCGGCGCAGGCTCCGTTGCCCCATGACGGCCGCCATCTGGTGGTGCGGCCCCCCCGCGACGGACTGGGGGTCCAGACCCAGAAGCAGGCGGGCCTCCACTGGGCCGGGCTGCACGTGCCGATGGGGCGGCTCGACGCCGCCGCCATGCTGGAGCTGGCCCGCCTGGCCCGCACCTACGGCAGCGGTGAGCTGCGCCTCACCGAGGCCCAGAACGTGCTGATCGTGAATGTGCCGAGCGATCGGCTCGCGGGCCTGGGGGCCGAACCCCTGCTGGAACGGTTCCGCCTGGAGCCCGGCGCCCTGCAGGCCGAGGCGGTGAGCTGCACGGGCAGCCGCTACTGCAGCTTCGCCCTGATCCCCACCAAGCGCACCGCCCAGGCGGTGATCGATGAACTGGAGCGGCGGCTGGAGCTGCCCGAGGCCGTGCGCAGCCACTGGACCGGCTGCCCCAACGCCTGCGGCCAGCCCTACATGGGCCAGATCGGCCTGATGGGGGCCAAGGCCCGCCAGGACGGCCAGATGGTGGAGGCGGCCAAGATCTTCCTGGGGGGTCGCCTGGATCAGGACCCCCAGCTGGCCGAGCTGCACGGCAAGGCGGTGCCCCTCTCCGAGCTCCCGGATGTGCTGGAGGGGTTGCTGGTGGAACGCTTCGGTGCCCGGCGGCGGGCCGCGCCGTGAGCGGCCCCGTGACGGCCGCCCGTGCCCCCTGGGATCCCCGGACCCTGCCGGCCGCCGGCAGCCCCGAGCGCTGGCCCTGGCTGAAGGGGCTGCGGCGGGCCCGGGACCTCGACCTGGAGCCCTGGCTGCAGGCGGTGGAGGCGGGATCGCTGCGGCCCGCCCCTGACCTGCTCGCCGCCCTGGCGGAGCAGCTCGATGGCCCGGCGGCGGCACGGTTGCTGGCCTGGTGGCTGGCCCAGCCCGCCGCCGACCCCGCCCTGCTGGCCGTGATCGGTCGCCACCGCGATCCCCGCTGCCGCACCCTGCTGCGGCAGGCCCTGGCAGCGTCTGCCGCCTCCCTCACCGATGGCTCGGCAACGGCGGCACGGGCCGCGCTCCTGCTGCCCCTGCTGGGCCATCAGCGCCACCCGGACGATTTCCCGTTGCTGCGGGAGCGGGCGCTGGCGCCCTTGCCGCTGCAGCAGCGCCGGGCCGCCCTGGAGGGCCTGGCCGTGGGGCTCGGGGTCTGGCCGCCGCTTCCCCTGCGGCAGGCGCTCGGCGCCCTGGTGGGGGATCTGGACCCCGCCCTGGCCGCCACGGCCGTGGATCTGCTGGCCCGCCTGCCCGGGGGAGGCCAGGACCTGGCCGCCCTGGATCGCCACCGCCTGGCCCCGGAGCTGGCGCGGCGGGTGGAGCGCCGCCTGGCCGCCGGGCGATCATGACCGCACCCCAGCGCGCTTGAGGCGAGGCCGATGTTCCGTCACCTGCTGGTGCCCACCGATGGCTCCGATCTCTCCGACGGCACGATTCGCCGGGCCGTGAGCTTCGCCCACGAAGCGGGGGCCTCCATCACCTTCCTGCACGTGCTCGCCAACCTGGCGATGCCGCCCCAGGGTTCCCTCTACGGCGATCCGGTGCTGCTCGATCCGGCCGTGGTGGAGCAGTTCACCCAGGCGGAGCGGGCCTATGCCGACGAGCTGCTGGGGCGGGCCAGGGCTCTGGCGGAAGAGGCCGGGGTCCCCTGCGACACCGCCATCGGTGAACACCCGGTCGTCTACGAGGCGATCATCGACGCCGCCACCCGCCATGGCTGCGACCTGATCTTCATGGCCTCCCACGGCCGCCGCGGCCTCGCCGGCCTGCTGCTGGGCAGTGAGACCCAGCGGGTGCTGACCCACACCGAGCTGCCGGTGCTGGTGTTCCGGCGCCCCGGGCCCGCCGCCGGCAACGGTCAGGAGGGGCCCTCGGCCCCGGCCGCACCGGCCTCCTGAAGGCGCCAGCGGCGCACCACCTCGGCGACGTCCAGACCGTCGAGGTCGACCTGGGCATTCAGCCGCTGCATGGTGGCGGCGGGGATCTTGCCGGCCAGCGCCTCGATCACGGGCACCAGCTCCGGGCGTCGCCGCAGGGTGGCCGCGTTGAACACGGGCACGGCGTCGTAGGGAGGGAAGTAGTGGCGGTCATCCCGCAGCTGCTGCAGGTCGAGGGCGGGGATCAGGCCGTTGGTGGTGTCGCCGGCGATCAGGTCGACGCGACCCTCGGCCAGGGCCCGGTAGGTGAGGCCCAGATCCATGGCTTCAGGCGGCTGGGCGAAGCGCAGCCCGTAGCGCCGGGCCAGGCCGGCGAAGCCATCAGGGCGGTTGAGGAACTCGTAGCCGAAGCCCGCGCGCCAACCGGGGGTGTGGGGGGCCGCCTCGCTGATCGTGGCGATCCCCAGCCGCCAGGCCTCGGATCGGCGCACCAGGATCGCGAAGCTGTTCTCGAACCCCAGGGAGGGGAACACGGTGAGCCCGAAGCGCTCGGCGTAGAGCCGGCGGGTCTGCTCGAACACCTCCCGCGCCGAATCGGTCGTCTCCGGCGGCGGAGGGGACTGGCCAAGAAGCGTGGTCCAGGCGGTGCCGGTGTACTCCACGTAGCCGTCGATGCGGCCGCTGCGCACGGCGGCGTGGATCAGGCCGGTGCCCCCCAGGCCGAAGTCGCGCCGCACCTTCAGCGGCGTGGAGGCCTCGATCTGCTGGGCCAGCAGTTCGCCCAGGATCAGCTGCTCGGTGAAGCTCTTGCTGCCGATCCGCACCGTCCCGGCACCGGCGGGCGGCAGCAGCTTCAGCGCCAGCACGGCCCCCAGGGCGAGGCCCGCCAGGCCCCAGGCGAGCCGCAGGGCTCGCCGCCGGCCCGGGGTGCCGGTGCCGCTGGGGCGCCGGGCCAGCCGCCGCTCCAGCAGCCCCAGACCGCCATCGGCGAGCAGGGCGATGGCGGCGGCCGGCAGGGCCCCCGCCAGGATCAGGCCGTTGTTCACCGTGGCGATGCCCCGGAAGATGAACACCCCCAGGCCACCGGCGCCGATGGCGGCGGCGATGGTGGCCACCCCCACGCCGATCACCGTGGCCACCCGGATGCCCGCCATCAGGGTGGGCAGGGCCAGGGGCAGCTCCACCCGCAGCAGCACCTGGCGGTCGCTGAGCCCCAGGGCCCGGCCCGCCTCCTTCAGTCCCGGGGGCACCTGGGCCAGGCCGGTGACCAGCCCCCGCAGCAGGGGCAGCAGGGCGTAGAGGGTGAGGGCCACGATCGCCGGGGTGGTGCCGATGCCCCCCAGCAGCGGCACGGTCAGCAGCAGGCCGAAGATCGCCAGGCTCGGCACCGTCTGCACCGTGCTGGCCAGCGCCAGCACCGGCCCGGCCCAGGGGGGCCGGCGGCTGATCCACAGGCCCAGGGGCAGGCTGATCGCCAGGGCCAGGCCGATGGCGCTGCCCACCAGCAGCAGGTGCTCACCGCTGCGCTGCAGGATTTCCCCCGCCAGGGCGCCGTCCCACCAGGCCGGCGGCCACCGCGAGGTCATGGCGCCTCGGCCGGCGTCAGGGCCCTGGTGGCCAGGAACACCGGCACGCTCACGCCGATGAGCAGCAGGGCCCAGCCGCTGTTGGCGGTGTCGTTGCGCAGGGCGCCGGCGAGGAAGGCGATCGAGCCCACCAGCACGATCGCGGTGCTCCAGGGGTGGCCCCAGGCCCGGTAGGGCCGCGGCCGCTCCGGCTCCTTGATCCGCAGCACGAACAGGCAGACGAGGCCCACCAGGTAGAGGCTCACGTAGAGGAAGGCCGCCAGCCCCAGCAGGATGGTGAAGTCACCGCCGAGCACCAGCAGGGCCGACGCCAGGCTGGTGAGCACCAGCGCCACGGTGGGGGTGCCACCCCGGTTCACCCGGTCGACCAGGGGGCTGAACAGCCGGTCGCGGCTGAGGCCGTAGAGGATGCGCGGGGCGCCCATGATCGACGCGTTGATCAGGCCCGCCAGGGACAGCAGCGCCAGCACGGTGATCGCCTGGCCGCCGAAGGCGCCGAACAGCAGGGCGGCCGCATCGGCCACCGGCAGGCTGGAGACGGCGATCACCGGCAGCGGCAGCACCCGCAGCAGGGCCAGGTTGAACAGGGTGTAGAGGGCGATCACCGCCAGCACGCCGCCGATCAGTGAGCGGGGCAGGTCCTCCTGGGGTTCGCTGAACTCCTCGGAGAAGTAGATGGGGCTGTGCCAGCCGTCGTAGGTGGTGATGATCGCCTGCAGGGAGAACACCAGCGCCACGGCCAGGCCGGTCCAGCCCACCGGGGCCAGGCCCGCCGGATCCGTGGGGATCGCCGCGGCGGCGGCGGCCCGGGTGTCGGGGCCGCCCAGCAGGAAGCAGGCCGCCACCACCGCCAGGAAGGCGACCGCCTTGGCCAGGCTCAGCAGCTTCTGGCTGCCGCTGCCGGCCTCCACCCCCAGCAGCTGGATCAGGGTGAACAGCAGCAGCACCGCCAGCCCCACAAGCTTTCCGTGGGGCGCCAGCCCCGGCAGCAGGAAGGCCGCGTACTCGCCGATGGTGACGGCCACCCAGGCGATGCCGGTGCAGTGGCCGACCCAGTCCATCCAGCCGACGGTGAAGCCGGCGGCATCTCCAAAACAACGGCGGGCGTAGACGTACCAGCCGCCGGCCAGGGGCAGGCTGGCCCCCAGTTCCGCCACGGCGTTGGCGCCGAGCAGGGCGTAGAGGCCGCCGGCCAGCCAGGCCGCCACCACCCAGGGGCCGCTGCCGAGCTGGGCCGCCACCAGGCCGGGCGTGCGCAGGATGCCGGCGCCGATGGTGCCACCCACCGCTCCGGCGATGCCGAAGCTCACCCCCAGCACGCTGAGCAGGCGGCCCGGGGTCTGGTCGGTCGACTCCTGGTCCGGAACCACCGGATCGGGGGGAGCGGAGGGGGTCAGGAGGCGATCACCCGTTCCAGCAGCCCGTGCAGCTCCTCCAGCTCGTGGCGGCTCAGCAGCCAGTCACCCTCCAGATCCTTGGTGACGCGGGCCTCGAGGATCCAGCCGTCCTCCGTGCGCACGACGGCGAAGTGGGGGGACTGGAAGGGGGCGGCCATGGGCTGGCGGGAGGGGGGCGTTACCTCCTGCTTAGCCAGGGCCGGTTGGGCGGGCAGCGCCAGATCCGCCAGCAGTGGCGGCGGCCCCAGCTGCTCGAGCCGGAAGCTGGCGCCGTAGCTCGGGGTGGGCTTCTGGGAATAGAAGCGGGCGGGGGCGGGCCTGCCCAGGTGGGCACGGCCTTCGGCCAGCAGGGCGGCGGCCCGGCTGCGGGTGCGCAGGGCCCGCAGCGCCAGCGACTGCAGCCAGTCGGGCGCGGTGCTCCAGCCCAGGGCGGCGCAGGTCTGGCGATCCAGCAGGCCCATCAGACCCCGCCGCAGGGCGGGGCGCAGGGGGGCGGGCCAGTCGGCCAGGAGCATGGCCAGGGTGGCGTCGGCGATGCGCCGGTTGGTGGCCGCCGGGGCGAAGGCCCCCCGCTCCACCCGTTCGTTCAGGGCCAGCAGGTCCGCCAGGGTGTCCGGCAGCGCCGCGATCCCCATCCGCCCGCCCACCCCGCGCCAGAACAGGAACAGGTGCTCCTGCTCCAGGGTGGTCAGGGGCCGCCAGCCGTAGCGGGCCAGCCAGCGGATCGGCTCGGCCACGAAGGTGGAGAGCACGTAGAGGAAATCGTCGTTGCCGATCGCGTAGTGGCCGTGGATGCGGTTCATGCGCTCGATCACCGCCGCTCCGGCCGGGCTGTCCAGGCCATGGCGCAGCAGTTCGGCCACCATCAGGCCGGTGTCGTCGTAGCGCTTGCGGGGCCGGCGCTCGAACTCCCCGGTGCGGGCCAGCAGCCCGGAGATGGAGGGCACGCAGAAGGTCTTGAGCAGGGCCAGCTCCAGGGCCCGGGTCAGGTCCCAGGGAAACAGTTCACCGGCCAGCCGGTGGGCGGTGGCTTCGGCGGCCCGCAGGGTGGCGTCGGCGTCGGCAGGGTCGGTGGGGGAGCGCATCGGGGGCCTCAGAAGCGGGAGCCGGGCTGCAGCAGAAACGCCTCCTCCTCGGGGCTGCTCGGCCGCCCCAGGGCCTGGTTGCGATGGGGGAAGCGACCGAAGCGGGCGATCACAGCCTGGTGACGGCGAGCGAACTCGGTGGTGCGGGCGTCGGTGTGGCGCTCGAACAGGGGCAGGCCCAGCTCCTGCACCGCCAGATCTTCGCTGTGCATCAGGGGCATCAGCCAGAACGGCCGCCGTACCGCTGCCGGCTCCGCCTCCACCCAGCCGGCCTCCAGGGCCCGCAGGGTGAGGGCCTGGGCCTGCCCATCGCCGGCGAAGGCGCGGGCCTGGTCGCGCCAGATCTGGCGGGGGAACTGGTCGAGCACCAGCAGCAGGGCCAGGGCGTCGGCGGCGCTGGTGCCCCAGGGGGCCCGATCGCCGGCCAGGGCCTGGTCGGTGAGGGCCCCGAACCGTTCCCGCACGATCCGGTCGCGGTCGGGACCGGGTCGGAACCAGGCGGAGGAGGGCGTCTCCTCGAACCAGAAGTGCAGCACCTCCTGGGGCGTCGGCATGGCTCAGACGAGGAATCGGTGCAGGAGGAATGGAAGCACCATCAGCAGCAGGGCCACGGCCACCAGGGCCGGCAGGTGGCTGATGCCGTAGGGAACCACCACCAGCAGCACCCCGCAGCCCAGGGCCACCGCATGGGCCTGCTTCCTGCCATAGAGCACGTAGCCCAGTCCGATCGACCCGATCACCAGCATCAGCAGCTGGCGGAGGCTGGGATCGCTGCCCATGGAACCTGGCCCGGAGCGGCGGACGCCCCCATGCTGGGGCTCCCATCGCCGTCCTGCCCACCCATGACCCACCTGGTGGTGCTCCAGCACCTGGAGCGGGAAGGTCCGGGCCGTTTCGGCGAGGAGGCCCGACGCCGGGGCTGGGCGGTGACGGTCTGCCGGCCCGACCTGGGGGAGCCGATGCCCCGGCTCGGGCCCGACCAGGCCCTGCTGGTCCTGGGGGGGCCGATGGGGGTGGGCGACATCGGATCGCCGTCGTTCCCCTGGCTGGCGGAGGAGGTGGCCCTGCTGCGGGAGTGCCTGGCGTGCGAGCGCCCGGTGGTGGGGCTGTGCCTGGGGGCCCAGCTGCTGGCCTTCGCCGCCGGGGGGCAGGTGGTGCCGCTGACGGCGGGGGACCCTCCGGTGCGGGCCTACGAAGTGGGTTGGGAGCCGGTGGCCTGGACACGGCCGCAGGGTCAGGAACCGGTGCTGGCCGGGCTCGACGATGCCCTGCCGGCGCTGCACTGGCACGGGGACCGGATCCGGCTTCCCGCTGCCGCCACCCTGCTGGGGTCGACGCCCCTCTGCGCCGAGCAGATGTTCCGCATCGGCCACCACGCCCACGGGCTCCAGTTCCACGCGGAGGTGACGGACGCCACCCTGGAGGTCTGGCTTGAGGAGGACGGCGACTACGTGCGCCAGGCCCTCGGACCCGATGGGGTGGAGCAGATCAGGGCCGGCCGGGTGCGCTGGGGGGAGGAGGCGGAGCGCCAGGGGCGACGGCTGATCAATAACCTGCTGGATCGGGCCGGCGCCCTGCTGGGGGGCTATCCCCTGCTCTGAGGGCCAGCTCGCCGGCCAGGGCGTCGGCCAGCTGGCGGCGCCGGTCCTCCACCGCCCCATCCTCCAGCAGCCGCTCCGCCCGGGTCAGCCCTGCCTGGAGGCTCTCGCTGATCCCGGCGCGCCAGAGCAGGAAGCCACCGCTCCAGATCAGTCCGGGCCGCAGCGGTCCCGAGCCGGTCAGGGCCTCCCGGGCCTGCTCCCGCCACTGGGTCAGGCTTGTGAGCGGCACCTCGGGCGCCCCCAGGCCGTGGTCGCGGGCCCGCAGGATCAGCCGCTCGGCGTCACCCGCCGCTCCCCCCTGCCGGTGGGAGGCGATCGCCACCCGATTGGTCGGCAGCTCCACGCCCCCTTCCATCCCCTTGATCAGCAGCAGATCGTGCTGACCGGTGGCGGCGAGGGCCTCGGAGGCCAGCCGCTCGGTGGGGGCGTGGACGAAGCCGCTGACCTGCAGGTGGGGCCCGGTGTGGCAGCTCCACAGCAGTTCCAGGGTGGCGACCGGCGGGCGCTTGCCGATCTGCTCCCGCAGCGTCACCAGCCGTTCCGCCGCCGGGAAGTGGGCCGGCTGGTGCAGCAGGGCCAGCCCCTCCGCGGCGAAGTGCCGGTTCACCGCGTCCCAGGGGAGGCCGCGGCGGTCGAGGTCGAGGGCGGCCAAGGCCTCGGCGGTGGTGAGGCCGTACTTCACCGGCATCGGATCACCGCCGTGCAGCACCACACCGGCCCCCGCCGCCACCAGCAGCAGGGCCACCAGGGGCAGCAGCGGCGCGGACCGGCAGCGGCCATCGAAGGGCACGCCGAAACTCAGCACCCGGCGCGGGCTCGCCGCCAGCCGCGGCCCGCGGCACCGGTAGCTCTCGAGCATGCCGGCCAGCTCCTGGGGCTCGGGCCGCCGCAGGCGATGGGCGATCAGGAAGGCGCCGGCCTGGGCATCCGTGCAGCGCCCGTCGAGCAGGTGATCGAGGGCTTCGCCGGCCTCGGCCCGGCTCAGGGCCCGGCCGCTGCGTTCACCGCTCCCCAGGGCGGCGATCAGCTCGCGGAAGCGGCGCTGGTCGGCCCCCAGGGCCTCCGCCCGCTCCTGCCGCCGCTGCACCGTCCATTCCCCCCCGGGGCTCGGCGTCGACATGCGCGGCGGCCTCCTTACGGTGATCCCTAGGGTGAGGGACATGCCCGGGATCATCGCAAGCCCCCTTCTGCTGGTGGTGCATGGCCGTGCCGGTGGCGTCATCCCCGCCGAACTGCAGGCCCTGGCCAGGGAGCTGGAGGCGGGGCGCGGGGCTCCGGTGGGGCTGGAGGCCCTGACGGCGGGCGAGCCGCCGGAGGCCCCCCGCGGCAGCGCCGCCGCCCCCCTGGCCCTGGTGCCCCTGTTCCTCCTGCCCGGCAGCCATGTGCGCCGGGACGTGCCGCGGATCGCCGAGCGCTGCCGCCGGCGCGGGTCCGTGCGTCGCCTGCCGTTCCTGGGGGCCTGGCCCGCCTGGCAGCGGGCCCTGGCCGCCGAGCTGGCGGCGCTGCCGGCGCCGGTTCAGCCGGCCGGAGCCCCTGCCCAGCCACCACCCTGGCTGCTGCACCACCCGCTGGAGGGGCCGCTGGGGGCGGCGTTCCTGGCCCACCTGGAGGCGGTCACCGGTGGCCGTTGCCGCGCCACTCCATACAGTGCCCCCAATCCCGAGGACGCTCCGCTGCCCCTGCCTGGCCCCGCCCTGCCCCTGGCCCTGGCGGCCAACCGGCTCACCGACGCCCTGCCGCCGTCGCTGGGCCGGCCGCTGCTGCAGCGGCCCCGGTTCCGGGCTGTGGTGCTGGAGGCCCTGATGGCGTTGCCATGACGGAGCCATGACGGACGAGACCCTGGCCCCCAGCCTCGATGACGGCCCCGGGACCGTGTACCTGGTGGGGGCAGGCCCGGGGGATCCGGACCTGCTCACCCTGCGGGCCCACCGGCTGCTGCAGCAGTGCGACGCCCTCGTCTACGACTCCCTGGTGCCCACCGCCCTGCTGGACCTGGTGCCAGAGGGCTGCGAGCGCCATTTCGTGGGCAAGCGCCGCGGCCACCACTCGGTGCCCCAGCCCAGCACCAACGCCGTGCTGCGCGAGCTGGCCGGCCGCCGGCGACTGATCGTGCGCCTGAAGGGCGGCGATCCGTTCCTGTTCGGCCGCGGCGGTGAGGAGGCGGCGCACCTGGCGGCCCATGGGATCCCGGTGCAGGTGGTGCCGGGGGTCACGGCCGGCATTGCCGCCCCCGCCTATGCCGGCATTCCGGTCACCCACCGGCGGGCAGGATCGAGCGTCACCTTCGTGACCGGCCACGAGGAGATCGACAAACGCCGCCCCGGCGTCGACTGGCGCGGCCTGGCCCGCAGCAGCGACGGCCTGGTGATCTACATGGGACTGCACAACCTGCGCCACATCGTCGCGGAGCTGATCGCGGGGGGGCTGGCCCCCACCACCCCCGCCGCCGTGATCCAGCAGGGCACCGTGCGGGGCCAGCGGCAGCTGGTGGCCACCCTGGACGTGCTGGCCGACCGGGTGGAGGCCGAGGCCTTCGCCTCGCCCTCGATCGTGGTGGTCGGGGCGGTGGTGCAGGAGCGGGTGCCGTCCTGTGCGCCGTCGCCGGCCGATGTGGCGATGCCGATTCCCTTCTGAGCCCCGCCCGCCGGCAGGGGCGCCATGCTGGAGCCCTGCCCGATCCCGTCCGCCCCGGCATGAGTCAGCCCGGCCTGTCCCACCTCAACGCCGCCGGCGAGGTGCACATGGTGGAGGTGGGCGACCGGCCCGCCAGCGACCGCCGCGCCGTGGCCGAGGGCCACATCACCATGGCGCCCGAGGTGCTGACCCTGGTGCTGGAGGGCCGGGCGGCCAAGGGCGACGTGCTGGCGGTGGCCCGGGTGGCGGCGATCCAGGGCGCCAAGCGCACCTGGGAGCTCATTCCCCTGTGCCATCCGATCGCCCTCACCGGGCTGGAGGTGCGGATCGAGCCGATGGCCGACGGCAGCGGGCTGCGGCTGGAGGCCAGCGCCCGCACCAACGGCGCCACCGGCGTGGAGATGGAGGCCCTGACGGCGGTGCAGGTGGGCCTGCTCACCCTCTACGACATGGTCAAGTCGGCCGATCCGGCCATGACCATCGGCCCGGTGCGGCTGCTGCGCAAGGAAGGGGGGCGCCGCGGCCCCTGGCAGCACCCCGACGTCCAAGGCCTGGCCGGGGAGAGCGATGGCTGAGCCGTTTCCCCGCGACGGCCTCCCCCTGGAGGAGGCACGGCGCCGGGTGCTGGCGGCGATCACCCCGCTGACGGGCCGTGAGCGGCTGCCGCTGGCGCGCTGCCTGGGCCGGGTGAGTGCCGAGCCGGTGCGGGCCGCCGAGGCCGTGCCGGGGTTCCGGGCCTCGATCATGGATGGCTACGCCATCGCCGACGCCGAGGCCCCCAGCCCTGGGCGCCGCTGGTCCCTGGTGGGCCGCTCCGCCCCCGGGGCCCCCTACGCAGCGGGGCTGGCCGAGGGAGAAGCGATCCGGATCCTGACGGGCGCGCCCTTGCCGGAGGGCGCGCGGCGGGTGCTGCCCCAGGAGCTGGTGGCGGTGGCGTCCGCCGGTGGCAGCGCCGGCGTCGAGAGCCTTGAGCTGAGCGGAGAGGCGGGCCCCAACCCCTGGATCCGCGCCGCCGAGGAGGAGGCCGCCGCCGGCGACGCACTGCTGCCGGCCGGCATGCGCCTGGGGGCCGCTGCCCTGGGGCGGCTGGCCAGCTGCGGTGTGGCGACGCTGCTGGTGAATCCCCTGCCGCGGGTGGGGCTGCTGATCAGCGGCGATGAGCTGGTGCCTGCCGGTGCGGCCCGGGGCCCGGGCCAGATCTGGGAGAGCAACGGCACCCTGCTGCGGGCCCTGCTGGAGCGGCTGGGCTACCCCGTCAGCGAGCAGCGGGTGGTGGCTGACGATCCCGCCGCCCTGCGTCAGGCGCTGCTGGAGCTGGCCGCAGGCTGCGACGTGGTGGTGAGCACCGGCGGGGTGTCGGCCGGCGACAGCGACTGGATCCGGCCCCTGCTGAGCGAGCTGGGGGAGGTGGGCTTCTGGAAGCTGTTCCTCAAGCCCGGCCGGCCCTTCGCCTTCGGCCGGCTGGGGACGCGGCCCTTCTTCGGCCTGCCCGGCAACCCGGTGGCCGCGGCGATCACGGCCCTGCAGCTGCTGTGGCCGGCCCTGCAGCAGCTGGAGGGGGGCGAGGTGGTGCTGCTGCCGCGGCTGAAGGTGCGGCTGGTCTCGCCCCTGAAGCGGGGCGCCGGCCGGCCCGAACTGGCCCGGGCCCGGTTGGCGGTGGCTGGCGACGGCGCCCTGCTGGCGCTGGTGGAGGGCAGCCAGGCCTCCTCCCGCATCGGCTCGCTGCAGGGGGCCGACCTGTTGCTGGAGATCCCCGCCGAGGTGGGTGCCCTGGAGGCCGGTACGGAGCTGTGGGCCCAGCTGCTGCGGCTGCCGCTGCTCTGAGTCAGTCGCTGCTGGCCTCAGGCACTCCGGGGGCGGTGATCGGCGCCGGAATCGGGGCAGGGAGGCCGTCGATGCTGCGGCGGTTCTTGCGCTTCCAGTAGCGCTCCAGGCCGTCGTTGCCCTTGCGACGCGCCCAGCTGTCGAGCTCCGTGCGGTCGCCGCCGTAGCTGTAGCGGGGCACCGCCATGCCGCAGGAGGTCTGGACCCGTTCGATGGCCAGATCGAAGATCTGGCGGGCGCCGGCCAGGGGCTCGAAGTGGCTGAACAGGGCCTCCCAGCCGGCCTCACCGCACGCTTCGCCGTACTGGATGGTGCGGGCGGTGCCGTAGAGCCGCAGGATCTGGGGCGGGCCCTCGAAGGCACAGAACATCAGCGTCATGCGCGGGCACGCCTGCACGTGGGCGGCGGTTTCGTTGCCGCTGCCGGTGAGGTTGAGCCAGATCACCCGGCGTTCGTCGAGCACCCGCAGGGCATCCCGCCCCTTGGGGGACACGTTCACCGTGCTGTCCGCGGTGGCGGTGCCGACGAAGAACAGCTTCTGGGCGGCGATGAAGCTGATCTGGTCGGCCGTGAGGGCGTTGCTGGACTGGCCCATGGAACGGGGTGCGAGGGAAGGGGAGTGGAAGGGTTCACAGCGGGGTGTTGCCGGCCACCCAGGTGCCGCGGCCGCCGCTCCACTCCCGTTTCCAGAAGGGGGCGTGGTGCTTGAGATCCTCCAGCAGCTCCTGGACGCAGCGCAGGGCGGGACCGCGGCGGTCGGCCTGGACGGCCACCAGCACGATGGCCTCCCCCGGCTGCACCCGCCCCACCCGGTGCGCCACCAGCACCGCGCCCACCCCGTGGCGCGCCGCGCAGGCCTCGGCGAGGGCCCGCAGCTGGGCCTCGGTCATGCCGGGGTAGTGCTCCAGTTCCAGGGCCTCGAGGGGCTCGCCGGCGGCGGTGGTGGGGCGGACGCGGCCGATGAAGTGGCTTTCGGCGGCTGAGCCCGTGGCGTCGGGCCCTTCGGCAGCCAGGCTCCGCTGCCAGGCCGCCAGCCGCTCCAGCGGCTGGAAGGGGGCCTCCAGGAGCTGCACCACGATCGGGGGGGCCGGACGGACGGGGCTGGTGGTGGACATCGGTCAGCCTCCGGTGATCGGCGGCAGGAAGGCCACCTCGTCGCCGGGGGACAGGGGGCTGTCGGGGGCGGCGAAGGCCTGGTTGATGGCCACCCGGACCGTGGCCGGCAGCTCGACGCTCTTTTCGCCGGGGCCGGCGTCCAGGGCCAGCTGCCGCCACAGATCCGCGGCGGTGGTGCGCTGGGCGCCGGGGCGGGCGTCGAGGTGGATGAGCCGTTCGCCCCAGCCCGCCTGTTCGCGCAGGCCGGCGAACAGGCGGACGCGCACGGGGGGGACGCTCGGGTGGGTCATGGGGTCAGGCGGAGAGGCCGACCTGGCTGTGCAGGGACCGGCAGACCACCCGGTTGCGGCCATGGCGTTTGGCTTCGTAGAGGCAGTCGTCGGCCAGCTGCAGCAACCGGTCGCCGTCGCACTCGGCCATCGAGTTCGGATCCCAGGCCGCGATGCCGATGCTGACGGTGAGGACGTTGCCCGTGGCGATGCCCGGGTGGTAGATGCCCTTGTCCTGGATCGACTCGCGCAGCTTCTCGCACAGGAGCAGGGAGGCATCGGCATCGGTCTTGGGCAGGATGATGGCGAATTCCTCGCCCCCCAGCCGGGCCACGAAGTCGCTTTTTCGGCGCAGGGACGTCCGCAGGGCATCGGCGATCTCCTTGAGGCATCGGTCGCCGTAGGCGTGGCCCAGAACATCATTCACCACCTTGAACTGATCGATGTCGATCAGCGCCAGGGACAGGTTGACCTGGGCGGCTCTGGAGGCGGAGACATTCCCCTTCAGGAAGGAATCGAAGCTGCGGCGATTGGCGAGCTGGGTGAGGGGATCCAGCATCGCCAGCCGCTTCGAGCGCTCGCTCTCGAAGGCATAGAACAGCAGGCTCAGCAGGCTGCTCATCGCTTCGATGCGTTGCACCTCCTGGTCGCTGAAGACGCTGCCTTCATGCAGGGCGATCGTGAGCACCGGGATGGAAACCCCGCGCGAGTCCAGTCGGATGCCGAGGTAATCGCTGCAGCCCACCTCCCTGAGGGAGTCCAGAAATGGGAAGCCGTTGTCCTTCGTGGCGACCAGCTGCTGCCGAAACACCTTGCTCCTGGTGGCGATGAAATGCAGGGGGCTGCGCAGGTGTTCATCCTGCTCCAGGAAGTCCCGCTCCATGCGCAGGGTGCTGACAAGGCCCGGCCTGGAGCTCACCCAGACATACTGGCTGCAGTCGATGTCATCCTGGTCGGGTAGGAAGGCCAGGGAGAAACGGTGGATCTCCAGGCCCCAGGACTTCAGTTCATTGACGAACAGGAGCACGAACTCCTCGAAGCTGCGCAGCCTCGACCAGTTGTCGATGATGTAACGCTCCAGCGGGATCTTCCTGTCGGACGCCTTGAAATCCTCGCCATGCCCGGAATCGCGCAGCCGTGACGTGGCTCGGATCTGCTCCAGCGTCTGCTGCAGGGAATCGCGGTCGGCCCATTCGGAGGATCGGATGAACGACTCCACCTCCTCCAGGGGGATGGGTGGCGAGACGAGGAACCCCTGGAGGGCATCGGCTCCCAGTCGGATGACGGCGGTGAGCTCGTTGTGGGTTTCGACGCCCTCACAGACCACGGTCTTGCCGAGGGCATGGACGGTGTCGATGAAGGAGCCGACATAGCGCTGCAGCCGGAAGGAACGATCGACCCCCTTGATCAGATCAATGTCGAGCTTGATGGCGTCGTACCAGGCTTCGCTGATGCGTCGGTAGTTGGAGAGTCCGGAGCCGAAGTCGTCGATGAAGATTCGGAAGTTCAGCTCCCGCATCAGCCGCTCCGATGCCGTTGTCACACCCTCCGATCCCGCCAGGATGTCCGTGGCGGCCATCTCCGTGATCTCAATGCAGAAAATCGAGCTGTCGATGCCATGGTGCTTGAACAGTCCGATCAGCTGGTTGAGGCGCTGATCGGTGGAGACGGAATCAGAGCTGATGTTGACGGAGACATACTCGATGCGATGACGCAGAAACTCCGAGGCATTGATCTGCTGCTGCACGTCGTTGAGCCTGCTCACCACGAGGGCGTCGACCTTGTGGGCAATGCCGATGTCGTGGGCCAGCTGAATCACGTGTCCTGTGCCGAGCTTGCTCAGGGCAGGCGGCAGGAATCGGATCAGCAGTTCAAGCCCGAAATGGCCTGGATTGCTTAGCTGAAGAATCGGCTGGAAGCGCAGTTCCAGGTCACTGGCCTTCAGGGACGTGAGTTGGCTTCGGATCTCGCCCTTGTCCTTGACGAGCAGGTCATCACCGCTCTTCACGAGGCGGTAGGAACGTCTGTCTTCGGCAGCCAGCATCTCCCCGAAGGCCTGCATCGTCAGCAGGGTTTCGGGTGGGGCATCCAGCTGAAATCGTTGCCCGGTGATGCTCACATCGTCCCAGGCGAGCACGGTATCGCTGGAGATCTGGATCGATCCGGAGACAATGCCGAGCAGACGGGCCAGGAGCGCCTCACAGGCAGCGTTGTCATCGATGGGAATGCTGCCGGAGGCCCGCACGATCAAGGCAATCTTGTTTTTCGAGACGTGGTAGAAGTTGAAGCCGGGATGTACAGCCCATCCCTTGTCAATCGCCCGACAGGCTTTCGTGAGGATGTCGTTGATCTCCACCTCACTGAGATAGCCGCGTTGCCGTTCGAGATAGCGGAAGTCGATGGTCACCAGGAAGCCGTCTTCGCCGCGTTCCGCGTGCTTCCTGAGCGCCGAAGCCTCGAGATCCTTCACCAGGGCGTAGTGGGTCAGGAAGGACGTCTGGCCGTGCTTGCGGAAGCTTCCGATCGCCGGCTGCTCCTTCCTCCGGCTCTGACTGGAACGCCAGGCGATCGCAACGCTCAGTCCGACCCCCAGCAGCCCCAGGGTCAGGGCGAGGTTGCGGACGCGATCTGCCCTCGTCGGCAGGGCCGGCGCCAGGGTCAGCCCCACCACCAGATCACCGAAGTCCACCCGGACCAGCGAACCGACCGGCGCCCCCTTCGCCATCCCCTTCGCCTCCATCGCGGTCCATGGGGCCAGCCGGATCTGCCGGTCGCCATCCTGATCCCGGTCGACCAGGCTGGTGCCGGAGAGCCGGATCCATTCAGGGGCCTGGCGGCGAGCGGGGCCCGTGGTGAAGAGCAGGGCATTCGCCCGGCCCGGCTCGTCCGCCACCACCAGAGCCAGCCGTGGGAACCGTCGGGCACAGACCTGGGGCCTGCCCTTCAGGGCCGCCGATCCTGTGGCGATCACCGCGGGAACGGGGGAGTTCCCCAGTTCCGCCGCGGCGACGGCCTGCAGCCCCAGGGAGGCCAGGGGCGGCCCCGGGGTGGTGAAGCTGCGTTCTACGCCCTGCAGGGCGGTGCACAGCCGCCCGGCAATCCGATCATTCTGGCGGCGTAAGTCGTTGGAACTGCGCTGCTCCAGCAGATGGGTAAAGATCAGAAGAGAGGTGCCCGAAAGAAGCGCTCCACTGATGATCATCAATGTGGTGCGTCGGCGCATGTTCCTTCCTCACCAGCCTCACCTTAGCCGCCGCAGGCGTGGAGAGCCTCCAGCCCTCGTAGGTTCCCTGCCCGGCGGAGCCGTTCGATCTTCTTCCGGGCGGTCTTTCCCCTAGGCTTCCTCACCATTTTTCAGGGAATATTCAGGCATGCGCGCTGCGCGCTGGAAGGTGACTACGGCGACGTCCATAGGTTTCCCCACCCCCCTAACATTCGCGGGCATCCATCCTTTCTGGCCGTGGGCGCCGTACGGATCTCGAGTTCAGCGGTTGGGCCGGCAGTTGGGTGGCCGTGTGTGTCAGCACACCCCTGCTTGATCCCCGGCCATGTTTTCACCTTGCCGATGGATCTTCAGCCGTGATCCATACAGCTGTGGTGGGAGGCGGCGCTTGCGGGCTGGCCGTGGCCAGGGGGCTCTGGCAGCAGGGCCGTCCCGTGCGCGTCTATGAACGGGCCCTGGCGTCCCATCTCCATGGCCATGGCTTCCTCCTGCTGGCCAATGGTCGTGCCGCCCTGCGCCGGCTCGGCTGTGACCCGGACGGCACCCTGGGCCATCCGATCACGTCGGTGAGGATCCTCTGTTGTTCGGGCCAGGTGCTGGTGGAGCACCCGCTCGAGGGGGCAGTGGCGATGCTGCGTCACCAGCTGCTCAATGTGCTGCTGCATGGCGCCCCCGACGATCTTGTCCATTACAACCATCCGTTCGAGCGCTTCGACTGGGACCGGGAGCACGCCCGTGCCGTGTGTTTCCAGAACGGTCGCTCCCACCCCGCCGATGCCTTCGTCGCGGCCGATGGGGTGCGCTCGAGCTGCCGGCTGTCCCTGGGATGCGGGGCGATGACCAACCCCGGCCGGGTCAAGGAGATCGTGGCCCACGTGCGCCAGCCCCTGGTGGCGGCCGAGCTGGGCCACCGCTTCCTCAAGGTGCTCGATCCCTCCGGGGGGCTGGCGGTCGGCCTGGTGCCCCTGGGCGATGACCGGCTGGTCTGGTTCGTGCAGTTCGACAGCCACCGCTTCACCGTCCCCCAGCCCTCCGAGGTGGGGGCCTTCCTCGAGGCGCACTTCGGGGGCTTCCCCGCCGTGGTGCGCCACCTGCTGGGTGCCACCGATCCGGCCCGCGCCCATGTGTGGCACACGGTGGATGAGGATCCGGCCACCCGCTGGAGCAAGGGCAACGTGGCCCTGGCGGGGGACGCGGCCCACCCGCTGCTGCCGTTCACCAGCCAGGGGGTCAACACGGCCCTGGAGGATGCGGTGGTCCTCAGCGACCTGCTGCTTGGCTGTCGCGATCCCGTCGATGTGCCCGACCTGTTCAGTGCCTACGAACGCCAGCGGCGGCCGGCGCTGCTGGGCTGCGTGGAGGCCGGTCGCCAGATGGCGAGGTCATTCGTCCAGCCGTCGGCCACCCGGCTCCAGCTGCCGCTGATGGCATGAGCGATCGCTTCGCCGACAGCTTCCGCGACGGGGCGGTGCCGATGGAGCTGCTGCGCCAACGGGCCCACAACCTGCGCTGGGCGGAGCAGGCCCCTGGCGTGATCCCGCTCACCGCCGCCGATCCGGATTTCCCGGCGGCACCGGTCATCCGCGACGCCATCGCCGACTACGCCCGCTCCGGGGTGTTCAGCTACGGGCCCGCCGGCGGGCTGCCCTCCTTCCGGCAGGCGGTGGCCGGCTATCTCCAGCAGCGGGGGGCGTCCGTTCCGCCTGAAGCGGTGCTGGCGGTCAACAGTGCGGCCGCCGGTCTGGCCCTGGTGACCCGCCACTGGCTGTCGCCCGGCGACGAGGCGATCGTCTGGGATCCGGTCGACTTCCTCTTCGCCCACACCGTCCGCAGTGCCGGCGGGGTGCCGGTGCTGTGGCGGATCGAACCCGAGGCCCCCCTGGATCTGGCGGCGCTGGAGGCCCTGGTCACCAGCCGTACCCGGGCGCTGTGCCTCTGCAACCCCCACAACCCCCTGGGCCGCTGCTTCCGCCGCGACGAACTCGAGGACCTGGGCCGCTTCTGCCTGGAGCGGGGCCTGCGGGTGCTGAGCGATGAGGTGTGGAGCGATGTGGTCTACCCGCCGGCCACCTTCACCAGCTGGCTGGCCCTGGAGCCGGAGCTGGCCGGCCTCGGGGCGGTGGTGCATGGCTTCTCCAAGTCCTTCGGCCTGGCGGGTCTGCGGGTGGGCTACGTGGCGATGGCGGATCCGGAGGCGGCGGCCCGGCTGCTCGCCGACAGCGAGCTGCCCTCCACCGTCGATGGCGTGGCCACCCTCAGCCAGGTGGCGGCCACGGCGGCCTACAGCCCCGACGGCCTGGCCTGGCTGGAGGCCTTCCTGCGCCACCTCCAGGCCCGCCGCGACCAGGCCGTCACCCGGCTGGCGGCGATCCCCGGCCTGCGCGTGCAGCCCCCCGCGGCCACCTTCGTGTTGTTCGTTGGCCTGCCGCCGCTGCCCGAGAGCGTCGAGGCCTTGGTGGAGCGGCTGCGGCGGGAGCACCGGGTGGCGGTGGTGCCGGGGAGCCCCCGCTGGTTCGGCCCCGGGGCGGCGGGCCACCTGCGGCTGAGCTTCGCCACCTCCGAGGCCCTGCTGGCTGAGGCCCTCGAACGTCTGGCGGCCGGACTGGCCCCGGCGCCCTAGCCAGCGGCCGGCCGCTCAGGGCAACAGTCGCACCGGATCCCCCACCGCCACCGGACCGGGGCTGACCACACTCAGGCGGATCCCGGCCACCACGCCGTTGTGACGGGCGGTGGCCCGCAGGATCTCCAGGTTCTCCTCCAGGGCGCCCTGGGCCAGGGTGGTGACGACGCAGCGGGGGCAGCCGCCGTCGACCCGCAGCACCAGCTGCTCGCCGATCTGCAGGCAGGAGCCGCTCCAGCCCTCCTCGACGAAGCCGGTGGACTCCGGTGGCGTGGCGATCAGCAGGTTGGGGCGGAAGCGCTCGACGGCGAAATCCAGCTGGGGTTCGAGCTGCCGCAGTCGCTCCAGGGTGGCCGTGGTGATGGCGTGGATGGGGCAGGCGTCAAAAAACGTGCCTTCGGGCAGCTCCAGGGCGTTGGTCACGTCCTGGAAGGCGCGCTCCTCCACCGGCGGCCAGTACTGGTCAAGGCTGGCGCCCTCCGGGGGGGTGTCCAGCAGGCTCACCCGGCGGCCGAACAGCTCGCTGAAGAAGGCGTCCACATCGTCCTCGGCGCTGCAGAGCCCGGCGCTGCCGTCGTCCTCGCGGGGGCCGATCAGTACCGGGGGCATGGGCGCCGCCGGCGTCGGTTCCTCCCGGAAGCGGGCCCGGTAGCCAAGCAGGCCCTGCCAGAGCCGCGGGTTCTTGGCGCTGGCCACCCGGCCGCTGGCGTGGTCCCACAGGGCATAGGCCCGGTCCCCCCGGATGCCGCGGGGATCCACATCGAGCTGGCCGGGGGAGTCCCCGAGCATCGACTTCACCGGGTAGCGCCAGAGCGCTTGCACCGTTCCCACCAGATCCTGCACGCCCGTCGCCTGTCGTTGCCGGCGCACTCTGGAGGCGGAGGCGCGACAACGCCGGTAGCAGCACCTACCGTCCGCAGCGGGCAAACCGGGTACCGCGTTCCAGGGCCATGAAGGACTTCATCCACCTGAGATCCGCCCGCTTTCCCGAGCTCCCCGGCGAGGCCGACGAGATGGTGAACCCGGGCACGGTGGGCAAGGCCCTGGCGCTCCATCTGCAGGAGAGGCTCCAGCACAACGGCCGCCAGGTTCCCTTCCTCTGCTGCGAGGACTGGGGCTGGTGGGTCGAGCTGGCCGACGCCCCCTTCCGTTTCGGCGTCTGTATCTACAGCCTGCCTTCCGAGGGGGAGGCCATGGAGTTCTGCTGCACCGGCGGGGCCGTCGCCGAGCGGATCTGGCAGTGGCGCCGCTTCCGCTTCATCGACACGGCCCCCTGGGCCGAGGCCCTGTACGGGGAACTGCTGGCGATCTTCCGCGATGATCCCCAAGTGGAGCTGCTCGGCAGCGGTCCCACGTTTCCCTTGGGGGCCCCCTGAGCTGGCGGCTCCCGTCAGGGGCTCCAGAAGCCTCGGGAGTTGAGCCACAGCCCCAGCACCACCAGCGGCAGCAGGAACCCCGCCAGGATCTGCAGCCGCGGCCTCAGGCCTGTGCTCTCCGGTGCGGCTCCGGCGACGTCCTGCCGGGGGGGCGTGCCCCTGCCATGGGCGGGCGTGCGTCGGCGCGATCGCGAAGCCAATGGACTCGGGCGGTGGGGGCTTAATTCTTCACCAGCACCTGCTCGAGCGAAAGACGATCACGAATGTCACCGGGCAGGTGGGTCCAGTGGCGGGCGATCAGCTCGGCCAGCTGGTGGCCGTTGACGAGGCTGATCCTTGCGAAGCCCTCCTCGCCGGCTGCGGTGGTTGCCGCCGGCTGGAAATCGGCGGTGGTGATGAAGACCCCGTGGCCGCCGAAGGGGATGAACTGGCGCAGCTCGCGCACCGCGTCGGCGCCGATCCGGGCGCCGAGGTTGCCGCGGTGGAAGCGGGCATGGATGCGGATGCGGGCCGGCAGCGCGAGGCTGATGTCACCGCAGGCATCGAACACATCGCGCAGCGCCCCGCGGTGCTCGGCCCGCTCCCAGTCCTGGAAGCCGAGGGCATCGAGCAGGTGGACCACCAGCCGCTCGAATTCGGCGGCATCCAGCTGCAGGAGCTGCTCGAGCACGCTGCGGTGGGCCTCCTCCTTCCGGGTGATCGCCCGGGCCGGGGTCGCCGTCTCCTGGCGGCCGATGGCGCGGATGAATTCGGCCTGGTGCTCCACCAGGAACACCGTCAGCAGGGAACGCATCCGGGTGTGGGCCGGAACGGTGAGCAGGGTGCGGATGGAATTGCGGAACGGCGCTGAGAAGTGGTCGAGCCGGAGCGGTTCGGGCGACCAGGTGACGGGACGCCGGTGGCGCAGGGGACAGCCGTCGTCACCGGTGGGGTCGTAGTAGGCGCAGCCCTCATCGACGACGCCGAAGCGGAGCAGGTCGGTTTCCGCCGCCGGGATGATCACGTGGTCGCCGGGGCGGATCTCGAACAGGAAGCGGTGGATCTCGTTGACGTAGTTGGAGAGCAGGATCGCGCTCTGAATGTCGGGGAAGTAGCGCCGCACCACCGAAAAGAGCTGCTCCCGGTTCCGGACCGGGCCGAGATCCTCGGTGATCTCCCGCCAGCCGATGCCGACGTAGCCGCCGCTGAGGAAGTTGCCCGCGTAGATGCCGCCGCCTGCCCGAACGCACCAGACGTTGGTCATTGCTGCTCCCCGGGGGGACCCGTCAGCGCTCGGCTCATGTCGGGGTAGCGGGTCGGGGGGTCAGGCCAGCGGGCGCCATGGCTGGGTGGACGGCGCCTACAGCTTCTGGACAGAAGCTCCCTGAGATTGTCGCGAATCTTGCCGGGAAGCGCATCCTCATCAACCCTGAGACACAGGAGAATGGTCTGATACCTCGGATCTTAAGGCATCACTCACCGTTTCTTAGTTCTTTGGTCCCAGGCGGCCCACGGCCCGCTCCAGGGACGGGGCCAGGCCGCGCCGCTGCTGCAGCCTGGGGCTCCAGATCCGGCCGCTGCGCAGCTCCTCCAGCCCGGCCAGCACCATGTCCTGCCCCTCGTTCAGCTGCAGCGCCGTCAGGGGCACGGTGAGGGGGCCACGGAAGTAGAAGGCGCTGAGCTGGTCATCGTGGTGCTCGAACCAGAGCGGCAGCGCGGGTGCCCCCCAGCCGATCTCCTCCCGCAGTTCCCGCAGGATCGCCTGCTCCGGTCCCTCGCCCGGATCGAGGTGGCCGCCGAACAGCCCCCAGCAGCCCGGATGGACGATCCCCTCGATGTCGTCCCGGAGCTGCAGCAGCCAGCGGCCCTCGCGCTCCAGCATCGCCAGTGCCACCGAAAGGGTCATGGGTGGGGGCGGTCCATGGGGCGAAGGCCGGCGCTCGATGGGGGGATTCTGGCCGCTGCCTGGTGGTGTGGCAGAGGCCCGGTGTCGTCCTTTTCTCCCTAACTTTCCCGGGGAATATCCAGTCCGTGAACACCGCCGATCTCGCCTTCCTCCTGCTGCGGGCCGCCACGGCGGTGCTGTGCGGGGTGGCGGCGCGGGAGGCCTGGGAGCGGGCCCGCCTGCCGGGTCAGCCGCGGCAGCGGCGCTGGCGAGCCCGGTTCGCCGCCGTGGTGCTGCTGGCCCTGGGGGTGTTCGCCCTCGAGGACGGGGTGGGTGAGGCCCTGGGCCGGCCGGGCGAGCCGCTGGGCTGGCGCCGATGGGTGTGGGTGATCCTCGATCTCTCCATCCCCGCCCAGGTGCTGGCGGTGCAGAGCACCCTGCGCCAGCGCGACCGGCTGGAGGCCGAGTTGGCCGCCGCGGTGCGGCGTGATCCGCTGACCGCCCTGCCCAACCGGACGGGCTTCGCCGAGGAGGCCACGGTGGCCCTTGCCGCCGCCGCCCGCGACGGCCGGCCGGTGGCCGGGGCCATGCTCGACATCGACTTCTTCAAGGCCATCAACGACGGCTGGGGCCATGGCGCCGGCGATGTGGTGCTGCGCGACGTGGCCGCCGCCATGCGGGCCGTGCTGCGCCCCGGGGATGTGCTGGCCCGGGTCGGCGGCGAGGAGTTCGCGCTGCTGCTGCCCGGCGTCGATGCGAGGGGGGCGGGTCCCCTGCTGGAGCGCCTGCGGGCCGCGGCGACGACGGTGCCGCACCCCGGAGGGCCAGGGCAGCGGGTCACCCTTTCGGCTGGCGTCGCCTTCGTGGAGGGCACGGGCCTGGCGGCGCTGGAGACCGGCCTGCGCAACGCCGACGGCGCCCTCTACGCCGCCAAGGCCGCCGGGCGGAACCGGGTGATGGTGGCGGGCTGACGCGGACCTGCTGCCTGGCCCCTCAGTCGATCCCCCCCACCACCGGCCACCAGGCCGCCGCCGCCACCAGCTCCGCTTCGCCGCCGCCCGCTGCGCGCCGCACCTCCGCCGCCTGGCTGTCGCACAGGGAGCCGTGCAGCGCCTCCCCTAGGGCCCGGCGCAGCAGGTCGCTGGCGGCGAAGGCGGCCGAGGCCTCCGCCAGGCTGCCGGGCAGGCGCGCCGCCGCCCCGGCGGGCAACCGGGCCGGATCCCCACTCACCGGCGGGGGCAGGGGCCGCGCCCGCGCCAGGCCGTCGGCCACCACGGCCGCCGTCGCCCCCAGCAGCAGGTAGGGGTTGGCGGCCAGGTCCGCCACCTTCAGCTCCAGGTGGGCCGGGGCGCCATCGGCCGCGGCGGGCACCAGCCGCAGGGCCGCCTCCCGGTTCTCCACGCCCCACACTTGAAACGGGGCCGACCAGGACCCCGGGGCCAGTCGCCGGTAGGACACCGCCAGGGGGCAGGCCAGGGCCAGCAGGCCCGGCAGCTCCGCCAGCAGCGCCGCCACCACCCCGGCGCCCTCCGCGCCCAGGCCCCCTTCGCCGTCGCCACCCTCCAGCAGCGGCACCCCGTCGCGCCGCAGGCTCAGGTGCAGGTGACCGCCGTTGCCCACCCGCTCCAGGCTGGGCTTGGGGCTGAAGCTGCAGCACCAGCCGAAGCGCCGCGTCACCCGCTGGATCAGCAGCTTCGCGTGCACCAGCCGGTCGGCGGCCTCCAGGGGCGTGCCCGGCGCCAGCGACAGCTCGAACTGGCTGGCGCCGTACTCCGGGTGGAACTGCAGCCAGGGAAGGCCGGCCGCCTCCAGGGCCTCGAGCAGGGCCGTGGCGTAGTCGAGGCCCTCCACCAGCCGATCGGCCCCGTAGGGGCCCCCGGGGATCACCGGCGCCGGGGTGCCGTCGGCAGCGGGGCTGGCCACCAGCCACTCCAGCTCGAAGCCGGCCCGCAGTTCCACCCCGGCCTGTTGCAGCTGCTCCATCTGGCGGCGGCACAGGTGGCGCTGGTCGCCCCCATAAGGCTCGCCGCTGCGCTCGAAGCGCTCCCCCGGCGCCCAGGCCCAGCCGCTGGCCGGCTCCAGCGGCGCCAGGGCCGTGGCGTCCGCCCGCAGGCGCAGGTCGCCATCCGGCCGGGCCAGGCGATGGGCGGCAGGGATGGCGCCGTCGGCGCCGAAGGCATCGGCCACCGGCGAGAAGCCCACTCCCACCGCCACCGCCGCCTCGAAACCGGCCAGAGGCACCACCTTCACCAGCGGCGCCCCGGCGTGGTTCACCCAGGTGATCGCCACCCAGCGAATTCCCTGGGCGGCCAGCGCCGCGGCCATGGTGTCGGGGGGAATGGACACGGTCCCAGCAAGCGTCTGCCGCCATGATTGGACGGATCGCCGGGGCCTGCATGCCGTCGTGCCCACCCGCCGAGTGGCTCCACCCCGGCGCCACCGCCCTGCTGCTGGTGGACCTGCAGCAGGGCACCTGCGGCGACGCCCAGCCCCGGCCGGATCCTGACTTCGATCGCCGCTTTCTCGCCACCACCCTGCCGAACGCCCGGCGGGTGCTGGCGGCGGCGCGGCAGGGCGGGCTGGAGGTGATCCATACCGTGATCGCCAACCTCACCGCCGACGGGCGCGACCGCAGCGTCGACTACAAGCGCTGCGGCATGGGCTTCCCGCCCGGCAGCCGCGCCGCCGAGGTGATCGCCGAGCTGGCGCCCCTGGCCGATGAGCTGGTGCTCCCCAAGAGCTCCTCCTCGCCCTTCAGCTCCACCAGCCTCGACTACCTGCTGCGCAACCTGGGCATCCGGACGCTGGTGGTGATTGGCCTGCTCACCGACCAGTGCATCGACCACACCGTGAAGGATGCCGCCGACCGCGGCTACCGGGTGGTGTGCGTCCACGACGCCTGCCAGGCGGTGACCCCGGAGCGCCATGCTGCGGCCCTCGTGTGCTTCGCCGGCTATGGCGAGCAGATCAGCTGTGGGGAGTTCGTGGCGGCTCTGAACGCAGCGCCCCGCCCTCAGGCGATCGGCTCCGGGTCGTAATAGACGCCGGAGGCGTTGAACGGGGGCACGCTGGTGACGTACTCCGTCGTCAGGCTGGCGGGGTCGAAGGCGATGATCGTCCGGGTCCGGTCGAGCCACTGCACCCGGTCGGCGCCGGTGACCTTCAGGGTGGCCACCCAGGGGGCCACGACGTTGTCGTTGAGATCGAAGTCGCCGCCTTCGGGGTGGCGCTCGTACAGCTTGACGACGCCATGGGCCAGGACCCGGTCCGGGTCGCACAGCCAGTAGCCGGTGCGGCCGGCAAGGATGACCTCGGAGACGCGGGAGTGCCCGGCCGCGGCGAAGCTGAGGTGGACGGCCATGGTGCGATGAGCTGTTGCTGAGGTCTTGCTGTGTCCCGGCGCCCCGGCTTGGCATCGGGGGGCCATTCGGGCTACGCCCTGACCTGACCACCTTCCCCTGCAGCACCCTCGGCCCGCATCCCCAGAACGGGGGATTCGGCTCAGCCCGTGACCGGGGTGCGACCCTCCATCGCTGATTCCAGGTTGATCAGCCCGGCGGCGATCGACTTGACGACCGCCTTGGTGCGGTTGTCGACCTGGAGCTTCTGGAAGATGTGCTTCACATGGGTCCTGACGGTCTCGGGGCTCACCACCAGTTCCTGGCTGATCCGCTGGTCGGTCAGGCCCAGCATCAGGTGGTTCAGCACCACCCGCTCGCGCTCGGTCAGCGGTTCGATCGGGGCCGCGGGCGGCTGCTGCCGCAGCACCGCCGCCACCGGCTCGGGGTAGTAGATGCCGCCGCTGGCCACCACCCGCAGCGCCGGCATGAACAGGCCCGATTCGAAGCAGATGCCGTTGCAGCTCCGGGCCAGGGCCTCCCGCACCAGGGCCTCGTTGGCGTCGTCGGCGACCAGCAGGGTCCGGATGGCGGGGTCCAGCGCCTTCGCGCGCTCCACCAGCGCCAGCCCGGTGCCCTCCTGCAGCTTCTGGCTGACCACCAGCAGGGACGGCCGCTGCCGCTCCACCAGCCGGAACCCTTCCTCCTCCGTGGTGGCGGCCCCCACCAGGCTCTTCTGGACCGGGGGGATGCACATGAAGGCCCCCAGCCATTTCATGTGCTCCAGGCAGGCGACCGTGGGGAGCCCGGCGAGGATGCCCTCGAGCTCCTCCAGCAGGGCTGGGATCCTCGGGATGAGATCCGTGAGGTCCACAGCTGGCGGAACAAGCGGTGTTCATGATCGCTTGATCCGGGTGCGTCTGGGTCCGCCTGGCTCAGAGAGGATCGGCCCCTTCGCCGAGGATCGCCAGGTAGGCGTCGTACGCGAACACCCGGTTGCGCCGACCACCGGTGATTTCCCGGGCGATCCCCAGGGCGACCAGTTGCTCCACGGCCTTCGCTGCCGTGGGGAAGCTCAGCTGAGCCCGGGTCGCGAGCTGGGGAATCCCGGTCAGGGGCCGCTGCCTCAGCGCGGCAAACACCTGCCGCACGCTGGTGCTCGAACGTCCAAGGCCCGTGAGCTTGGCCTCGTCGGCCCGGAACAGCTCCAGCAGCCGTTGGGCCGCGTTCACCGCGGCGGCAGCTGTGCTTTCGATGCCTTCCAGGAAGAAGGTGACCCACGCCTCCCAGTCCCCATCGCGTCGCACCGCATCGAGGAGTTCGTAGTACCGGCTCCGGTGCTGTTTGAAGAACAGGCTGAGATAGAGCAGGGGTTGGCGCAGGATGCCGCCATCCACCAGCATCAGCACGATCAGCAGCCGCCCCAGGCGGCCATTGCCATCCAGGAAGGGGTGAATCGTCTCGAACTGGACATGGGCAAGGGCAGCCTTCACCAGCAGGGGGAGGTCGTCCTCGGCATGGAGGAACCGCTCCAGCTCTGCCATGCAGCTGTCCACCCGTCCAGGTGGCGGCGGTACGAAGCGGGCGTTGCCAGGCCGGGTCCCGCCGATCCAGTTCTGGCTGCGACGGAACTCCCCCGGCTGCCGATCGGCCCCCCGCCCGCGGGCCAGCAGCACGGCGTGGATCTCCTTCAGCAAGCGGGACGAGAGGGGGAAACCTCTGGCCAGCCGGGCCAGACCGTGATCAAGGGCCGCCACGTAGCTCGACACCTCCACCACATCGTCGAAGGGAACTCCGGGAGCCTCCTTCAGCTCAAACATCAGCAGGTCTGACAGAGACGACTGGGTTCCCTCGATCTGGGACGACAGCAGGGCCTCCCGATGGACGTAGGCGTACAGGAAAAGGTCAGGATCGAGCAGCAGACTTGAAACGCCATCGAGACGCCCACAGGCCAGGAGGGCGCGATCCTTCAGGGCCAGCCCCAGCCGGCCCAGGTCGAGCGGGGGCTGGGGTGGCAGTGGCTCCGGCACGAAGGCTCTGATGGCCTCTCCAGCGGTGCTGGATATTTCGACGTGGCCTGTGGCTTCCCGTTTCATCTCCCGCGGGGGAGGCCCAACCTTGAATAAGCGTCAGCGTAATTCAAGTGAACCGGGATTTCCTTTAACAAGACTGGCGACCCCTTGGTCCTGGTGATCCGCCAGACGCGCGTCAGTCAGCCCCGATCAGCTGGGCCTCGAGTCCCAACTGCCGGGCGGCCCTCACGAACGGCGCATCCAGGCTGCAGAGGGTGGCGCCCCGTCCGGCGGCGATGGCCAGGTGCAGCGCATCGGCCGCCCGCAGGGCCGTGGTCCAGCCGCGCAGACAGGCGCTGGCATTCCGGAAGTCCTGGGGTTCCACCTCCAGCATCAGCAAACCTGGGGCCAGGCTGCGTTCGAAGCCTTCGAGCACCGCCTCGGCCTGCAAGGGACTCAGGGCCCCGGTGCGCACCTTCAGCCCGAGAGCGGAATGGAGCTCGGTGGCACTCCAGGGGCTGATCGCCAGTGGCGCAGGGGCCTGCTCGAGAAAGGTCGCGGCGGCGTCGGAGTGGGCTTCCGGAGTGAGGGCCGCCAGCAGCACGCAGGTGTCCACGTACAGCATCAGGAGCCGACGTCATCCCGCAGGGCGCGCATCGTCTCCACGCCGCTGGTGGCCTGATGGGGCAGGGAGTCCCGCAGAGCCTGGAGCTGGGGCAGGAGATCGCGCACGGCCTGCCGGGGAACCAGCTCAGCGATGGCTTTGCCGCGGCGGGTGATCACCACCGGCTGACCTCGCTCCACCGCGTCGAGCAGGCTCGACAGCTGGGCTTTGGCCTCCGCCACCGTGACCTGTCGCATGGTGTTGGTCATCGAGATGACCAACTTTAGGGCGGCTCGTGGGGCCATGGCCCCCTCTCCCCATGCCCGATGCCGGTTTCGAACCAGCGACATCCTGCTTGTAAGGCAGGCGCTCTACCGCTGAGCTAATCGGGCGGTCGACCCATTCTGGCGGAGGGGGCGCACCGGGCCGGCGCCCGGTACGTTGCCGGCAGCGTCCGGAGCCCGGCCATGGCCAGCGGCCGCCGCCACGATCGCGCCACCCGCTGGCTGGCGCTGCCCTTCGGGCTGCTGTGGTGGCCGGGCCTGGGGCCGGCGGGGGTGGCCGTCGCCACAGGCGCCTTCCTGCTCGGCGGGCTCTGGCTCTCCCCCGACCTCGACACCCGCTCCAACGCCACCCGCCGCTGGGGTCCCCTGCGGCTGCTCTGGTGGCCCTACCGGCGCCTGCTCAGCCACCGATCCCTGTTCTCCCACAGCCCCCTGCTGGGCACCAGCCTGCGGCTCCTCTGGCTGGCGGTGCTGGTACTGCTCGCCTGCGCCGCCCTTGGGCCCCTGGGCGCCCCGGCGCCCGGCGAGCTGCTGCAGCGGGGCCGGGAGCTCTGGAGCTCCCAGCGGCCCCTGCTGATCGCCGCCTTCGTGGGCCTGGAGGCCAGCAGCTGGCTGCATCTGCTCCAGGACGGCGACCCGATCCCGCGGCTGCCCCGGCCGCTGCGCGCCCTGGGGCGTCGCCTCAGCCGCCTCAGCAGCAGGAGCCGCCGCTGGCGGGGGCCGGCGCGGCTGCGGGGGCAGCGGCGCCTGGGGCGGCGCTAGCTGCGGCGGTGGCGTCGAAGGGAATGGCGCTGCCACAGCCCTCGAACAGGCCGTAGTGGCGGCTGAAATCGCCGATGAAGTCGAAGTGGGGCGCCAGCCGGCTCTCCGCGAGCATGCGAAAGGTGTTGCCGCAGACCGGAAACACCCGGCCGGCCTCGATGTGGTGGTGCTTGTCGAAGGGAAGGGCGTCGGGGTGGCCGGCGATGCTGCCCCGGTAGACCACCGCCTGGCCGTGGTCCTCGCAGGCGTCCTCCAGGGCCTCGATCTGGAACAGCCGGTAGGTGGCGGAGAAGAAGCGGATCGCCCCGGTGCGGGCGGCCAGCTCCGGGTCGGTGATCTCCAGGGGCCGGTCGCTCACCAGGCGCGGATCGGCGAAGCCGGCCTGGCGCGCCAGCCGCAGGAAGTCGTTCCAGTAGAGGGCGCCGCTGAGGCACTCGCCGTGCAGCACCGGGTCGTGGCGCAGGGGCTCGGGCACGCGCCGGTCGGCATAGACGTCGGCGAAGAAGAACTCACCGCCGGGCTTCAGCAGCCGCCGCACCCCGTTCAGCACCGCCAGCTTGTCGGCCGAGAGGTTGACGACGCAGTTGGAGATCACCAGATCGAAGCTGCCCGGCTCCAGGGGCAGGGCCTCCAGCTCCTCGATGCGGCCCTCCAGGACGCGCACATTGGCATAGCCGAACACCTCGGCGTGGTGGTCGATGTGGCGCCGGGCCACCTCCAGCTGCTCCGGCGTCATGTCGACGCCCACCACCTCGCCGCCGGCCCCCACCAGCTGGGCCAGCAGGTACACGTCGCGGCCGCTGCCGCAGCCCAAGTCGAGCACCCGCAGGCCCTCCAGCAGCGGCGGCACCACCAGGCCGCAGCCGTAGTAGCGGCTCAGCACCTCGGGGTGGATCCGGGCCAGCAGGGGCCGCAGCGGCGGCGGCACGCTGCTGGCATCGCAGCAGGCGCTGGTGCGCAGGTCGGCGCTGCTGCTGAGGGTGGAGCCGTAGTACTCCTGCACGCTGCGGTGCAGATCGGTGGCGCTGGTCATCGGGGGAGAGTGGCGGGGGCTGGTGGGCCTGGGGCTGGGACGGGCGGCGCTTCAGCTCAGGGCGCCGCCGCAGCTGGAGCCGGCGCCGGCGGTGCAGCCGAAACAGTGCTCGGCCACGGCGATCGGCTCCCCAGCTGGGTCCTGATCCAGCAGCTGGCGCAGGTGGGCCCGGGGGAAGTCGCTGCCGGCCGGCAGGTCGAGCATCTGGTTGAAGTCACAGTCGTAGAGATAGCCCTGCCAGTCGACGCTGATCGTCGAGCGGCACATCACCTGCTCCAGATTGGCCGGGTTGTGGTGCTGGCGCAGCAGTGCCCTGTAGCCCTCCAGCTGCCCCTGCTGGCCCAGCACCGCCGCGAAGCGCTGGATGGGCATGTTGGTGATCGTGAACAGGCGGTTGAAGCGCAGCCCGAAGCGATCGGCCAGCTCGCGCCGGTAGTCGGCCTCCAGGACCGCCTGGGGGGGCGGCAGGCTGGGGCCCTGGGGGTTGTACACCAGATCCAGCTCCAGGCCTGCGTCGGTATCGCCGTAGCCGAGGGCGTTGAGCTGGCGCAGGCCCGCGAGGCTGCGCTCGAACACCCCATCACCCCGCTGCCGGTCGACGTTGTCGGCGAGGTAGCAGGGCAGGGAGGCCACCACCTTCACCCCCTGCTGGGCCAGGAAGGCGGCCAGGTCCTCCTGGCCGGGTTCACTGAGGATGGTGAGGTTGCAGCGGTCGATCACCGCCACCCCCAGCCCCCTGGCCTGGCGCACCAGCTCGCGGAAGCCGGGGTGCAGCTCCGGCGCTCCGCCGGTGAGATCCAGGCTGGCGATCGCCCGCGCCCGCAGCACCTCAGGCACCAGGGCGATGGTGTCGGCCCCCATCATCTCGGTGCGGCTGGGGCCGGCGTTCACATGGCAGTGGCTGCAGCTCTGGTTGCAGCGGTAGCCCAGGTTCACCTGCAGGGTGTCGAGGCGGCCGCGGCGCAGGGCGGGGAACGGCGGAGCCAGGGTGGTGGTGGAGCCGGTCAGATCGGCGACGCCCATGGATGGGGGGAACGGATGCCGGCGGGGTTACCGGCGGGGCGGCGAATCGGATGGGCGGAGTGGGGGCTCAGCTGGGCTGGGCTGCCGCCTCCTTCTGTCCACCGATCACGAGCCGCAGCAGAATCGGGGCCAGGAAGGTGGTGCCGATCACCATCAACAGGATGGCGGCTTCCAGGGCCGGGGTGAGGATCCCGGCCTGGGTTCCCAGACCCAGGAAGATCAGACCCACCTCGCCGCGGGGCATCATCCCCAGGCCCACCACCAGGCGGTTGGTGGGGTCCTTGCTGGTGTAGGTCCAGCCGGTGGCCACCTTGCCGGCCACGGCCACCACCAGCAGGAACAGGGCCACCACCAGGCCCTCGCGGTTGGCGGGATCGAAGGGGTTGAGCACCGAAAGGTCCATGCCGGTGCCGATCAGCACGAAGAACACCGTGGCGAACAGGGCCACCAGGGGTTTGACGGCGGCTTCGATGTCGTGGGTGTGCTTGGAGGCGCTGAGGATCAGGCCGGCGGCGAAGGCACCGAGGGCGGCCTCCAGACCGATCGCCTGGGCGGCGAAGCAGCAGAGGGTGAGCACCACGAAGCTGGCCACCGCCACATCGCCGGGGGCCTTGAGCTGATCCACCACCCAGTCGAAGGCGGGGGCGGCGAAACGGCTCAGCACCAGGGCGACGGCCACGAAGATCACGGCCGCAACGCACAGCTGGACGACGGGTCCGAGGGTGAAGGAACCGCCACCGGCCAGGGAGACCACCACCGCCAGGATCACGATGCCGAGGATGTCGTCGAGCACGGCGGCACCGATGACGATCTGGCCCTCCTTGCGCTTCAGCCACTGCAGCTCACCGAACACGCTCGCCGTGATGCCGATCGAGGTGGCCGTCATGGCGGCGCCGGCGAACACGGCCGGGATGAACGGCACATGGAAGAGGTAGTAGAGCCCGGCGGTGCCGGCGGCGAAGGGCAGCACCACGCCGGTGAAGGCCACGGTGCCGGCCTGGATGCCCACGGCCACCAGTTCATCCAGCTCGCTTTCCAGGCCCGTGAGGAAGAGCAGGGAGAAGAGGCCGATCTCGGCCACCACCTTGAGGCTGGAAAACGTCTCGGAATACAGAGAACTGATGGACTCCGGGGCCATGCCGCCCAGCGAGCTCAGCATCCCGAGCAGGGCGCCGCTCAGCTGGGCCTGGGCTTCGGGGGGCACCACCAGGTGCAGGCCGGAGGCGCCGATGATCACGCCGGCGACCAGTTCGCCGAGGATGGTGGGCAGCTGGAGGCGCACCATCAGCTCCGCCATGAAGCGGGCCGCCACGAAAATGACGAGAAAACGGCCAACCCCGATCAGGGTTTCGGTCACTTCAACCTGGTGGCTGCCGACTTCCATCAGCAAGGTGGGCAGCAGATCCATCAGGTGGGGTACGGGTGGGTGCAGTTTTAGAAGGAAGGAGGCTTGAACTGTTGTCTGGACGACACCAAAAACGAATGGATCCCGTGATGGATCCGATCAGCGCTGGTGATCGATGGCGTTGATCCACGCCAGCCAGTTGCTTGGAACAAGCCCTCCCGCCCCGGCAGGAACGGGAGGGCGCTGGGGTCAGCCGCGGATCAGAACTTGTGATCGCGCAGGGCTTCCACCTGGTAGATGTAAGTGATGATCGAGAAGTCCGCGTAAAACTTGGCTTCGATCTCACGGGTGATGGTGTCGGCCAGCTCGCGGGTGCCGGTGAGCACTTCGATCTTCACATTGGAGAGGGTGTGCGACACACTCGGCTCCCCCGTGGAGCGCACATTGCGGCTGCCTTCGCCGCCAGCGGCGTTGACGGTGTAACCGGTGGCGCCTGCCGCCTTGATGAGCTTGATGAGTTTCTTGGAGAGGATTTCCTCTCCAACGATCACCAGCTTCCAGACCTGTTGACTCATGGGTTTGACCTCTTGACAGTGGTTGATTGTAAATGAATATCAGGTATTGACCTCAACGGCCGAGCATCACCTCTGCAATCCCGATGAACAGGGGGATGCAGATCGCGATCGCGACGGGGGTGCCGATGGCGGTGGAGGCTCCGATGTAGGCCGAGGGATTGGCCGAGGGGATGCCGGCACGCAGGGTGGGCGGACCCGAGATGTCCGAGCTGGAGGCGGCGATCACCGCCAGCACGACGGCGCCACCGATGCTGAAGCCGGTGATCTTGTGGATGATCAGGCCGACGCCGAAGGCCAGGAAGCCATGGACGATGGGGGAGATGAAGGCATAGATGGCGAACCACTGGGCCACCTTGCGCAGCTCGTTCATCCGCTGGGCCGCCTCCATCCCCATGATGATCATCAGAATCGCGAGGAAGCCGCGGAACAGGGGGTTGAAGAAGCTCTCGTAGACGGGCTCGGGCTTGGTGAGGATGCCCAGAGCCACCCCCAGCAGCAGCGACGTGACGGCCGAACTCTGGATGCTTTCCTTGATGATCGGCCAGATCTCAATCTTCTCGGCGGTGTTGCCCGTCTTCTTGGAGAGGTAGACGCTGGCCACCACGATGGCCGTCACCAGCGCCGGAATGTCCATGAAGGGGTAGAGGGCCGCCGTCCAGGCCTCATAGGGGATCTTGGCGGAATCCAGCTGGGGCAGCACGGCCGCCAGGGTGGAGCCGCTCACCGCTCCGAACAGGCCGCCGGTGGCGACGGCGTCAGGCACGCTGATGCCGGGCAGTTTGCCCAGGGTCCAGCGGGCGATGAAGACGATCACGATGCCAACCAGCACCGCCGCCAGCGCCGGCAGAAAGATCTCGGTGGGGTTGGAATTCCGAATCGCGATCCCGCCCGTCAGGCCGATCTTCATCAGCAGGAAGAAGCTGATGAACTTGTAAATCGAGTCCGGGATTGCCAGCTGGCTGCCAAGGGCGGCCACGATGATCCCGCCGATCAGGAATCCCAGGGTCGGGGACTGAACCTGCTCCAGGAAGAGCGGGAGGAAGTCGGAGATGAATGCCACGTGGTGTTGGAGTTCTCTTCGGTTGAGTGGCCGTGAAAGGTAGCAGCCGTCACAGCCGGCCCGTCGAAAGTAACAAAGTGTTAAGCGCGCGCCTCGCTGGTGGACCTTGCCTGTTTCTGAGTTGCTTCTGTCTCGGAAGATGGCGGGCGTTGTAGGAATCCTGGCTCGGTGATCTCTGCGCCTCCAATTCTATTCATTGGTCTTGAACTAGCAGTCTTTGCGTGATTCCGGCAGCGGTGCTGTTCTGCCTCTGGAGCGGCCCATAGTTCGTGCTGCTGGATAGATTTCCCCTGACTGGCCCAAAGGAGCCTCTGCCGCCCATATCCTTTGCCCCGCAGGCCCTCAGCCGGCACCCGGATGATGGCAAGGTGATCGCATGGCGCCGGTTGGGATGATCACGGCCTGGCCCGCCGCCGCCGGCTGGATCATCGCTACACAGCACGATCGATCGCCCCGGAGCCTTGCCCTGTGGTCGCCGATGCCAGCCCTGGTGTTGCCGGCCACCAGGGGCACAACGCAGCACCTCAGCGGTGCTCGGCGGTGGTGGGATGGGGTCTGGGTCGCTCTCAGGGCGGGCTGGGAGTGAGGAGCGGACCCTCGCCGATCCCTGCTCCGAGGTAGTCACAGCCACCGCCATGGGTATCCGCAGCCACCGGCAGGTTCCACCCGGCCGCTTCTGTGAATGCCCGCGCCACCATCGCCAAGGATGGTTCCCGTGGTTCTCGTCTCTTTGCGATGTCCGGTTCCCGGCCGCTTTCTGCCTCTGAAGCCGATGGGACCACCCTCGAGGCCCTGGCGGAGCTGGTGGCGATCGTGGACCGTCTGCGGGACCCAGAGGGCGGCTGCCCCTGGGACCTGGCCCAGACCCACAGCACCCTGATTACCTACGTACTCGAGGAGGCCCATGAGGTGGCCGATGCGATCCGCCGCGGCGACGACGATCACCTGGCCGAAGAGCTGGGAGATCTGCTGCTGCAGGTGGTCCTGCACGCCCGCATCGCCAGTGAGGCGGGGCGCTTCGACCTGGCCGCCGTCGCCCGTGCCATCGCCGCCAAGCTGGTGCGCCGCCACCCGCACGTGTTCGACCCGGCGGCGGAGCGGGCCGACGATCCGGAGGCCGTGCGCCGCAGCTGGGAGGCGATCAAGGCCGCCGAGCGCACGGAACGCCAGCGGGTCGCCACCGGTCCTGGGGCGCCAGCCACCGCCAGCCCCCTCAGCGACCGCCTGGCGGAGAAGGTGCGGGGCCAGCCCGCCCTGGCCGGCGCCATGACGATCTCGCGCAAGGCCGCCGCCGCCGGCTTCGAGTGGGACGCCATCGAGGGGGTGTGGGCCAAGGTGCAGGAGGAGCTGGACGAGCTGCGGGAGGCCGTGGCCAGCGGCGACCGGGCCCATGCCCAGGAGGAACTGGGCGATGTGCTGTTCACCCTGGTGAACGTGGCCCGCTGGTGCGGCCTCGACCCGGAGGAGGGCCTGGCGGGGACCAACCGCCGCTTCCTCGACCGCTTCTCCCGGGTGGAGGCCGCCCTGGGAGGGGATCTCGGCGGACGCGGCCTCGCCGAGCTGGAGGGCCATTGGCAGGCGGCCAAGGCCCAGATCCGCGCCGAGCAGGGTCCTGGCCCTAGGCCTCCTCAGGCGGACCCTGCCGGCGGTGGTTCTTGATCGATCCCCGCTGGCGTTTGGCCTTCAGCCGCCGCTCCACCGAGCCTCGGCTGGGCTTGGTGGGCCGGCGGGGCGGCGGCGGCGGCGCGATCGCCGCCTGGATCAGCTCCACCAGGCGCTTCTGGGCCGCCTGACGGTTCTGCCACTGGGAGCGGTGCTCTGCGGCCACCACCACCAGGCCCGCCGGGCTGAGTCGGGCCGCCAGCCGCCGCAGGGCCCGCTCCCGCAGGGCGGGGGGCAGGGCGTCGCTGGTGGCCAGGTCGTACACCAGCTCCACCCGGGAGTCGGTGGTGTTCACCCCCTGGCCGCCGGGGCCGGAGGCGCGCGAGAAGCGCCAGCCCAGCTCGGCTGCCGGGATCACCCGGCCGTTTCCCAGGGGCAGATCGCCGCTCACACCAGGCTCACTTCGCCGCTGCCGATGTCGAAGTAGGCGGCCTGGATGGCCAGGCGCCCCTCCGCCACCGCCTGGCGCAGCAGGGCACTGCGCTGGGGCAGGGCGGCGGCGGCGGCGGCGGCGTTATGGCGCACCGCCTGGGACAGGTCGGCACCCGGCTCCAGGCTGGCCCGGATCGGCGCCACCAGCTCCTCCAGCAGGGGTGTGAGCGGGTTGCTGGCCATCGCGGCGGTCACCGCGCCGCAGCCGCTGTGGCCCATCACCAGGATCAGGGGCACCGCCAGCTCCGCCACGGCGTACTCCAGTGAGGCCACCCCCGCATCGAAGGCCGTGTTGCCGGCGCTGCGCACCTCGAACAGCTCCCCGGCGCCGCAGGCGAAGATCCACTCGGGCGCCACCCGCGAATCGGCGCAGCAGAGCACCGAGGCCCAGGGCTGCTGGCCGGCCGCCAGGGCATCGGGGCGCACCTGGCAGTGCAGCGGCCAGGTCTCGTGCAAAAGGGTGGCTCGCGACAGGGGATCGGTGCTGCGCTCGGCGTCCTGCCAGGTGCGGCAGAAGTCGCGGTTGCGGCGCAGCAGCTCCTGGAGCGGATCGCCGCTGGGGCGGCACACCGAAAGCCGCTCCACCAGGGTGCCGTCCGCCGCAGCGGCCGCTGCCGGCCGGGGCCCCAGGGTCTCCAGGGCCACGCTGGCGCCCGCCAAAGCAAGGATTCTCAGCAGGTGGCGTCTGGAATGTGCCATGGCGCCGTGACAAGGGGTCCTGCCGAAGGTTTAGCTGGAAAGCCACGAGCCAACCGCATGGGACCGCAACAGCCGCCGGCCGACGCCTGCCCCCCGGGCGCCTGGGTGGACGAGGAACTGGGCGGGGTGCGCTACGGCCTCGCCGCCACCGTGGTGGAGGAGCGCACCAGCCCCTTCCAGCGGATCACCATCATCGACAGCCAGACCTACGGCAAGGGGCTGCTGCTCGACGGCTGCTGGATGACGGCGGAACGGCAGGAGCGGCACTACCACGAACCGCTGGTCCATCCGGCCCTCTGCGCCGCCGCCTCCATCGAGCGGGTGCTGGTGATCGGCGGCGGTGACGGCGGCACCGCCCGGGAGTGCCTGCGCCACCCCGGCGTCGCCCACCTCGACATGGTGGAGATCGACGGGCTGGTGGTGGAGCTCTCCCGCAGGCACCTGCCCAGCCTGGGTGGCGACGCCTGGAGCGACCCCCGCTTCCACCTCACCGTCGGCGACGGCATCGCCTGGGCGGCCACCGCCCCCGCCGCCAGCTACGACGTCGTGCTGGTGGACGGCTCCGATCCGGCCGGACCGGCCGAGGGCCTGTTCAACCGCACGTTCTTCCAGCACTGCCGCCGCCTGCTGCGGCCCGGCGGCGTGTTCGCCACCCAGAGCGAATCCCCCGAGGCCTTCCGCCAGGTCCACATCGACACCGTGCGGCTGCTGCGCGAGGTGTTCGGCCACGCCGATCCGATGTACGGCTGGGTGCCGATGTACCCGAGCGGCTGGTGGAGCTGGACCTTCGCCTGCCCCGATGGCCCCCGCTACCGCGAGCCGCTGCCGGAGCGGGCCGCGGTGGTGGCGCCCGGCTGCAGCATCTGGTCGCCCCGCTGGCAGCGGGGGGCCTTCGAGGCGGTGCCGGCCTTCGTGGAGCGTGCGCTGGCCGACCCGGCGAGCCAGCCATGAACCCGGAGCTGTTCGACACCGAAGGGGCGATCTACATGGGTGCCCGCCGCGACCCCCTCGGCTGCGCCGTGGGCCTGTTCGGCGTTCCCTACGACGGCACCACCTCCTTCCGCCCCGGCACCCGCTTCGGCCCGGCGACGATCCGCGACGTGAGCAGCGGCCTGGAGAGCTATGACCCCCAGCTCGACCTGGATCTCGAGGACCTGGCCTTCGCCGACCTCGGGGCCGTGGCGATCCCCTTCGGCGCCCCCGAGCCGGTGGTGGAAGCCGTGGGCCGGGCGACTGGGGCGGTGCTGGATCTGGGCCTGGCGCCGTTGATGCTGGGCGGTGAGCACTCGATCAGCAGCGGGGCGGTGGCGGCGGTGGCGCAGCGCTATCCCGATCTGGTGCTGGTGCAGCTCGATGCCCACGCCGACCTGCGCCAGGAGTGGCTCGGGGCCCGCCACAGCCACGCCTGCGCCATGCGCCGCTGCCTGGAGGTGCTGCCCAGCGGCGAACTGCGCCAGATCGCCATCCGCAGCGGCACCCGCGAGGAGTTCCAGGAGCTGCGCGCCACCGGCCGCTTGGTGCCGATCGACGCCATGGCGGCGGCGCTGGCACCCCTGCGGGGCCGGCCCCTCTATCTCACCGTCGACCTCGACTGGTTCGATCCGGCGGTGCTGCCGGGGACTGGCACGCCCGAACCCGGCGGCTTCCACTGGCCCCAGTTCGCTGAGCTGGTGGAGGAGCTGCGCCAGCACCGGCTCGTGGCCGCCGATGTGGTGGAGCTGGCTCCCCAGCTCGACCCCAGCGGCGTCAGCGCGGTGCTGGCCGCCAAGGTGACCCGCAGCCTGCTGCTGCTGCTCGGGCGGTCGGTGCCCTCAGGTGCCCCGGCTCAGTAGCAGCAGGTGCCGCTGGTTCGCTGCTCGCGCAGGCGGGTGTGCTGCTGCCCGATCAGCTGCACGGCCAGGGTGGGGTGGTTGTGCAGCAGGTTGAGGAAGCGGAGCCGATCGAGGCGCAGCACCTCCACGGGGGTGCGGGCGAAGGCGTCGCTGCGGTGGCTCAGTTCGCGCCAGGTGATGTCCTGGTAGCTGAACAGCTCACCGGGGCGGTAGCAGGTTTTCTCGCCCTGCTCGCCCACCAGCTCGACGATGCCGCGACGCACGGCGTAGATGGCGTTGGCGCTGGCGCCGCGGCTGAAGACGTGGGCTCCGGTGGGGAGGGTGAAGGTTTCACAATCCACATGAACGGCCATCAGCTCGATGGGTGATGGGGATGTGGCGGTTCTGATCAATGCAGGGGACCTCCGTGGTCGGGGTGGACGTATGGAGCCTTCCTAGGGCGGAACGGGGCGTTCCGCTAGGAGAAGCAGGGGTGAAACGGCGGAAGAATGCCAAAAAGGCATCAACCGACACAAGTTTTCGTGCGCCTGACGTCAGGAGAGGCCGGTGGCCAGGCTCAGCTGCTGGCTCGCCACCGGATGGCGGGCCTGCTTGAGCAGGGCCTCGGGGGACACCACCGGCAGCCGCGGCGGGCGGGCCGTCCAGTGGTGGCACCAGAGGTCGGCCACCAGTTCGGGGTGGATGGGGAGCTGACGCAGTTGGCACCATCCCATCTCCACCCCGGCTGGAGGGGTGCAGTGGCGGCAGCTGCGGCAGTTGGGACGGTTGCCCATCCTCTTGACCCATTGGGCCATTCAAGGTACGCATTTCCTTGCCGGTGTGATAGGGGTGGAAGCCGAATCACAGGCTTTCTTCGGTATTGGAGGCCCCACCTCCAGTACTGGCGGCGCCCAGTCCATAGGATCGCGCCACCGTGCTCCGGCGTCCCCCTGGCCGGCCGGTCGCCTCCGATGGATTCCACCCCCCTGCGCCGCACCCCCCTGGACGCCGCCGCCACCGCCGCCGGGGCCCGCATGGTGCCCTTCGCCGGCTGGCAGATGGCGATCCAGTTCTCCGGCCTGGTGCAGGAGCACAACGCCGTGCGGCAGCACTGCGGCGTCTTCGACATCTCCCACATGGGGGTGCTCACCCTGCACGGGCAGGGCACCAAGGACGCCCTGCAGCGGCTGGTGCCTACCGACCTGTTCCGCATCGGCCCCGGCGAGGCCTGCTACACGGTGCTGCTCAACGAAGCCGGCGGCATCCTCGACGACCTGATCGTCTACGACCGCGGCCGTGTCGCTGGCCCCGAGGGGGAGTGCGATGAAGTGGTGCTGGTGATCAACGCCGCCTGCGCCGAGGCCGACACCGCCTGGATCACCAGCCAGCTGGAGCCCGAGGGCATCACCATCACCGACCGCAAGGGCGACGGGGTGCTGCTGGCCCTGCAGGGCCCGGAGGCCCCCGCCCGCCTCGAGGCCCTGGTGGGCACGAGCCTGGCGGGACTGCCCCGCTTCGGCCACCGGGAGCTGGCCATCGACGGCGCGCCGGTGTTCGTGGGCCGCACGGGCTACACCGGTGAGGACGGTTTCGAGCTGTTGCTGGGCCGCGAGGCCGGCGTGGCGCTGTGGCAGCGGCTGCTGGCCGAAGGCGTCACCCCCTGCGGCCTCGGCGCCCGCGACACCCTGCGGCTGGAGGCGGCGATGCACCTCTACGGCAACGAGATGGACGCGGCCACCACGCCGCTGGAGGCGGGCCTGGGCTGGCTGGTGCATCTGGAGATGCCGGCGGACTTCATCGGCCGCGCTGCCCTGGAGCGCCAGACCGCCGAGGGGGTGGGGCGGAAGCTGGTGGGTCTGAAGCTGCAGGGCCGCGCCATCGCCCGCCACGGCTATCCGGTGCTCCTCGATGGGGAGCCGGTGGGCGAGGTCACCAGCGGCACCTGGTCCCCCACCCTGGGGGAAGCGGTGGCCCTGGCCTATGTGCCGGCGGCGGCGGCGAAGCCCGGTACGGAGCTGGCGGTGGAGATTCGCGGGCGCGCCGAGCCGGCCGTGGTGGCCAAGCGGCCGTTCTACCGGCGCGGCTGAGAACAGAGTCCCCAGGAGGCCAGGGCCGTCGCCGCCCTGTGGGAAACTCGCGCATTGCCATTGTTTTTCTCCATGCGCAGCCACGGGTGCGGCGATCTGCGCAACGACGCCATCGGCCAGCAGGCCCAGCTGTGCGGCTGGGTCGACCGGCGCCGTGACCACGGCGGGGTGATCTTCATCGACCTGCGCGACCGCAGCGGCACCGTGCAGATCACGGTGGATCCCGATCTGGCCCCCGCCGCCTTCGCCGTGGCCGAGCGGCTGCGCAACGAGACCGTCCTGCGGGTGGAGGGCAAGGTGCGGGCCCGGCCGGCCGAGTCCCTCAACGAACGGCTGGCCACCGGCGCCATCGAGGTGCTGGCGAGCGGCATCACGGTGCTCAACGAGGTGCGCGGCAACCTGCCCTTCCCGGTGTCGGTGCACGACGAGGAGAACACCCGCGAGGAGTTGCGCCTGCGCCACCGCTACCTCGATCTGCGCCGCGAGCGCATGGCCCGCAACCTGCGGCTGCGCCACGCCACCGTGAGGGCCGCCCGCGGCTTCCTGGAGGGGGAGGGCTTCATCGAGGTGGAGACCCCGGTGCTCACCCGCTCCACCCCCGAGGGCGCCCGCGACTACCTCGTGCCGTCGCGGGTCTGCGGCGGTGAGTGGTTCGCCCTGCCCCAGTCGCCCCAGCTGTTCAAGCAGCTGCTGATGGTGGGGGGCATCGAGCGGTACTACCAGGTGGCCCGCTGCTTCCGCGACGAGGACCTGCGGGCCGACCGCCAGCCGGAGTTCACCCAGCTGGACATGGAGATGAGCTTCATGGACCAGGAGGAGATCCTGGCGCTCAACGAGGGCCTGATCGCCACCATCTGGAAACAGGTGAAGGGCATCGAGCTGCCGCGGCCGTTCCCCCGCCTCACCTGGCACGAGGCGATGGCGCGCTACGGCACCGACCGGCCCGACACCCGCTACGGCATGGAGCTCACCGACGCCTCGGACATCGTCCGGGACATGGGCTTCAAGGTGTTCTCCGGCGCCGTGGCGGCCGGGGGCTCGGTGAAGTGCATCGCCGTCGCCGGTGGTAACGAGGCCGTCAGCAACGTGCGCATCAAGCCCGGTGGGGATGTGTTCAGCGAGGCCCAGAAGGCGGGAGCCGGCGGCCTGGCCTTCATCCGGGTGCGGGCCGGCGGCGAGATCGACACGATCGGCGCCATCAAGGACAACCTCACGGCCGAGATGAAGGCGGAACTGCTGGAGCGCACCGGCGCCACGGAAGGCACCCTGCTGCTGTTCGGTGCCGGCGACACCGCCACCGTCAACAAGGCCCTCGACCGGGTGCGCCAGTACCTGGCCCGCGAACTCGGCCTGGTGCCGGCCGATCGGGACAACGACCAGTGGAACTTCCTCTGGGTGGTGGATTTCCCGATGTTCGAGTTCAACGCCGGCGAAAACCGCCTCGAAGCTCTGCACCACCCCTTCTGTGCCCCCAACCCGGGCGACCTCGGCAGCGATCCCGGCCAGTGGGCCACCACCCTGCCCACGGCCCGCGCGGTGGCCTACGACCTGGTGCTCAACGGCCTGGAGCTGGGCGGCGGCTCGCTGCGCATCCACGATTCCGCCCTGCAGCGCCAGGTGCTGCAGACCATCGGCCTGCCGCTGGAGGAGGCCGAGCGCCAGTTCGGCTTCCTGATGGAGGCCCTCGACATGGGCGCCCCGCCCCACGGCGGCATCGCCTTCGGCATGGACCGGCTGGTGATGCTGCTGGCGGGTGAGGAATCGATCCGCGACACGATCGCCTTCCCGAAAACCCAGCAGGCCCGCTGCCTGATGACCCAGGCCCCGGCCGATGTGGCGCCCAAGCAGCTGGAGGAGCTGCACGTGGCCAGCACCTGGACCGACGAGGAGGCCTGAGGGGCCGCCGCTGCTGCGCCGTTGCCGCCATGGCGCCGGCATAAAGCGGAATCACTTCGCCTTAGAATGGCGACTCCCGCCCCCGCCCGCCATGGCCATCACCGCTCCCCCCATCGACATCGGCATCCCGGCGGACCAGCGCCAGCAGATCGCCGATGGCCTCGGCCGCGTGCTGGCTGACAGCACCGTGCTCTACGCCAAGACCCACGGCTTCCACTGGAACGTCACCGGACCGATGTTCAACACGCTCCACCTGATGTTCATGGACCAGTACACCGAGCTCTGGACTGCCCTTGACCTGATCGCCGAACGCATCCGGGCCCTCGGTTTCCCCGCCCCCTACGGCGGCACCCTCTATGCCGGCCTCTCCTCGATCCCCGAGGCCGAAGGCGTCCCCGCCGCCCTGGCCATGGTGAAGGAGCTGGTGGAGGGCCATGAGGCCGTGGCCCGCACGATCCGCTCGGTGTTCACCACCGCCGACGAAGCCAGCGACCAGCCCACCGCCGACCTGCTCACCCAGCGGCTGCAGATCCACGAGAAAACGGCGTGGATGCTCCGGAGCCTCCTGGAGGGGTGAGCCTGAGGGGGCTGGCCTGCGCCGGGGCGCGCCCGCGCTGCGGGCAACGCCCGGCTGCGGCCAGCCCCCTCAGGCATCCCCCCGGGAGGCCGGGTGCGGGGGGAAGGGGGGTGCTGGGCGGGGAGGCCCCTGGGGCGGGCGGACTGGAAGGGGTCGGTAGATTGGGGGATCAGCGCAGCGCCCGATGACCGCACCGTCCGCCACGCGGGGCCATGCCGCGAAGTTCGTCTTCGTCACCGGCGGGGTGGTGTCCAGCATCGGCAAGGGCATCGTGGCGGCCAGCCTCGGACGGCTGCTGAAATCCCGCGGCTACAGCGTCTCGATCCTGAAGCTGGATCCCTACCTCAACGTGGATCCGGGCACGATGAGCCCCTACCAGCACGGTGAGGTGTTCGTCACCGAGGACGGCGCCGAGACCGATCTCGACCTGGGCCACTACGAGCGCTTCACCGACACGGCCATGTCGCGCCTCAACAGCGTGACCACCGGCTCGATCTACCAGGCGGTGATCAACAAGGAGCGCCGCGGCGACTACAACGGCGGCACCGTCCAGGTGATTCCCCACATCACCGGTGAGATCCGCGAGCGCATCCACCGGGTGGCGGCCAACAGCGGCGCCGACGTGGTGATCACCGAGATCGGCGGCACGGTGGGTGACATCGAGTCGCTGCCGTTCCTGGAGGCCATCCGCGAGTTCCGTGGCGACGTCGGCCGCCAGGACCTGGCCTACGTGCACGTCACCCTGCTGCCCTACATCGGCACCTCTGGCGAACTCAAGACCAAGCCCACCCAGCACTCGGTGAAGGAGCTGCGCTCGATCGGCATCCAGCCCGACGTGCTCGTCTGCCGCAGCGATCGGCCGATCAGCACCGACCTCAAGGGCAAGATCGGCGGCTTCTGCGGCGTGCCGGCGAGCGCCGTGATTCAGGCCCTCGATGCCGACAGCATCTACGCGGTGCCCCTGGCGATGGAGAGCGAGGGCCTCTGCCGCCAGGTGCTCGATGTCCTCTCCCTGGTCGACCATGACAGCGACATGGCGCGCTGGGCGGAACTGGTGGAGAAGCTGCGCCACCCCGGCCCGGCGGTGAAGGTGGCCCTGGTGGGCAAGTACGTGCAGCTCAACGACGCCTACCTCTCGGTGGTGGAGGCCCTGCGCCACGCCTGCCTGGAGCGGGACGCCTCCCTCGATCTCCACTGGATCTGCGCCGAGCAGATCGAGAGCCAGGGGGCCGATGCCCTGCTGCGCGGGATGGATGCGGTGGTGGTGCCGGGGGGCTTCGGCAACCGCGGTGTCGACGGCAAGGTGGCGGCGATCCGCTGGGCCCGCGAGCAGCGGGTGCCGTTCCTGGGGCTCTGCCTCGGCATGCAGTGCGCCGTGATCGAGTGGGCCCGCCACCAGGCCGGCCTGGAGGGGGCCACCAGCGCCGAGCTGGATCCGGCTTCGCCGCACCCGGTGATTCACCTGCTCCCCGAGCAGCAGGACGTGGTCGATCTGGGCGGCACCATGCGCCTGGGCGTCTACCCCTGCCGGCTGACGGCGGGCACCATGGCCCAGCGGCTCTACGGCGAGGAGGTGGTCTACGAGCGCCACCGCCACCGCTACGAGTTCAACAACGCCTACCGCTCCCTGTTCCTGGAATCGGGCTACGAGATCAGCGGCACCTCCCCCGACGGCCGCCTGGTGGAGCTGATCGAGCTGAAGGACCATCCCTTCTTCACCGCCTGCCAGTACCACCCGGAGTTCCTCTCCCGCCCCGGCAAGCCCCATCCCCTGTTCCGGGGGCTGATCGAGGCGGCCCAGCAGCGCCTTCCCGGCTCCCCCAGCGAGGCCGTGGACCGTGTCGCCAGCCCCATCTACGGCTGACGGGCCCGCGGTGGTGGAGACCTTCCACTCCCTGCAGGGGGAGGGGTTCCATGCCGGCCGCAGCGCCTTCTTCATCCGCCTGGCGGGCTGCGACGTGGGCTGCCCCTGGTGCGACACCAAGCACTCCTGGCCGCAGGCGGCCCATCCCCAGCGCCCCCTGGGCGAACTGGCGGCCGAGGCCAGCGCTGCCGCTGCGGCCGGTGCCGCCTTCGTGGTGATCACCGGCGGCGAGCCCCTGCAGCAGCCGCTTGACGCCCTGTGCGCGGCCCTGGCGGCGGCGGGCCTGCCGCTGCACCTGGAAACCAGCGGCGTGGGGCAGCCCAGCGGCCGCTTCGACTGGATCACCCTTTCGCCCAAGCCCCACCGCCCCCCGGCCGCCACCCTCCTGGCCCGCTGCGACGAGCTCAAGGTGGTGGTGACCTCCCCGGCCGACCTGGATTTCGCCGAAGCCATGGCCGCCGAAGCGGACCGCCTGCGCCCGCCCGCCGCCCCCGGTCCGGAGCGGCTGCTCCAGCCCGCCTGGGACGAGCCGGCCGCCCGGGAGCTGGCGGTGGCCTACGTGCGTGCCCACTCTGACTGGCGCCTCAGCCTGCAGAGCCACAAATGGCTGGGGGTGCGCTGAGGCCCCGGTGCGGAGCCCCAGCGCTGGGGCCTCAGAGGGCCTGGGCCGGCTGCTGCACTTTCTCCGCCTTCCAGAGCCGCCAGCGCAGCTGCAGATCCTTCGGGGTGAACACCACGATCGGCCGGCTGGCGTCGTAGGGCACCACGAAGGGCTTGCTGCCCATCGGCACGAACACCTTGCGCTTCGCCTGGCCGGGGGGGCAGGCCATCAGGGTCGACACCATCGGCCCCACATCGCTCACCGTGTAGACGCTGACGCCCAGCCCCTTCACCTTGCCGGCGCGGAAACGGCCGCGGAAGGCCCGCTGGTTGCAGTCGGCCTCCACCTCCCGGCCGGCGATCAGCTGCACCCGCCAGTCGCTCGGGTTGGGGGAGAGGCGCGGATCGGCGGTGGGGGGCAGCACTCCGGGCAGCTGGATCACCCAGCGGGTCTGGGCGGCGGTGGGCTTGGGGTAAGGCGTCAGATCCAGCCGGGGGATGGCCCGGGCCGGTGCCACCACAAGCGCCAGTAGGGACGGCAGGCTGACGATGACGCTGGCGGTGGCCGCGGCCGCCGTGGCACGGCGCAGGGCATGGGCCATGGGGAACCTCGGAAGGGACCGGAATCCGGAGCCACCACCATGGCATCCTCCGTCGCTTGGGATCCCTGCGTGCCGTCCGGCCGCTTCCACAATGGGGGAGCCGTCCCGACCGCCTGCCCCATCACGAGCACCCCTGCCACGCCCCCCCCAGCCACCCCTTCTCCAGCCACGCCGCTCGCCATCGCCCTGCTCTCCGGCGGCCTGGACTCGGCCACCGCCGCGGCCCTGGCGATCGAGGCGGGCCACCGGGTGATCGGCCTCTCCTTCGACTACGGCCAGCGCCATCGCCGCGAGCTGGACGCCGCCGCCGCGGTGGCCGGCGCCCTGGGCCTCGAGGAGCACCATGTGATCGCCGTGAACCTGGCGGCCTGGGGCGGCTCGGCCCTCACCGATCCGGCCATCCCCGTCCCCGACGGCGGCGTGGTCGAGGGGGTGATCCCCACCACCTACGTCCCCGGCCGCAACACGGTGTTCATCGCCCTGGGGCTGAGCCTGGCCGAAGCCCGCGGCGCCACCAGCCTCGTGCTCGGGGTCAATGCGGTGGATTACTCCGGCTATCCGGACTGCCGCCCCGACTATCTGGCCGCCTTCCAGGATCTGGCCGACCTGGCCACCAAGGCGGGGCGCGAGGGCCGTGGGGCCCGCCTCTGGGCCCCCCTGGTGGCCTGGGATAAGGCCACCATCGTGCGCGAGGCCCTGCGGCTGGGGGTGCCGATCGCGGCCACCTGGAGCTGTTACAGCGGCGAGGATCTCCCCTGCGGCCGCTGCGACAGCTGCCGCATCCGCGATGCCGCCCTGGTCGCCGCGGGCCGGGCCGACCTGACCAGCGCCGCCGTGCGCGCCGGAGCCGCCCTCCGTGCCGGAGCCGACCGTTGAGGAGCGACCTGCTTCCCTGGCTGGAGCCCCGGGCCCTGGCCGGGGTCCTGGCGGAGCGCTTCGGCCGGGACGGGCTGGTGCTGCTCGACGGCGATGGCAGCCCCCTCGGCTGTCGCGGCGTGCTCGGGGTGGATCCGGTGGCCACCGTGTGCTGCCGGGGGCTGCCGGGCGACCCGGGGGCGGTCGACCCCTTCGATGTCCTCGCGGACCTGGCGCGCCAGGGGGGACCGTGGCTGGGCTGGCTCGGCTACGAGGCCGGGGCCTGGGTGGAGCCGGCCGAGCACTGGCAGGCCTCCGACATGGCCACCCTGTGGGCGGCCCGCCACGACCCCCTGATCCATTTCGACCGGGGGGAGGGGTGGCTGTGGCTGGAGGGCCAGGACCCGGACCGCTTCGCGGCCATGGCGCGGCTGCTGGAGGATCCCGCCACCGGGGCGGCGGTGGCCGGGGCCGGGGCGCGGCTGGCCGATGGGGCCGGCATCGCCCGGGACGCGTGGCACTGGCACACCCCCCCGGACACCTATGCCGCCCAGGTGGGGATCCTGCGGGAGTGGATCGCCGCCGGTGATCTGTTCCAGGCCAACCTCACCGCCTGCTGCGAGAGCCTGCGGCCGGAGCCGCCCGACCCGCTGGTGCTGTACGGCCGCCTCGTGGGCCACGGTCCGGCCCCCTTCGCCGGCCTGGCGGTCGCCGGCGGGGAGGCGGTGATCTCGGCCTCGCCGGAGCGCTTCCTGCGCCTGCACCCCGACGGCCAGGTGGAGACGCGGCCGATCAAGGGCACCCGGCCGCGCCGGGCCGACCCCGACGCCGATGCCGCCAGTGCCGCCGAGCTGATCTGCGACCCCAAGGACCGGGCTGAGAACGTGATGATCGTCGACCTGCTGCGCAACGACCTGGGCCGGGTCTGCGTGCCGGGGTCGGTGCACGTGCCCCAGCTGCTGGGGCTGGAGAGCTACGCCCACGTGCACCACCTCACCTCCGTGGTGATGGGCCGGCTGGCCGCCGGCCGCGGCCTGGTCGACCTGCTGCGGGCCTGCTGGCCGGGGGGCTCGATCACCGGCGCCCCCAAGGTGCGGGCCTGCCGGCGCCTCAACCAGCTGGAGCCGGTGCCGCGAGGGCCCTACTGCGGCTCCCTGTTCCACCTGGGGGCTGACGGCGGCTTCGACAGCAGCATCCTCATCCGCACCCTGCTGCAGAACGGCCGGCGCCTGCGGCTCCATGCCGGCGGCGGCATCGTGGCCGACTCCGACCCGGCGGGGGAGGCCCGGGAGATGGGCTGGAAGATCGAACCACTGCTGGAGGCCCTGGCATGAGCGGCGAGGGGGGCACCCACCCGGCTGGCACGCACCCGGCTGGCACGGCCATCGCCTGGATCGACGGTCCGACGCCGCAGGGCACCTGGGGTGATCCGGACCAGCTCTGCCTGCCCCTGAGCGACCGGGGCCTGCTGCTGGCCGATGGCCTGTTCGAAACGGTGCTGGTCCAGGGGGGGCAGGCCCGGCTGCTGGCGGAGCACCTGGAGCGCTGGCGCGTCTCGGCCGCCAGTCTGGGAATGGCGCCACCCCCCGGGGCCGATCGGGTGCGGCCGCTGCTGGCCGAGGCCGTGGCCCGCAGTGGCCTCGCCGGCTTCGGGGCCCTGCGGCTCAACTGGAGCCGGGGCAGCGGCGCCGGCCGGGGCCTGGCGCTGCCGGGGCCGGACGCACCCCAGGGTCGCCCCCGCTTCTGGCTGCAGCTGAGCCCCTGGACGCCGGCCTCCACCCCGGTGGCGGTGATCGTCAGCGGGGTGGAGCGGCGCAACGCGGGCAGCCTGGTCAGCCGCTGCAAGACCTTCGCCTATGCCGGCGCCATCCAGGCCCTGCGGGAGGCCAGGGCCGCCGGTGCCGATGACGCCCTGCTGCTCGGCAGCGGCGGCGACCTCTGCTGCGGCACCAGCGCCAACCTGCTGCTGCGGCGCAGGGGCGCCTGGGTCACGCCGCCGCTGGAGAGCGGCTGCCTGCCGGGGGTGATGCGGGGCCGCGGCCTGGCCCTGGGGTTGGTGCGGGAGGAGCGCCTTGCGGTGGCCGACCTGCTGGAGAGCGAGGCGGCCCTGCTGATCAACAGCCTGGGCTGCCGCCCGATCCGGCGCTGCGGCACCACCGACCTGCCCCTGCCGGCCGGTGCCGGGGACCTCTGGGGACGGCTGCTGACGTCGTCATAGGTTGGCCCCAGAGTCGATGGATCACGTTGTCCGACGCTGTGGGGGGCCTGGGGTCCCGGAAGCACCTGGCAGGACTGCTGGCCTGTGTGGGCCTTGCCCTGGCCGGCTGCAGCTCCGCCCCGAAGGAGGTGGCCATTCAGGACGCCAAAGCGGGCGACCTGCTGGTGGAGGTCGATGGAAGCCGGGTCGAGCTGGTGCGGGCGTTCAAGCCGGGCATTGCCAATGGGCTGCACAAGGGTGTCGTGAAGGTCACCTCAGGGGGCGACGATGGCAAGGGTCAGATGTACGAAGTCACGGCGATCTGCAGTGTCAAAGGAGAGCCGGGCTGGCAAGCCTATGACAATGTCTTCGGCGATCCGATCAGTGATCTCAACGCCAAGCCAACATTCCCGGTCAAGAATCGCTGGCAGTTCCTGTTCCATTTTGATGGCCGTACGGAGCAGATCGGCAAGCTGGATCCCAGTGTCTGGGTCTCGCGGTTGAAGGACAATCTCTGCCGAAAAGGGGATTTCGACGACACCTGATCGCCCGGATTTCTCCCGGGATGAAACGCCCGCACAGGCCTGAGAATGATTCTTGATTCCGTCCGCTGAAGGGGACACAAAGCGCCATTTTCCTGTAGCAATCGACACTTTCGAGCCGCAGGCCATCCTTTTGGATGGATGGGAAATTGCGCCTCGGTTCCTCGATGCCCAAAACACTCTTCTCCGTCGATCTCACCAAGCCGATGGATCAGCAGGACATGCCAGGGCACAACCGCTGGCATCCGGAAATTCCTGCCGTGGCATCGGTGAATCCTGGTGACGTCTTCCGGATCGAATGCAAGGACTGGACCGACGGTCAGATCAAGAACAACGACGACCCGAAGGACATCGAGGATGTGAATCTCGAGGTCGTTCACGTTCTCAGCGGACCCATCTGGGTCAACGGCGCCCAGCCCGGCGACATCCTGGTGGTGGACATCCTCGATGTCGGTGCCCTGCAGGGCGATGAGTGGGGCTTCACGGGCATCTTCGCCAAGGAGAACGGTGGCGGTTTCCTCACCGATCACTACCCCAAGGCCGCCAAGGCCATCTGGGATCTGGAAGGCATCTACACCTCCTCCCGCCACATTCCCGGCGTTCGTTTCGCCGGCATCACCCACCCGGGTCTGATCGGCTGCGCCCCCTCCCAGGAACTGCTCAATGAGTGGAACCGTCGTGAGACGGAACTGGTGAAGACCGCCCCCGATCGCCGCACCTACGGCGCCGGCCTCTCCGGCAGCGAGCCGGTGCTGGCGGCCCTGCCCAATCCCAACAGCGCCATCCTCGGCACCCTCCCCGGCAGTGAGTTTGAGCGGGTGGCCAACGAAGCGGCCCGCACGGTGCCCCCCCGTGAGCACGGCGGCAACTGCGACATCAAGAACCTCACCAAGGGCACCCGGATCTACTTCCCGGTCTATGTCGAAGGGGCCAAGCTCTCGATGGGCGACATCCACTTCTCCCAGGGGGATGGTGAGATCTCCTTCTGCGGCGCCATCGAGATGTCCGGCTATCTCGACCTCCACGTCGAGATCATCAAGGGCGGCATGGCCAAGTATGGGATGGTCAACCCCATGTTCAAGACCAGCCCGGTGGAGCCCCACTACACTGACTACCTGGTGTTCGAAGGCATCTCCGTGGATGAATTCGAGGGCAAGCAGTACTACATGGACGTCCACATCGCCTACCGGCGTGCCTGCCTGAACGCCATCGAGTACCTCAATAAGTTCGGCTACACCGGCGAGCAGGCCTACCTGCTGCTGAGCTGTGCGCCGGTGGAGGGCAGGATCAGCGGCATCGTCGACATTCCCAACGCCTGCTGCACCCTGGCGATCCCCACCGGGATCTTCGACAAGGACATCCTGCCCTGCTGATCGACGGGCTGGAGGGAGGGGCCTGGACACCAGGCCCCTTTTTCTTGCCTGCCGCTTCTTTCCCCTGCCCCATCTTTTCCCCCGTCGTTCCCCTCGTCCTGCGATGCCTGTCTACGAATACAGCTGCAGCAATGGCTGCGAGAACTATGAGGTCTGGCGCAGCATCGATGAGCGCCACAAGGAAACCAACTGCCCCACCTGCACCGCCGAGGGCGTCCGCGTGTTCACGCCGGTCATGTCACTCAGCGGTTCTTTTCGCCTGAAGCAGGAGCAATCCGAGCCGCGTCTGGTTCGCAAGGAAACCAAGGAAGTCACCGGCAAGCAGCGGCTCAAGGAAAGCGGCACCCGCCCCTGGATGCTCAATCGCGGCTGCTGAGCGCGCTACCAAGCCAGAGTCCCGGGTCGCGCCACCGCTGGTGGCATCGGCGCGGGACTTGCTGTTGCCCCGGAGTCCTCAGACGGTGAGGAATTCCTTGATCACGTCATCGGAGAGCTGGTCGGTCTGGCCGCTGGAGACGATGCCGCCCCGCTGCATGGCGTAGTAGAAGTCGGACTGGCGCACGAAGTGCAGGTGCTGTTCCACCAGCAGCACGCTGATGCCCGTCTCCTTCATGATCCGCTGCACCGCATGTTCGATGTCGAGGATGATGGAGGGTTGGATGCCTTCGGTGGGTTCATCGAGGAGCAGCAGCTTGGGCTTGCCCAGCAGGGCGCGGGCGATGGCGAGCTGCTGCTGCTGGCCGCCACTGAGGTCGCCGCCCTTGCGCTTGAGAAACTTCTCGAGGATCGGGAAAAGATCGAAGATCAGCGGATCGATGTGGCGGTTCTTTTCCAACCCGCCGGGAAGGGCCTCCATGCCCAGCAGCAGATTCTCCTTGACCGTCACCTGGGGAATGATGTCCCGGCCCTGGGACACGTAGCCGATGCCGGCCCGGGCCCGCTTGTAGGGGGGCTGGTTGGTGAGCTGGCCGTCCTGGTAGGCGATCGTCCCCGATCGCTGCTGCAGCAGGCCGATGACGGTCTTGAGGAAGGTGGTCTTGCCGACGCCGTTGCGGCCGATCAGGCAGACCATCTTGCCTTCGTGGATCGTCAGATCCACGTTGCGGAGAATGTGGCTCTCCCCGTAATACACATTGAGGTCGGAGACCTGGAGCAGGGGCTGGGCGCTGGTGGTGGACATGGGCTCGCGGTGGGTGATGGTCGGGAAGCGATTACTGTTCGGGCGGCCCCAGGTAGACCTCGATCACCCGCGGGTCGGCTTTGACCTTCTCCAGCGGACCTTCGGTCAGCACCTGTCCCTGGTGCAGCACGGTGACATCGAAGCCCAGGTCGCGGATGAACTCCATGTCGTGTTCGATCACCACCACGGTGTGGTCACCGGCGAGCGACTTGATCAGTTCGGCCGTGCGCAGGGTTTCCTCATCGGTGAGGCCGGCGACGGGTTCGTCCAGCAGCAGCACCTCGGGGGCCTGGGCCACCAGGGAGGCAATGGCCAGCCATTGCTTCTGGCCGTGGGAGAGGGAGCCCGCCTTGACGGTGGCGAAGGGCGCCAGGCCTACGTAGTTCATGATCCGATGCACCTCGTCCTTGGAGGACTGGGGCAGGCCGGAACCCAGCAGGCTGAAGGCGTTCTTGACCGGTGAGGCGGAGAGCTCGAGGTTCCGCAGCACGGTGAGATTCTCGAACACCCGCGGGGTCTGGAACTTGCGGCCGATGCCATCGCGAGAGATCTGCTGCTCGGAGACGCCGAGCAGGGACTTGCCCTTGAAGGTCACCGATCCTTTCGTGGGCCGCACCTTGCCTGTGATGACATCGAGGAAGGTGGTCTTGCCGGCACCGTTGGGGCCGATGATGGACTTCAGCTCACCCTTGTAGAGCTTCAGGCTGAGGTCGGTGAGGGCATAGAAGCCATCGAAACTCACGCTGACGTCATTGAGCTCGAGTAGAGGTTCTGACATGGACTTCGGAAGGGTGCGGAATCAAAAGAGCGGTCACAGCAGATGAGCCAGGAAGCGTCTTCCTGGAGGACTAATCCACAGGAACGGCCTCCTTGTCGATCTGGGGGTAGGTCTTGGCCTTCTTGGCGATGCCGAAGGCGGCCAGGAAGGTGCGGAAGCCTCCTTTGGTGATCCAGCCGTAGATGCCATCGGGCATCAGTACCACCACGAAGATGAACAGGGCGCCCTGCACGAAGAGCCAGGCCTCGGGCAGGGCTTCGCTCACCAGGCTGCGCAGGTAGTTCACCAGGGTGGCGCCGATGATCGGGCCCACCAGGGTCCCCCGTCCGCCCACGGCGACCCAGATCACCATCTCGATCGAGAAGGAGATCGACATGTACTGGGGCGAAACGATGCCGGACTGGACGGTGTAGAGGGCTCCGGAGATGCCGCACAAAGCACCCGCCACCAGGAAGACGATCGTCTTGAAGGGGACGGGGTTGAAGCCGGCAAAGCGCAGGCGGCTCTCGTCGTCGCGGATGGCGATCAGGGCATCACCGAAGCGACCACTGGTGAAGTAGCGGCAGACCAGAAATGCCAGGGGCAGCAGCACCACCGTGAGGCGGTAGAACCACACCTGCATGTCGGGGGAGCCCACCAGCTGGCCGAACAGTTCGCTGGTGCTTGTCTTGAGGCCGTTGGTGCCGTCGAAGAGTTTCTGCTGGCCGTTGAAGAAGTGGAAGAAGACCATCAGAGCCGCCTGGGTGATGATCGAGAAGTACACCCCCTTGATGCGGTTTCGGAAGATCAGCCAGCCCACCAAACCCGCCACCACGGCCGGAATCACCCAGAGGGCGATCAGGGTGAACACCGGTGACCAGAAGGGTTGCCAGAAGAACGGCAGCTGGTCGACGCCGTAGTTTTCGAAAAACTTGGGAATCCCGTTGCCACCGGCGAGGCTCTTGGTGTTGAGCATCAGGTACATGGCCACGGCGTAGCCGCCGAGGGCAAAGAAGATGCCCTGGCCCAGGCTCAACAGACCGGTGTATCCCCAGATCAGGTCGATCGCCAGAGCCGTGATCGCCAGCGAGAAATAGCGGCCGAACAGGTTGAGGCGGAAATCATCCAGTGCTGCCGGCAGGATGAACAGGGCGATCGCCAGGAGAATCCAGGGGACGAGTCGTTGGAAGATTTTCACAGGTAGGGCCTCCTGGTGGGGAGATGGAACGGGAATCTGCAGAGGGTGGAACTGATCGGGTCAGGCATCGACCGAGCGACCCTTCTGGGGGAACATGCCGTTGGGGCGGAACTGGAGGAAGACGATGATGAAGATGAACACCAGCACCAGCGACATGCTCGTGGTGGCGAAGAACTCGATCACCCCTTTGGCCGCCGCAGGCAGATCCGGGAAGATGGTGAGCAGGGTGCCCGAGCCGATCACCGACTGGATGATTCCCAGCAACAGGGAGGCGAGCACGGTGCCGAGCAGGTTGCCCACCCCGCCGAGGACGATCACCATGAAGCAGGAGACGATGTAAGCAGCGCCGAGGTTCGGACCCACCGAACCCAACAGGGTGATGGCACAGCCGGCAACACCAGCGAGGCCGGAGCCGATGCCGAAGGTGATGCTGTCGACGCGGTCGGTGGGAATGCCCAGGCAATTGCTCATCTGACGGTTCTGGGTGACCGCACGGATGCGCAGGCCCCAGACGCTCTTGTTGAGGAACCAGTAGGTGGCGAGCAGCAGCAGGGCCGACAGCAGAATGATGAAGATGCGCAGGCCGGGCAGTTCAATGGTGCCGATCATCCCCCAGCTTCCCTGAAGCCATTTGGGGGCGGTGACATCAATGTTCCGCGGGCCGAACCAGGCCTTGGCGAGGGGCCGGACCTGGTCGAACAGGTTCACGGCGATCAGGCCGATGCCGATGGCGATCGCCCAGCCCAGTCCGTTGAGATAGGTGAAGAAAGGCTTTTCTGAGAACTTTGCCGCCAGTAATTTCGAGATAATGAAACCGACGACCACACCCACGATGATGCCCAGCATCATGGCGGTCGACACGCTTCGAATCAGCTGGATCAGAATCAGGCTGACCCCCCAGGTCGCCAACAGCGTTTCGAGGGGGCGGCCGTAGAGCTGCCGGATCAACGTTCTCTCCAGCAGCACCCCGATGAGCCCCGTCACGATGAACGCGAGTACCAGGGAGATCGGGAAATACAGTTCGAAGATCACACCACCCATGGGCTTGAAGGCCGATTGCACCACGTAGGTGACATAGGCCCCGAGCATCATGAATTCGCCGTGGGCGAGGTTGATGACACCCATCAATCCGAACACGATGGCCAGACCTGTAGCTGCGAGCAGCAGCACAGATCCGATGCTGAGACCATCGAGGATCTGAGAAAAGAAAAGTTCCAACGGAATGAAGGTTGAACGTTAGATCCAGCGCTGCCTGGGCGGCGCTGGATCGGGTCGTACGTGGTGGTGTGGCGGACCGGAAAGGGGCGGTTCCCGAAGGAACCACCCGCCTTTCATCTCCTCACGGATGACTCCGTGATCACATCTTGAACTTGCCGGCGTCAGGACGATCCTGGGTCCAGTCGCAGGTGAAGCCCTTGGTCTCAGGAACGAACTGGTTCCAGGGCAGCGGCGGGATGGCCTTGACGCTGTCGTAGAGGATCTTGAACTGGCCGGTGGGCTCCGCCTCGCCGATGAGCACCCGCTCGGAGGTGTGGTGGTTGGGGAACATCTTGATTTCGCCCTGGGGAGCGGCGAACGTGATCCCGATCATGTCCTTGCGGACCTTGTCGAGGTCTTCGAAGGTTCCCGCCTTCTCAACGGCGTTCTTCCAGAGGTAGACCATGTTGTAGGCGGATTCCGCCGGGTCACCCGTGACGCGGTCGGCGCCGTACATCGCCTGGAAGTCGGCGGTGAACTTCTTGGAGGCCGGGGTGTCCAGGCTCATGAAGAAGTTCCAGGCGGCATAGGTTCCGGTGGTGTACTCGGGGCCGATCTGGCGGATCTCCTCCTCGGCGATGGAGAAGGACATGATCGGGTACTTGGCCGGATCGATACCCGAAGCCTTGAACTGCTTGAACAGAGCGACGTTGGAGTCACCGTTCAGGGTGTTGATGATGATCCCGCCATCCGGGAAGGCTTTCTTGATCTTGGCGATGATCGGAGCCACCTCGGTGTTGCCGAGGGGGATGTAGTCCTCGCCGACGGTCTCACCGCCAAGGGCCTTCATCTGCTCCTTGATGATCGTGTTGGCCGTACGCGGATACACGTAGTCGGAGCCGACCAGATAGACCTTCTTGCCGAGCTTGTCGGAGAACTTGTCCATCAGCCACTGAACCGCGGGCTCAGCCTGCTGGTTCGGAACGGCGCCGGTGTAGAAGATGTTTCTGGAGCACTCCTGACCCTCGTACTGAATCGGGTAGAAGAGCATGTGGTTCTTCGACTCGAAGACCGGCAGCATCGCTTTGCGGCTGGCGGAGGTCCAGCCACCGAACACGACGGCGACCTTGTCGGAGTCGATCAGTTTCTGGGCCTTCTCGGCGAAGGTGGGCCAGTCGGAGGCGCCATCTTCAGAGACAGCGACGATCTTGTAGGACTTACCGCCGACTTTGACGCCGCCGGCATCATTGATTTCCTTGATCGCCATCTCCTCGACTTCTTTCAAAGTCGTTTCGGAGATGGCCATGGTGCCACTGAGGGAGTGAAGGATGCCAACCTTCACTTCACCGTCGAAATTGCCGCCGGAACCGGACTCGCCCCCGCAGGAGACGAGGGTTACGCTCACAGCAGTTGCGGCGATTGCAGCTGCCAGTCGCCTTGAAAGATGCAGAGACATTGAAGCCTGTTCAAGATGAATTGTAGTCGCCGTAACCGACGGCAAAGGGAAAGGTAAGGAAGGACGTGGTTGCACCCGGTATCCAATGAGACAGAAAGCCTCCGAGGGCCTGCCGGAGTGAGGATTTGCACGTCGCAGGTCTGTCGATATGTTGCATTACCTACGGTTTTGCTGATCAAGGCCTGAAAGGCGAATACCAGAATCCTTGATCGCACAGACGTCTCAGCCGGCTGCAGGTTCGGGCAGCTGCCGCAGCAGGAAGCTTTCGACCCGTTCGAGGCCCTCGCCGCTGCGCAGATTCGTGAAGCACCAGGGGCGGCCGCCGCGCATGCGTTCGGTGTCGGCTTCCATCACCGCCAGGCTCGCCCCCACCATGGGGGCCAGGTCGATCTTGTTGATCACCAGCAGGTCGGAGCGGGTGATGCCGGGCCCTCCCTTGCGGGGGATCTTGTCGCCGGCGGCCACGTCGATCACATAGATGCACAGATCCACCAGCTCCGGGCTGAAGCTGGCCGCCAGGTTGTCGCCTCCGCTCTCCACCAGCACCAGGTCCAGGTCCGGGAAGGCCTCCTCCAGCTCCTGCACCGCCGCCCGGTTGATCGAGCAGTCCTCCCGGATGGCGGTGTGGGGGCAGCCGCCGGTCTCCACGCCCCGGATCCGCTCGGGGGCCAGGGAGCCGGCGCGGGTGAGGAACTGGGCGTCCTCCTGGGTGTAGATGTCGTTGGTGACCACCGCCAGCTGCAGCCGCTCCCGCAGCCGACGGCAGAGGGCGTCGACCAGGGCCGTCTTGCCCGATCCCACCGGCCCGGCCACACCGACCCGCAGTTTGCTGCCCATCGCCCCAGTCCAGGATGGGTGCCATCCTGACGCCAGCGCCGAGGGCTGGGGTGAGTGACGGACTGATCCCGACGCTGATCCGTCGCTTCAAGCGCCTCGATGGGCGTCTCGTCGCCACCGTGCTGGGCACGGGGGTGGTGGTCTGCCTCGGCTTCATCGAGCTGCTGCGCAGCCCCCTGCAGCAGCTCTCCAGGCTCACGATCGAACTGCTGGCGGTGCGGGCCCTGCTGTTCCTGGCCCCGTTGCTGGTCAGCCTGCTGCTGCTGCTCCGGGATGGCCCGCTGCTGCTCGGCGACCGGCGCCCCCCCGGCTCCTGGGGGGCCGACGTGCTGGCCAGCGGGCTGCTGAGCGTCGTGCTGCTGCTCTATTTCATGGCGGCCGTGATCATCACCGCCAGCCTCACGCTCAACCAGGGGGATGTGGTCGGGGAGGTGGGCTTCCTGATCGGCCAGCTGGAGCCGGCCCGCTTCGCCGCCGCCCTGGCCAGGGCGGGGGTCTATGGCGGGATCTGCGCCGCCATCTGCCTGCACCAGGCCCGGCGCGGCTCCTCCGGCGCCGCGGGGATGGCCTCCCGCATGGCCCGTTCCCTGCGGCTCGGCATCGGGGTGATGGTCTGCCTCGATCTGCTCTGGACCATTGCCGTCGATCCCCTGCGCATGGGAGGGAACTGACCGTGCCCGCCACCGCCAACGCCCCCGCCGCCTCCCCGCCGCCCGGCCCCGTGCCGCGGCGCCCCGGCGCCCAGAGCCTGGTCTTCCTGGCGGGAGCGGTGGCCCTGCTGGGGGTGTTCGTGCTGGGGATCGCCCGCGCCGGCAACTGGCTCGCGCCCAGCGTGCGCCTGCAGTTCCGCACCCTCGACGCCGCCGGCCTGCAGACGGGCATGGCGGTGCGGATCTCGGGATTCGCCGTCGGCCAGGTGCGCCGGATCGTGCTGCAGCCCGACGCCCAGGTGCTGGTGGAACTGGAGCTGCGGGACCCCTATCGCTCCATGGTCGGTCGCCGCAGCCGGGCGGAACTGGCCCAGCAAGGGCTTCTGGGCGACAGCTACATCGCCATCACGCCCGACCCGGCGGCGATCGGCCAGCCCCCGATCGGTGATGGCGAGACGCTCGTGTTCACCAGCCGCCCCGACCTCGAAGACCTGCTCACCGAGGTGGCCAGCAGCCGCATCCCCCTGCAGCGGGCCGTCAGCAGCGGCCTGAGCCTGGCGGAGACCCGCCTGCCCCGCAGCCTCGACGAGCTCGATCGCACCCTGGTGGCCAGCCGCCGCCTGGCGACGCGCCTGGAGGCCGACACCCGGCGCAGCAGCAGTGAGCTCAACCGCACCCTGGGGGCCACCCGTGCCCTGGCCGAGCGGCTGGAGCACCGTGCCGACGGCACCGCCGCCGACCTGTCCGCCCTGATCCGGCGCCTGGAGAGCACCGAAACCCAGACGCGGCCGCTGCTGCTCCAGACCCTGCGCGAGCTCTCCACCATGGCCACCGCCACCAACCGCCTGGTGAAGACGCTCAACGAAAGCTGGCTGATCGAACTGATCGAGCGGACTGGAGAACCCCGCGGTCAGCGCGGCCGCTGATCGCCGGGATGGTCGCCGGCGGCGTCACCCCTCCACCCGGTCGGCCTGGCGCAGCAGCTCCGGCGGGAACGTCACCCCGATGGCCCCGGCCGTGCGGCGATTCAGCAGCAGCAGCTTCCGGGTCACCGGCTCGAAGGCCATCGTGGCGGGGGAGCGGCCGCGCAGCACCTGCACCGCCAGGGCTCCGGCCTGGGCCCCATCGGCCTGCGGATCCCAGCCCACCACCGCCAGGCACCCCGGCGTGGCGATGTCGGCAGGATCGACGGAATAGACCGGCAGGCGATGGCGCAGGCCGGCCGCCGCCAGGGCGGGGAAGCCCACGCTGGTGGCGTAGTCACCCACCCGCACCAGGGCTCCCACCCGCTGGGCAGCCAGGGCGTCGGCGGCACGGGCCACCTCCGCCGGCCCCGCCACAGGCTCGATCACGACGGCGATCGAGCGTTGGCTCGCCTCCCGGCGCAGCAGCTCCGCTTCGAAGCTGGCGTTGGCTTCGGAGGGATGGAAGACGAGCCCCACGCTCGACAGGCCGGGGGTGATCCGGCGGGCGAGGTCGAGCTGCTCGGCCAGGGGACTGGTGCTCACCGTGCCCACCACGTTGGGGCGATGGCGGGTGTAGCTGGTGCCGGCCCCCGCCCCCCAGGGGTTGGAGCAATACAGGAACACCACCGGCACCCGTGCCGGCGCGATGGCGAGGATCGCCGTCAGCGGCGGGGTGCCGATGGCCACCAGCATGTCGACCCCGGCCTCCAGCAGATCCTTCACATGGGCGCGGCCTTTGGCCATGCTGCCGTCGGCGAAGCGCTCCAGCAGGGTCACCCCGGCCGGTGGTCGGAAGCCGCCCCCGGCCAGGGCCTGCACGAACCCGCGGCGGGCCGCATCGGGGGCGGCGCCCCGCACGTACTGGAGCAGGCCCAGGCGGGGCGGCCCCGGGGGCCGGCTGCGGGCGTTGCAGCCGGCGGCGACCAGGGTGCCGGCGGCGGCGGCACCGCCCAGCAGGCGCAGCGCCTGGCGCCGGCTGGGCCCTGCGGTGGTGGCCATCAGCTGCGGAACAACCGGGAATAGAGCTCACCATGACCCAGCTGGGCCAGTCCCGCCCCCACCCCCCCGTTCCAGAGGGCCTCGGGATCGGCCGCCACCAGCTCCGTCGCCCGGGCGGCGATGGTGGGCGCCAGGGTCAGCTGCAGCCGCTGGGCTTCGGTGGGGCCCAGGGGCACGAGGCGCACGGCGGCGCTGAGCTGGGTGGCGATCCAGCCGTAGAGGTAGGCCTCGACCACCTCCTCGGGCGGGATGGCCAGGGCCACCCCGGCCCAGGCCCAGGCCGCCGGCCAGGCGAGCCGGGGGGGCCGGCCCCCGGGCAGGGGCAGGGCCAGGTCGGCCAGCAACTGCAGCAGGGAACGGCCCATCTGGCGCTGCTGCGCCCGCACCTCGGCGGCCTCCCGCTGGGCCAGCAGCCAGCCGTCCAGCTCCAGCACCTCCTGGCGGGCCGGCCCCTCCGGGGACTCACGCCATCGGGTGAGCACCTGCATCAGCCGGCTCAGGCTGGCGGCCTCGATCGCCAGGGCGCCCCTGGCCAGCTCCGCCTCCAGCCAGTGGGCCACGCCTTCGGCATCGCCCAGCTCACCCGCCTGGACGAGCACCTCCAGGCCTTCGGAATAGCTGAAGGCCCCCACCGGCAGGGCGGGACTGACGAGCTGGAACAGCCGCAGCCGGGCGATGCTCATGGGTGGGAATGGCCATGGTGGCCATGGGCGTGCTGGTCATGGGCGTGGTGGTGGCCGTGGCCGGACGGTTCGTAGGCCCCGGGTTCGGGCAGAAACGGCCCGCTCATCCGCTCCACGGTCAGCCCCCGATGCCGCAGCAGGTCCTCGAGCACGCTGTCGATCCCCAGACGCAACTCGTCGCGGTGCAGTTCCATGGCCACGTGGCGGTTCCCCAGGTGATAGGCCGCCTGCAGCAGGGCCAGGGGGTCGGCGGCCCGCACCACCATCAGCGGCTCATCGGCGGCCTCCACCATCACCACGGGCCCACCGGCCTCCGGAGCCAGCCGGTCGCCGGGTTCCAGGGCCGCGCCCCGGGGCAGCTGCAGCAGGAGGTCCCGTCCACAGGCGCTGCGGCGATGGCCCCGCAGGCTCGTGCGCTCATCGGCCTGGAGCGGCAACCGCAACGGCGGATCCGCCGCCGGCTCCGGATCGGGCCCCGGGCCCTCCCCGTGACGCAGGTGCCGCACCAGCACCAGGGGCACGGTGGCGTCGGCAGCCGTGGCGTCGGAAACAGTCGCGTCGGGAACCGTGGGGCCGGACATCGAGTGGGCCAGCGGGCGAGGGTGGTCCGGGCAGCCTGGCCAGCCGTTGGCCGGCGGCCCTGTGTCGGGCGCTACCAAATCCAGGCCCCCGGAGCCCCACCATCATGGCCATGCAGCTCACCGCTCCCGCCCCCTGGAGAGCCCAGGCCCGGCTTCGCTTCGAGACCACCGGCGGCGCCGACGGTGCCACCCGGCACCAGGGCGGAGCGACGGCGCCGCTGAAGATCCAGCGGGCCTTCGCCGCCGCCGATGGCCGCTGCCAACTGCCCCTGCTGCACACCGGCGGTGGCCTGGTGGGGGGCGACGAGCTGGCCATCGAGGCCGACCTCGGCGCCGGCAGCCGGGCCCTGATCACCAGCGTGGCGGCCCAGAAGGTCTACGGAACCGTGGGTCGCTCCCGCCGGGTCCCCGCCGGCAGCTGGACCTTTCAGACCCTCGACTTCCGGCTCGCCGCAGGGGCCGACCTGGAGTGGCTGCCCCAGGAGCTGGTGGTCTTCCGGGATGGCCTGTTCCAGCAGGCCTGCCGGGTGGAGCTGGCCGAAGGGGCCAGCTGGCTGGGGGCCGAGGTGGTGCGGCTGGGGCGCAGCGCCGATGGCGAGACGCTCGGATCCGGTCGCTGGCGCTCCTTGCTGGAGATCCGGCGGCAGGGCCAGTGGGAGCTGGTGGACCGGCTCGAGCTGGGCGGCGCCAGCCTGGAGAGTCCCCACGGCCTGGGGGGGCAGCCGGTGTTCGCCAGCCTGGTGTGGGCCGCCCCCGGGCCGGTGGGCGAACCCCTGCTGGAGGCCTGCCGCGCCGAGCGGCACGGTCTGGAGGGGACGATGGCCTGCGGCCGGCTGGAGCGGGGCCTGGTGGCCCGCTACCGGGGCCGCTCCACCCAGGCGGCCCGCTTCTGGTTCACGCGCATCTGGGCCCGGATCCGGGCCGAGCGGGGCCTGGCGGCTCCGGTGCTGCCCCGGGTCTGGCCATTCCAGGAGCAGCCGCTCGATCTGGAACCGCCGCTGCCGGTCCCGGCCCGCAGCTGGTGACCCCCGGCCAGGCGCTGTAGCGGGCCTAGGTTCGCCCCAGGCGCAGCCCCTTCGATGCATCGCTTCCAGCTCTCTTTGCAGGCCCTGGGCCAGGCGCGCCAGCTGATCGCCGTGGGCCGCAGCCAGGGGGATCTGGCCCGGATCGCTGATCTGGTGGACAGCTTCCTGGACACGCCCCAGATGGAGGCCTGCATCGCCCGCTTTCGGGCCCTGCCGGGTGGGGCAGAGATGATGGACGAGCGCTATCCGCCCCTGCAACCGGATCTGGAGCGGCTCGAGGCGCTGCCGGAGGGGAGCCTCGGCCGCACCTATGCGGCCCTGATCCGCCGCTTCAACTACGACCCCGAGTTCTTCCGCCCCCGCCCCGTCGACACGGAGGGCCGCTGGCTCACACAGCGGATCGCCACCACCCACGACATCCACCATGTGGTCAGCGGTTTCGGCACGACGCCGGTGGGGGAGAACGGCGTGCTGGCCATCACCGCCACCCAGATCGGTTTCCCCGCCTACGTGAGCCTCATCCACGCGGCCCAGATCGCCGGGTTCCGCTTCAAGCTCGACGGCTACCAGACCCTGAGCCGGGCCATCAGCCATGGCACCACGATCGGCTTCACCGCCCGTCCCTTCGCCACGGTTCGCTGGGAGGAGGGCTGGGAGCTGCCGGTGGCGGAGTGGCGCCAGCGGCTGGGGGTGACCCTGCCGGCCGATGGGGAGCCCTATGGGATCAACCAGCCCTGAGCGGCTGCGGGGCCGTCCTCCCTCCCAGCCGCGATGACGGACCCCCTGCCCTTCGTGATCCAGGCGACCGTGGCGGGCCTGGCGGCCATCGCCGCCGGCCTGATCAACGCCCTGGCCGGTGGGGGGTCGCTGATCAGCTTTCCTGCCCTTACGGCCATCGGCCTGCCGGCGGTGATGGCCAACATCACCAACACCGTGGCCCTGGCGCCCGGCTACCTGGGCGCCACCGTGGCCCAGCGCCAGGACCTGGAGGGCCAGCGGCGACGCCTGTGGCTGCTGCTGCCGGCCGGTGCCGCCGGCGGCCTTCTTGGCGGCCTGCTGCTGCTGCAGACCGGCGAGCGGCTGTTCACCCAGCTGGTGCCGTTCCTGATCCTGTTCGCCTCCGGGCTGCTGGCGGTGCAGGAGCCCGTGCGCCGCTGGGTGCAGCGCCGCTCCGAGCGCCACGGCAGCGCCCCCTCGGAACTCTGGGCCGTACCGCCGGTGTTCCTGGCGGCCATCTACGGGGGCTTCTTCGGCGGCGGGCTGAGCGTGATCGTGCTGGCGGTGCTGGCCCTCACGCTCGAGGACAGCCTCACCCGCCTCAACGGGCTCAAGCAGGCGGTGGCCTTCGCCACCAACCTCACCGCCGCCGCCTTCTTCCTGTTCTCCGGCCAGGTGGCCTGGGCTCTTGCCGCGGTGATGGCCATCGGCGCCATCCTCGGCGGGGCGCTGGGGGGCCGGCTGGCGTCCCGGATCCAGCCCGCCACGCTGCGCACCGTTGTGGTGGTGGTGGGTGTGGTGGTGGCAGTGATCTATTTCTTCAGGACATGAGCTGCCGCAAGCCGTGAGCGCAGGGCTGCGGATCGACCAGCCGGACACCGCCCCTAGGCTTAAAGCCATCCCACCCCTGGGCCGATGCCGCTGCTGCTGATCCTGGTGGCGGTCGCCGCCGTCGGGTTGATCCTGATTTACAACCGCCTGGCCCAGCTGCAGGTGCTGGCGGACAACGCTTGGGCCGATATCGACGTGCAGCTCAAGCGGCGCCACGACCTGATCCCCAACCTGGTGGAGACGGTGCGGGGCTACGCCAGCCATGAAAAGGAAAGCTTCCGGACCGTGATCGAAGCCCGCAACGCTGCCGTGGCGGCCCGGGGGCCCCGGGAGCAGCAGCAGGCGGAACAGGCCCTCGGGGCGTCGCTGGGGCAGCTGTTCGCCCTGGCGGAGGCCTACCCGGCCCTGCGGGCGGTGGAGAGCTTCCAGACCCTGCAGACCAACCTCAGCCAGATCGAGGAAACGCTCCAGAGCGCCCGGCGCTACTACAACGCCGTGGTGCGGGACCTCAACACGGCCATCGTGCAGTTCCCCTCCAACCTGGTGGCCGGCAGCTTCGGGTTCCGTTCGCGCACCTATTTCGAGCTGGAGAACCCGGCCGAAGCGGCGGTTCCCGCCGTCCGCTTCGATGGCTGAGGGCCCTCCGGTCGCCCGGCGGCTGCGGCGCCGCTGGCGCTGGGGGCTGGGGGGGCTGCTCGGCCTGGCCCTGACGCTGCTGCTCCTGGCCCCCTGGGGGGCCGGTGCCGCCCTCAGCGCCGCCGAGCGCCAGCTGACGCTCACCGATTTCCAGATGCAGGCGGTGGTGGAACCCAACGGCGCCGTGCAGGTGAGCGAAACCATCACCGCCCGCTTCGACGGCTCCTGGAACGGCCTGGTGCGCCAGATCCCCCTGCTGGCCAGGCGGCCCGGCGGACTCGAACCCCTTGGGCTGCGGCTGCTCGCGGTCACTGACCCCGAGGGCCGGCCCTACCGCTACGAGAGCAGCCACCCCGGCTCCGACCTGAAACTGAAGATCTGGATCCCGGGCGCCGAGAACGCCAGCCGCACGGCCGTGATCACCTACCGGCTGAAGCGGGGCCTGCGCTTCTATCCGGACCACGACGAGTTCAACTGGAACGTCACCGGCAATGCCTGGGAGGTGCCGATCGAGCGGGCCTCGGCCCTGGTGCGGCTGCCGCCAGCTGTTTCCGGACTCCACGCTTCGATCTATACCGGGTCCCGCGGCGCCCGGGACCGGAACGCCACCCTGACGATCGGTGCCGACACGGTGTCCAGCACCACCACCCGGCGGCTGGAGCCCGGCGAGGGCTTCACCCTGGCGGTGGGCTTCGCCAAGGGGCTGGTGCCGCCGCCCTCGGCCCTGGCCCAGCTGATCGACTGGTGGCAGGCGCGGCTGGCCCTGCTGCTGCCCCTGCTGTGCGCCGGCGTGCTGGGCCCGCTCTGGTGGCGGATCGGACGGGATCCGGCCGTCGGTGCGGTGCCGGTGGCCTACGAGCCTCCCGAGGGGCTGCCGCCGGCGGTGCTGGGCAGCCTGGTGGCGGAGCAGGTGAGCGGAACCGCCCTTTCGGCCACCCTGGTGGCGCTGGCGGTGAAGGGCCAGCTGCGCATCGAGCAGGACCAGCGGAAGCTGCTGTTCCTGAACCTGGGCAAGCGCTACGTGTTCACCCTGCTGGGCGAGCCGGACCAGCGGAGGGCGCTGCTGCCCCATGAGGCCTACCTGATCGAGACGCTCTTCCCCTTGGGCACGGCGGGGGACACGGTCAGCACCGACCAGCTCCGCGACCATTACTACGTCCATGTGCCCGGCTTCGAGCGCCTGGTGAAGCAGGCGGTGCTGGCGGAGCGGTTCTTCCGGCGCTGGCCGGGCACCGTGCGGGCCCTCACCTTCTTCGGCGGCCTGGGACTGGCTGCGGGTCTGTTCGTGCTCGCCTCGGCGCTGCTGCCCCACGACATCGTGCTGCTGCAGGGGGAGGCGCACCCGTGGCTGACCTTCTGCTCCCTGGCGCTGACGGTGGTGCTGGTGGCCGTGTTCGCCTGGATCATGCCCAGCCGCACCACCCGGGGCACGGCGGTGCTGCGCCAGACCCTCGGCTTCCAGGAGTTCCTGCGCCGGGTGGAGGCGCCGCGGCTGGAGCGGGTGGTGCTGACGCCGGAGCTGTTCGAGCGCTTCCTGCCCTTCGCGATGGTGGCGGGCCTGACTCGGCAGTGGACAGCGGCGTTCCAGGGGATCCTCGAAGTGGCCCCCAGCTGGTACGTCGGCAGCGGTGACTTCGATCTGACGGATTTCGGCACCAGCCTGGAGGACTGCTTCAGCACCACCACCGGCGCCATGCAGTCGTCACCGAGCAGCTCCAGCAGCTCCAGCGGCAGCTCCGGTGGAGGCAGCTCCGGCGGCGGGGATGGTGGCGGCGGCGGCGGCGGCTTCTGAACCCCTGGCTCCCACCCGTTCCACAGCTCTAGGAGCCTGTTTCCATCTCCAACCCCGCATGGCTGAGGTTCCAGCGGTGGATGGCCAGGGCCAGCGAGGAGAGGGCCACCTGAAGATCTCTCTGGGTGCTCAGCACATCCAGGATCGGACCGATGCCGGCGCGATAGCGCAGCTGGGCGTCCCGTACCGCCCGCTCTCCGGCGCTGGCGGCAGCTGCGGCGGCGGTGATCTGCTGAGCGGCGGCCTGGTGGGTGTACCACCAGGTCTGGACGCTCTGGGTGATGGCCTGCTGGGCCGTCTCGATGGCGATCTGCTGCTGTTCCACCTGTCGTTGCGCCAGTGCCGCCGAGGCCCGGGAGCTGCCGCCATCGAACAGGGGCTGGCGCAGGGCGAGAAGGGCCCCCCAGTCGTAGAACGTGCCCGACTGGCTGGCGTTCAGGTTTTGCTGGGGCAGGTTGAGGCTGGGGCCCGAGCCGATCGCCGCTGTGGTGTTGTTCGTGGCGACCGGCAGGTCGATGCGGTTGGCGTTGATGCCGCCCCCCAGCACGACGCCGACCGAGGGCAGCATGGCGGAGCGGGCCAGACGCACCTGGGCCAGCTGGGCCTGCCGCTGCTGCTCCAGGGCGGTGAGGCTGGGGCGATCGAGGAGGGAGCGGCGAATCGTGCTGGTCAGATCCAGCCCCCAGGCCGGTCCAGGCTGCAACGGATCGCTGGCGGCCACGAGCTGATCCGCCGGCAGATCCAGCAACCGCGCCAGGCCACTGCCGGCAATCTGCACCTGGGCTTCCGCCTCCACCAGCCCCTGACGATCCTTCTGGACCAGGGCCTCGGCCTGAAAGCTTTCGAGGCGGCTGGCCAGGCCGCGGGCGCGGATGGCGGCCACATCCCGGTTGAGGGTCGTGGATACCGCCAGCGAGCGCTGCCACACCGGGATCAGCGCATCGGCGAGCTGCAGGTTGAGGTAGGCGGCCTTAATGGCGAAGCGACTGAGCCGTTGCTGCTCCAGCTCTCCAGCCTGTGAGGCAGCCAAGCCTGCCTTCGCCGTATCCCGCAACGGCCCGCGACGGAAATCGATCAGTTGATAGCTCAGCGCCAGGCCGAGGTTGCCGAAGGTGTTGCGCACCACCGCATAGCCCTTGCTGCCCAGGTTGAGGTTGAGGTCACCGAGGAAGGAGAGGTTGCTGACGAAGTTGATGTCGGTGCCCACCTGGGCGTAGGTGCCCAGACCCACCAGATCGAGTTTCGGCACAAACGGGCTGCCCGCCAGCGACACCAGGGCACGGCCTTGCTCGACCGTCACGGCCGCACTGCGCAGGGCCAGGGAGCGCTCCAGACCCAGACGCAGGGCCTGCTCAAGGCTCAGGTTGAGTACGGCAGGGGGCTTGCCGGACACCGCGACTGAGGGCTGCGTGGCTGGGAACGTTCCGGCCCAGGCTGCTGAGGATGCACCCAGTAGCCAGGCGATGGAGAGCGCTCCGCCCAGCCCCCGACGCCTGCTGCCTGCCAATGAGCCATCTGCCTACGCCCGATTAGCGTATGCGGGCTCCGTCTGTGCCCCCGGGCCCGTGGTGCATGGTTGAAGCCCCGATCGGTGCAGACCCAAACGCCAGGGCCGTTGCCGATCCTCTCCTGCCCCGGGTGTTGCCGATCGGGGCGGTCAGCGCCCTTGCCCTGGCCTGGGCCCTCTCCCCCGGTGTTCCGATCCAGGTGCATGGTGGCGCCGTGCTGATGCAGCCGGACAGCCGCGTCGGCGTCTACGCCCGCTCCCCTGGCCAGATCCAGCGTCTGGCCGTTGCGGTCGGGGCTCCGCTGCAGCAGGGACAACTGCTGGCCACGATCAACCGTGTCGACCAGGCGGCCCCCGGTGGCGGCTGGGTGGCGGCCAATCCCGACGCCATCCGACGCCAGAACCTGGCCATCGATCAGCAGCAGGCGGCGATGCGCAGCCAGATCGCCACCCTGCGCACCACCAATGGGCCCGTGGGGCAGCAGCTCGCTGCTCTGGAGTCTCTGCGTAAGGACGAGGTGATTCCGCGCTACAGCCCCCTCTGGGTGGGGGCCCAGGATCTCTATCTGCGCAACAAGAGCCAGATGCGGGCCCTGGAAGCCCAGATCGCCCAGCTGGAGGCGGGCCGGGCCGAACTGCAGGCCCAGAGCACCAGCCAGAAGGTGTTCTCCCCCCGGGGCGGCGCCCTGCTGTCGCTGCTGGTGGCTCCGGGCCAGGCGGTGATCCCGGGCCAACGGATCGCCATCGTGGGCTCCCCGCCCCAGCCTGTGTCGCACCACCACACGGCCATTGCCCTGTTCACGGAGGCCGATGCCAGCCGTCTGCGTCCCGGGGCCGAGATCCTGGTGGAACCCCAACTGCAGACGCGGGCTCGCTATGGGGGCACCGATCAGCGCTACGGCTCCCTCAGCGGCAAGATCCTTTCCCTCTCGCCGATCTCCCTGAATGTGGAGGCCCTCACCCGGGTGGTGGGCGACCCCGATCTGGCCATCAACCTGGCGTCCCGCACCCGTCAGGAGGCCTTCGGCGAAGGGGGTGATCCGTTGGCCACCCTGGGCGACAAGGTCACCGCGCCGATGGTGCTGGTGCTGGTGGATCTGGAGAAGGCCCCCACCCCCAGCGGCCTGCGCTGGAGCGGTGGGGCCGGCCCGGAGCTGGAGCTGGAGAACGGCACCCCGGCCCTCGCCCGCGTGGATCTGGAGCGACGACCGCTGCTGAGTTTCGTGATGCCGTTCCTGCGCTGGCTCGGGGGGACCGAGAAATGAACCAAGCGCGCCAAAAGCATCCGATCCGCGGGGCCCTCGGGCCCTGGCTGGCGCCCTGGGCGGCACCGGCCCCGTGGCTGGCGCTGTTGCTGTTGGCCCTGGCCGCTGCCAGCAGCCCACCCCGCTTGTGGTTCTGGGTGGCGCTGCTGGTGGTGGTGTTGCTGGTGGGCTGGGTTCAGGCCCTTGGCGGCCGCCGCCGATGAGCGCTATGGCCCCCCCCTTGGGGTTGCGGGCGGCGTTGGTGATCGGCCTGGCTTCGGCCTTCACGGCCGCCATCGCCGCGGGTCTGGGCCTGGGCAGTGGCGAAGCCGCCTACGGGGTGATCGTGGCCGCGCTGGTGGTGCGGCCGGATTTCAGCCGCTGGCCGCTGCCGATCTATCCCGTGCTGGTGGGGGCGATTGGCCTGTCGATGGCCATCGGCCTGCTGATGGGCGAAGCCTTTGCTGGGGCGCCAACGGTGTTCGTGTTCGGGCTGGTGGCGGCCACCATGCAATTCCTGATGCTGCTGCTGCCCGGCAAACTGCGGCCGCTGGCCAACGTGCTGGCGATCACCGGTGTGCTGCCGTTGCTCAGTGCCACCAGCAGCTGGACGAGTGTGGGCAACCAACTGGCTGCGATCGGGCTCGGGCTCGCTGTCGGCAGCATCACCCAGATCGCCTTCACGCCCGCTGGCCTGCCCCGGAAGGCAGAGCAGACAAAGGAATCGGTTGGTGCGGAGCCGCCCCTGGCCCAGCGCCTCCGCACCAGCCTCGCTTCCGCCTTCTTCTGGCGCAAGCTGGTGTTTGCGGCACTGGCCCTGGCCATCGGCGAAGGCCTCGGCGCCGTTGAGCCCAAATACCTCTACTTCGGTGTGGTGCTGCTGCTCAACGACAGCCTCGGGGCCACCTTGGCCCGGGTGCGGGATCGAATGGTGGGCGTGACCCTTGGCATCCTGATGCCCCTGTTGGTGTTCAACAGCATCGGCCTCAATGAGGTCAGCACCGGCTTGGTGTTGGGAGGAACGGCCGCTCTGATGGTGGCCGTGAACAGGCAGGAGGTCCTGCGCACCGCGCTGATTTCCAGTGGCGTGGCTTTTGTCGGCTACGGCCCCCTGGTGGCCTGGTACATCCCCCACCGCTGGATCGATTACCTGATGGGCTGCGGCCTGGCCCTGGCGGCGGGCCTGATGTTCCGGCCCACGTCGGCCCTGAATCAGTACCGTGCCCTGCTGCTCACCGGCGAGGCTTCGGCCGAGTCCCTGGCGCGCCTGCGCCCGGCGGCGATGGAGGAGGCCCGCTGGCTGGGTCAGTCCCTGGCCGCTCCTGCCTCCGTTGGGGAGCCATTGCGGGAGGTCCGCTAGCGCCCGCCTAGCTTTTCCCCAGTCGCAGAGCCGTCTTGGCCCCACCCGTCCTCCAGTGTCCCGGGGCGGCCGGTCTGGTCCTGAGCCTGGCCCTGGCGGTTGCCCCGTCCGGCGCCGCCCGCAGCGCCGAGCCCCCCTCCGGCCCACCGCCGCCGCCGCGTCAGGTGACGGCGGCCAGCCTGGCGGCGGCCCTTCCCCGCCTTGATGCCCTGGCCACGGAGATGCAGCGCAGCACCGGTGTCCCGGGCCTGGCCATCGTGGTGGTGCACGCCGACCGGGTGGTGTTCCTCAAGGGCTACGGCCTGCGGCGGGTGGGCGAGCCCGGCGCGGTGGATGCCGACACCGTTTTCCAGTTGGCGTCGCTTTCGAAACCGATCGCCGCCACGGTGGTGGCCGGCCTGGTGGGTGACGGGCGCGTGGGCTGGGACGATCCGGTGCTGCGCACCCTGCCGGAGGCCCGCATCGGTCCGCCGGCCATCGCCGCCGATGTGACCATCCGCGACCTCCTTTCCCACCGCAGCGGCCTGCCCGACCACGCCGGCGATCACCTCGAAGACCTGGGCTTCGATCGGGCCACGATCCTGGAGCGGCTGCGGCTGCTGCCCACCGGCAACCGCTTCCGCGCCGACTACGCCTACACCAACTTCGGCTTCACCGCCGGTGCCGTGGCCGCCGCCAACGCCGTCGGTCGCGGGTGGGAGCAGCTCTCCAGCGAACGGCTCTACGGGCCCCTGGGCATGGTCCGCACCAGCTCCCGCCACGCCGATTTCGCGGCCTCCGCGAACCGCGCCTCCCTGCACGTCCCAGAAGGCGGCCGCTGGGTGGCCCGCTACCAGCGGGACGCCGATGCCCAGGCCCCCGCCGGCGGCGTGAGCTCCAGCGTGCGGGATCTGGGCCAGTGGCTGCGCCTGCAGCTGGCCGGCGGCCGCCTCGATGGCCGTGGGGTGGTGGACGCCGCCGCCCTGGCCGAGACCCACCGGCCCCAGATCGTCAGTCAGCAGCCCCGCGATCCGGCCACGGATCGGGCCGGCTTCTACGGGCTGGGCTGGAACGTGAGCTACACCGACCGGGGCACGGTGCAGCTGGGCCATTCGGGCGCCTTCGACCTCGGCGCCGCCACGGCCGTCTACCTGCTGCCGGCGGAATCCCTCGGCATCGTCGTGCTCTCCAACAGCCAGCCCCTGGGGGTGCCGGAGGCCCTCAGCCTCAGCTTCCTCGACCTGGCCACCACCGGAGCGGTGAAGCGCGACTACCTCGCCGCCATTCGCCCCCTGTTCCAGGGCATGGAGCAGCAGGACTACCCCGCCGTGGTTAGCCCGGCCCGGCCCCTGCCGGCCCGCCCCGCCGCCGCCTACACCGGCAGCTACGCCAACGGCTACGTGGGCGCGATCGCGGTGGTGCGCCGCGGCGATGGCCTCGAGCTGCAGCTGGGGCCCCGCCTCACCGCCTTCCCCCTCACCCCGGTGAGCGGCGACACCTTCCGCTACCAGCCCCCCGGCGAGAACGCCTACGGCCCCAGCGCCGTCAGCTTCACGGTCGGCCCCGACGGCCGGGCCACGGCGGTGCGGATCGACAACCTCAACCTCAACGGCCAGGGGGTGCTCCAGCGGCGCTGATCGGGGCGCCGAACGTTCCTTCTGAACCTGACCCGGTGCCGGAGCGCTGCGAGAGTGGGGCCGGCCAGCGCAGCCTGCATGAACCTCACCCCCCAGGAGAAAGACAAGCTGTTGATCGTCACCGCCGCCCTGCTGGCGGAGCGGCGACTCGGCCGGGGCCTGAAGCTCAACCATCCCGAGGCGGTGGCCTGGCTCAGCTTCCAGGTGATCGAAGGGGCCCGCGACGGCCGCAGCGTGGCGGAGCTGATGCGGGAGGGCACCACCTGGCTGAGCCGGGATCAGGTGATGGAGGGGGTGCCCGAGCTGATTCCCGAGGTGCAGATCGAGGCGATGTTCCCCGATGGAACCAAGCTCGTCACCCTCCACGAACCGATCCGCTGACCCCCCACCCCGCCATGCCCCCCCTGATCCCCGGCGAACTGATCCCCGAGCCCGGCACGATCGATCTCAACGTCGGCCGCCCGGTCACCACCCTGTCGGTGGCGAACCGGGGCGACCGGCCCGTGCAGGTGGGCTCCCACTTCCACTTCCATGAGGCCAACGGCGCCCTCGAATTCGACCGCGAGGCGGCCCGCGGCCTGCGGCTCGACATCCCCGCCGGCACCGCCATCCGCTTCGAGCCCGGCGACCAGCGGGACGTGCATCTGGTGCCCTACGTCGGCGACCGCCGCGTCTTCGGCTTCAACGGTCTGGTGAACGGCCCCCTCGACTGAACCCCCATGGCTTACCGAATTGACCGCCGTGCCTACGCCGAGACCTACGGCCCCACCACCGGCGACCGCCTGCGGCTGGCCGACACCGAACTGATCCTGGAGGTGGAGAGCGACTGCACCACCTACGGCGATGAGGTGAAGTTCGGCGGCGGCAAGGTGATCCGCGACGGCATGGGCCAGGCCCAGACCCCCCGCTCCGAAGGGGCCGTCGACACGGTGATCACCAATGCCCTGATCCTCGACTGGTGGGGCATCGTCAAGGCCGACATCGGCCTGAAGGACGGCCGCATCTGCGCCATCGGCAAGGCGGGCAACCCCGACATCACCGATGGGGTGACGATCGTGGTCGGGCCCGGCACCGAAGCCATCGCCGGGGAGGGCCACATCGTCACCGCCGGGGCGATCGACACCCACATCCACTTCATCTGCCCCCAGCAGATCGAAACCGCCCTCGCCTCCGGCGTCACCACCCTGCTGGGCGGCGGCACCGGCCCGGCCACCGGCACCAACGCCACCACCTGCACCCCCGGCGCCTTCCACCTGGCCCGCATGCTCCAGGCCGCCGAGGGCCTGCCGATCAACATCGGCTTCTATGGCAAGGGCAATGCCAGCACCCCGGCGGCGATCGAGGAGCAGATCCGCGCCGGCGCCTGCGGCCTGAAGCTGCACGAGGACTGGGGCACCACCCCGGCGGCGATCGACTGCTGCCTGACGGTGGCCGACAAGTACGACGTGCAGGTCTGCATCCACTCCGACACCCTCAATGAAGCGGGGTTCGTGGAGGACACGATCCGGGCCATCGGCGGTCGCACGATCCACACCTTCCACACCGAGGGGGCCGGCGGCGGCCACGCCCCCGACATCATCCGGATCTGCGGCGAGGCCAACGTGCTGCCCAGCTCCACCAACCCCACCAAGCCCTACACGGTCAACACCCTCGAGGAGCACCTCGACATGCTGATGGTGTGCCACCACCTCGATCCCCGCATCCCGGAGGACGTGGCCTTCGCCGAATCCCGCATCCGCCGCGAGACGATCGCCGCCGAGGACATCCTCCACGACCTGGGCGCCTTCAGCATCATCGCCAGCGATTCCCAGGCCATGGGCCGCGTCGGTGAGGTGATCACCCGCACCTTCCAGACGGCCCACAAGATGAAGGTGCAGCGCGGTTTCCTTCCCGAGGACGCCGCCGGTCCCCGCGGCGGCCGCAACGACAACACCCGCCTCAAGCGTTACATCGCCAAGCTCACGATCAATCCCGCCATCGCCCATGGCCTCGACAGCCAGATCGGCTCGGTGGAGGTGGGCAAGCTGGCCGATCTGGTGCTGTGGAAGCCGGGCTTTTTCGGCGTCAAGCCGGAGCTGGTGATCAAGGGGGGCTCCATCGTCTGGGCCCAGATGGGCGATGCCAACGCCTCGATCCCCACCCCTGGCCCCGTCCACGGCCGGCCGATGTTCGCCGCCTACGGCGGATCCCTGGCGGCCAGCTGCCTCAACTTCGTCAGTCAGGCCTGCCTTGAGGACGACCTGCCCAGCCGTCTTGGGCTGAAGCGGCCCTGCGTGCCGGTGGTGCAGACCCGGGGCATCGGCAAGGCCCAGATGCGCAACAACACGGCCCTGCCCAAGGTGGAGGTGGACCCCCAGACCTACGAGGTCTTCGCCGACGGCGAACTGCTCACCTGCGAACCGGCGGAGGTGCTGCCCATGGCCCAGCGCTACTTCCTGCTCTAGGGCGCACCGCGGCGGTTCAGGCGCCCCCGCAGACGCCGGCTCCAGCCGAAGGCGGCCAGCGCCCCGGCCAGGGGCAGCGGGCCGGGAACGCCGGTGGCGGGCTCGGAGGGGAGGGCCCGCACCACGAGCTGGCTGAGCAGCACCTCCGTGCTGCTGGAGTCATTGTCGCCGCCGGCGCCGGTGATTTCGATGATCCGGTTGGCCCTGACAACGAAGGGGTTCTCGAAGGCGTAGCTGGTGCCGACCTGTTTGTCGAACAGGGTTTCGGTGGAGACCACCGGACTGGTGGGCTCTCCCCATTCGAGCAGGGGGTTGCCCAGGCCGACCCGCAGGCTGCCGTAGCGGTAGCTGACCAGCTCGACCGCCTGATCGAAGACCAGCTCGATGGTGCTCTGATTGGCCGGACCCTTGTCGTTGCCCGGGGTTTCCAATCCGCAGTTGGTGAGGCCGATGTCGTTCAGGCCGGCCCCTCCGGATTTGTAGAGGCAGAGACCCGCCTCCGTGGCACTCACGGGCTTGGGGGTGGGCTTGGCGGTGTCGTCGATGATCAGGGCGTTCTGAAACACCAGCCGGAGGGTGCGGCCATCGGCCTTGGCGCTGAAGGCCTTGCTGGGCGACGCCTGGGGATCGGCGGGAGTGGCGGTGCCGCTGCCGAGGTCAAAGGTGAAGGTGGTGCCGAGGGCCTGCGCCGGGGATCCACTCAGGACAAGCCCGGCGCCGAGGAGGGTTCCCAGAAGCGGTTGAGCAAGCGGCACGGCGGACATGGCGGCGCTGCCTGGCGCATGGATCTGGTCCGCAATCTACGGAGTTCGCGCCATTGCGCCACCCATCCGCGTCCCGGGAATGGACCGGTGTGGGAGGGGGCCGGGGGTCAGGTGGCGGCCCGCTCCAGCTCCTCCTGAAGGGCCCATTCCTCCTGGTTGGGGTCGCGGCGCGTACCGCGCCGCTCCACCGACAGGACCGGCACCTCCTTGAGGGGGGTGGCGAAGGCCACACCGAAGCTGAGGGCGAAGTGGGCCCGGGTGAACCAGCGCAGCTGGGCCCGCAGGCGCAGCTCTCCGAAGCCGGGATGGGAGCGCACATCCAGCAGCAGCCACTGCCCCGCCTCCAGCGCCTGGTCCTCGTTGGCGATCAGGCACATCCCGCCCTCGGCCAGGTCGGCGATGTCGGCGAGGAACCAGCGCCCGCAGGGCTCGCCATCGGCGTCGAGACGCCGGACGGCGATGGTGCGGCAACTCTCGATCGAATGGCGGGCGAAGGCGCGCTTCTCGCGACGGGTTGCGGTTCTTTCCCGCTCGTGCAGCAGGGCGCCCCCAGCGCGGGGGGCCTTGGATGACTGGGATCCGCTCTGGCTGGTCAGCATGGCCCTCATCCCTGCTGTTGTTTTCATCTTGAACCCGGCGCGTCCCGCGGGGGCCATTGCTTATGAAAACGCTATTCCTATGAAGCGCTAGTCCGGCGTCATCCTGCGGCGGCGCCCCCGCACGGGCCCAGGCCACCCCGGGTTTCGTAGCAACGGCAACGGGTGGCCACCCCGGCGGCACTGCAGGATCCAACCGCGCGGCCGGGTGTGGAATGTTCAGTCAGTACAAGCCGAATCAGGGGTACGACGAGTACTTCTCCTCCAACGACCAGCCCCGGGCCACCCTGACCCCCTTGCTGTCCTCCCTGGGCCAGATGGGGCTCGACCAGCTGAACCGCAACCACGCGGCCGCCGGCATGCTGCTCAAGCGGCTCGGCGCCACCTTCCGGCTCAACGATTCCGACAGCAAGGGCGTCGAGCGGATCCTCCCCTTCGATCCCCTTCCCCGCCTGATCGGTGCCCGCGACTGGGAGCGGCTGGAGCGGGGCCTGTTCCAGCGGCTGGAGGCGATCGACCGCTTCCTGGCCGATGTCTACGGCGATCAGAAGATCCTCGCCGACGGGGTGGTGCCCAGGGCCGACGTGGAGAGCTCCCAGGGCTGGCGGCCCCAGATGCAGGGCTTCAAGCCGCCCCTCGGCCGCTGGTGTCACATCTCCGGCCTCGATCTGGTGCGCGACGGTGACGGCACCTGGCGGGTGCTGGAGGACAACCTGCGCTGTCCCTCGGGGGTGGCCTACTTCCTCGAGAACCGGCGCGTGATGAAGCGCATGTTCCCGAGCCTGTTCGCCGGCCGCACGGTGCAGCCCATCGACGATTACCCCTCCCACCTCCTGCAGACCCTGCGGGAGCTGGCCCCCTGGACCGACACCCCCAAGGTGGTGCTGCTCACTCCGGGAGTGTTCAACAGCGCCTACTTCGAGCACAGCTACCTCGCCCAGCAGATGGGTATCCAGCTGGTGGAGGGGCGCGACCTGGTCTGCGAGGGGGATCGGGTCTGGATGCGCAGCACCGCCGGCCTCGAGGCGGTCGACGTGATCTACCGCCGCATCGATGACGACTTCCTCGACCCGGCGGTGTTCCGCAGCGATTCGCTCCTCGGCGTCAGGGGTCTGATGGGTGCCTATGCCGCCGGTCGGGTGGCGATCGCCAATGCCCCCGGCACCGGCGTGGCCGATGACAAGCTCATCTACGCCTATGTGGGCGAGATGATTCGCTATTACCTCGGCGAGGAGCCCATCATCGAGAACGTCCCCACCTACATCTGCTCCCGCCCCGACGACCAGGCCTACGTACTGGCGCACCTCGGGGAGCTGGTGGTGAAGGCCGTGGCGGAGGCCGGCGGCTACGGGATGCTGATCGGCCCCCATGCGAGCCAGGCGGAGATCGACGAATTCGCCGTCAAGATCCAGGCCAACCCCCGCAACTACATCGCCCAGCCGACCCTGGAGCTCTCCACCGTCCCCTCCCTGAGCGAAGGGGAGCTCTACCCCTGCCACGTGGATCTGCGGCCCTACGTGCTGCGCGGCAAGGAAGCCTGGGTGAGCCCCGGCGGCCTCACCCGCGTGGCGCTGCGCCGCGGCTCCCTGGTGGTCAACTCCTCCCAGGGCGGCGGTTGCAAGGACACCTGGATCGTGGATGAAGCCCCATGCTGAGCCGCGTCGCCGACTCCCTCTACTGGATCAACCGCAACGTCGAGCGGGCCGAGAACATCTCCCGGTTCGTGGAGGTGAGCGAGGCCATGGCCCTCGACTGCCCCCCCGGCAGCGCCGAGCCCTGGCTGCCCCTGATCGAGGCCAGCGGCGACCGCAAGCTCTTCGATGAGCTCTGTCCGGTGGTCACCCCCGAGGCCGTGATCCATTTCCTGGTGCGCGAGGCCGAGAACCCCAGCAGCGTTCTCAACTGCATCGCCAACGCCCGGGAGAACGCCCGTCAGATCCGGGAGGTGATGACCACGGAGATGTGGGAGCAGATCAACGACATCTACTGGACGCTGCAGGAGGAGTCCTTCTGGCAGCAGCCACCCCAGGAGCAGTTGCGGGAGATCCGCCGTGCCTGCCAGCTCTTCTACGGCATCACCGACGCCACCCTCAGCCGCGACCTCTCCTGGCAGTTCAGCCGGCTGGGGCGGCTGCTGGAGCGGGCCGACAAGACCACCCGGATCCTGGACGTCAAATACTTCCTGCTGCTGCCGTCCCCCGAGGAGGTGGGCGGGGTGCTCGACGAGCTGCAGTGGATCTCCCTGCTGCGCTCGGCGGGCGCGTATCAGATGTTCCGCCAGTCCAGCCAGCAGGCCATCGAACCCAAGGCCGTGGCGGCGTTCCTGCTGCTCGATCCGATCTTCCCCCGCTCGGTGCGCTACTGCCTGGAGCGGATCAGCGACACGCTCCGGATCATCCGCGGCAGCTCCGTTCCCCGCCCCGCCGACGATCTGGAGTGCCTGATCGGGCTCACCCTGGCCCACTGGAGCTTCACCAGGATCGACGAACTGGTGGCCACCGGGCTCCATGAAGCCATCGACAACTTCCAGTCCGATCTCAATCGCCTGCATGAGCTGATCGAAGCGCGCTACTTCATCGCCCCCACCGGCAGCACCGCCAGCCAGGAGGCGGCATGCGAGCCCGCATAACCCACACCTTCGACTACCGCTACAGCGCTCCGGTCTTCCTGGGTCCGCACCGGTTCTGCCTGAAGCCCCGGGGCCACGGTTTCCAGCGCCTGCTGCACTTCCACCTGGCGGTCACGCCGGACCCGTCCTGCTTCTATCCGCTGCTGGCCGCCAGCGGCGACGAGATCCTGCGGGCCCGCTTCGCGGGCAGCACCGAGCACTTCCGGGTGCAGGCGATCAGTGATGTGGAGACCCAGCAGCCCCCGGCCCTGGCGACCTGCCTGGAGGACCAGGAGCCGCTGCTTCCCTATCCGGTGGGCCACCTCAACGGCGATCTGCTGGGCTCCCTGGAGGGCTGGCTGCCCAGCGGCCAGCACGATCCCGCCGCGGTGGACCTGGCCCAGGAGGCGCTGATGGGCAGCGATCAGCGGGGGCTGATGTTCCTCGAGCAGCTGGTGGAGATCATCAAGGACCGGGTCAAGTACACCCAGCGGCACGTGGGGCCGGCCTGGCCGGCGGGGCGCACCCTCAAGGAGCGGGTGGGTTCCTGCCGCGATCTGGCGATGCTGATGGTCGAGACCTGCCGCTGCGTCGGTCTGCCGTCCCGGTTCGTGAGCGGCTACCACCTGGTGGAACCGCAGCCGAAGCAGTACGACCTGCACGCCTGGGCGGAGGTCTACCTGCCCGGGGCGGGCTGGCGGGGGTTCGACCCCAGCGGCAAGGGCAGCATCGACGACCGCTACATCACCCTGGCCACCTCCTCCAAACCCACCCTCACGGCGGCGGTGAACGGCAGCTTCTCGGGCCCCACCGGGGTGGACAGCGAGCTGGAATGGGCCATCGAGGCGGAGCTGCTGGAGCCCACGCCGATGGGCTCTGCCCGGCACGAGGTGCTGCACGGCTGAAGCGAAGCCACTCTTAAGGTGCGCCCGCTGGTAGCCGATGCATCAGCGGCGGCGGCACTCCCCAGGCCAGGACTGGTGTCACTTCGTTGCTCGCCGCCCATCCCCATGGCCAGCCCCACACCCGCCGCGTGCCCGCCCAAGGGCCAGGCCCTCCTGGAGGCGATGCGGCGCCATCTGTTCTCCAGCCAGGCCAAGTCCGCCTCCCTCGCCACCACCCACGATCACTACGTCTGCCTGTCGCTGGCGGTCCGGGACATCCTGCTGACCAGCTGGGTCGACACCGCCGACACCTACACCAGCCAGCACGTCCGCACCGCCACCTACATGTCGGCGGAATTCCTGCTGGGGCCCCACCTGGAGAACAACCTGGTGAGCCTCGGGCTGCGGGAGGAGGCCGCGGCCGCCTGCGAGGCCCTCGGCCTCACCCTTGACGAGATGCTGGCGGAGGAGCCGGAGCCGGGCCTGGGCAACGGCGGCCTGGGCCGGCTGGCGGCCTGCTTCCAGGAATCGATGGCCACCCTCGAGCTGCCGGCCATCGGCTACGGCATCCGCTACGAGTTCGGCATCTTCCGCCAGCAGATCGGCCCCAACGGCCAGATGGAGAGCACCGATCCCTGGCTGGCCCGCGGCAACCCCTGGGAGGTGATCCGGCCGGAATGGAGCTATCCGGTGCTGATCGGCGGCCAGACGGTGATCGGCGTGGCCTACGACACCCCGATCCTGGGCTACGGCGTCCACACCGCCAACACCCTGCGGCTGTGGTCGGCCCAGGCGCCCGACGCCTTCGACTTCGCCTCCTTCAATGCCGGCGACTACACCCGGGCCGTGCTGCACAAGGTGCAGTCGGAGACCCTCTCCAAGGTGCTCTATCCGAATGACGAGCTGGAGCAGGGCAAGCGCCTGCGGCTCAGCCAGCAGATCTTCTTCGTCTCCTGTTCCCTGCAGGACATGTTCCGGATCCTCGGCAGCCAGGGGATCCCGGTCACCGAGTTCCACCGCAAGTTCGCGGTGCAGCTCAACGACACCCACCCGGCGATCGCCGTGGCGGAGCTGATGCGTCTGCTGATCGACGTCCACGGCGTCGACTGGGACACCGCCTGGAGCATCACCACCGCCACGATCAGCTACACGAACCACACCCTGCTGCCCGAGGCCCTCGAGGCCTGGGGGCTGGAGCTGTTCCAGCAACTGCTGCCGCGCCAGCTGCAGATCATCTACGAGATCAATGCCCGCTTCCTGCGCACCCTGCGCATCCGCTTCCCCGGCCAGCCGGAGCTGCTGGAGCGGCTGTCGCTGATCGAGGAGGGTCCGCACCGCAAGGTGCGCATGGCCCACCTGGCGGTGGTGGGCAGCCACACGGTCAACGGCGTGGCGGAACTGCACAGCCGCCTGCTGAAGGAGAACCTGTTCGCCGATTTCGCCCGGGTCTGGCCGGATCGCTTCACCAACATCACCAACGGCGTCACGCCGCGGCGCTGGCTCGCGGTCGCCAACCCGCCCCTGGCCGCCCTGCTCAACGACGCCATCGGCACCGACTGGTGCCGGCACCTCGACCAGCTCCGCCAGCTGGAGCCCCTGGCCACCGATGCGGCATTCCTGGAGCGCTGGCAGGGGGTGCGGGAGCAGGCCAAGGAGCGCCTGGCGGCGACGATCCGCCAGGACACCGGCGTGCTGGTGGATCCCTCCTCCCTGTTCGACGTGCAGGTGAAACGGATCCACGAATACAAGCGCCAGCACATGGCCGCCCTGCAGGTGGTGGAGCGCTACCTGCGGCTGCGGGCCGGGGAGGACCTGCCGCCGCGCACGGTGATCTTCGGCGGCAAGGCGGCCCCCGGCTACGCCATGGCCAAGCTGATCATCCGCCTGATCGTGGGCATGGCGGAGATCATCAACATCGACCCGGCGATGGACGGGCGCCTGCGGGTGATCTTCCTGCCCAACTTCAGCGTCAAGCTGGGCCAGAAGATCTACCCGGCGGTCGACCTGTCCGAACAGATCTCCACCGCCGGCATGGAGGCCTCCGGCACGGGCAACATGAAGATGTCCCTCAACGGCGCCCTCACGATCGGCACCCTCGACGGGGCCAACATCGAGATCCGGGAGCGGGTCGGTGACGACAACTTCTTCCTGTTCGGCCACACCGCCGAGCAGCTGGCCGCCATCAACCGCAACGGCTACCACCCGATGCCCTGGCTGGAGAACGACGCCCTGGCCAAGGAGGCCATCGACCTGATCGGTTCGGGCCACTTCAGTGAAGGCGACCGCGACCTGTTCCATCCGCTGCTGGCCAACCTCTGCAGCAGCGACCCCTTCCGGGTCATGGCCGACCTGGGCGACTACCGCCGCGCCCAGAACGAGGTCGACAGCGCCTGGTGTGATGCGGGACGGTGGAGCATGATGTCCGTGCTCAACACGGCCCGCTGCGGCTTCTTCAGCAGCGACCGGTCCATCCAGGAGTACGCCGAGCGCATCTGGAAGGTGGCCCCGGTTCCCGTCAATTCCTGCAGCGTGATTCCCAGCCCGTCCCCATGAGCTTCCCGCAACCCGCATGAGCTGGCCCGCATGAGCTGGATGGACAGGGTGGCCGAGGCGGCCGAGTCCCGCCTGAGGGCCGCCGGCATCCAGCTCACCCTCGGCGGTGAGCCCACCCTGGTGCCCCTCGAACCGGAGGGGCCCGAGTGGAGCGTCACCGCCGATGGTCCCACCAAGCTGCCCATCGCCCGGGCCATGGCCCGGGACTTGCAGCAGCGGGTCTGGCCCGGCAGCACCCTCCTCTACTGCCCCGGCAAGCGCTACGACGGTGAGGTCAATCCCCGCTGGGCCCTGCGCCTGTTCCTGGGCGACGACGGCACGGCGCCGGTGCGCTGGCCCGGTCTCTGCCAGCCCGGCCTGGAGGGGGCACCGCTGACGGCCGAGGCCGGCCCGGCCTGGCTGGAGCAGCTGGGCGCCCGGCTCGGCATCTGCCTGCAGCCCGTGTTGCTGCGGGACCCCTTCGAACCCGAGCGCCGGGCCTGGGCCGCCCCCCTGAGCGTCGCGCCGCCCGAGACGGACGACCCGGCGGCGGCGGTGGCCTGGGCGGTGGCGCCCTGGCCCCTGGAGGAGGGCCTGAGGCAGCTCACCGGCGCCCCCGGTCCCGCCGGCCTGCGCCTGCCCCTGGAGCACCTGCCCGAGGACGTGCCCCGCCAGGTGCTCACCCTGGAGGTGGACCCCGAGGGCTGGGAGCTGTTCCTGCCCCCCCTGGAGCGGGAACCCCTGCGCCTGCTGCTGCAGGCGGTGGCTGACAGCCTCGGCCCGCTGGCGGCGCCCCGGCTGAGCGGGGTGCTGCCCCTCGATGCGGGTGAGCGCTGGCAGGTGCTGGGCCTGACGGCCGACCCCGGCGTGCTGGAGATCAACCTGCCCGTCTGCCACAGCTGGATGGAGTACCGCCGCTGGCTGCAGCGGCTGGAGGAGGTCGGCGAGCGCATCGGACTGCGCAGCTGGAAGGACCTGGGGGACGGCCGCCAGGAGGGGACCGGCGGCGGCAACCACCTGCTCTGGGGTGGCCCCGACCTGGCCCACCATCCCTTCTTCTCCCGGCCGGCCTGGCTGACGGGGATCCTGCGCTACTGGCAACGGCATCCGGCGCTCGCCTACCTGTTCTGTGGTCCGGGGGTGGGGCCGGCCTCCCAGTCGCCCAGGCCGGACGAGGCGATCGGTGAATGCTTTGACCTGGAGCTGGCCTATCGCGCCATCGAGCAGGCGGATGGCCAGCCCTCGGGCGAACCCTTCGACGATGTCCGGGGCCTGATCGGCGAGACGCTGCGCCATCTCCACGCCGACCGCAGCGGCAACAACCACCGCAGCGAGATCAGCTTCGACAAGTTCTGGAACCCCGGGGCCCCGGCCGGTTGCCTGGGCCTGGTGGAGTTCCGGGCGCTGGAGAGCCTGCCCCGCATGGAGTGGAGCAGCACCATCGCCCTGCTGTGGAGCGCCCTGGCCGCCCACCTGCTGGAGCCCCGTCACCGACCCACCCAGCTGCACGACTGGGGTTCGGCCCTGCACGACCGCCAGCTGCTGCCCAGCCAGCTGTGGGCCGATCTGGAGGCCATCCTGGCCGACCTGGCGGCCGACGACCTGGCCCTGGATCCGGCGCCGTTCCGGGCCATCTGGGAGTGGCGCTTTCCGCCCCTGCTGCGCTGGCAGGCGGAAGGCGGTGATGCCGGGACGGCGCCCGTCCTGGAGCTGCGGCCGGCCCCCGAACCCTGGCCCCTGATCTGCGACACCCCGGTGCAGGGCGGGTTCACCAGCCGCTTCATCGACGGCTCCCTGCGCCGCTTCGAAGTGTTGGCCAATGCAGCCTTCCGCCGCGACTGCGGGCTGTTCATCAACGGCCGGCCCCTGCCGCTGGAGCCCGCCGCTGACGGGGCCGCCCCGCCGCTGGCGGTGCGCTTCCGTTTCCAGCGGCTCTACCCGTGCCTGCATCCGGCGATTGCGCCCCACATGCCCCTGGAGCTCCTGCTGCGCACCCCCGGCGGCGATCGCACCTTCCACCTGCACGCGGAAGGCCACCGCTTCGATCCCGTTCCGGAACCGCTGGCCGGGCCGCTGCCCGGCGCTCCCCCCTGGCAGGGCCGCCAGCGCCCGACGGATCTCACCATCGACCTGAGGATTGCCTAAAACCGAGTGGGGCCGGGCGATCAGGGTCGTTGAATTCTTCTCTTTTCCTCACTTTTCCGGCCCTGGGCTTCCCACGCATGCAGTCGAATCTTCAGGAGGAAGGCCGTCACCCCGCCATGCTTCAGCCCGCCAGCGGGGTTTCTTCCCCATCCTGGTCAGCAATGAAAACGCTGCCTAAGATCTTTCGTGAATGGAACCGTCAGTGCAATCCTTCTGGTTCAGCAACCCGGCGGAACAGGGGCTGATTCCTTGCGTCGACAGCGTCGGCGATGCACTTCGTTTCGCCGCCGACCTGGGCAGCGATGACCTGGTTGTCCTTGATCTGACCAGTGGCCATTTCATCGATTGCAACCGCTCGGCCCATGAGCGGCTCGGCTACGCCCGGGAGCACTTCCTCACCCTGAATCCGGCGGCGATTCAGGCGGATGCGGAGCTGGCCGACGACCTGATGCGCGACCAGCTGCTGGCGATGCGTCAGCACCCCAGGGGCAGCTTCGCCACACGCCACCGGGCCCGCTCCGGCGCCTGCCGGGATGTGTCCGTGACCTATCAGGTGCTCGACCTCTGCGGCCGGCTGGTGGCCCTCGTGAGCCACCGGGATCGCACCGAACTGGACCCGACCCTGCGGGAAAGCACCAGGTTGGGCTCGCTGCTGCAGGAGGCCGAGCGGCTCACCCACGTGGGCAGCTGGGAGCTGAACCACCGCACGGGCGAGCTGCTCCTGTCGAGCGAGACCTACTCCATCCTGGGCACCTCCCCGGATGTGGTGGCCCCGACCTATGAGCTGTTTCTCCGCAAGGTGCATCCGGACGATCGCGCCATGGTGGAGGCCTCCTTCGAGGAAGCGTCCCGCTCCGGCCGGTCCTACAGGATCGAGTACCGGCTGCTGCTCGACGATGGCCGCCTCAAGGTGGTGCTGGAGCGGGGGCGCACCACCCTCGGCGACGACGGCGAGCCGCTCGTCACGGTGGGTACCGTCCAGGACATCAGCGAGCAGCACGAGATCCAGCAGCGGCTGGAGCGCATCGCCTTCGTCGATCCCCTCACCCGGCTGCCCAACAAGGCCGCCGCCGTCCGCCAGCTGGCCCGCCTGCTGCGCATGGCCGGCCGGGAGCACGGCATCGCCTTGATCAACCTTGACCTGGACAACTTCCAGTCGATCAACAACAGCCTCGGCCATGAGATCGGCAACCAGGTGCTCCAGGCCAGCGGCAGCTGCCTGCGGCACCTGATGCGGCCGGACGACTGGCTGGCCCGGGTGGGCAGCGACGAGTTCATCCTGCTGCGGCCCATGGCCATGGCCGACCCGCTCGAAGCCCTGCAGTGGGCGGAGGAGATCCGTCGCAGCCTCGGCAACACCCCCGGGATGGGCACCGGTCTGGCGGTCCAGCCCAGCGCCTCGCTCGGGGTGGCCCTGGCCCCTGACCACGGCTCCGACCCGGACACCCTGCTGCGCTGCGCCAACACGGCCCTGATGGAGGCCAAGCAGCACGGCAAGAACCAGCTGCGCTTCTACACACCGGAGATCAGCCTGCAGCTGCGCGAGCGCCTCGAGCTGGAGCTCGCCCTGGGCCGGGCGATCGACCGGGAGCAGCTGCGGCTCTTCTACCAGCCCCAGATCGACCGCGGCGGCAGCCGGATCGCCGGGGCCGAGGCCCTGCTGCGCTGGCGTGACCAGAACGGCCGGATGGTGTCCCCCAACGTCTTCATCCCGCTGGCGGAGAAATCCGGCCAGATCCACACCATCGGCCTCTGGGTGATCGAAGAGGCCTGCCGCCAACTGCATGCCTGGCATCGCCAGGGGCTGCGGCCGGGGAAAGTGGCGATCAACATCTCCGCCCTGCAGCTGGGGGCCGAGCATCCCTCCCTCTCCGAGCTGCTGGCCGGGGCGCTGCACACCTACGACCTGGTGCCGGAGAACCTCGAGCTGGAGATCACCGAAACGGCCCTGCTCAACGACCCCGGTCGTGCCGGCGAACAACTGCGGCAGCTCGCCGAGAGCGGCTTCAGCCTGGCGATCGACGATTTCGGCACGGGCTACTCCTCGTTGGCCATGCTCCACTCCCTGCCCCTCGACAAGCTCAAGATTGACCGGTTCTTCGTGGAACGGCTCGGCAACGACGACGCTGACCTGGCGATCGTCAAGGCCACGATCGTGATGGCCAAGGAGCTGGGGCTGATGACCCTGGCGGAAGGGGTGGAGACCCCCGAGCAACTCTGCATGCTGCAGAACCTCGGCTGCGACCAGTTTCAGGGGTTCCTCCTGGGACGGCCGATGCCCGCCGAGGCCTTTGAAGGTCTGCTGTCCGGCGCGGCGGTGGCCTGAAGCCGCTGCTTACCAGCTCACCCCGTGCAGCTTGGGCAGGGGGGCGGTCTTGGAGGTCACGGCGAACAGCCGGGGGATGCGGTGGCTGTTGTAGACCCGGAACTCCCGCACCACGCTGGCGCCCTCCTCGCGCACGGCCTGGTTGAGCACCAGCGAGCCGTCGGGATCGGAGACGGAGCGGTGGAACGTGCCGGGGGGAATGCGCAGGATGTCGCCGCCGCAGTCGAGACGAACGATGTGATACGGGTAGTTCCAGCCGAGATTGACCAGGAAGAAGGTGCGGCCGCCATGCATGGCGAGCAGGTTGTCCTCCTGGTGGGGGTGGAGATAGAACTGCCAGCTGCCGGTCTCCTGGCAGTCCGGCGGGCTCACCGCCGGACCCGAGTGGACCACCAGATCCCGCTTGTTCGAGGTGGGCACGGTGATGTCGAAGAACCGCACCGAGGGCGTGTCGCGGAACTTCTCGTAGGGGATCAGCTCGAACATCGGAGCCGGCCGGGGACCCTGGCTGGCTCCCGAGGGCCGGTGATCCTGCAGCTCGTCTCTCGACGGGACGGTGGCGGTCATGGGAGCGACTTCGTGAGAAGCCTCTGCGGTCTCTTCAGTGAACCTAATCCTGGTGGCGTCCCACGGTGAGATCGGCTACGAAAGCCCGCGGCCGTTGGGCCAGTTCCGGTGGTGGTGCTGCCTAGGGTGAGCCTCCTGCGCCCCGGGTCTATGGCCCGCCATGACCACTGTTTCGGCTTCGAGGCCGACTTCGTCGGCGACCTGCGCTGCATTCCGATGGCCGTGCGTCGCAAGCTCGACCTGGTGGGCGTCAAGTTGAAGCTGGTGCACTGGAGCGACCTCGGCGAGGGGGAACGGCAGCGGCTGCTGGAGTGGCCCGACGATCCCGAGGCCCTGGTGGCGCTGGACCACTGGCTCGCCCAGCGCACGGCCGCCATGGCCGCCGGCATCGCCGGGCGGCTGGAGCCCGCCTGCGGCGCCCCGTGGCAACAGGGCGCCGCCCCCCCGGAGGTGCTGCTCGCCTCCTGTCAGCAGCTGGGGCTGAACCTGCCCCCCCACGCCTGGGGGCAGCTCGATGAGTTGCAGCGCTTCGCCCTGGTGAAGCTCAGCCATCCGGGCCATGAGCACCGCAACCTGCCGCGGGCCCTGGCGGAATTCGGCCTGCTGGCATGAGCGGCCTGCGGGCCTGCCTGCTCAGCGGCGGCGCCAGCCGCCGCATGGGCACGGACAAGGCCCTGCTGCCCCATCCCGCCGGTGGCACCTGGCTGGAGTTCAGTCTCGGGCGACTGGCGGCGCTGCCGCTGCCGATCACCCTGGTCAGCCACCACCGGGCCCACCACGCCCTGGCGCGGCCCCTGCGGGACGGGCGGGGCCAGCCGATCACCGTCCTGGAGGAGCCGCCGCCCCGGGAGGGGCCGCTGCTGGCCCTCGACCGGTTGATGGCGCACCACCCCGGCGAGCCCCTGCTGCTCTGCCCCGTGGACATGCCCTGGCTGGAGGTCGCCGCCCTCGAGGCCCTGCTGGGGGCCGCCGCCACCCACGCCGCCGCTGCGACCCCCGCCGCCATCCACCTGGCCCACGACGGCCGGCGGCTGCAGCCGCTGCTGGGGGTCTATCCGGCCCATCCCGGCCTGCATGAGCGGCTGGGGGCCTTCACGGCGGCGGGCGGCCGGCGGCTGCAGGACTGGCTGGCGGGGGAGGCGGTGGTGCCGGTGGCCCTGCCGCCCGCGGGCCTGCGCAATGCCAACACCCCCGACGACGCCACCGGCCTGTGGCCCTAGCTTTCCTGCCATGGCGGAGCGTCCCCTGGATCTGCATGGCCGGCCCCTGGGGGTGCTGCGGCTGTCGCTGACGGCCCGCTGCAACCTGGCCTGCCCCTACTGCTGCCCGGATCTGGAGGACCCGCCCGACCTGCTGACCCTGGCGGAACGGGTGGCGCTGGTGGAGGCGACCGTGGGCCTGGGGGTGCACACCCTGCGCCTCACCGGCGGCGAGCCCCTGCTGCACCGGCGCCTGGAGGAGCTGATCACCGCCCTGCAGCCGCTGCGGCGGCGGGACCCCGGCGATCCCCGCGGCGCCCTGCGGGAGATCGCCCTCACCAGCAACGGGGTGCTGCTGGGCGCCGAGCGGGCCCGGCAGCTGAAGGCGGCGGGGCTCGACCGGATCACCCTCAGTCTCGATGGCACCGACGGGGCCAGCGTGGCCCGCATGGCCGGCCTGGGGGGCGCGGCCGCCGGCGACGCCGTGCTGAAGAAGGTGCTGGCGGCGATCCGGCACGCCAGGGAGGCGGGCTTCGATCCGGCCCGCGGCGCCCTGAAGCTGAACGCGGTGATCACCCGCTCCGGCAATGCCGACCAGCTGCTGCCCCTGGCGGCCCTGGCCCGGGAGCAGGGGCTGGAGCTGCGCCTGATCGAGTTCATGGATGTGGGCAACCGCAACGGCTGGGCGCCGGAGCAGGTGCTGCCGGCGGCCGAGATGGTGGCCCGTATCGGGGCGGCCTGGCCGCTGGAGCCGGTGGGACGGGCGCTGCACAGCACCGCCGGCCGCTGGCGCTATCGCGACCGCGCCGCCGCTGGTGCCGGTGCCGATGGCGGGGCCCACCTGGCGGTGGTGGCCTCGATCACGGCGCCCTTCTGCGGCGACTGCAACCGGCTGCGGATCACCGCCGACGGGGTGGCCTACAGCTGCCTGTTCGCCGCCGACGGCACCGACCTCAAGCCCTGGCTGCGGCCCCGCGCCGATGCCGCCGGCCTGGCAGAGGCGCTGCGCTGCCTCTGGCTGCAGCGCCGCGACCGTTACAGCGAGGAGCGGCAGATGATTCGCCCCGGTGAGGGGGGGGGAGCGCCTCCACGGCCCCAAGCGGAAATGGCGTACCTTGGGGGTTGAGATCCGGTTTTCTTGGCCGGAATCGTTGATCAGAAGTGACGAAGTTGACCCCGCCGTTCCCTGATGGTGGAACTGATCATTTTGTCTCCTTTCTGAAGGCGTCGATCGTCGTTAATCCCTTGGTGGTCGCGCCGACCACCTCGGTGGCAGAGGCCGCGGGCCTGATGGCCGAAGCCCTCGCTTCTCCGGTTCAGCCCAGGGACTTCCCCGACCAGGACAGCCTGCATCAGCACGCCCGGGCCAGCTGCGTGGTGGTTCTGGACCAGAAGCAACGGGTGCTGGGCAGTTTCAGCAGCATCGATCTGGTGGCGCTGGCGGCCACAGCCCCGTCCCTGCACGCCCAGACCATGGCGGAGGTGATGATCCAGCCGGTGCTGTGCCTCTCGGAGCGGGAACGCCCTGGACTGGTGGAGCGCCTGCGGGACCTGCGGGGCTGGGGGCCCCGCTATCTGCCCGTGGTGGATGACGAGGGCGCGTTGCTCGGCATCCTTCACCTCGACCAGATGCTGCGGGCCAGCCAGCCGCCCGCCACGGCGCTGGCGGACAGGGCCAGGAGCCTGGAATCAACCGTGGCAGGAACCGGGCCAGGGGTTGGGGATGGCAAGCAGGACGCTGCCTCGCTGCGCCCTCGCGCGCTCCAGGCCCACCGGGTTCTCGTCGAGCTGAGCAGCCAGATCCGGGGCTCGATCGGCATCCATGACATTCTCGAAAGAACCCTGCATCTCAACGCTGAACTAGAGGATCTGGTAAAGGAAAGGACGCTCCAGTTACAAAGTGAGGAGGCCAGGCTCCAGGATCTGTTCAACAACACCAATGATCTGATCCAGAGTGTGCGGCTCGAGGATGCGCACTATGAGTTTGTGAACAGGGCCTGGCTGCGGTTGCTTGGCTACGAACAGGCGGAGCTGGACGGCCTCACGCTCTATGACGTGATCCACCCCGACAATGTTCCTCACTGTCGTCAGCTGATCGAAGCGATGCGAACGGGCTCCGTGCTCGATCTTGCCAATATCGAGCTGACCTTCCTTACGAAGGACAGGCAGGAGGTGATCGTGGAGGGCAGCGTTAACTGCCGGCAGGAAGGGGGCGTGGCGGTCGCCTCCCGGGGCATTTTCCGGGATATCACGGATCGAAAACGATCGGAACGGATGCTTCTGGAGCGGGAGGCGCGCTACCGCGCTCTGATGGAAGGGGCCAGTGATGCGATTTTCCTGGCCGATACCGAAGGCCACCTGGTGGAGGTGAACCGCCGCGCCGAGGAACTGATGGGCCTCAGCAAGGAGCAGCTCATCCAGATGGATTTCTCGCAACTCCATCCCAGCGAAGAGCAGGAGCGGACCAGAGCCGCCTTCATTGGCCTGGCGGATGGGCAACCCTACCAGTTGCTCGATACATCTATCCAGAACAGCAGCGGCCAGATCATTCCGGTTGACATCACCTGTTCGCAGCTTCAGGTGGGTAACCTTGTGATCAATCAGGCCCTGTTCAGGGATATCAGTGAACGACGCAAATCCGAGCAGATCGTTCGGCAACAGGCTCAGCGCGAAGGCTTGCTGCGTGAGGGGACCCAGCGAATCCGCCAGTCCCTCGACCTGCAAACGATTTTCGACACCGCCTGCGATGAGATCAGACGCATGCTGGGCGCCGATCGTGTGGGCGTCTTCCAGTTCCATGACGGCTCAGGCTTCAACGATGGGAGCTTCGTGGCGGAGTCTGTCCTGCCGGCTTATCCGGCAGCACTCAAGGCGAACGTTCACGACCATTGCTTTGGGGAAAACTTTGCGAGCCTCTATACCAAGGGCCGCTTCTTCGCCTCTTCAGATATTCAGGAAGATCGCCTGGAAGACTGTCACCGAGATATTCTTTCGCAGTTTCTTGTGCGTGCCAATCTGGTGATTCCGCTGATGCCGGGAGACCTGCTGTGGGGATTGCTCTGTATCCACCAGTGCAGCCATGCCCGTGAATGGTTGCCCAGTGAGATTGACCTGGCCCAGCAGATGGCCAACCAGCTGTCCATCGCCACCCAGCAGGCCCTGCTCTACGAGCGGGTGCAGACGGAGTTGGAGGTGCGGCAGCAGGCAGAGCAGCGCATTGCCCAGCAGCTCCGCCAGCAGGAAGCGCTCGGCATGATCGCCAACCGCATCCGCGAATCCCTGAATCTCGACGACATCCTTGGCATCGTTTCGGCCCAGGCAAGAGCGATTCTTCAGTGTGAACGTGTCATCGTTTTCCAGCTGCATGCCGATTGCTCCAGCCAGATTGTTGGCGAATCAGTGGATCAAGATCTTCCAAGTCTCATCAATATGGGCTGGAAAGATGAGATCTGGGATCAGGAGATTCTCGACAACTACTTCAAAGGAGATCCTCGGATTGTTGGCGATGTGATGAATGATCGCTGGACGGAGTGTCTGTTGGAGTACTCCGTTGCCGGTCAGATCAAATCAAAGATCGTGGCGCCGATTCTGGCTGATTCCTGCTCCACCGCTGATAGCCGTTGGAATGCGCCGAATCGTAAACGGAAGCTCTGGGGTGTGCTCGTTGCCCATGCTTGCAAATCCGTGAGGTCCTGGAAGCCAACGGAGGCTCAGACGCTCCAGCAGATTGCCAATCAACTCACCCTGGCCATCAACCAGAGCGACCTGTTCACGCAACTCCAGCAGGAGCTCACGGAAAGGCAGATCGCCCAGGAACAGCTGACGGAGAGCAACAGCGCCCTGGCATTGACCAATGCTGAGTTGCAGCGGGCCACGTTGCTCAAGGACGAGTTTCTCGCCAACATGAGCCATGAGCTGCGAACCCCTCTCAACGTGATCCTTGGGATGGTGGAGGGATTGCAGGATGACGTGTTTGGTGTGATCAACCAGCACCAGGTCAAAGCGCTTTCGAATGTACAGCTCAGTGCCAGCCACCTGCTCGAGCTGATCAACGATATCCTTGACCTTTCCAAGTATGACGCCGGTCGCCTGGAGCTCAGCTGCGCTCCAACCAGTATTGCGCAGCTATGCCAGTCGAGCTTGGCGTTCATCAAGCAGCAAGCCTCCGAAAAGGAGATTCAGCTGTCGATCAGCATGGAAGAGTCGCTGCCCGAGCTCATGATCGACGAGCGGCGTATGCGGCAGGTCCTGATCAACTTGCTCAGCAATGCTGTCAAGTTCACGCACCGCGGTGGCACGGTGAGTCTTGAGGCTTCCCTTCGGTACGGAGCTTCACGGTCTTCCGGACGTTTCTCTCATCAAGACATCCTGCGTCTATCCGTTGTCGACACGGGCATCGGCATCGCTCCTGAAGACCAACCCAAGTTGTTTCAGCCTTTCTTTCAGATCGACAGCGCCCTCAACCGTCAATACGTTGGTACAGGTCTCGGACTGCCTCTGGTGAAGCGCATCGTCGAGCTGCATGGGGGACACGTCGCCGTTTCCAGTGCCCTTGGAGCCGGCAGCACGTTTGATGTCGATCTTCCTCTGCTGTCATTGGCCACCAGTACCGTCGGCAGCATCGATAGCCCGGAGTCGAGCGAGGGTGATGGTCTGAGCGAAGTCAGCGGCTCCGCCCCCCTGATTCTGCTGGCGGAAGACAATGAGGCGAACATCACAACGGTGTCCAGTTATCTGGTGGCCAAGGGCTATCGGGTGATCATTGCCAGGAATGGTGTGGACGCCGTTGACATGGCGACGACTGCTGCTCCTGATCTGGTCCTGATGGATATCCAGATGCCGGGGATGGATGGATTGGAAGCCATGCGGTGCATCCGTGCCAGACCCGATCTGGCCTCTCTGCCGATCATCGCCCTCACGGCCCTGGCCATGGATAACGATTGTGAGCGTTGCCTGGAGGCAGGGGCTGATCGCTATGTCAGCAAGCCGGTCACGCTGCGGAAGCTTGTATTGATGATCGAAGAGCTAATGACGCCCAAGGTGGCACGTTGATGAGCGCTATATCACTTCTTGTCGTTGACGACCAGCCCTCTAACTTCGATGTGATTGAAGCCTTGCTGAGTTCACCCCATAGCGAACTCGCATCTGGTCATACCTTCGAGTTTCATTATGCTAATGGAGCCCAGACCGCCCTCGACGGTCTCGCCTTCACCCGGCCTGATCTGATTTTTCTCGACGTCATGATGCCTGGCATCGATGGCCTGGAGCTCTGCCGCCTTCTCAGGGCCATGCCGGAATGGTCCGCCGTGCCGATCATCATGGTCACCGCTCTGGCCTCGAAGCAGGATCTGGCCCGTTGTCTGGATGCCGGCGCCGACGACTTCATCAGCAAACCGATCAACCGGGTGGAGCTGGTGGCACGCACCCGGTCGATGCTGCGCATCCGCCAGCAGTACCACGAACTTGAGGAGTTCAACGCGCGACTCGAGGCTCTGGTGGACGAACGCACCGCCCAACTGAAGCGCCTGCTGTTCGAAGACCAGCTCACCGGCCTTCCCAGCCGAGCCTTTCTGTCGACGGCGCTGGCGACGGCCTGCCGGGCCGACAACCCCCAGTTGACGGTTGCTTACCTCGACTGCGACGACTTCAAGCGGGTGAATGGAGCCTTCGGTCATGCCATCGGCGATCAGCTACTGAAGGCGATCGCCAAGCGCCTTCAGGACCAGCTCCGCCCCGGCGATCTGCTGGCCCGCATGGGAGAAGATGAATTCTGTTTTCTGCTCTTCGAGGCCTCCGATGCGACGGCGATCGCCAGCTGGGTGGATTCGATCCGCGATGCCCTCCGCGCTCCTTTCTGCATTGGAAAGATCAAGATCCTTGTGACGATGTCCATCGGTATCGCCCTGGGCATGCAGACCATCTCGTCACCGGAAACGATTCTCCAGGCGGCCGACGCGGCCATGTATCTGGCGAAACGGCAAGGCAAGAATGGCGCTAAGACGTTCGACCGTGCGCTCCACTTCGCCACCCGCGATCGCTTGATTCTTGAGAATGACCTGCAGAAGGCTCTGGATCGCGGGGAATTCATCAATTACTACCAGCCGATCGTGCACCTGTGCTCCCGGCGGATCGTGGGATTCGAAGCGCTGGTTCGCTGGCGGCATCCCTCGCGCGGCCTGGTGATGCCCGATGCCTTCATCCCTTGCCTGGAGGATTCCAGTCTGGTTGTTCCTGTTGGACGCACGATCCTTCATCAGGCTTGCCTGCAGGTCCGCCACTGGCACGACCGCGGCTGGCCCGGGCTCACGATGAGCGTGAATCTCTCGGCTCGCCAGTTCGACAGCGCCACGCTCCTCGATGACATTGATGCCGTGCTGGCGGACACGGGGGTGGATCCCACCTCTCTCAAGCTGGAACTCACCGAAACGATCGTGATGGGTGATTCGGACGCGGCCACGCTGTTGATGCAGCAGATCCGTGAGCGGAAGATCCAGATCAGCATCGACGACTTCGGCACGGGGTACTCCTCCCTCAATTACCTCGCCCGTTTTCCGATCGACAACCTCAAGATCGACCGATCCTTCGTGAGCCAGCTCGGGCCATCCGGTCGCAATCTAAAAATTGTCGAAACGATCCTCAGCCTCAGCAGGGAGCTGGGCCTGGCCGTGATCGCCGAGGGCATCAGCACCGAGCAGCAGCTGGCCCTTCTCAATGGGCTGGATTGCGAGTTCGGCCAGGGCTTCCTGTTCTCCCGCGCCCTCCCCAGTGAGGAGATCGACATCCTGCTGAGCGCCGGCTGCGAGTTCCCCGCCCTCAGCCCGTCACACTGACCACCGGCATCGGCCCCCGCACCAGCACCGGCACCCGCTTGAAGGCCGGCGTGCCGCAGCGGGGGTCGATGACGGCCTTCATGATCACGTTCACCTCCGGGTAGAACATCAGCGCCGCCCCCTCGCGGATCTCGCCGGGGATGATCTCCACCCCCTCCAGGGCGCCCGCCTCCCCCTGCACCGTCACCCGTTGGTGGCCCGCCAGGCCGCAGCGGCGCAGGTCGGCCCGGTTCATCAGGATCGTGTGGCGATGGGGCATGCCCCGGTAGCTGTCGCCGGCCTTGTAGACGACGGTGTTGTGCTGGCCGTAGCTGCGGGCCGTGATCAGGGCCAGCACCAGGCCGGTTTCCCCGGGCCCGAGGCCGCCGAAGTGCGCCGCTTCCGGCAGCGTGAGTTCGGGTAGGGGGGTGGGCGCCATCCGTGCCCGGCCGCTGGGGGTGGGGAAGGTTGGGCTCTCGAACAGGCGCCCCTCGACGCTGAACTCTTCACGGGTGGCATCGATGCGGGCGATCGGGCCGTAGCCGGGCACGGTGCGGCCGATCAGTTCCCGCACGTAGGACGGATCCTGCAGCCGCCCCCAGTCGATCGGATCGCTGCCCATGCGGCGCCGGGCCAGTTCGGCCAGGAAGGCCACCTCGCTGATCAGGTCGGCGCCGCGCAGGTGGGTGGAGCCCGGCTCGTTGAGGCGCACGTAGTTGTTGCCCGATTCGGTGGTGGTGCGGTGCGGCGTCTCGAAGCGGTTGAACACCGGCAGCACCAGGGTCTGGCGGGCCGCCAGGCCGTGGAAATGGCCCTGGTTGGGCTTGGTGGCCAGATACAGGATCGTGTCGATGCGGCCCAGGGCCCGCTTCGCCTCGCCGCTGTCGGGGTTGGCGCCCCAGAGGTTGCCCCCCAGGCACAGCAGGCTGTCGACCCGGCCGGCATCGGCGGCCTCGATCAGGGCGCGGGTGTCGTAGCCCGGCACCCGGCTCAGGGGCCGGCCCAGCAGCTGCTCGAGGGCATGCTGCATCTCCGCCCGCAGCTTGACCGTGACCCCCATCGAGCCGAAGCCCTGCACGTTGGAGTGGCCGCGGATCGGCATGGTGCCGGCGCCGGGCCGGCCCACGTTGCCGCTGAGCAGGGCGGTGTTGGCGATCGCCTGCACGTTGTCGATGCCGTTGGCGTGGTGGGTGATCCCCATCGCCCAGGCGAACACCACGCCCCGGGCTGCGGCGATCACGGCGGCGGCGTGCTCCAGCTCCTGGCGGCTGAGGCCGCAGCTGGCGGTGATCGCTTCCCAGGAGGTGGCCTCAAGCTGCTCCAGCAGCGCCTCCCAGCCCTCGGCATGGGCGGCCAGGAAGTCGCGCTTCACGGCGCCGGCCTCCAGCAGGGCCTTCTGCAGCCCCAGGAACACGGCCGTGTCGCTGCCAGGCACGGGCTGCAGGAACAGCGAGGCGATCTCCGAGCCCGCCAGCATCGAGCGGATCGGGAAGGCGGGGGAGCCGAACTTCAGCAGCCCCACCTCGATCACCGGGTTGATCACGATCACGGTGCCGCCCCGCTGGCGCAGCTTGATCAGCTCGTTCATCAGCCGCGGGTGGTTGGCCGGGGCGTTGGAGCCCACCAGCACCACGCAGTCCGCCTGCTGCAGGCTCTCCAGGCTCACCATCGAGGTGCCGGAGCCGAAGACGGCATTGAGCCCCACGGTGGAGGGGGCGTGGCAGAGGTCGGAGCAGTCGGCCAGGTTGTTGGAGCCCATGGCCCGCAGCAGCAGCTGCAGCAGGTAGGCGGCCTCGTTGGAGGAGCGGCCCGAGCTGTAGGAGGCCACCCTCTCCGGCGGGGCCCGGAAGGCGGCTTCGGCAATGGCGAACACGTCGTCCCAGCCGATGCGCTCGTAGTGGCTGCCGCCCTCGCGTAGCAGCAGGGGGTGGCTGAGGCGGCCGAGGCGGTCGGCCTCCATCGAGGAGAGCTGCTGGAGGTCCGCCAGGCTGCGGCGGCCGAACACGCCCTCGCTCACCGCCGGCTGCAGCTCGGCCATGATCGCCTCGACGCTCTTGAGGCAGCGCTGCAGCGGCTCCCCCAGCTCGTCGACGAAGCCGCCGTGCTGGCCGCCGGTGCCCCAGGCGCAGGAGAGGCAGGCGCTCTTGTGGTTGAGGGTCTGCCAGAGCTTCGGCCCCCGCGGCGAGAGGGTGGCTTTGGCCCAGCCGTCGATCAGGGGCCAGCCGCCGCCCTGGCCGGGCGCGGCGGCATCGGCGGGGCTGGCGTTGTCGCTCATCGGGCCGGCCGGAGGTGGCCCTCACTCTGGCCGCTGGGATCCCCGGGTGGGGGGCCTGCGGCTACCTCCGGATCGTGCCGGGCCCAGCGAGAATCGGGCCAGCGTTGGAGCGAGGCAGCGCCCATGATCCGGCATTTCGACCACGTCACCGTCGTCGTTCGCGACCTGGCGGCAGCCCGGCACTTCTTCGGCCTGCTGGGCTTCGTCGAGGACAAGGCCGTGCTGATCAGCGGGCCCCAGTTTTCCGACTACATGGCGGTGGAGGGCCTCAAGGCGGACCACGTGACGCTCGTGCTGGCCGGCGCCACGCCGCGGCTGGAGGTGCAGCTGCTGCACTACCGCCACCCGGAGCCCCTCCCCGAGCCGGCCATGGAGAACCTGGCCCGGGTGGGGTTCAACCACATCTGCTTCGCCGTCGACGACCTGGAGGCCACCGTGGCCCGGCTGCAGGCCGGCGGTGTGGAGCTCCGCAACGCGGTGATGGAGTTCCATCACCGCAAGCTGGTGTTTCTCCGGGGTCCGGAGGGCATCACCGTGGAGCTGGCGGAATGGAAGGGTGGCGCCGCCCCCTAGCTGGCCACGGCCAGCAGGGCATCCAGGCGGCCCTGGCGCTCGAGGGCGTAGAGGTCGTCGCAGCCGCCCACATGGGCCCCGTCGATGAAGACCTGGGGCACCGAACGCCGGCCGTCGCTGCCCCGGGCCACCATCGCGTCGCGGGCCTCCTCATCGCCGTCGATCACGTACTCCTCGTAGGCCACACCCTTGCGGTCCAGCAGCTGCTTGGCCCGGATGCAGAACGGGCAGAAGCGCCAGGTGTAGATCTCGACCTTGGGCATGGAGGGCACACGGGGTTGGGCGGAACGGGTTGATTCTGTCGAAATGGCGGCCCGCCGTCCGTCATGGAGATGACGCACGCCCTCCGGGAGTGTGTCCCCCACCAACCTTTCGAGTCCCCACCATGCAGTACGCCGTTCTGATCTACGAAACCGAGCAGGACTTCGCCGACCGTCCCGGCCTGATGCCGGCCTATGCCGCCTACTCCCAGGCCCTGGCCGAGGCCGGCCACATGGCCGGTGGCGAGGCCCTGCAGCCCACCCACACCGCCACCACCGTGCGTCTGCGGCACGGGGAGCGGCAGGTGCAGGACGGGCCCTTCCCCGACAGCAAGGAGCAGCTGGGCGGCTTCTTCCTGATCGATGTGCCCGACCTCGACGCCGCCCTCACCTGGGCCGCCCGCTGCCCGGCGGCGGAGCGCTGCGCCGTGGAGGTGCGGCCCGTGCTCGCCATGGAAGCCCACTGAGATGGAGGGGCGGCGGGCGGCGGAGCTGGCGGCACGGCAGTCCTTCGGCAAGCTGGTGGCCTGGCTCACCGCCCGCTGCGGCGATGTGGCGGCGGCGGAGGACGCCCTCGGCGATGCCTTCCTCGCCGCCCTGCGACGCTGGCCCAGCGAGGGGGTGCCCCGGGCCCCCGAAGCCTGGCTGCTGGTGGTGGCCCGGCGGCGTCTGATCGACCGGGCCCGCCGCGACCGGAGCCTGGAGCAGCTGCTGCCGGAGCTGGATGCCGCGGCCCCCGGCCTGGATCCGGACACCTCTGAGAACGCCATGGAGTTTCCCGACGAGCGGCTGCGGCTGCTGTTCCTCTGCGCCCACCCGGCGATCGACCCGGGCCTCCAGGCCCCGCTGATGCTCCAGACCGTCCTGGGGCTGACAGCCGGCCGGATCGCGGCGGCTTTCCTGGTGGCGCCGGCCACCATGGGCCAGCGGCTGGTGCGGGCCAAGGCCAAGATCCGTCAGGCCCGCATCCCCTTCGTGCTGCCGGGCGCTGAGGCGCTGCCGGCGCGCTCGGCGGCGGTGCTGCAGGCGATCTACGCGGCCTACACCAGCGGCTGGAATGGCCACGATGACGACGGCCGCGACCGGGGGCTGACCCAGGAGGCGCTGCTGCTGGCCAGGCTGTGCGCCGCCCTGCTGCCCGAGGAGCCGGAGGCCCGTGGCCTGCTGGCCCTGCTGCTGCACTGCGAGGCGCGCCACGGGGCCCGGCGGGCCTCCGACGGCAGCTACGTGCCGCTGCTGGAGCAGGAGCCGGGGCAGTGGGATGCCGCCCTGATCGCCGAAGCCGAGGCGGCCCTGACCCAGGCCTCCCGGGCGGGCCGGCCCGGGCGCTTCCAGCTGGAGGCGGCGATCCAGTCGCTCCATGCCCACCGCGCCGTCAGCGGCAGGGTCGACTGGCCGGCCCTGCTGGGGCTCTACGACGCCCTGCTGGCCGGGGCCCCGAGTGCGGGGGGCCGGGTGAGCCGGATCGCCGTGCTGGCCGAACTGGCGGGCCCGGCCTGCGCGCTGGCCGAACTGGACGCTCTGGAGGCCGCCGACTCTGGCCTGCGGGAGCACCAGCCCTGGTGGGCGCTGCGGGCCCACCTGCTGCAGCGCACCGGCCAGGACAGCCAGGCGCGGCAGGCTTACCAGCGCGCCATCGCCCTCGCAGACGATCCGGCGGTGCGGGCGTTTCTGGGGAAGCAGTCCGGAGCCGGTCGCCCTGGCTAGGACGGTCCCCAGGCGACAGTCCCTGGAGTCACCCATGCGCGCGCACCTGCCCGGCGGCCTGACGCCCTACAAACGCACGCCCACGTTCGACGCCGAGACCGTGCCTGCGGGTCTGCGGGCGCAGCACAGCACCAAAGCGGGGGTGTGGGCCCGGGTCGTGGTGCAGGAGGGTTCGCTGCCGTTCCGATTTCTGGAGCCCGACGAGGAGCTGGTGGTGCTGACGCCCGAACGGCCCGGCATCGTGGCTCCCACCCAGCTGCACCAGGCCGAGCCCGGCCCCGGCGTGCGGTTCTACGTCGAGTTCCACCGGGCCGGAACGCCGCTCACGCTGCCGGTTCTGCCCCCACCGCCTGACGCGGCCGGATGCCGTACTGGCGACGCACCTCCTCCAGGGGCCGGGGGAAGTCGTCCCAGGGATCCCAGTCGCTGATCAGGTCCCGGGTGACGCCGAGGCCGTGCTCCAGGCCGCGGAAGATCACCTCCGGATCCGCCTGGCCCGTCTCGGCCGCCGTCACCGGGGTCGAGCCGATGCCGAGCTGGAACTGGGCCAGGCCGAACAGGATCGTGAAGAAGGGGTCGTTGCGGCCGAAGCCGGCCTGGAAGCCGAGCACGCCGCACTCCTCGCTGGGGCTGGTGCCGTAGCCGCCGAGCACGTGGCAGCAGTCGTGGCGCACCACCGGCGGCGGCGGCCCGCCCAGCTCGCCGGGAACGCTGAAGCCGTTGGCGTCGATGAAGGCCAGGTAGGCCCGGCCGAGGCTGCCGTGGGGCAGTTCCGCCAGGGCCCGGTAGCGGCGGGCGAGGGCGGGATCCTCCTGCTTCAGCAGCGAGCGGGCGATCTGCAGGGCGCCGGCGGGGCCCTCATCGCGCACGTAGGCCGCGGCGGCCCCCCGCTGGAACCCTCGCCGCATGATGTCGAGGCGCACCAGGTTGAACTGGTGCTCGAGCACGTGGTGGAAGGCCTGCACCGGGGCATCGTCGATGGCCAGTGCGCGGGCCGTGGCCTCGAGCCGGGCCAGGCGGGCCTCGCCAGGGGAGTTCTCGAGCAGGGCCAGCACGGTCATGCCGCGCAGGATCCGCTGGCGCCACTCGGGCTCCGGCACCGCCGCCGCCAGTTGCTCCGGCGTCAGGGGCTCCAGCTCCTCGAGCGGAATGGGCAGACGGATCAGGTGGTCCCGGATCGCGGTGATCGTGCGCAGGGCCATGGGGCTGGGCGGCCCGCCCTCGGCGGCGATCGCCAGCAGGCTGCCCAGGCCGGCCCGGCCGATGGCCTCGCGGCGTTCCGGGGGGGGTTGGGCGGAGAGGAGGGGGTTCATGGCGTTCAGGCGAGCTCGAAGCGGTCGAGGTCCATGACCTTGCCCCAGGCCGCCACGAAGGCGGCCACGAAGTGCTCAGCGGCGTCGGCGGAGCCGTACACCTCGGCGATCGCCCGCAGCTGGGCGTTGGAGCCGAAGATCAGGTCGACGCGGGTGGCGGTCCAGCGCAGGTCGCCGGTGTGGCGGTCGCGGCCCTCGAAGCTGTCCTCCGCCTCGGAGGTCGCCGTCCAGGTGGTGCCCATGTCGAGCAAATTCACGAAGAAGTCGTTGCTGAGGGTCTCGGGGCGATGGGTGAAGACCCCGTGGCGTGACTTGCCGTGGTTGGCATCGAGCACCCGCAGGCCGCCCACCAGCGCCGTCATCTCCGGGGCGGTGAGGGTGAGCAGCTGGGCCCGATCGATGAGCAGCTCCTCGGCCGACGCCGGCAGGCCCGGCCGCAGGTAGTTGCGGAAGCCGTCGGCCTTCGGTTCGAGCACGGCGAAGGAGGCCGCGTCCGTCTCGTCCTGGGAGGCATCCATGCGCCCGGGGGTGAAGGGCACCGTCACCGCGTGGCCGCCGCGTCGGGCCGCCTCCTCCACCGCGGCGCAGCCGCCCAGCACGATCAGATCGGCCAGGGAGATGCGCTTGCCGTCGTGGCGGGAGCCGTTGAAGGCCTGGCGGATCGCCTCGTAGGCCTCCAGGGCCCGGGCCAGCTTGGCGGGCTGGTTCACCTCCCAGTCCTTCTGCGGGGCCAGCCGCAGCCGGCCGCCGTTGGCGCCGCCGCGCTTGTCGGAGCCGCGGAAGCTGGCGGCCGCGGCCCAGGCGGTGGCCACCAGCTGGGAGATGGGCAGCCCCGCCTCCAGAATCCGCCCCTTGAGGGCCGCGATGTCGTCAGCGTCCACCAGGGGGTGGTCGACGGGCGGAATCGGGTCCTGCCAGAGCATCACCTCGTCCGGCACCAGGTGGCCCAGGTAGCGGGAGCGGGGGCCCATGTCCCGGTGCACGAGCTTGAACCAGGCGCGGCGGAAGGCCTCCCCCAGCTGGTCGGGGTTGGCATGGAACCGCCGGGAGATCTCCAGGTAGGCCGGATCGACCCGCAGGGAGAGATCGGTGGTGGCCATCATCGGCGCGTGGCGCTTCGACGGGTCGTGGGCATCGGGCACGGTGTCCGCCGCCGCCGGATCGGTGGGCCGCCACTGCCAGGCGCCGGCCGGACTCTTCTCCAGCTCCCACTCGTAGCCGAACAGGTTGTCGAAGTAGCCGCCGTCCCACTGCACGGGGTTGGCGGTCCAGGCGCCCTCCAGGCCGCTGGTGATCGTGTCGTCCCCCTTGCCGCTGCCGAAGCGATTGCGCCAGCCCAGCCCCTGCTCCTCCAGGCTGGCGGCCTCGGGTTCCGGCCCCACCAGGTCCGGATCACCGGCCCCGTGGCACTTGCCGAAGGTGTGGCCCCCGGCGATCAGGGCGACGGTCTCCTCGTCGTCCATCGCCATGCGGGCGAAGGTCTCCCGGATGTCCCGGGCGGCGGCGAGCGGATCGGGCTCGCCGTTGGGCCCCTCCGGATTCACGTAGATCAGGCCCATCTGCACGGCACCGAGCGGGTCCTCCAGCTCGCGGTCGCCGCTGTAGCGCTTGTCCCCCAGCCATTCGGTTTCCGGGCCCCAGTCGATGTCGATCTCCGGCTCCCAGACGTCCTGCCGGCCGCCGGCGAAGCCCAGGGTGGGCAGGCCCATCGATTCGATGGCGCAGTTGCCCGCGAAGATGATCAGGTCGGCCCAGGAGAGGGCGCTGCCGTACCTCTGCTTGATCGGCCAGAGCAGGCGCCGCGCTTTGTCGAGGTTGCCGTTGTCGGGCCAGCTGTTGAGGGGGGCGAAGCGCTGGGTGCCGGAGCCGGCGCCGCCGCGGCCGTCGTGGATGCGGTAGGTGCCGGCGCTGTGCCAGGCCATGCGCACGAAGAACGGCCCGTAGTGCCCGTAGTCGGCCGGCCACCACTCCTGGGAGGTGGTCATCAGCGCGATGAGGTCGTTCCGCAGGGCCTCCAGGTCGATGGTGCGGAACGCGGCGGCGTAGTCGAAGCCGCCGCCCATCGGATCGGCCAGGGGCGAGTGCTGATGCAGCACCGCCAGGTTCAGCTGCCGCGGCCACCAGTCCCGGTTGGAGCGGGCCCCGGCCGTGCTTCCCCGGAGGGTGCCGTGCAGGAAGGGGCATTTCCCGCCGGTGTCGGCACCGGTCGGCGGGGACAGTCCGTCCATCGGCGGCGGCAGCGTTTGTGCCGAATGTAGGCATGGAATCCCGTGGGGTCCGCAGCGGCGGGGGCTCCCGGGAGATCGGGCCACAATGAGACCAGCCCGTGCCCCCCGGTGCCCCCATGACGATCCCCGCCGGACCGACGACCGGGTTTCTGGAGGAATCACCCGGCAACCGATCCAGCATGCGGCTGATGTGTCTGCTGGCCCTGCTGGCGTCGATCGCCTTCGGGTCGATCACGATGATGCGCAGCGCCCCGATGGTCAGCCGGGACGCGGCCGGGCAGGACACCCTCACCTATCCACCCCGGGACGACACCGGGATGATCATCACCTTCGCCTTCCTGCTCGCCGCCTTCGCCCCCAAGGTGGTGCAGAAGTTCGCCGAGCAGCGGCTCGGGGCCCTGGGGACCACCGGCCTGAGGGAGCTGGTGCTCGGCGTCGCTCGGTCCGACCCGGCAGCCGCCGGCGCCCCGGCCGCCACACCAGCGGAGGATCCGCGCCTGGGCCAGCTGCGGGAGGAGCTGGGGCGCCTGCGCGCCGAGCTTGAGCGCAGCCGCACCCCCATCCAGGTGAGCCCGGCCACCCCCGTCGCCCCGCCGGCGCCGGCCCTGACGCCCCTGGAGCGGATCCGCCTGGCGGGCAGCCTCTGATGCCGTACATCACCGCCCGCCAGGATGCGGGGCTCAGCCCCAGCCCCGCCGCCGCCGATGCCGACTCCTACGTGGCGTCCGGCTCCCGCATCGCCGTCGCCTGGGTGCGTCCCGCCCCCGGCACGGACCTGGCGATCGCGCGGCTGGCTGGGCCCTACACCTGCCCCGGCGGCGCCGTGCCGCTGCCGGATGGCGAGCAGCGTTACCTCAATCCCGCCCGCTTCATCATTCCCGATGAGGCCTGGCTGCCGGCGTCCGGCGGCGGGGCGCTGCCCCCGGAGGTGGCCCAGCTCAACCACCACTACGAGGGCTGCCGGCTCCAGGCCTACCCCGATCCCCGCACCGGCGGCGCGCCGATCACGATCGGCTGGGGCAGCACCTTCTACCAGGACGGCTCCCCGATCCGGCTGGGGGATGTGATCACCCAGGAGCAGGCCGACGCGATCTACGAGCACAACTGCCGCGAGCGCTTCTGGCAGGTGCTCGAGGCCACGATCCCCTTCTGGGCGGAGATGGGGGATCGCCAGCGGGCCGCCCTCTGCAGCTTCGCCTACAACAACGGCGCCCATTTCCACGGGGATGGGTACCACGACACCCTCGATCGCCACCTGCGGGAGCGCCGCTGGCTGGCCGTTCCCGCGGCCCTGATGCTCTACCGCAATCCCGGCGAGACGGTGGAGGTGGGGCTGGGTCGTCGCCGCCGGGCCGAGGGGCTGGTGTGGGGCGGCATGGAGCCTGCGGTGGCCTGCGCCCAGGCGGAGCGGGAGATCCGCACCCCGGCCGACTGCGAGGCCTGGGAGCAGCGGCTGAAGCAGGAGGCCGCCGGCCCGGCCCCGGTGGCGAGGACCCTCTCGGCCCCGCCACCCGCGACCGCCACCGATCGCTCCGCCACCGATCGCTCCGCCCCTGATCGCCCTGCCGACCTCCCCGGGCTGGTGGGTCCCAGGAAGACCCCCCGGGACTTCGGCTTCAGCGGGTCCGACAGCCACGTGGTGGTCAACGACGTCAGTGAGACGGCCCGGGCCTACGACGTGGAGGGACGGCTGCTCTGGGAGATCCCGGCGCTGGCGCGCGGTCAGGGCCGTGAGGACCAGTACCGGGACACGTCCACCGACACGCCGCCGGGGATCTACCGCATCGCCAAGAAGGTCTACCGGGACTACGAGCAGGATCCCAGCCCCACCTACTCAGACGATCGCCGCAGCTATGGCTGGTACAGCTTCGATCTGGAGGATCTGGAGATGCAGGAGCGGCGTTTCGGCCGGGCCGGGATCATGGTGCACGGCGGCGGCAGCGCCTGCGGCTGGCCCGGGGCCTGGGCGCCGCGCCAGCCCCTCCACGCCACCCTGGGCTGCGTGCGGCTGCACAACGAGGATCTGCGCGACAGGCTGCTGCCGCTGGTGGAGCAGGGAACCGTCTACGTGTCGGTGTACCAGGAGGCCTGAACCGGGCACCCCCCCTACCCTGACGGCAACGCCACGGCTCCGGCATGCCCACCTCCTTCGCCCTGATGCTCGTGGCGCTTCTCGACGCCACGCCGCGGCTCGCCGAGGCCCAGCCGCAGGGTGGGGAACTCAGCCCGAGGGAGGAGTTCATGGTGATGGTGGGGGTGGGCTCCGGGTACATGAGCGCCCTCTGCAACCTGGAGAAGGACGGCTTCATCTCGACCGCCACCCGCGCCAAGCTGGCCAAGGAGCAGCTCGCCGTGATCAGCGGTGACCCCTCCACGAAGGACGACCTGGAGGGGGTGCTCGCCGGCATGAAGGGCGTCGAGGAGGACAAAGAGCTGTGCCCCAGCCAGGTGCTGCCGCCCCGCCGGAAATGAGCCGCCACGGGGGACGCTGATGGAGCCGCGCCCGGGCCTGGCCGTGGTGCTGCCGGGCCTGGCACGGCTGCTGGGCTACCAGCGCAGCTGGCTGCGGCCGGACCTGCTGGCGGGCGTGACCGTGGCGGCCTACCTGGTGCCCCAGTGCATGGCCTACGCCGAGGTGGCCGGCCTGGCGCCGGTGGCGGGGCTGTGGGCGATCCTGCCGCCCCTTCTTCTGTATGCCCTGCTGGGCTCGTCCCCCCAGCTGTCGGTGGGGCCGGAATCCACCACCGCCGTGATGACGGCCGCGGCGGTCGGGCCGCTGGTGGCGGGCGATCCGCTCGTCTATGCGGGCTTCTGCAGCCTGCTGGCCCTGCTGGTGGGGCTCGTCTGCTGCGCCGGCGCCTGGGCCCGGCTCGGTTTCCTGGCCGATCTGCTCTCCCGGCCGATCCTGGTGGGCTACCTGGGGGGCGTGGCCCTGATCATGATCGGCGGCCAGCTGGGGCGGGTCAGCGGGCTGAAGCTGCAGGCCGCCTCGCTCCCCGGTCAGCTGGTGGAGCTGCTGGGCCGGCTGGGGGAGATCCACCGGCCCACCCTGCTTCTGGCCCTGGGGGTGCTGGTGTTCCTGCTGCTGGTGCAGCGGCGCTTCCCCCGGGCGCCGGGCCCCCTGCTGGCGGTGCTGCTGGCGATGGCGGTGGTGGCGGCGGGCCACCTGGAGCAGCGGGGGGTGGCGGTGATCGGCGCCATCCCTGCCGGACTGCCGATGCCGGCCCTGCCGCCGCCGGTGTCGGGCGCCCAGCTCCGCTCCCTGCTCACGGCGGCGGTGGGCATTGCCCTGGTGGGCTACTCCGACAACGTGCTCACGGCCAGGGCCTTCGCCGCCCGGGGCGGCTACCGCATCGATGCCAACCAGGAACTGCTGGCCCTCGGCAGCCTGAACCTGGGCAACGGCTTGATGCAGGGCTTTCCGGTGAGCAGCAGCGGCAGCCGCACCGCCATCGGCGATTCCCTCGGCAGCCGCTCCCAGCTCTTCTCCCTGGTGGCCCTGGCGATGGTGCTGGCGGTGCTGCTGTGGCTGCGGCCGGTGCTGGCCCTGTTCCCCACGGCGGCCCTGGGGGCGATCGTCATCTATGCCGCCCTGCGCCTGATCGATATCCCCGAGTTCCTGCGTCTGCACCGCTTCCGCCCCAGCGAATTCCGCCTCGCCCTGATCACCCTGGTGGGGGTGCTGCTGACCGACCTGCTCACCGGCGTGGCGCTCGCGGTGGGGCTGTCGGTGATCGATCTGTTCGCGCGCCTGGTGCGCCCCCACGACGCCGTGATGGGGATCGTGCCCCGGCTGGCGGGTCTGCACGACGTGCGCGACTGGGAGGGGGCGCGCACCATCCCGGGCCTGGTGCTGTTCCGTTTCGATGCTCCGCTCTGCTTCGCCAACGCCGAGCACTTCCGCCAGCGGGTGCTGGCCACGATCGCCGCCGAGCCCCAGCCGGTGGCCTGGTTCGTGCTCAACGCCGAGGCGATCGTGGAGATCGACATCACGGCCGCCGATGTGCTCGAGGAGCTGCAGCGGGAACTGACCGCCCGGGGCATCACCTTCGGCCTGGCGCGGGTGAAGCAGGAGCTCTACGCCCAGCTGGAGCGTGCCGGCCTGGTGGAGCGGATCGGGCCGCGCCTGTTCTTCCCCACCCTGCCCACGGCGATCGCGGCCTTCCAGGCCCGGACGACCGGGACCCCGCTGCCCGGCCCATGAACGCCGCTCCCGAGCGCCATCGGCTGGTCCTGGCGGGGGGCGGCCACAGCCACGTGCTGGTGCTGCGGCGCTGGCTGATGCGCCCCCACACCCGGCCGCCGCACACCCGCCTCTGCCTGGTGAGCCGCCACGGCACCGCCCTCTATTCGGGCCTGTTGCCCGCCGTGGTGGCGGGGCTGGAGCCGCTGGAGGCCGCCGCCATCGACCTGCGCCGCCTGTGCACCCTGGCGGGCGTGACCTTTGTGCAGGCGGAGATCACCGGGCTGGATCCGGCGGCCCGGGAGCTGCGGCTGGCGGGCCGCCCGCCCCTGCGCTTCGACCGGCTCAGCCTCGATCTGGGCGCCGTGACCGCCACCTCGGGAGGGTCGGCGGGGGAGGCGATGGCGGTCAAGCCCCTGGAGCCCTTCCTGGCCTGGGCGGAGCGGCGCCGTGCCGGCGAGCCCCTGGTGATCCGGGGGGGCGGGGCCGCTGCCGTGGAGCTGGCCCTGGCCTTCCGGGCCCGGGGGATGGCCTGCGAGTTGTTGCTGCAGGGGGAGTGCTTGCGTCTGGGCTCGGCCGCGGCGAACCGGGCCGGCGAACGGCTGCTGGCCCAGGCGGCCATCCCGATCCAGCGGCGGGCGCCGGCGGAGGCCCCGGCCGATCTGGCCTGCACCGGCAGCCGCGCCCCCGCCTGGCTGGCGGCCGCTGGCCTGCCGGTGGACCCCGGCAGCGGACGGGTGCTGACCGAAGCCAGCCTGGCGGTGATCGGCCATCCAGAGCTGTTCGCCAGCGGCGACTGCGGCCTGATCGCCGCCGATCCCCGGCCCCCCTCTGGGGTGTGGGCGGTGCGCTCGGCGCCGGTGCTGGCGGAGAACCTGCGCCGCAGCATGGCCGAGCCCGCCAGGCCCCTACGGCCCTGGCGGCCCCAGGCGAGGGCCCTGCAGCTGCTGGGCGACGGCGGCTGGCACCCCGATGGCCCCAGGGCTCTGGCGTTCTACGGGCCCGTGGCCGTGGGGCCATCGGGGTGGATCTGGCGCTGGAAGCAGCGCATCGACCGGGCCTTCATGGCGCGCTTCGCCGCGCTCCAGCCGATGGCCGCGGCCGCCATGGCCTGCCGCGGCTGCGCCGCCAAGCTGGGGGCCGCCCCCCTGGCGGCCGCCCTGGCCCGCCTCGACCCCGACGGACCACCGCGGCCGGTGGAGGACGCGGCCGTGGCGGGCGTCGCTGCTGACGGCAGCCTGCTTCTGCAGAGCGTCGATGGCTTCCCGGCCCTGGTGGACGACCCCTGGCTGAACGGGCGGCTCACCACCCTGCATGCCTGCAGCGACCTCTGGGCCAGCGGGGCCACCGTGGACAGCGTGCAGGCCCTGGTGACGGTGCCTGAGGCGGCGGCGTCCGTGCAGGAGGAGCTGCTGCTGCAGACCCTGGCCGGGGTGTGCTCGGTGCTCGATCCCCTCGGCGCCGCCCTGGTCGGCGGCCACACCCTGGAGGGCCGCGACGGGGCGGGACTGGCCCTGGCCCTGACCGTGAACGGCCGGGTGGCGCCGGCGGCCCACTGGGGCAAGGGGCCGCTGCGGCCCGGCGAGGTCCTGCTGCTCAGCCGGCCCCTGGGCAGCGGCGTGCTGTTCGCCGCCGCCATGGCCGGCGCCGCCGCACCCGCCTGGATGGAGGCGCTGCTCGAGGCGATGCAGCGCAGCCAGGCGCCCCTGGTGCCGCTGCTGGCCGCCCACGGCTGCCGCGCCTGCACCGACATCACCGGCTTCGGCCTGCTGGGCCACCTCGGCGAGATGCTGGACGCCAGCGGCGCGGACATGGCGGTGGAGCTCGACGCCGCCGCCATGTCCGCCTATCCCGGGGCCCTGGAGCTGCTGGAGCGGGGCTTCGCCAGCACCCTGGCGCCCGCCAACGCCGCCGCCCTGGCCCTGCTGGAGGGGCCGGTGCGGCTGGTGGGGGCCGGGGGGCACGCGCCACCGGCGGCCCTGGCGGGGCTGCTGATCGATCCCCAGACCTGCGGCCCGCTGCTGGCGGCGCTGCCGGCGGCTGAGGCGCCGGCGACCCTGGCGGCCCTGCGCGCCGCGGGCTTCGGGGCGGCGGCGGTGGTCGGGCGGGTGGTCAGCCGGCGGGCGGCTGATGCCGCGTCACCAGCCCCCGGCTGATCAGCGCCCCGGCCGCCTCCGGCGCCGCCAGACCGCCGAGATCCACCGCCGAGCAGGCATGGCCGTCCAGGTCGTGGTCGTAGCAGCGGTCGTAGTAATCGAGCATCTGCCGGCAGGCGGTGGCCCAGTCGCCCTGCTCGATCGCCTCCAGGGCCAGGGTGGTGCGCTGGGGTCCCAGCCGTTTGGCGATGCGCCGGGTGGCCTCCGCCAGGGCGAAGGGATCCTGGGCGCCGTAGATGTCCACGAGGTGGGCCACCCGCTCCTCGATGGGTCGCTCCACCGCCAGCACCGGCGCGGCCTTCATCTGGCGCCACAGCCCGGCGGGAATGCGGCAGCGGCCCACCATGGCGCTCTCGGCTTCCAGCCAGATCTGTCCCGCCCCGACCAGGGGGGCCAGGGCGGCGGCCAGTCGGTTCTCGTAGTGCTCGCTGCTGGGCTGCTCCGGCAGCCCGAGCCCGCCGAAGCTGCTGCCGCGGTGGTGGGCCAGCCCCTCCAGATCCACCACCGCCGCCCCCCGCTGCCGCAGGGCCAGCAGCAGTTCGGTCTTGCCACTGCCGGTGCGGCCCCCCAGCAGCCGCACGGGCCAGGGTCGCTCGAACAGCTCCAGCACCCAGCGCCGGTAGCTCTTGTAGCCCCCCTCCAGCAGCAGCACCGGCAGCTCCAGCTGCTGGGCCAGCCAGGCGACGCTGCCCGAACGCATGCCGCCGCGCCAGCAGTGCAGCCGCAGGGGCGCCCCGGCCGTGCGTTCGCTCCAGGCCACCAGTTCGGCGGCCAGGGACTCCATCCGTGGCCCCACCAGGGCCAGACCCCGCTGCACGGCGGCCTGGCGGCCCTGCTGCTTGTAGAGGGTGCCCACCTCGGCCCGTTCCGCATCGCTGAACAGGGGCAGATTGGCGGCCCCGGGGATGTGGCCCTGGCGGAATTCGGCCGGGGTGCGCACGTCGAGCACGGCGCCACCCCCCGCCAGGAACGCATCGATGGGAAGGCAGGGCGCCATGGGGCTCGCGGCTGGGACGGGGGCGCCTGGCGATGACGAAGGCCGCGGGCCGGCACCCACCTGATGGCCATAGTGGAGCAACGGTCTACCCCCTGCCCGAGCCCGATGCTTCTCCGGATCCGCGCCACCGCCAGCGCCGCCCTGATGGGGGTGTCGCTGGCACTGCTGCCTCTGGTGGCCCCCGCCGCCGCCCCCCTCCCCGGCCTGCTGGCTCCGGCGGCGGCCCAGCAGAGCCAGAAGGTGCTGCGCATCGGCGCCATCCCCGACCAGAAGCCCGAGACGCTCAACCGCCTCTACCCGCTGGTGGCCAATGAACTCAGCCGTCAGCTGGGGGTGAAGGTGGTTTACGTGCCGGTGGTCGACTATGCCGCCGCCGTCACCGCGTTCCGCACCGGTGGCCTGGATCTGGTGTGGTTCGGCAGTCTCACGGGGGTGCAGGCGCGCCTGCAGAAGCCCGGTGCCGTTGTGATCGCCCAGCGCGACATCGACGCGTCGTTCCAGAGCGTCTTCATCGCCAACACCAGCAGCGGCCTCAAGCCGATCAGCAACGTCAAGGGGCTGGCGGAACTGAAGGGCAAACGTTTCACCTTCGGCTCGGAGAGCTCCACCTCTGGCCGCCTGATGCCCCAGTTCTACCTGGATCAGGCTGGGGTGAAGCTCAGTGACTTCGCCGGCGGTGCCCCCGGCTTCAGCAGCAGCCATGACGCCACGATCGCCCTGGTGCAGAGCGGCGCCTACCAGGCCGGCGCCGTCAGCGAAGAGGTCTGGCGCAGCAGCCTCAGCGAGGGCAAGGTCAACCGCGCCAAGGTGGTGCCGATCTGGAAAACCCCCGGCTATCCCAACTACCACTGGATCGCCCAGCCCGATCTCGACAAGCGCTTCGGCAAGGGCTTCACCGCCAAGATGAGGACGGCGATCCTCGGCTGGCGCGCCACCGATCCCAAGCAGAAGGAGGTGCTGGCCTTGTTCGGCGCCCAGCGGTTCATCCCCGCCAATGCGGCGGCTTACAGCAACATCGAGAAGGTGGGCCGCCAGATCGGCAAGATCCGCTGATCCCCCTCGGCCGCTGGCACCGCCGCGGGACCGGGGCCGCCGGGCTGGCCCTCGGCCTGGCCGCCCTGCTGGGGGCGCCGGGGCCCGCAGCCGCCAGCGCCTGTGTGCCCGCGGGCGCCTGGGTGGAGCCCACCGCCGCCGGTCCCCGGACCGTGGCGGCGGGCGACCTGCTCGATCGCCTGGCCCGGCGTCCGGCGGTGCTGCTGGGGGAGCGCCACGACAGCGCCGCCCACCACCGCTGGCAGCTGGCCACGCTCCAGGCGCTGCAGGAGCGCAGCCCCGGCCTCAGCCTCGGCCTGGAGATGGTGCCGCGCCGGCTGCAGCCGGTGCTCGACCGCTGGGTGGCCGGGGGCCTGGGGGAGCGCGCCTTCCTCGACGCCCTCGACTGGCCGGCCATCTGGGGTTACGACGCCGATCTCTACCTGCCGATCCTGCGCTTCGCCCGCGACCGGCGCGTGCCGCTGCTGGCCCTGAATGTGGAGCGCCGGTTGGTGCGGCGGGTGCGGGCCGAGGGGTTCGCGGCTGTGCCCGTCAGCGAGCGGGAGGGGGTGGGGCGCCCGGCGCCGGCCACTGCGGCCTACCGGGCCCAGCTGCACCGGCTCTGGCAACACCATCCCTTCGTGCCCAGCAGCGGCCAGGGGCTGCCGGGGCTGGAGGACCCCTCCTTCGGCCGCTTCGTGGAGAGCCAGCTGCTGTGGGACCGGGCCATGGCCGAGGCCATCGCCGAGCAGCGCCGCCGGCGCCCCGGGGCTCCGGTGGTGGCCCTGATCGGCAACGGCCACCTGGCCGGCGGCCACGGCGTGCCCCACCAGCTGCGGGCCCTGGGCCTGGCGGAGGCGGCCTGGTTGCTGCCCTGGGAGGACAGCCTCGACTGCGCGGCGCTGCAGCCGGCTCTGGCGACGGCGGTGTACGGGGTGGTGACGCCACCGCCGGCGGGCCTGCGGCTGGGGGTGTACCTGGAAACCCACGCCGGCCGGGTGGAGATCCACCAGGTGGCCCCCGGATCGCTGGCGGAACGCTCCGGCCTGCGGGTCGGCGATGGGATCACCGCGATCGATGGCCAGCCGGTGAGCAGTGCCCGCCAGGTGATCGAGCGGGTGGCCGCGCACCCGGTGGGCCGGCCCCTGGGCCTCACTCTGCGACGGGATGGCCGGCTCCTGCCGCTGCAGCTGGCCCTGCCCCTGGCGCCGGGCCCCTGAGAGCTCGCTGCGGCCCTACCAGGGCAGCAGCTGGCCGTTGGCGTGCCAGAAGCTGCCGCTGGTCTCGAGGCTGAGGGCATCGATGCGGGCCATCAGTCCCTTCACGGACTCCTCGGGGGTGATGCCCTGGGCACTGAAGCCCGTCATGCGGGTACTCACCAGGCCGGGGTGGAGCAGGGCCACGGCGATGCCGCGGGGGCGCAGGTCGATGGCCAGCGACCTGCCGGCCATGTTGAGTGCCACCTTCGACATCCGATAGCCGTAGGAGCCGCCGGAGCCGTTGTCGTCGATCGAGCCCATGCGGCTCGTCATCAGGATCACCTTGGAGCCCTCGCCCAGATGGCCCAGCAGGGCCCGCGTGAGCCGCAGGGGGGCGATGGCGTTCACCTCGAACTGGCGCCGCAGGCTCTCGGCATCGAGGGCCCCCAGGCTGGTGGATTCCAGGATCCCGGCGTTCAGGATCAGAGCATCGAGGCTCAGGCCGTCGAGCCGTTCCACCAGGGCGTCGATGGCGGCTTCATCGGTGAGGTCGATCCCCGCCTCGATGCGGACCCCCAGGCCCTCCAGTTCCGGCGACGGGGTGCGGCAGACCGCCACCACCGTGTCGCCCCTGGCCTGGAGCTGTCGGCAGTACTCCAGGCCGATGCCGCGGTTGGTGCCGGTGATCAGAACGGTGGCCATGGGGACGGGGCGGCGGTGCGACGGCTGGCTGGATCGTATGGGGCTCAGCCCTCCTCCCAGCGGAACCCCTGGTCATCCCAGGCCCTGGGGTCCTCGATCGGCTCGAGGTGGGTCAGCACATCACTGCGGGGCAGGGCGACGGCGATCTCCTCTTCCAGCCGCTCGCAGAGGTCATGGCCGGCCTGCACGGTCCAGCGGCCCGGCACCAGCACGTGCAGGGCGACGAAGCGCCGCGATCCGGCCACCCGGGTGCGCAGGGCATGGAAGCGGATCTCCTCCGATTCATGGGAGGCCAGCAGCGCCTCCAGCTTCTCCTGTTCGTCGATGGGCAGCGAGCGGTCGAGCAGGCCGGTGGCCGTCTCCCGCAGCAGATTCCAGCCGGTGAGGGTGATGTTGAGCGCCACGGCGATGGCGATCAGCGGGTCGAGGATCGTCAGGCCGGTGAGCTTCACCAGGCCGATGCCCAGCAGCACGCCGGCGGAGGTCCAGACGTCGGTGAACAGGTGGTGGGCGTCGGCCCGCAGGGTGATCGAGTGGAAGTGGCGGGAGGCCCGCAGCAGCACCCAGGCCACCACGCCGTTGAGCACTGTGGCGACCAGGGAGAGGGCCATGCCCAGCCCCAGCTGCTCCAGGGGCTCAGGAGCCTGCAGACGGCCCACGGCGGCGTGGATGATCGCCAGGGCCGCCAGCACGATCAGCACACTCTCCAGGCCGCTGGAGAAGTACTCGGCCTTGAAGTGGCCGTAGTGGTGGGTGCGGTCGGCCGGCTTGGCGGCGAGGGTGAGGGCCCAGAAGGCCCCCAGGGCCGCCACCAGGTTCACCCCGGATTCCATCGCATCCGAGAGCAGGCCCACCGAGCCGGTGTATCGCCAGGCGGCCGTCTTCAGCACGATGGTGGCCACCGCCGCCGCCACCGAGAGAAGGATGTAGGAGCGGGGGGACGCGAAGACCATGGGATCGGACCGGTCGCCAGGGGGAGGATGCCGCCCGGCCATGCTCGCCCAGCCTGGCCCCGGCGCCGCGTGGGGTCGCGGTCTGGCCCGTTCAGGGGCGGCGTTCGGCCACCAGCAGCAGGCCCCCCATGATCGAGAGGTTCTTGAGCAGCGCGATCCGCTCCTGGGGGTCGGCCACATCGTTGTGGAACAGCAGGGTGGTGGGCACCAGGAACAGCAGCAGCAGGATTGCCCCGAGCCGCGCCCGATAGCCGCTGATCACCAGCACCGACCCCACGGCCATCAGCGCCACGGCCGCCGCGAGCAGCACCGGCGCCAGCGGGATGCCTCGGCCGGCGATCATCCCGGCCACCCCGGCGAAGCCCGTCAGCTTGCCGATCAGCGCGTGGAGGAACACCAGGCAGAGCAGCACCCGGGCGATGCCATCGAGGAGGGAGGGCCTGGACCCGGTGGAGGACGTCATCGCTTGCCGTGCGGATGGGGGAGAGTCTGCTGGGGTTCCCGCGGGCCTGACGAGCCATGGGGCCCCGACCCTGACGAGCCAACGGGCCCCGGCCTGACGGCTGGCAATCTGGATCGGACGTCCGTGCTTCCCGCCCTCCATGGCCGCCGGCCCCGCCACCGCCGTGCTCGCGCTGCGGGGTGTCCGTGTGGCCGGCCGCGGGCGGCCCCGGCTGGAGGACGTCGACCTCAGCCTGGCCCCCGGTGAGCGGGTGGCGCTGCTGGGGGCCAGCGGCGCCGGCAAGAGCACCCTGCTGGCGGTGGCCAACGGCCTGCTGCCGCCGGCGGCGGGCACGGTGCTCTGGGAGGGCCAGCCCCCTGCCCGCTCCCGCCGCGGCCGGCGGCGCCAGCAGGCCCGCATCGGCACCCTCTGGCAGGACCTGCGCCTGATCGAGGAGCTGACCGTCCAGCAGAACCTCAACGCCGCCCGCCTGGCCCGCTGGGGCTGGCCCCGGGCCCTGCTCAACCTGCTGCTGCCGCTGGACACCGACGCCTGCGCGGCGGCGCTGCGGGCGATGGACCTGGATCCGGCCCTGCTGGAGCAACCGGTGACCGCCCTCTCCGGCGGCCAGCGCCAGCGGGTGGCCATGGCCCGGCTGCTGCGCCAGGAGCCCACCCTGCTGCTGGCCGATGAGCCGCTGGCCAGCCTCGATCCGCGCCTGGCCGGCGAGCTGCTGGCCCTGCTGCTGGCCCAGGCCGAGGCCCCCCGGGCCCTGCTGCTGAGCCTGCACCGCCCCGACCTGCTCGACGGCTTCGATCGGGCCGTCGGCCTCAAGAACGGCCGGGTGCTGTTCGACGGGCCGGTGGGGCAGGTCAGCGAGGCCCTGCTGGCGGATCTCTACGGGGGAACCCCGCCCGGCGTGAGCCCTTGAAACCGGCGCCGCCGCTGCTGATGCTGCTGCCGGCCCTGGTGCTGGTGCCCCTGGCCGTCCTGCTGCCGCCGCTGGTGCACGGGGGCGGCTGGGAGCTGATCGGCAACTTCGCGCTGGCGGCGGTGACCCCGTCGCTGGATCCGGTGGTGCTGGCGTCGCTGCTGAAGGGGCTGGGGGTGACGGCCGGCATGGCCCTGCTGGGCTGGGCCGGCAGCCTGGTGCTCGGCCTGCTGTTGGGCGTGGCCAGCTCCCGCACCGTGTGGCGCACCCTGACGGGCAGCGGCGTGCCGGCGGAGTTGATCCGCCGCCTGCTGGCCCTGCCCCGGGCGATCCACGAGCTGATCTGGGGGTTGCTGCTGCTCCAGCTGGTGGGGCTGCAGCCGGCGGTGGCGGTGCTGGCGATCGCCCTGCCCTTCGGCGCCCTGGTGGCCCGGGTGCTGTCCGACCTGCTCGATGCCCTGCCCACCACCGGCCTGGAGGCCCTGCGGGCGGCGGGCGCCCCGGCACCGGCGGCCCTGCTGACGGCCCTGGGGCCGGCCCTGCTGCCGGGGGTGCTCAGCTACGGCGGCTACCGGCTGGAGTGCGCCCTGCGCAGCGCCACCCTGCTGGGCGTGTTCGGCCTCGGGGGCCTGGGCACCGACCTCAAACTCACGCTGCAGTCGCTGCAGTTCCATGAACTCTGGAGCGGCCTGTGGCTGCTGCTGGCGGTGATGCTCGCCCTGGAGGCGGGCATCAGCCTGCTGCGGCGGCGCTGGCTGGTGCCCGGCCGGTTCGTGCTGGCCCGGCGGGGGGTGGGGGAGCGCAGCCGGGAGATGCTGCTGGCCCTGGCGGCCCTGCTGCCCCTCTGCGTCCTGGTGGGCCGCGGCCTGGGGGTGGATCCGGCGGCCCTGCTCAGCTGGCAGCCCCTGCCGGGCCTGGGCAGCGGCGACTGGGCTGCCACCTGGGCCCTCCCCTGGCCGCGGCTGGTGGGCGGCACCCTGCTGCTCACCGCCCTGGCGGCCAGCCTGGCGATCGGGTTGGCGCCGCTGCTGCTGCTGCTGGTGGGGCCCCTTTCTTGGGCCCGGCAGGGGCTGCGGCTGCTGTGGGCCCTGGGGCGCCTGTGGCCGCCGCCCCTCACGGCCCTGCTGCTGCTGTTCGTGCTGGAGCCGGGGGTGATCACCGCCGCCGTGGCCCTGGGGTTCCACAACCTGGGGGTGCTGGGCCGGCTGCTGCTGGAGAGTGTCGACGCCACCGACCCGGCCGCCGAGGAGGCCCTGGCCTGCGGCGGCAGCGGGCCGCGGCTGGCCCTGCTTTACGGCCGCTTCAGCGCCCTGGCCCGGCCCTACCTGGCCTACGGCGCCTACCGGGCCGATGTGATCCTGCGGGAATCGGTGGTGGTGGGCCTGGTGGGGGCGACCGGGCTGGGCAGCCAGTTGCTGGAAAGCCTCAGCTCCTTCGCCTGGGACCAGCTGCTGGCGCTGGTGGCGGTCTACGCCCTGCTCACCCTGCTCGGCGAGGACCTCAGCGACCGCGCCCGGCATCGCTGGTTGCGGGCGGCCTGAGGGGCCATGGTGGGGCCGCCGCCGCGATGCCGCGATGCCCGCCTCGCCAGCCGAACCCAGCGGGCAGGCGCCGCCGTTCACCCACCGTTTCCTACATCGCGTCGAGCCGGCGGGGGTGGCGGCGTTCCTGGCGGTGGAGGCCCGGCTGATGGCGGCCGCCCGTCGCCATCCGGGCTTCGTGGCGGAAACGGTTCCCACGGCCCTCGGCCGCGAGGCCCACGGTGGTCGCCTGCTTTATCAGTCTGAGCTCAGCTTCACGACGCCCGGCACGTTCATGGGCTGGATGGACTGCCAGGAACGGCGCGATCTCCTCAGCGCCGCCGAGCGCGACGGCTACCGCTACGAAGGCCGCTCCGACTGGGAGGGCTACGCCCGTTGGCTGGGGGAGACGGCCGGGCGGCCGGCCGTCCCCACCTGGAAGGTGAACCTGCTGGTGCTGCTGGTGCTCTACCCCACCGTGGCGCTGCTGCGGGTGTTGCTGAAGCCCCTGCCGCTGGATGGTCCCGCCGGCCTGCTGCTGGGCAATGTCTGCACCGTGGCGCTCACCGGCTGGTGGCTGGTGCCCTGGGTGAGCCGCCTGTGCCGGCCCTGGCTGGAGGGCACCGCCGGCCGGCGCCACCAGCGTCTGACCCTGGCCTCGATCCTGGTGGCCCTGGGGCTGATGCTGCAGCTGTTCCGCTCCCTGCCCGCCACCAGCGGCTGAGCGCGCCTCAGTAGCGGACGCGGTCGGGCTTGGCCTGGTACTCCTTCCAGACCTCCACCGCCTCCTCCCTGAGGATCTGGGTGAGCCGGATCGAGCGCTGCTCCTTGGGCAGGGCCAGCTGCTCGTAGATCGGACGATCGTCGAAATCCCCGTACTCCAGGGCGTCCTCCACGGTGGCGGCGTAATACACCGCCTCGATGCCGGCCCAGTAGCAGGTGGCCATGCACATCGGACAGGGCTCGGCGGAGGTGTAGAGGATGCAGCCGGGCAGCTTGAAGCTCTGCAGGGTGATGCAGGCCAGCCGGATCGCCTCCATCTCGCCGTGCCAGGTGGGATCGTGGCTGGCCACGACGCGGTTCATCCCCTGGGAGATGACCACGCCATCCCGGACGATCACCGCCCCGAAGGCCCCGCCGGTGCCGTACTCCAGGGCCGCTTTGCGGGACAGGTCGATGGCCTGGCGGATGAAGGTCTCGTGGTCCGGCGTCGCTGCTGCCATGAACCTTCTTCCGCAGGCCCCACCGTACCCGCGCCGGCCGTGGCAGCCTCCCTGTGGAGATCGCGCCTGGGGCCGCCGATGGCAGGGAGTGCCGCCCGCTGCGGGCCGTTGCGGGGGGCGGGCCTGGCCGCCGCCGCCCTGGTGGTGAGCTCCCTGGCGTTGGGCGCCCTTGCCCCCACGGCCCTGGCGTCCCCAGCCGCCCCGCCCTGGCTGGAACGGCTGATCGGGCAGATGAAGGCCCAGCCGCCGGGCAATCCGCCCCAGACCGTGTGGCGCTACCGCTACCGGGGCCAGGTGGTGTACTACCTGCCGCCCCAGTGCTGTGACCAGATGAGCACGCTCTTCGATGCCGAGGGCCGGGTGATCGCTGCCCCGGACGGGGGCCTCACCGGCCGGGGTGACGGCCGGGCCAGCGATTTCCATGAGCTGCGCCGCGAGGGCCTGCTGCTCTGGCGCGATCCGCGGTGATCGGGCCCGCCCTGATCAGCCGCGCCCGACCAGCTCCAGGCCATCGGCCAGGGGGATCCCCTCCCGCTGGAAGCGGGCTACCAGACGCCCCTGGAGCTCGCGGGAGCAGGCCCACTGCTCGCCGGTCACCGTGGTGAGCAGGACGCTCACGGTGATGCCCAGCGGGCCCGTGGCACTGACGCCCCGCAGCAGGGGGGGCGCCAGCAGGCGGGGTCCCCAGGTGGGGTCGGTGTGGAAGGCGGCGAGCTCGTCCGCCACCACCCCCAGGGCCTGGCCGATGGCGGCGCAGCGGTGGGAGATGAGCAGTTTCACCTCCTCCCCGGAGCGCAGCTTGGTGTGGTTCACCACCCGGTCGAAGGCGCTGTTCTGGACCACCGCCACCCGGTGATCGAGGCAGTGGAGCTGGGTGCTGAGCACACCCACATCCACCACGTCCCCCTCGAGGCCATCGATCTCCACCCAGTCGCCGATGGCGTAGCGGTCTTCGATCAGCACGGCGAGGCCGGCGACGAAGTCCCGCAGCAGCCCCTGGAACACCAGCGCCAGGCCGCCGAGCAGGGCGCCGCCGGCCAGCAGCAGGGAGGAGGACGCGGCCCGGATCCCGGGAATGTCGATCAGGATCCAGCCGGCCGCCACCAGGATGCAGACCAGATCGATCAGGCGATGGCTCACCCGCAGCAGGCTGCGGTGCCGCTGCTCCCGGCGGGCCTGCTCCTCCACCGGCACCCTGGAGCCGTCGGCCCACTGGTGCAGCAGAAAGGTGGCCAGGGAGCGCGCCAGCAGGGCGGCCAGCCCCACCATCAGCACCTTGAGGAGGGAGTGGACGGGCTGGAGCAGCAACTGCAGCCCCAGGGGCACCTTGCCCGGGACGGCCATCACCCCCAGGGCCAGCATGACCATCAGCTGCAGCAGCACCAGCAGCAACAGCACCAGCCCGAAGACCTGGTGGAGCTGCAGGCGTTGCTCCAGGGCCCGATCAGGGGTGGGGCTGCGGCGGCTGATGAGCCCGGCGCAGCGCACCCGGTTCCAGCGCCACAGCCAGAGGGTGGCGGCGGTGAGCAGGGCCAGCGCCAGTTGCACCGTGAGGGTGAACTGCCAGCGGCGGCGCAGATCGGCCGGCTGCATCACCTGGCGGGCATGGCGCAGGCGGCTCTGCAACCGCTGCTGCCAGCGTTCCCCCAGGGCCATCGCGGTGACGCCGTTGAGGCTGGCGTCGGCCCGGGTGATCGTGAGCAGCGGCAGGGGTTCGGAGCGTTCCGGCACCCTGGCCTCCAGCACCACATCGCCCCCCGGCAGCTGCCGGCGCTCCACCACCAGCTTTTCGGGGGCGCTTCCGCTCACCCGCTGGAGCGGCGACGGCTCACAGGCCCCATCACTTCCCCCCAGTACCCGCACCAGGATCCACTCGGCGATCTGTTCGCTCTCGCTGCAGAGGTGCTCGGGGTCGTAGAGGAGACGCAGGTTGCCTTCGATCACCTCGGCGCGGCGCCGGGCGTCGGGGGCATTGTCCTGATGGCCCACCACCGGAGAGGCCACGGTGAGGGCGGGAACGCCGAGGATCCGCACCTTGGCCAGCTCGAAACTGCCGGCGGCCACCACGCCACCGGGGTCGGCCGGGCCCGTCCCGGGCCCACGGGCCCCGCTGCCATCGGCCGTGGCGGCGGCAATCGCCCCAGCCGGCGGCAGCCACCAGAGCCCGACGCTGAGCAGCAGGGCGAGGGCCCCCAACCACCAGGGGCGGGTCCGCCGCCGCAGGACACGGGTCCGCATCAGCTTTCCGTGAGCCGCGGCAGCAGCTGCACCAGGTTGCAGGGTCGGGTGGTGGCGTCGAGCTGGGCCCGGATCAGCCGGTCCCAGGCGGTGGACACCGCATCGAGGGAGCCGGGCAGCACGAACACCACCGTGCCGTTGGCCACCCCGGCCAGAGCGCGGCTCTGCAGGGTGCTGGTGCCGATCGTCTCGAAGGAGAGCACCCGGAACAGCTCGCCGAAGCCCTCGATGGTCTTGTCGAGCAGGGGCGCCACGGCCTCGGGGGTGCCGTCGCGGCCGGTGAGGCCGGTGCCGCCGGAGCTGATCACCACCTGCACGGCGGGGTCGGCGATCCAGCGGCTCAGCTCGGCCCGGATGCGGTAGCGGTCGTCGGGCACCAGGCTGCGCTCCACGACCCGGTGGCCGGCCGCCTCGACCCGCTGCTGCAGGGCGTCGCCGGAGGCGTCGTCGGCGAGGCTGCGGGTGTCGGAGACCGTGAGCAGGGCGATGGCAAGGCTCACGGATCCTGGGGCTGGGCTGGCTCCGACGCTAGGGCGGAGAACGCCTCTGGCACACTGAGTGTCGAGGAACGCAGGCCAAGCGGAGAGCCCGGGGATGCGCTGGAAACGGCTGGGGCGCGGTCTGCTGTTCGGCCTGGCGGGCTTCCTGCTCAGCACCGGTATCAGCTACGTGCTGGTGCTGCAGCTCTACACCCGCCACGACCGCGAGCTGGCCGCGGCGATGACCAGCTTCTTCTTCTTCGGTCCCATCGGCGGGGCCATCGCCCTGGTGGTCGGGCTGCTGGTGTGACGCGGGGGCCGCGCTCAGGCCGCCACCGCCTCCACCACCGCGACCGGTGACGGTGTCGGGTGGATCCCCGCCAGCCGCAGGCCGGCGCGCTCCAGCAGTTCGGCGTAGGCCGCGGGGGTGCGTTCCCGGCCGCCCTCGGTCATGACGAGCATGTTGAGATCGAGCAGCTTGCCCGGGGCCGGATCGTTGCCCGGGGGGATCACCTGCTCGAGGATCAGCAGCCGGCCGCCGGGGGCCAGGCCGGCGCGGATGTGGCCCAGGATCGTCAGGCAGGCCTCATCGCCCCAGTCGTGGAGGATGTGCTTGAGCAGGTAGGTGTCGCCGCCGGCCGGCACCTGGGCGAAGAAGTCGCCGCCGACGACGCTGAAGCGCCCCTCCAGCTCCGGCGGCACCGTCACCGGCGCCACCACCGCCGGCTGGTCGAAGAGCGTGCCCCGCAGATGGCCGTGGTGGCGCAGCAGCGTCTGCAGCAGTGCACCGCGGCCGCCGCCCACGTCGATCAGGTGGCGGTCGGCGCTGAAGTCCCAGGTGGCCAGCAGGGCCTCGGTCTCGACGCGGGAGAAGTCGGTCATGGCGCCGTCGAAGATGGCGCCGCGTTCGGGGTTGTGGCCGTACCAGGCGAAGACGGGTTCGCCGAAGTGGTGGCCGAAGGCGCTCTCGCCGGTGCGGACGCTGTGGAGCAGGTCGGTCCAGGCGTCGTAGTGCTCGCCGCCGAGCATGCGCATGAACTGGCGCTGGGAGCCGGGGTGGTCGCTGCACAGCAGCTCCGCCAGGGGGGTGAGCACGAAGCGGCGCGGTTCGGTCTCGGCGAACAGGCCCAGGCTGGCCAGGCCCCGCAGCAGCCGGAACAGGGACTCGCCATCGGCGCCGCAGCGGCCGGCGAGCTCCTCGGCCGTCAGGCCTTCGGGGCCGGCGGCCGCCAGATGGTCGGCGACGGCCAGCTCGGCGGCCACATGCAGCATCTGGGTGATCCAATTGCCGCAGGCGAGCTGCAGGAACCGGCTGGTGAGGTCCGCGCTGGGGTCCATGGGAGCGGGGCGGGGATGGGTGTTGCCGGTCTACAGCGGGATGTCGGCGCCGCTGGCGGCGTCCATGGGTGGCTGGCGACAGCAGGCCATGCTGTGAAACTGCGCTAATTGAAGGCTGGTCTCTTCTTCTATGGAGAAGGGATCAACAACCTTCTTAACCCTTTCACTGCCTGGGGTGACACCTTTGACGGAACTATCCGACCAGGCTTGGCTTGAGGCGAACCTGAACCCTGTGGTGGGACGTCAGCAGACTGGAATCGCGATACCTGATCTGCCGCCTGAAGAGGTGCAAATGCGTTTCACGGCCCGCCATGGGCGCGACAATCTGCAACAGGCTTTTGATTTTTACAAGGTGGTTCTTCACCATCTCCCCGCCCAGAGAAAGGGGCAGTTTCGACTCATTGACTTCGGCGGGGGTTGGGGCAGGGTGCTGCGGCTTTTTCTCCGCGAAACGCCCGCTGATGAGCTGGTGCTCGTGGATTGCTTGACCGATGCGGTGGCCTGTGCTCGGAGTCTGCATCCCCCGTTCGCCGTTCTGCAGAATGCGCCAGCACCGCCACTCCCTTCGGATATCACATCCGCCGACTGCTGCTATGCCTTCTCCGTGTTTTCCCACCTCAGCGAGGCGGCCTGCCGGGGATGGCTTCGCTGCTTCAGCGATGTGCTCGTGCCGGGGGGGAAGCTGATTTTCACAACCCGTGGTACCAGGCAGATTCAGTACCTCAAACAGTTGGCCCCTGAGGATCCCATGCGCGTGCGCATGCCCCCTCCGGACAAGCTCCTGCGCCGCTACAGAACCGGGGACTTTCAGTTCTATCGAACCGGCGGAGCTGGGGAGCTCACCGATGATTTCTATGGAGAGGCGTGGATTCCAAGGCCGTGGATGGAGAGGAACAGTGCCTCGCTGGGCTTCGGGCGGTGCGAGTTTCTGGAGGAGTTTGAATCCGTTGATCAATGTGTCTTCATTCTTACGAAGTAATTCGTTCCCACCGGCCTTCGTTTGATGGCCTTCATGGCTGATCCAGCAGGGCGCTGTCCGCCCCCGGCGTGATTCCCGGCAGCCGATACGGGTGCCACCGCCCATCGGCCTTCTCGGCCACCAGCGGGGTGAGCGTGAGTTTCAGGGGGGTGCCGGCCGCCACGTCGACCCGCAGGGCGGAGTAGGCGCGGCGCAGGCTGGAGCCCCGGCCGCTGCGGCCCAGGAAGAGCCGGGAGCGGGCCACGACCCGCTCACTGCCCGCCGGACCCTCCAGCAGGTCGGGCCCCTCGCGCCGCTGGCGGCGCAGGCTGTAGCCGCTGCCGCCGCAGATCGCCCAGGGGATGTGGGCGTCGCCGTGGCCGGTGTCGCCGGTGCTGAGCAGCTCCAGGCAGTGGGCGTGGCCACTGAAGGCCAGATCGATCAGGGGCCGCCCGGCTGGCAGTGCCCCGAGGGCGGCGGCGACGCGATCCAGCACGCCGCGCAGCCTGGTCCGCACCGCCAGGGTCTGGCCCTGGTCCCACTTGCTGGTTTCGGTGACGTAGGGGGGATGGTGCAGGACCAGCAGCCGGCCCCGCACGTCCGGGTTGCGCCAGGAGGCGATCAGGGCGTCGGCGAACCAGTCGAGCTGCTCCTGGTCGACCGCCGGCGGACCTCCTTCGAGCTGCTTGTCGATGTCCCGGATCTGCTCGTCGAGCTGCTCGGCCTTGGCGGCCCGGTCGTCGCGGGCGTCCTCATCGCCACCCAGGGAGCCCAAGGAGAGCAGCAGGGAGGCCCGTTCGGCTTCCAGCCCCTGGCGACGCCGGCGCAGCCGGCCGTCGTCGGCGCCGGCCGGCAGGGGCTGGTTGAAGGTGTTGGAGTCGAGGGCGAACACGTCGACTCCTGCCCAGCGAACGCTGTAGTGGCGGTGGGGAAGGCGGGTGAAGGCGCCGGGGCGGTAGAGCAGGCAGCGGGCCCCGTCGACGGTGGCGGTGCGGGTGCGGGCGAGGTGCTGCTCCAGCTCGGCCTCGGGCACGGCGCCCAGCCCATCGAGGAAGGCGCGGGCCCAGGCCTGGCCCACGAAGGAGCCGTGCCAGCCCACATCCAGCTGGATCCAGGGGCGCAGCAGCCGCCGTGGCGGTGCCGTGAGGCCGGCGAGCAGCCCCAGCGGCAGCGGCAGGTCGTAGTAGTCGTGGTTGCCGAGCACCGGCAGGAACGGCACCCGGAAGACGAGTCGGTCGTAGCGCAGCTGCTCCCAGTCCTCGCCGCCCAAGATCCACTCGCGGTAGGGACGGATGAAGTTGTCCGGGTACTGCTCGCTGGAGCCCACCGGGTAGACGACGTCGCCGGTGTGGAGCAGGAAGCGGGCATCGGCGCCATGGGCGAGCAGCTGCTCCGCCACCCGTCGCTGGGGGGTGTCGCGGCGATGCAGCCCGGTGCCGCTGTCGCCGAGCACGAGGAAGGAGAAGGCCTCGGGGCTGCCCGGATCGCCGTCGATCGCCAGGCGGCAGGGGTCGATGCCGTGGCGGGCGAGGGCGGGATGGCCCCAGCGCACCCGGTCGGCCATGCGGCGGATCTTGGTGGCGACGCCCGCCTCGGTGGCCAGGTTCATGGAAGCCAGCTCACGGTGGCGGCAGCGGCGCGAACACCGTCAGGGCGCCCGGCAGGCAGGTGAAGGTGACCGGGTCGGCCTCGAGCATCTCGCCGTCGATCACCAGCCGCTGGGGCGGGTCGGTGGTGATCGTGATGCGGCTGGCCCGCAGACACAGGAGATCGGGGTGGTTGACGGGCGACTGCACCACGGCGGAGGTGAGCAGGGAGGCGAGGGCGTTGAGGCCCTGCAGGCGGGTGGCGGGGGAGGCGATGGTCACTTCCAGCAGCCCGTCGTCGGGGATCACCCGCCCGAAGCCCTGGGCCAGCACCGAGGTCGCGGGGGCCACATTGGCCACGGTGATGGCGGCGGCCTGCACATCGGTGACGGTGCCGTCGATCTCGACCCGGGCCCGGAACGGCTGCTGGGACGCCAGCTGCTGGGCGCCGGCGAGCACGTAGGCGAGCGGGCCCAGCATCGTCTTGAGTTCGCGGGTGGCGCGATCCACCATCCCGGCCTCGAAGCCGACCCCGGCCAGCAGGGTCATCGGCACGTCGTTGCAGCGGGCGGCGTCCACCACGTGGGTGTGGCCGGCCAGGATCGTCTCGCAGGCGGCCACCAGGTCGGTGGGAATGAACAGCGCCGAGGCGAAGGCGTTGGCGGTGCCGCGGGGGATGACGCCGAGGGGAATGCCGGTGCCCGCCACCGCCCCCGCCACGGCCGAGACGGTGCCGTCGCCGCCGCAGGCCACGATCATGGCGTTGCCCACCTCGCCGGCCGGCCGCGCCTGGAGCAGCTCGACGAGTTCCCGGCACTGGTCGGCCGGGTCGGTGCCGGGCCGGGTGAGCAGCACCGTCACCAGCAGCTGGGGTTCGAGGATCGAGCGGATCAGGGCCAGATCGGCGTTGGCATCCCCCTGGCCGGCGACGGGATTGAACAGCAGGTAGGCCGAGCGGCCGTGGGACAGGCCGCGCAGGGCCAGCTCGGCGGTGGCGGCGTTGAGGGCCAGGGGCACGGCCGCCAGATCGCAGGCGCGCATCAGCAGCCCGGCGTCGGGCGACGTGCCTGCCGGCGCCGCCGGATCGAGGAAGGCCACCACCAGGTCCACCGCACCGGCCAGCACCTCGGCAGCCACCTGGATGTCTCCCCCCTCGGCGAGGGCCGCCAGCGGCGTGACCCGCAGCTGGGCGGTGCGCGGGTCGCCCCTGAGCCGCTCTGCCAGTTCGGCGCTGGCCAGCAGGGGGAAGCCGGCGAGCGCCAACGACTGCCGGTCGAGCCAGTCCAGAAGCGCCTCGCGGCGCGACGCACTTGCCAGCAGCGCCAGGGCATGGGCCATGGGGATCAGGCTAGGGGCGTCGCCGCCACCTTCCCATGGCCCGTCCCCAGCAGCGCCTGGCCGCCAATGCGGAGGGGCCGTTCTATGTGGATCGGACCTGCATCGACTGCGGCACCTGCTGGCAGTTCGATCCGGCCCACTTCGCTCCCACCGGCCGCACCTCGCACGTGTGGGCCCAGCCGCGGGGCGAGGGCGAAACCCGCGCGGCGCTGCTGGCGTTGCAGGCCTGCCCGGTGGCGGCGATCGGCACCACCAGGGAGCTGCTGGCCCGGAGCCCGGCCGATGGCTTCCCGGCGCTGGTGTGCAGCCTGCCGGCGGGGGAGGTGCACTACGGCGGCTGGGCGGCGCGCAAGAGCTTCGGGGCCAGCAGCTGGCTGATCACCCGGCGGCATGCCGATGGGGGCCACGACAACGTGCTGATCGATTCACCGCGCTGGAGCGGCGCCCTGGCCCGCCGGATCGAGGCCCTCGGCGGCCTGCAGCGGATCCTGCTCAGCCACCGCGACGACGTGGCCGACCACGACGCCTGGGCCCGACACTTCGGCGCCGAACGCTGGATCCACACCGCCGATGCCGACGCGGCCCCGGAGGCGGAACACCGCTTCGAGGGCACCGCACCCATCACGCTCGACGACGACCTGCTGGTACTGCCGGTGCCGGGCCACACCGCCGGCTCGGTGGCGGTGCTGTTCGCCGGCCAGGTGCTGTTCAGCGGCGACCACCTCTGGTGGGGTGTGGATCCGCCCGGGGTGGTGGCCTCCCGCCGCTACTGCTGGTGGGACTGGCAGGAGCAGCTGCGCTCGGTGGAGCGGCTGCTGGATCTGGACGTGCGCTGGCTGCTGCCCGGCCACGGCCGCTGGCACCACTTCGCCCCCGGCGAATGGCGGCAGGAGCTGGAGGCGACGCTGGCGCGGGTGCGGGTGGACCGGGGCGGGGAACCCTGAAGGCGGCTCCGCGGCTTTCGCATGGTTCCCATACCAGGTCCACGGCTGATGGATCGCTACCGGGAGGAACTGATGCCCAGTGGGTGAAGCGCTTTCTGCGCTTTCACGGGATGCGGCATCCCCTGGCCACGGTGGGGCAAGTGAGTGCCTCCACGCAGAACCAGGCACTATCCGCCCTGCTCTTCCTCTACCGGCACGTGCTCGGGGGAGATGTGGGCAACCTGGAAGGGGTGGTGCGCGCCCGGCAGCCCAAGCGGTTGCCAGTGGTGTACACGGTGGCGGAGGTGAGGGCCGTGCTGCAGCAGCTCAAGGGAACCGAACACCTCGTGGCGCAGATGCTCTATGGCAGCGGACTGCGGCTGATGGAAGCGCTGAGGCTCCGGGTGCAGGATGTGGATCTCGAAGCCCGGCAACTGACCGTCCGCAGCGGCAAAGGCGACAAGGACCGGGTCACCGTGTTCCCCGCCAGCCTGATGGAGCCCTTGCAGAATCATCTGTTGGTGGTGCGGCAGATGCACCGAGCCGACCTGGCGGCAGGCTGGGGGAGGGTGGTGCTGCCGATGGCATTGGGAAGGAAGTACCCGAACGCTGCCTCGGAATGGGGCTGGCAGTGGGTCTTCCCACAATCGCACCGTTGGCGTGACGCCAGGACCCGAACGCAAGGCCGGCATCACATTGACCCATCCGTGATCCAGAAGGCGGTGAAGCGGGCAATCCTGCGGGCCGGAATCAGCAAGCCGGCAAGCTGTCATACGTTCCGCCACTCGTTCGCGACTCACCTGCTGGAGCGCGGCCAGGACAACCGCACCATCCAGGAATTGCTGGGGCACAGCGACGTGAAGAGCACGATGATCTAAACCCATGTGCTGAATCGAGGCCCTTGCGGGGTGATGAGTCCAGCGGACCTCCTGTAACCCAACGAACATCTGGTTCCCGGACCCGCCCATGTCTCCGTCATCCAAGGGCACTTCCAGAGAAAAGCCTTACGCTGGAGCGCGCTCCAAGCCATGATCATCGTCTCGCAGGTTGCTTATGCCGCCGGAGCCCCCCGAGAGGGATGGATACCGGAACCGCCGAAATACTGTTGGGCTGCCTGGAGAGCGTATGAGTAAGAAAGAGACACCTCTGACCCGGTGGTATTGGAAAACCATCGGTGGAACCCTTATCGAAGAGTTTCCGGCAGTAAGAGCCGGGCCGGAGAACGGGCAACGCCTATTGGACGGAGTCATCATTCTGGGCGGACCATTCGAGATTCGATTGGCCGACTCTGTCGAGTTAACTGGCAAAGACATCGTCGTGGTACAGACCAAGGTGTCGAGACTCGGGATGTACTTGCTGGGCCAAGCTGTCTTTTCAAGACGGCTAATGGAACCGTTCAAGCCCTCGAGCATTCGGTCAGTCGCGTTATGCACGAAGGGGGACGCTGTTTTGGAGCCGCTTGCAAAGGAATATGGCGTCGAAGTGGTTGTCATATCGGCGGCCCAACAAGTCGCTCCAGCCGACGCCGCTGTGCGGCGCGGCTGAGCTCTACCGTTAGGTGGACACTTCAACATGCATGGGCAATCACCAACTGCGACCGAGTTCTGCCTTCGGATCGAGTGACCTCAAGACTTGTGCATCTTTGTGAACCAGTGATTATCAGATCCGTGAACCATTGTTAGCTATTGGTCATAGCTGTCCGGAACCTAAGCAGCATCATGGATACGGGGCACCTACGCAGATGATCTCTCTGTGGTTCACGGAAGGCAACGCGGATGAGGCGTGGTTCACGGAGCAGTCCTACGGCCAGGTAGTCGCCCGTAAGGACACATGAGGTCAAAACTATATCTTCTCTTCCTTGCACTCTGCTTCACTCTCGTCCTGGGATCTGGGCCGGCATCTGCAAATGCAGGCGTGCCTATGCTTTTTCTTATGTGGCCAGTATCCTGGCTGCTTTTGGTCCCGATCATCATTGTTGAAGGCGCTGTACTCCGCAACTTTATAGACCTGACACGGCGCCGCTCGGTACTCGTCTCGGCAGCAGCGAATGCGGCGTCTACGCTCTTTGGCATTCCCCTCACATGGCTCATCCTCCTTGGTATTGAGGTGTTCCTCACCGATGCCTCAGCTTATGGGCTGGAGACGCCTGTAAAGAGGCTCCTCGCATTCACAGTCCAGGCACCGTGGCTTAATCCGTATGAAAGCGCACTGCACTGGCTCGTCCCGGCTGCTTCTCTAGTCCTTTGCGTAGCCTTCTTCTTGGTCTCAGTCTTCTCAGAGCGCCTCGTCGTCAGGCTGCTTGAACCACACGCGGACCCTGTCGCCGTGGCGCGCTGGAGCTGGCGTGCCAACCTTATAACTTATGGCGTTGTCGTTGGGGCGCTCCTCCTGCTCCTCATCACTGCCCTGATGCGCCATGGCCTATTTACCCAGACCTCGTGAGGGTCGAAGCCGCCTAACCTCGGCATGAAGCGGTCTCGCTGCGCTCGCCGCTTATGCCAGAAGTTTGGCGTCACAAGTCCACCGCGATCCGCACCTGAAAATGAAGATAGATCCCTCTTCTGTGCTTTGCATGTCTGAAGCGCCGAGGTCGCGTCAAACGGTCAGGCGCCACTACCTGGCTTGGCGCAGGCGGCAAGGCCTTCCTGAGCGCTGTGACAATCCTTGCTGCATGTTCTTCCAGCCTCCCCTCATGTGGAATGGGAGGCGCCTGCCGCTGATACTCGACCATACATCAGGTAACGCGCGGGACAACAGAGTTGAGAACTTGCGTCTGCTCTGCCCAAACTGCGATTCACAGAATGATGAGACCCGTGGAGGTGCTAATGCTGGTCGAGTAGAGGTCTTGCCAGGTGGCTCTTACCATGTCCGAAGCCGGAATGGCACACAAGCCGCGTATGCGAATGGCGCAACCTTTAGCGTAAGGGCTTCTCTGCATGCTGGGATCGCCTCTGCAAGTGTGTCTGAATCGAATCCGCCATTTGGGACAGGAGTCGATGATGCCTAACATCATCATCCACCAGGCCCGATCAACTGGGTTCTCCGATTCAGAAACGGCTTCTGCGGACGGGTAATGATGAGCGTTAGGCGCACCAACATTTTCTTCTGTCACTTCTCCCATTCGTGAATCGAACCATCTTCCTTATCGACGGTAGCGAGCAGCTAGTGGAGCTCCGAGAGCAGTTGTACGACTCCGAGGATCTTCTCCAGCGTCTGCTTGCCACGCACCCTAGCTTGCTCGCAGGCGACCAGATCAATCGGACTGATCCCCGGCGCTGGCTTCTTATTAGACGCGAGGCGGGTATTCCGGGGGAAGAGGGTGGCAGTGATCGTTGGTCCATTGACCATCTCTTCCTGGACCAGGATGCGATCCCGACGCTTGTGGAAGTGAAGCGCAGTAGCGACACGCGGATTCGTCGCGAGGTGGTGGGCCAAATGCTCGACTACGCAGCTAACGCAGTGGTTTACTGGCCCGTCGAATATCTGCGAGCGCAGTTTGAAGGCGCGTGTGCTGGTCGCAATCTCGATCCTGAGCAGGAATTAGCCAGCTTTCTCGGCCCAGAGGAAGATCCAAGCAGCTTTTGGCAGCAGGCCAAGACGAACCTCCAGGCAGGAAAGGTTCGGCTCGTCTTTGTGGCCGATGAGATTCCCTCAGAGCTGCGAAGAATTGTGGAGTTCCTGAATCAGCAGATGGATCCGGCGGAAGTGCTCGCCGTGGAGATTAAGCAGTACACCGGAGAGGGTCTGCGCACGCTTGTGCCGACACTAATCGGCCAAACCGCAGAGGCTCAGCAACGAAAAGGTACGCCCCCTGCTGAGAAGCGTCAGTGGGATGAGCTGAGCTTCTTCCAACATCTTGTCGAAAGATGTTCGTCAGTAGAAGTGACTGTGGCACGGCGTATTCTGGAGTGGGCACGCCCACGTACGGAGTATGTTTGGTGGGGCAAAGGTCAGCGCCTTGGCTCCTTCATTCCTGTCTACATGCATGATGGAACTAACCACCCGATGTTTGCCGTTTGGACATCAGGTAGTATTGAGATCTACTTTTATTGGTACGCGAGAAGGCGGCCATTTGATGATGAGGCTAAGCGATTGGAGTTGCTTGAGCAGCTGAATACAATCTCTGGTGTGTCACTGCCAGTGGATTCCATCAACCGACGACCTTCAATCCCTCTTAAGGTGTTCGTCGAAGAACGAAACCTGCGCCAACTCTTCAGTGTCTTCGAGGGCTACATTGAGTCAGTTCAGATGCTCTAGCTTGGTGGCCGCCTAACATCGCCATTCACCCGAGCCGCCCCATCACGATCTCTCTTTGCCCCACTCTCGCCTTGCGGCCGGGTGATGGCGGGCGTTCGACTGTTCAACTGTCACTGCTTGGGAGGTCTTTCCCGATGGTGCTCCAGCCTTGGTAGCCACTGGCTCAATATCCAACAGCTGTCCAGGCTAAGCTTATTTGGTGAACAGTGTCAAGAAGGACTATTGCATTTGCGCTATCGCCTGCCATGGTGCTTGGGATTATTTTTTTCTTGCTGATGTTGATGAATAGAATCCACCCAGCGTAATAGAGGAGAAGTAGGTCAAGGAGAGAGGAGCTGTAGCTGCCCATGGGGCCCTGGTAAGGCGCCTGCGGATGAATCAGGCGCCGCGAGTGCTGGAGACGGTGTTGCTGCTGGCCTTGATGCGCTTCCTTAGCTTGCGGCTGAAGCCGAAGGCGGCAGCGAGGCCAAGGGCCGGAAGCGGGCCGGGAACGTCTGCTGAGCCGCCTCCACCGCCGCTGGTTGGGCCGATTAATGTGGCTTGGGCCCAGGTCGCCGAGGAGCCGTAAAAAGTTTCTGTCCCGAAAGGTATGTTAATTCCAATATAGAAGGCAGCTTGCGTGGAATTGAATTGCGGGCGTAGTTCATAGGCGAACAAGATACCCGAACCGAGGGAATATTCGACCTCTAGTGCGAAGTCTGAGGCAAGGTTCGTGGTCCAGTTATTCACAGAATTATAGTTCTCCCACCAAGGCATTGCACCACCATTTTCCGGGGTGTTGAATTTGCTCGCATTGTCGTTGTAAGAGCCGGTAAATGTGGTCACGTCATAATCGAAGCCTCCCACAGGCACCACAAGCGCCTGGGCCTGGCTGTCGGCAATCGTCAACCCAGCCACTACCGCGCCGACTGCAGCGCCCAAGGCGTTTCGGCGGAGGCGTTGAATAAGAGCATCGCTCAATACAAAAGCACGAAGCCGTTTCAAGTCGGTTGAGCTTGCCATTGCTTTCTGAGTTAAGACTGAACTTATAGCACACTCTTCTAAATGAGTTGTTGCCTCACGCCATTGGAAAAGTCGACCAAGCCCTTCGAGTGGACAGGCCAGCATCAGTTTTCAGCTTTCAGCTTCGCCACCTGCGCCTCCTTGCCTGCCACTCAAGGCGAGCGTTAGCTGCACAGGAAGGCCGAGGTCGGTATCGTTGATGTGATGGTGGCGCTTTCGGATGCCGACAATCCTCAGAAGCGGTCCTCATAGGGTCTACTTCTACAGTCACGAGCCAAACGAGCCTCCCCATGTTCATGTCGACAGAGATAAGGCCTCTTTCAAAGTCTGGCTTGTTCCTGTGGCACTGTCCTCAAGCCTTGGTTTCAGCGCCAGAGAGCTGCGTGAAATTGAACGGCTGGTCAGCTTGAACAGAGCTATCCTGCTCAATGCATGGGAGGAGTTTCATGGCTAACCCTGGTGAGCAGGTCACTGACGTTGCGTTGACAGAAGACAGGCTGATCGTCGACCTGGCTGACGGTCGTTCTATCTCGGTACCGCTGGCTTGGTTCCCAAGGCTTCTTCATGCAACCTCCCAGGAGCGTGACAACTGGGAGATTTCAGGGGCTGGCTACGGAATCCACTGGCCAGATGTCGATGAGGATTTAAGCGTGGAAGGCCTGCTTCGGGGTGCGCCAGCTCCCCAAGCAAAGGCTCTGGTCAGCTAACACCGCCATGCATCAGAGCCGCCGCCGTAACGTTATATTCTCTGCCGACAAAACCTTGCGGCCAGGTGATGGCGAGCGTTAAGCATGCTGTCTGCGGAGTAGGAGGCGATGACCGAGGTCGTCATCAGATATCTAGAGCAGGATGACGATCAACCGGTCATCTCGGTTGTTGATTCATGGTGGGGTGGTCGGCCGATGGCCGCCATGCCCCCCAAGCTCTTCTTCGTCCACTTCCTCGGCGTGCATCCCGCACGACGTGGAGAGGGGTTGGGGCGCCTCCTCTATGGGCATGTCTTTACCGCGGCTGCCTCCCATGGCTGCCGCACGGCCCAATGCGTTACCGCTCCGGTCAATTGCAGCCCGATTGCCTTCCACCGTCGCCTTGGCTTCTCTCTTCTTGGCTCCGATGACAAGGTCGACGGCGCGCCCTTCACGAAGGAACTGGATACGCTTGATACCGTTCGCTGTTGCCCAGCATGCCGATCGAACGGATGAACCGCTGTTCCGCGTAGAGTTCATCCGCCAGGCGTTGGGCCTCCAAGAACCGCTGGGCCGCCATTGTTCATCAACCTCGTCAAACCCTGTTCCATCTAGTCCACAATGAGCCCGCAGCGCTTGTTCAAGGTCACGGACTTTCTCCAACCAGCAGATGGAGAGCCCATTCGCTCAGTCATCACCGAGTCGGCTGACGCAGCGGTCGTTGCTTGGTATGTCAAGCCCGGCCAGCAGATCTCGGCCCATGTGCATCCTGATGGCCAGGATACATGGACCATCCTTTCGGGTTGCGGCGCGTACCGCCTTGGTGCAAACGGGGAGTCGATTGCCATCGCCCAGGGAGATGTGCTGGTAGCCCATCGCCGAGAAGTCCACGGTGTTCTTAACACCGGCCAAGAACCGCTTGTCTTCGTTTCCGTCGTTACTCCTGCAGCATCGGGCTTTGAGCAGGTGTAGTTCCTCATGAGCGAGGCACTTCGCATCAAGATCCAGCGGCCGGCTCCAGCAAAGCCTCAAGGACTATCACAGAGGCGCTGACATGACGAAGCGATGTGGCTAGGAAAATCTTATCCATCACCAGACTCAAGAGGTCCACAGTGAGAGTCTCATCAGCATTCCCGATGATGAAGGCACTGATCAGCTCCTTGGTCATCTCGATATTTGGATTTCAGCATGCTCATGAAGCGCGAGCTTGTACGCGTCTTCTCTATGAGACGGGCAGTAAGTCCTTCATCACGGGTCGATCGATGGATTGGATGGATACGTCCGCCAAGACGGCGCTATGGGCCTTTCCCAGAGGGATGAAGCGCGATGGGACGGTCGGTGCCAACCCGATCCAGTGGAGCGCCAAGTATGGCTCCATTGCTGTCTCTTTCTATGATGCCGGAACGGCCGATGGCATGAATGAAAAGGGACTCGTTGCGAACCTGCTTTATCTCAAGGAAGCCGAATGGGGTGATGCGGCCAAGTCAGGAAAGCCCACGCTGAGCGCTGGCGCCTGGGCACAGTATTTCCTCGACAACTTCGCAACCGTGCGGGAGGCGGTGGCCGCGATGGCCAATCCCCCCTTTGCCATCATTGCGCCTCCACTGCCGAATGGACACGCGGCGGGCCTGCATCTTTCGCTTTCTGATGCTACCGGCGACTCTGCGATCCTTGAATACATCAATGGCAAACTCGTGATTCACCATGGCTCGCAGTACAGGGTGATGACCAACTCACCAACGTTTGACCAGCAGCTCGCGCTGAACGTCTACTGGGAGAAGGTTGGTGGCGATCGTTTCCTTCCGGGCACCATCAGCGCCGCCGATCGTTTCGTACGCACGTCCTACTATCTCAAGTCGTCACCGAAGTACAAGGATCCCGAGCTGGCGCTCGCATCGGTGTTTTCGCAGGTACGCATGATCAGTGTTCCCCTCGGCCTGGCCGATGCGAGTAATCCGAATATCGCGATGACACTGTGGCGGACCGTGGCGGATCAACGGGCGAAGGTCTACTACTTCGAGTCTGCGATCTTCCCCGCGGTGTCGTGGATCGATATCAAGAAGGTTGATCTCACTGAAGGTGCTGCGCCGAAGGTCGTGAGGATTGAGCGCGGTCAGCCTCTCGCGGGCGAGCTTTCGGCCGCGCTCAAGCCGGCTGAGCCGTTCAAGTGGCTTGGGGCAAAATGATCCGGCTCGGTCAGGGTGTGTGCCAATAAGCTATTCGGCGGCCTTGGCAGTGGAGGCCTTCACCGATCAAGAATCAGCGTGCGGGGCCTTAAGAGTCCATCCTTGAGACTGCAATGACTGATGCGCTGGATCATCACTGATTCGCTATGGCTGAGTCTTTCACGCATAAAGCATAGAGAAGTATATGGCTTTGGCCCGTTAATTCGTGATAACGATCGAACGGGAGAATGCGCTGTGAACCTATCTGTCGAGCTTGCTGCAACTGGCGGGCACGCTAAATTTGATGCCATTGTCCTCGGTCTGAACTGCCCTCAGACGCTCCTTCTCCAAGTGCCATGACCAGCACGGCCCCGCACGACAAGATTCAGCGGCTCAGGCGAGCCAGCATCTTCGCCTCCACCCCCGACGACGTGCTGGCTGCTGTGGCTGATGCCGTGGAAGAAGTGCAGCTAGCGCCCAACCAGCAGCTGTTCGCCAAGGGAGATCACGGCACCTCGATGTACGTGATCGCTGCCGGCCTGGTGCGGGTCCACATCGGTGACCAGACCATTGTTGAACTCTCGGATGGTGAGATGGTGGGAGAACTGGCCGCCCTCGACCCGGAACCCCGCTCGGCCTCGGTCAGCGCGATCGATCCGAGCACGCTCTATCAGATCGAACAGTCGACCTTACACAGTCTGATGGCCGAACACCCCGAGATCGTCCAGGGGATCGTCAAGGAACTGGCCCGTCGTTTGCGTGTCACCACCGCTCCCTACGGATTCAGCATCTGAATGACGCCATGGAGACACCTGCCACACTGCATTTTTTCTGCGGCAAGGCAGGTGCCGGTAAGTCGACGGTTGCGACGGGACTGGCACAACACCACAGTTCCATTCTGCTGTCCGAGGACGTCTGGCTATTGGCTCTCTACGGTGACGAGATGAGAACCTTTGATGACTACGTTCGGTACTCCAAGCGTCTCAAGACCGTCGTTGGCCCTCTCGTGGTTGATCTGCTCAGATCCGGGCAATCCGTTGTGCTCGATTTCCAGGCCAATACGAAAGCAGGCCGCCCCTGGTTTCGTTCCCTCTTCGAGCAGGCCTCGGCGCACCATGTTCTCCATTTTCTGAACACTACTGATAAAGTCTGTCTGGAAAGGATTTCCGGGCGGAATCTTGAGCGGCCACCGGGTTCCCATCACTTGAGCGAGGACGACTTTATGCACATCTCGTCTTTCTTTCAGCCACCGGAGGAGGCTGAGGAGTTCAACGTCAAGCTGTATACCGGGTGAACCCCGTGAGGCCCTGCACGTGCATCAAGTCGATCGCTGAGCAACGCCAGCAACACGACCTTACCCTTCGTCCAATTCCTGGAGGACCTGAATCATGAAACTCGCCGGTGGCTGTCACTGCGGCGCCATTCGCTACGAAGTCGAGGGTGATCCGCTCACCCACGCCCTTTGCCACTGCTCTGATTGTCGCCGCCATTCCGGCGCACCTGTGGTGGGTTGGACGATGTATGCCGAGACTGCCCTACGGGTGACTCGGGGTGTTCCCAAAATCTACGCGTCGTCGCAGCAGGCACAACGGCACTTCTGTGGCGACTGCGGCACTGGTCTCTTCTACTACAACGCCGAAGGGCTTCCTGGAATCGTCGATATCCAGAGTGCTACCTACGATTCACCGGAGGCCGTACCTGCGCGCATTCAGATCCAGGTGGCGGAACGCATTGCCTGGATGGAGAACGCCCACGAACTTCCCCAGTTTCAGCGCTTTCCTCCTCAGAACTAACCATTGAGCTTCCAGTGCATCACCTTGATACCGAGCTGGAGCCTGTCGCCCATGTTGCGTCCACAGCACCTGGAAGTCGTTGAATCATGTGGTTCGAAGAACTGACCGGCTTTCCGGAGCACTCCCCAGAGCAAGTTCGGGAGAAGATCACGGTTGAAGGCGAGAGCTTGAAGTCCCATGTGAATGGGAGGCTTCTCGCCTGTGGCCGGTTGGAAACGCCGTCCTTGGCTGACTTGCGAGAGCGTGTTCAGGCCAGCGCCTATCCGTCCGGCACCCTGCGGGTGTGTGAAGTGGTGGCCAATGTCCAGCATCTGCATGCCGATGTGTCGAACGCGAAGGCGCTCTTTCAGGTGGCCTCGCAGTTCAATCTGCTTGAGATGGTGTCGCCAGATGTGACGCCAGAGCGGGGCGTGGGAATTTATGAGCATGACCATACCCAGGGCCCGGCGTGTGCCATGGCAGCTGGGGCAGGAACGATTTATCGAAACTACTTCGCGGATGTCAGTGGGCAAACCGGGCAATCAGCGCACCACCAGATCGACTGCCTGGCTGACCTCGGTATTGCCCTGGGAAACAGAGAGGGCCGACTCTGGGAGATGAGGAATGGCTACCCCTTGGCTTCGCATGCTGGCCTGGTTGAGCTCTCAGAGCGTCTGAAGTCCTCGGACGACGGTGAACTGGATGGCTGGCGACGGTTGCTGCGCATTGGAATTCAGTGGCGGACCCAGGTGACGTTGAAGGATTGCGGGCACCTCATTTCACAGGTCTACGGTTCCGCCTTGCCCGTTGCCTATTCCCGGCATCCGTCGGACCTCTGGGCACCCTTCGCACGGCTCGTTCTGGAAGCCTCTTATGAGGCAACGATCTGCACCGCCATCCTGAACTCGGTTCAGGATGGAAGCAACCGAGTGTTTCTCACGTTGCTCGGTGGCGGGGCTTTTGGCAATGAGACCGATTGGATTCTTGGGGCCATCGACCGGGCCCTGAACCTCTACCGCCATGTTGATCTTGATGTGGCTATTGTCAGTTATGGTGCCTCCAAAACGCATGTCAGGTGCTTGGTCAGCTCTTTCTGATCATGAGCTCCCTCTTTCAGATTCAGGACGTTCACATCTGGTGGGCGGAGGCCAGGTCCAAGCGCTGGGACCTTTCGAAGAAGGAGCTGCTGATGCTGCTCTCTACGCACCATGGGACCTGCCAACTGTCGGGGGTCCAACTCCTCTTTGGTGATGGCGATCAAGGGCACCCACTCTTCGCGGAGTTGGACCATAGGTCCCCTGGCAGTGACCACCTGGGCTTTCAAGTCATTTGCGGATCGCTCAACAGAGTCAAGGGCTCATTGCCCTATTTTCTGTTTTCCGATCTGGTGGCCCAGCCAAGTTGGCTCGGCTTGATGGAACGCTGGCGAAGCCAGGCCCTGCTGGACCCTATGGATGTCGAAGCCTTCAAGCGCCTGCTGATGGATGGGAAGGAGCCTCAACCAGGGGCCTGACGCAGGCCTTACCTCGCTTAGCCTCTTGACAATGGGGTCCTAGGGAACGTGATGCCTCCTGAATTGCCCGTCAGCACGACACGCTCCGCCATGGTGCTGCGTTTTGCTGGTGGCGCCGCCATGGGTGTCCTGATCACTTCGGTGCCATTCGCGGCTGGTCATCCTTTCCATCTCACCAGCCTGGAGATGGCCGCTGCCGCCTTGGTGATCACCAGCTCAGGGGTGATGGGCTGTCTGTGGGGCGGACGCTTTCTCGACGCCGTTTCCCGGGGGCTGGATTCCACGTCCGTGTGAGGGTTCAGATTGCGCTCCATCCCGAGGACGCAGCCTCCCATCCCAAGGGCTTCCGATCCAGCAGGAGCCCAGGAATGCGTTCGATGGACAGCGCCGCTTCCGGACCGTCGATCCGAACGGCTGCCTCATCGACATCTGTACCCCCTGCTGATCGCCTGAGCAGCCTCTGGCGAGGAAAGCCCTGGCCGCCACCTGGCCTTTGATGGCATGATGGCCATCATGCGATACCCGGAAAGCCACAAGCAGGCCGTTCGTGCCCGCATCCTCGAGGCCGCCGCCGAGGAGCTGCGTCGCCACGGCCTTTCGGGCATCGGCATCCCCGCCCTGATGCGACGGGCCGGCCTCACCCACGGAGCCTTCTATGCCCATTTCCCCAACCGGGACGCCCTGGTGGCCGAGGCGATCCGCACGGCGGCGGCCACCAGCGCCGACGGTCCGCTGGCCCCGTCGCTGTCGCTGGAGCAGAGCCTCGCCACCTACCTCTCCCCCGAGCACCTCGCCCACCCCGAGCGGGGCTGCGTGATCGCGGCCCTCGGCGCGGAGGGGGCCCGCCAGCCGGTCCCCGTGCGCTCCGCCTTCGCGTCCGCCGCCCGCGGGCTGCTGGCGGCGATCGAGCGCAAGCTGCATCCGCGCCAGCCGGCGCCGGAGCCCAGCGACGGGGCCCTGCATCTGGCCTCGGCCATGGTGGGGGCGGTGGTGCTGGCCCGCCTTGTGGATGACCCCGCCCTGGCCCGCCGCCTGCTGGCGGCGGCGGCCTCGCCTGGGGCCTGAGGCGGGCCCTCTCTTTTTTTGTCCCATGACATGACGCCCATCATGGCTAAGCCTCCCGACCATCCCGCCCTGGCGGCCGCCCGCTCCCGCGGACCCCTCCCCCCACCAGCGCCCCTCTCCCTGGAGCAGGTGCGGGCCATCGCCCTGGAGGCCGGCGCCGACGACGCCGGCTGGGTGTCGCTCGACCACCCCGAGCTGGCCGAGGAGGTGCCCCATGTGCTCACCGCCATGCCAGGCGCTCGCTCGCTGGTGGCGATCGTGCTGCGCATGCACCCCGAGAACGTGCGCAGCCCCCGCCGCAACGTGGCCAACCTCGAGTTCCACCGCACGGGCCATGCGGTGGATGAGATCGCTTCTCGCATCGCCCGGGCCCTCGATGGGCTGGGTCACCGGGCCCTGAACCCGCCCATGGCCTTCCCCATGGACATGAGCTCCTTCCCTGGCCGCTCCTGGATCGTCTCCCACAAGCGCGTCGCCCAGGCGGCCCAGCTAGGGGCGATGGGCCTGCACCGCAACCTGATCCATCCGCGCTTCGGCTCCTTCGTACTGCTCGGCACCGTGCTCACCAGCGCCGAGATCCCCCAGGCCCCGGCGCCCCTGGCCTACAACCCCTGCATCGACTGCCGCCTCTGTGAGGTGGCCTGCCCCGTCGGTGCCATCGAGCCCGGCGGCGGCTTTCGCTTCTCCGCCTGCTACGACCACAACTACCGCGAGTTCATGAGCGGTTTCGCCGATTTCGTGGAAGAGGTGGTGGAGAGCCGCAACCGCCACGACTTCCGAGACCGCGTCCCTCTCCACGAGGCCGTCACCACCTGGCAGGGCCTCGCCTACAAGCCCAGCTACAAGGCCGCCTACTGCGTGGCGGTCTGCCCCGCCGGCGACGACGTGCTCGGCGGCTTTGTGCATGACCGCACCGGCCACGTGCAACGGGTGCTCAAGCCGCTCACCGAGCGGGAGGAAACGATCTACGTGGTGGCCGGCTCGGACGCCGAGGCCCACGTGCGTCGCCGCTTCCCCCACAAGCGGGTGCGGCGGATCCGCTCCAGCCTGCGGGCCACCCGCCCGCGGGAGTTCTTCGGTGCCCTGCCCCTGATCTTCCAGCGGGGCCCGGCGACGGGCTGGGCCGCCACCTTCCACTTCGAGCTCAGCGGTCCGGAGGCGGTGCGGGCCACTGTGCGCATCGACGACGGCCAGCTCCAGGTGACCCCCGGCGAGCTCACCGGCAGCCCGGATCTGCTGGTGCGGGCCGACGCCCGCCTCTGGCTCGCCATCGCCAGCGGCCGGCGCAGCCCGGTCTGGGCGGTGCTGCGCCGCCGCCTCAGGATCAGCGGCGACCGCCGCCTGCTGGCCCGCTTCGCGGCCTGCTTCCCGCGCTGAGTTCCCCCCTCACCCGTTCCCTCTTCCCCTCCACCGAAGCCGCCATGCCATCCGCCCCGACCCGCCGCCAGCGGCGTTTCCTGGAACGCTACGGACCCTGGGCCGTCGTCACCGGGGCCTCCTCCGGCATCGGCCGCGCCCTGGCCTGCCGCCTGGCCGACGCCGGCCTGAACCTGGTGCTCGTCGCCCGCGACCGCCCCCGGCTCGAAACCCTGGCGGCCAACCTCATCGCCAGCCACGGCGTGCAGGTGCAGGTCGTCGCGGTCGACCTGGCCCGGGACGACCATCTTGCTGCGATCCGCCGGGTCACCGATCCACTCCATGTGGGCTTGCTGGTGGCCTCCGCCGGCTTCGGCAGCTCCGGCCCCTTTCTGGAGGCCGACATCGCCAGCGAAACCGAGATGCTGATGGTCAACGGCCGGGCGGTGCTGCTGGCCTGCCACCACTTCGGCCGCCGCCTGCGGGAGCGGGGCCGGGGCGGCCTGGTGCTGCTCAGCTCGATCGCCGCCTTCCAGGGGATGCCCTACGCGGCCCATTACGCCGCCACCAAGGCCTACGTGCAGAGCCTGGCCGAGGCCCTGCAGGTGGAGCTCCAGGGGGACGGCGTCGCCGTGCTGGCCGCGGCCCCCGGGCCCACCCACAGCGGCTTCGCCGCCCGGGCCGGGATGCGGATGGCCGCGGCCATGGACCCGGAGGCGATCGCCCAGCCGATCCTCGCGGCCCTGGGGCGGCAGGCCACGGTGTTGCCGGGCGCGCTCTCCAAGCTGCTGAGCTGGTCGCTGGTGCCCCTGCCGCGCTGGGCGCGGGTGAGCATCATGGGCACGGTGATGCGGGGCATGGCCATCCACTGATGCACATCAGGTGATGCAGAGCAGCTGATGCAGAGCAGCATCTTCACGGTGGTCCTGCTGCCTGTGGCGCTGGCCATCGTCATGCTGGGCATGGGCCTCAGCCTGGTGCCCGAGGACTTCCAGCGCATCACCCGCTACCCCAGGGCGGTCGCGGTGGGGACGGTCTGCCAGTGCCTGGTATTGCCGCTGCTGGGGGCCCTGATCGCCCTGGTGGTGCCCATGGAGCCCGTGATGGCGGTGGGTCTGGTGGTCGTGGCCGTCTGTCCGGGCGGGCCGTCTTCCAACTTGATGACCTACCTGGCCCGGGGGGATGTGGCCCTGTCGGTGACCCTGACGGCCGTCAGCAGCATCGTCACGGTGTTCACGATTCCCCTGTTCACCAACCTGGCCCTGCAGCATTTCCTGGGGGAAGGGGCCGCGATCGCCCTGCCGATCGGCACCACCATGCTGCAGATCGTGCTGATCACCCTGCTGCCGACGGCCATCGGCATGGCCATCCGTCATCGCTTCCCCGGGCCGGCCCGACGTCTGGAGAAGCAGATGGGCCGGCTGGCCGGGGGCCTGCTGGCGCTGATCATCCTGCTGTTGTTCATTCGCGAGGCCCCCAAGCTGCCGGGGTTTCTGGCCCAGATGGGACTGGCCATCGCCCTGCTCAACCTGCTCGCCATGCTGGCGGGCTTTCTGGCCGGCCGGCTGTTCCGCCTGCCCCTGGCCCAGCAGGTGTGCATCGCGATCGAAGTGGGGATTCAGAACGGAACCCTGGCGATTGCCATCACCGCCGGCCTGCTCAACAATCCCGACATGGCGGTGCCGGCGGCGGTCTACAGCCTGCTGATGTACGTGTTCGGCTTTGGCGCGGTCCTCTGCGGCAGGCGCCTCATCCCTTCGGCCCGCCGGGTGTGAACTCCCATGGACCATGTGCTGATCATCCACGCCGTGCGGGACTACGGGGCCTGGAAACAGGTGTTCGACGCGGCGGCCAGCCTGCGCCGTGACGCCGGCGAGCGGTCGTTCCAGGTGCTCCGTGACGCGAGCGACCCCAACAAGGTGGTGCACTTCTCCCGCTGGGAATCGATCGCCAGGGCCAAGGCGTTCTTCGAGTCCCCCGAACTGGTGGAGATTCGTCGGCAGGCCGGTGTCGAATCTCCTGAATTCCTCTATCTGCAGCAGCTGGAGGCGGGCACGCTGTGATGGCTGGCGCCTTCCCTCCCGCATGAGCCCCATCTTTCCCGGCCGGTACACCACCCAGATCGAGGGCCCGTTCGTGGTGTTCCTCATCGGCCTGCGGGTGAATCGCTTATGGGCACTGCACCAATGGCTGCCGGTGGCGCGGGCGATGGGGCCGATGGTGCGGGAACTTCTGGCCAGTCCCGAGCTCGGCCTGCTCAGCGCCCAGACGATCGTCTACTGGCGCGGTGTGGGGCTGGTTCAGTACTGGCGCTCCTTCGAAGCTCTCGAAAGCTTCTCGAAGAACCCGAAGGCCTCCCACCTGACGGCATGGAAGCGCTTCAACCAGGCGGTCGGCGCCAGCGGCAGCGTCGGCATCTGGCACGAGACCTATCTGGTGGAGGCGGGCCGCTATGAATGCGTCTACGGCAACATGCCCCGCTTCGGGCTGGCCCGGGCAGGAACCCATCAACCGGCCACCGGCGCCAGGGAAACGGCGAGCCGCCGTCTGGGTAGGGACGGCGATCCCACCGTGCCCAGCTATGACAACCCCTGAGCTCCCACGACCCCACCCCCTGAGATCAGCACTGCCAGAATGATTGTCGTTTCAGGAATCGCCGTGTTGCGCCTTCGGCCGCCCCTCGTCCCCCTGGCCGCCGCCGGCCTCCTGGCTGCCCTCGCTGGCGCGCCCGCCCTGGCCCAGCAGCCAGGCCCTGGAGCCCAGAAGGCGATGTTCGCCACCAAGGCGGAAGCCGAGGCCGCCGCCAAGCACTTCAACTGCACCGGGGCCCACCAGCATGGCAACCAGTGGATGCCCTGTGCCACCCATGGCGAAACCAAAGGCGGGTCGTCCGGCCACGGCTCCCATTGATGCCTGACCCGGTCACACCGGAGACCCCTCCCTCCGGCGGCAACGCGGCGTGCGGTGGCCGGCCGAAGATCCTGGCCATCGGCATCGCCCCCCTGGGAATCATCTCGATCGGCATCGTGCCCATGGGGGTGGTCAGCATCGGCGTCGTGCCGATGGGGGTGCTGAGCCTGGGGGCGGTGGCGATGGGGGTGATCAACGCCTCCGTGGTGGGCATGGGCATCCTCATCGCCGGGGTGAACGTGATGGGCGTCTGGTGGGTGGGGATGGACGGGATGGGTCCCTACCGGCTGGGGAGCCCGAGCGGCCAGGTGCACCATCACCACAACCACAGCTCAGGCCAGGGCCAGCCGAACCTCTACGCCTACCCCAGCCGCGAGGAGGCCCTGAGGAAGGCGAAGGACCTCGGCTGCGAAGGGGCCCACGCCATGGGCTCCCTCTGGATGCCCTGCGAGGAACACCCCACCCCCTGAACTCAGGCCAGCGTCTTGAACATCACCAGGGCATCCACCTCCCCCAGTCGGGGATGGCGGAAGGCCCCCGGCAGCCGGCCGATGGTGCGGAAGCCGTTGCGGCTCCAGGCGGCCACGCCGGCGGTGTTGGTGCTCACCACCAGGTTGAACTGCATCGCCGTGAAGCCACGCCGCCGGGCCTCCTCCTGGGAGTGGCGGCAGAGGGCATGGCCCACCCCCCGGCCCCGGGAGGCCTCGGCCACCACATAGCCGGCGTTGGCCACGTGGGCGCCCAGGCACGGCTGGTTGGGCCGCAGGTAGTAGGTGCCCACGATCGCGCCGCCCGCCTCGGTGGCCACGAAGGTGGCGGCGACGGCCCCCACCCAGGCCTGATGGGCCGTATCGCTGTCGATCGCCGGGTCGTGGGGGAAGGTTTCGCCGGCCCGGAACACCGGCTCCAGCAAGGCCCACACCCCTGGCCAGTCGGCCGGCTCGAACGCCCGGATCATTCCGCCGCTTGCACCACGATCGATTTGGTCACCGTACCGGGCAGATTCCGCGACACCGGACAGACCTTCATGCGGCGCTCCAGAAAGGCCCGGCTGGACTCATCCAGCGCGGGCGTCGCCGCCCCATCGGCCGCCTCCAGCCGCACCTGGAAGGTGCCCTCCACCGCCTCGACCATCCAGTCGCCGGAGGCGGTCACGCTCAGCACCCCGTCCACCGCCGCCAGGGGCAGGTGCCGCTCGAGGGCGTTGGCCACCAGGTAGTGGTGCTGGCAGAGCAGCAGCGACAGCAGGAAGAGCCGGAAGCCGGGGGTCTGCAGGCTGGGCTCCAGCGGCTGCCACGGCTCCTGCTCGCCGTTGCGGAAATCGACGCTCAGGCTGTCGCCGGCGGCGCCGTGGCGGCTCTGCAGGCGGAACTGGAACAGAAGCTGGCTCATTTCCGGTGCGGGACGGTGGGCGTGGGGGGAGTGGTGGGGCTGAGGCTGCGCTGGCGCTGGAGGGCTTCGGCGCCCGTGAGCAGCGCCGAACCGACCAGCAGGGCGGCGAAGCCCTGGCGCAGGTGCCGATCGGAGAGGTGGGGGGCCAGGGCCTGGCCGCCGATGGCGCCCACCAGGCCGCCGGCGGTCAGCGGCGCCAGCAGGGGCAGGCCCGCCGCCGGCCAGTGCCCGAGGGCCCCCACGGCCACCAGGCTGTTGGTGGCGATCAGCACCAGGCTGGTGCCGCTGGCCAGGGGCATCGGCAGACCGGCCAGCAGCACCAGGGCGGGCACGATGGCGAAGCCGCCGCCCACCCCGGCGATGCCAGTCAGCAGGCCCACCCCCACCCCCTGGCCCGCCAGTGCCAGGGTCCCGCCGTTCCGTCGGGGTTCGGGTTCGGTGGGGCGCCTGCCTGCCCCGGTACCCTGCCGCCGCCGGGAGAGCAGCCAGGCGGCCACCAGGGCGGCGGCGGCGAACACGGCCAGCTGCACCGGCTCGGGGATCAGCCCCTGCTTGACGAGGGAGCCGCCGATCCAGCTGCCCGCTAGGGCCGGCACCCCGAGGATCAGGGCAGGCAGGGGCGCCACCTGGCGCCGCCGCAGGTAGGGGCCGGCGTTGGCCACCGCCAACAGGGTGACGGCCAGGAGCGACAGGGGCACCGCCTCACGGGTGGGCAGCCCGGCGCCGCTGATCAGAAGGGGCAGCAGCAGGATCGAGCCGCCGGCGCCGAGCACCGCCAGCAGGAACCCGATCAGGGCACCGCCGGCGGCCATCAGCAGCAGCAGGGCGACGCTCAAGAACGCCCCCCCTGCCAGAGCTGGGCGGCATGGCGTGGCGATGGGGGAACGGCGGGCATCGAGGCGGGATGGTTTGCTGACTATGACTATACACGCATACAACGGCAAAAGAGTGAAAACCTGCTGCCGTCTGCGCCCCATCGGCGGGAAAGGCGCTGCATAATGTCGCTAGCGGCATAGTGAACTGTCATGGGCGTGGTCGGTCCCGGGTCGATTCCCAGTCCGGAGCTGCTGGAGGAGTTCAGCCAGTTCTTCCGGCTGCTGAGCGAACCGGCCCGGCTCCAGCTCCTCTGCCATCTGCGCCAGGGTCCCTGTGATGTGGCCTCCCTGATCGAGGCCACCGGCTTCAGCCAGTCCCACATCAGCCGCCAGCTCTCCCAGCTGCAGCGGGCCGGCCTCGTGAGCTGTGAGCGCGAAGGGGTCCGCCTCATCTACCGGGCCGACGCCGAGTTGGTGGAGGAGCTCTGCCACCTGGTCCAGACGCGCATGAAGCAGCGCCTGCAGCAGCAGCTCGACCAGCTCCAGACCGCCTGAGGCCATGGGCCCCCACCCCCTGTGGACACGGGCCTTCCACGGTTTCAACCTGCTGGTGCTCCTGCTGATGGCCGGCAGCGGCCTCGAGATCTACAACGCCAATCCGGTCTTCGGCGGCCGGGCGGGGGCGACCGTGCCCGAGTGGCTCACCCTCGGCGGCTGGCTGGCCGGCGGCCGCGACTGGCACTTCGGCGCCATGGGTCTGTACGCCGCCAACCTGGGGCTCTGGATCGGCCTGCTGCTGCAGCGGCGCCACCGGCGCCTGGCCGACGGCGGCGATCTGGGCACCCTGCGCCACAGCGCCAGTCCCCCCCGGCGCCGCCTGGCCAGCCACCGGATCACCTACACCCTGATGCTGGTCGTGCTGGCCTTCAGCCTGCTCTCGGGTCTGGCCATGTACAAGCCGGCCCAGCTGTGGTGGCTGGTGTCGCTGTTCGCCTTCGCCGAGCCGGCCGGCCTCACCAGCTGGCAGACGCTGCGGCTCTGCCACCTGGCCACCATCCCCGCCATCGCCCTGCTGCTGGTGGCCCACGTGGGGCTCTCCTGGCGGGTGGGCGGCCTGCGGCTGCTGCGGCGGATGGCCCTGTGATGGGCAGCACTGATCGAGGCATCCCCGGGATGGCCGATCTCCCCAGTCGCCGCCGCGCCCTCGGCCTGCTGCTCTCCGGCGGCTCCTCCCTGCTGCTCGGCGGCTGCGGCCTCAACCGCTGGAGCACCGCGGTGGGCGAGCTCACCCAGCCGCTGAACGAACGGATCGAGGCCCTGCTGCAGGGGAAGGGGCCGGTGCCGGAGTTCCGGCGCGGCCAGGTGGAGCCGGCCGCGCTGCTGGTCAACAGCTTCAACGGCACGCCCACCCTGGCGCCCGAGAGCTACCGGCTCGTCGTCAACGGGGCGGTGCGCCGGCCCCTGCGCCTCGATCTGGCCGCCCTGGCCGCCCTGCCCCAGCGGGAGTGCGTCATCCGCCACGTCTGCGTGGAGGGCTGGGCGGCGATCGTCGCCTGGTCGGGCCCGCGGCTGGCCGATGTGCTGGCCCTGGCCGGCCCGTCTCCCCTCGGGGCCTATCTGGCGATCCGCTCCGCCGACCAGTACTTCGAAACCTGGGATCTGGCCTCCGCCCTGCACCCCCAGACCCTGCTCGCCACCCACATGAACGGGGCGCCGTTGCCCGTGGCCAACGGCGCCCCCGTGCGGCTGGCCAGCCCCATCAAGCTCGGCTACAAGCAGAGCAAGTGGGTCACCGGCCTGGAGCTGATGACAACCCTCGGCGACCGCCTCGGCACCTGGGAGGACAGGGGCTACGAGTGGTTCGCCGGGCTGTGAGGGGCCTGGCGGCGCTCAGGGCTTGAGGGGCGCCCAGGCCATGGTGGCGTTGAACTTCTGGCACCAGATCAGCACCGACTTCTGGGCCTTGAGGTCGATCGAGGCGGGGATCACGTAGCTCTGGCCCCCCTTGCTGGATTTCAGCTTCGAGAGCAGGGTGTAGCTGCCGGGCTTGAGGGGGAAGCCGGGGGCCTTGCTCATCGCCAGGGGCGTGGCGGAGGGGCTGAAGGCCACCCACAGATCGGGAGCCATGTCGTTGGTCTTGAAGTCGCCGCTCAGGGTGAGCACCGTCTTGCCGCCCTGTTCGCTGATCGAGAAGCCACCGGTCACCGGAGCCTCAGCCTTGCGGAAGCTGCCGCTGGCCATCGCCATGGCCATGGCCTGGCCCAGGGAAGCCGGTGCGGGGGTGATCGGAGCGCTGAGGCTGCGGGCGTGCAGGACGGCACCGGACAGGGCCGTGGCCGTGACCAGGCCGAGGGCGCCGGTGCGGAGCAGGGCGCGGGTGGAGCGGGTCATGGGGGATGCGGTGTGAGGGGCGAGGGACAGGCCGGGCGTTGTGTCGCCAGAACCCGCGCTCACCGGGAGATACCCGTCAGCGGCCGGTCCGGATTGGATCCGCTTCCGGATCAGGTGATCGGCACGGTGCGGTCGAGGGCTTCGAGGGTCACCAGGCGACGCCCCCGGCTGTCGATGGACACCAGATCGGCAAAGGTCCGGCCCTGGAGAATGTCCTCGATGCGGTAGTGATGGACCTGGAGCAGCGACGATCCCGTCACTTCGTCGGAACCCTCCACCAGCACCATCAGGGCACCGCTGGCCCGGGCGATGGCGTCGAGACCCAGCTGGACCAGGGGACTCTCCGGGGTCAGCCGGTGGGTCAGCACCGCCGTCACGTGCAGCTGGGGCGTGGTGGCGTTCAGCAGCGGCAGCGGGTGCAGCCGGCGTTGCCACAGCCCCGGTTCGATCTCCTCATCGACGAACAGGGTCATCGTGTACGACACCTTCAACCAGTAACTGGGGTCGGCGGTGACGAAGCGGCAGCTGAGGTGACCGCCGGGCCAGCCGCTCAGGCACAGCTGGCGGCTGAAGCGCAACGGGGAATCCACCTGGGTGAACCGCAGGAAGAACAGACCCGTGACCATGGCGGTGGTCAGGATGCCGACGATCCGCTGGGCCGCCGCCAGGCCCAGGGTGTACGCCGAGCTGACCCTGGCGGACTGGAAACTGGCGCTGAACAGGTTCTGCAGGGCGAAGATGCCGCTGGCGGGTAGCCCCATGGCCCCGTCGGCCTCCACATGGCCGGCATCCAGCTGGAACGCCAGGGCGAAAATCAGCACCTCCGCCAGGTAGATGAGCGTCATCGCCAGAAAGAACACCGGCCATGGCATCCGCATCGCCATCGACACGGGTTGGCGCCAGAGGCTGGTCCAGGGGCTGCGCTGATGGCCCAGGGCCCGGTGCGGTTGTCCCAGGAGGGCACGCAGGCGGTCGAGGTGGGGCAGGCGCACGGGGGCCGCAGCCGGACAACTGAACAGTAGGTGCCCAGATCCGATCGGTCCCATCGCCGGTAGTACCCACGTCCCCACCCCGTCGCGGGCTTCCGGAGCGTTCCCCACCCATGCCGATCCCCCGTTCCTGCCGGCCGGCACGCCTTACCCTGAGCCCCGAGGCCCACGGCGGGGCGCCCCAGAAAGCAGCGCAACCGCAGGCCGCGCAACTGAAGGCCTTCCTGAGTCTGCCGTGATCTCCGACGATCCCACCCCTGACGACAGCCTCGATGCCCTGCTGGCGGGCCACGCCCTGGGTGATCTGGATGGGGCGGAGCGGCAGCGACTCGCCGACCTGCTGCGTGAGCAGCCCGAGCTCGGCCAGCGTCTGAACGAGTTCCGCACCACGCTGGAACTGATGCCCCTGGCGTTGCCCCAGACGGCCACGCCCCCCCCGCGGCTGCGCCAGCGGCTGATGGATCGTCTGGGGGCCGTGCCGGCGGCACAACCCACCCGGCGGCCGATCCCCGGTCGGTGGGTGTGGCCCGCCGCGGTGGGGCTCGCCCTGCTGGGGCTGGGCTACGAGCTGCACCAGACCCGCCAGCAGCTGGCGCAGATCCAGGGCCATCTCCACGCCGCCGTTCCCGTGGCTGGGGCGTCCCGCCGCATGGCGCTGGCGGCCGTCGATCCCTCCGTTCCCGCTTCAGGAGAAGTGATGGTGACCGGCAACCCCACCAACAACGTGCTGATGCTGAATGATCTGCCCCCACCGCCGCCCCACCACGTGTATCGCCTCTGGGCCGATGTGGACGGCCAGAAGGTGGGCTGCGTCGCCTTCGTGCCCACGGGGCAGGGGCACGTGGCGATGCTGATTCCGACGATGCCCACCAGTGTGGCCACCCGGGTCAGCGTCACGGTGGAGAGCGATCAGGTGGGGGCCAGACCCAGCGGGCGGGTGGTGCTCACCAGCCGGATCTGATGGGCAGGGGCGTGCTGCCGCTGCTGCTTTACGTGCTGCTGCGGGGACTCGACGCCACCGTGCTCAAGGGACTGCAGGAGTTCGGGGCCGACCATCCGGTGCGAGGCATGGATCCGATCAGCTTCTGCAACCTGTTCTTTCTGGCCCAGCTCGCGGTGGGGCTGGCGGCCCTGTTGCCTGGGCGAACAACCCTGGCGTCCGATCTGGCCGCCCTGGTCCCGTCGGATCGGCGCCTGCTGGCCGTGGATGCCTTTCTGGGGCTGTTCCTCGGTCCCGTCGCCTACTACATCGCCCTGGAGTCGCTCTCGGTCATCAGCCAGACGTTGCTCTTCGCCCTCGTCCTGCCGGTCTCGGCCCTGCTGGCCCGTGGCTGGCTGGGGGAAGCCCTGCCGCGCAGCTTCTGGATCAGCCTGGTTCTCATCTCTGTGGGTCTGCTGCTGCCGTCGGTGTCCATGGCGGCGGCCGGTGGCGGCATGGATGGGACGTCGGGTCTGGCCTGGGCCCTGGTGGGGGTGCTGGCCTATGGGGCAGCGTCCGTGAGCGGTCGCCTCGTCGCCCGCCGGCGTCTGCCCCTGGCGGTCAGTGTCGGGGCGACCAACCTGGTGTCGGCCCTGGTCTTCGGCGTGATCGCCCTGGTGCTGTTCGGTCCCCACCATTTCCTGCTGCTGCAGCTCTGGTGGGTGGTGGGGGTGATCGGGCTCTATGCCCTCACCCTGCCGCTGGGCCGGGAACTGGCCCTGCGGCTCGCCTATCGCCACCTGCCGGTGGCGCAGGTCTCCCTGTGGAGCTCCCTGTCGCTGGTGGTGGCACTCTTGAGTGCGGCCGTCCTGCTCGGGGAACCCCTTCAGGGGGCGAGCCTGGCCGGTTCGGCGCTGGTGCTGGCGGGGGTGCTGGCCAGTCGCTGGCGCTGGCCGATCCGATCCGGGCCGACGTCGGTACTACTTCCTGCCGCCCCCGCTCCGGTGCCCCCTTGGCCGTGACTCCCCCCGACCCGGATGCCACGGGCGGCACAGGCCTGGGGACCCACCGGGGGGAACGGCAGGCCAGATCCCAGGGCCTGGGGGCCCTCTACGACAGCTGCGGCGGCCCCGTCTATCGACTGGCCCTGCGGCTGTGCCGCTCCAGCCAGGAGGCGGAGGACCTGACCCACGACGTTTTCCTGCGCTTCTGGCAGCAGGATCGCTACGACCCGTCCAGGGGACCGGTCCTGGCCTATCTGCTGCTGCTGACGCGTTCGATGGCGCTCAACCGCATCAGCCAGCGCAAGAACCGCTGGGAACTGGTGCAACGCTGGTCGGAGCAGTTGTTCCCCGCTGCCGTGCCCACCCCCCAGGAACACGCCGAGGCGGACGACCTGGCGCGACGGGTTCGCCAGGCCCTCGACGCCATCCCCGCCAACCAGCGGCAGGTGCTGGAGATGGCCTATTACGAGGGGCTGAGCCAGTCGGCGATCGGTGACCTGCTGCAGCTGCCCCTCGGCACCGTCAAGACCCGGGCCCGCCAGGGCCTGATCCGCCTGCGCGCCCTGCTCCACGACGCGCCCGCCCCGCCATGACGTCCATCCCCACCCAGCTCCATGCCGATCCGGCCCTGCGGGTCGTCGTCGACAGCGGGGCCCTGCCCTGGCATCCGTCGCCCCTGGCCGGGGTGGAGCGGCGCCCGCTGGAGCGCGACGGCGGCGAGGTCGCCCGGGCCACCTCGATCGTTCGCTACGCCCCCGGCAGCCGCTTCTCCCCCCATGGGCATGACGGCGGCGAGGAGTTCCTCGTGCTCGAAGGGGTCTTCTCTGATGAGTACGGCGACTACGGCCCCGGCACCTACGTCCGCAACCCGGTCGGCTCCGCCCATGCCCCCTTCAGTGCGGCGGGCTGCACCATCCTGGTGAAACTCCGCCAGATGGACCCTGGCGACTGCACGCGGGTCGTGATCGACACCGGCCGCGCCACCTTCGTACCCGGCCTGGTACCCGGCCTGAGTGTGCTGCCCCTGCACGGCTTCGGCCTGGAGCACGTGGCCCTGGTGCGCTGGGAGCCCGGAACCCGCTTCCCCCTCCACGCCCATCCGGGGGGCGAGGAGATCTTCGTGGTCGAGGGGGTGTTCGAGGACGAGCAGGGGGCCTACCCGGCCGGGACCTGGCTGCGCAATCCGGCCGGCAGTCGCCATGCGCCCTTCAGCGGCAGCGGTTGCCTCATCTGGGTCAAGACGGGCCACCTCGACCCGGGCACGGCCCCGCCCACCGGCTGATCGCCGCCCAGGGGGCGGCTCAGAGCGTCGCCGCCCGGCCCCGCAGCGGCGCCACCGCCAGGGCCACCAGGAAGGCCACCAGCTGGGCGATCACGACGCAGGGCCCGGAGGGCAGCGCGAAGGCGGCCGACGCCAGCAGGCCGAGCACGGCACCGCAGGCCCCCAGTCCGGCGGAGAGGGCGACGTAGGTGCCGAAGCGCCGGCTCACCAGCCGCGAGGCACAGGCGGGGATGACGACGAAGGCGCTGATCAGCAGCACCCCCACGGCCTTGACGGAGATGGCCACCACCACGGCCAGCAGGACCAGGAACAGCAGCCGGTGCAGGGAGACGGCCACCCCCCGGGAGCGGGCGAGGGGTTCATCGAGGGTGAGCAGCACCTGGTCGCGCCGGGTGAGGGTCAGGTAGCCGGTGGTGACGACGAGCAGGGCCCCGATCAGGGCCAGGTCGAGCCAGGTGACCCCGAGGATGTCGCCGAACAGGAGCTGCTGGATGCCGCCCTTGTAGACGCGCAGCAGGCTCAGGGCCACCACGGCCATGGCGAGCGAGGAGGAGTAGACGATGTTCAGCAGGGCATCGGCCGGCAGCTTGCTGCGTTGCACCAGCTGGTTCGTCATCAGGGCGAACAGCACCGCGAAGGGGATCAGCACCAGGGTGGGATCGATGCCCAGCAGCAGGCCCAGGGTGATGCCGAGCAGGGCGGAGTGGCCCAGGGCGTCACTGAAGAAGGAGAGCTGGCGCAGCACGGCGAAGCTGCCGAGCACGCCACCGAGGGCGCCGCTGAGCAGCCCCCCCAGCAGGGCCCGCTGCATGAAGGGAAGCTGGAGCAGCTCCACCAGGGTCGATGCCCCTGCCATGCCCTCGGTCATGGGCGGTGTCCCCGGTCCGTCGCTGCCATCGGCTCAGGGTACCCAGGGCGGCTGGGCGGAGCATCAGGAGAACGTGTGGGCCAGCGCCAGGTCGAGAGCCTCGACGACGAGGGCCAGGGAGGCCGCCAGCAGGGCCAGGCGGCCGGCGCGGCAGAACAGCCGTGAGGTGATGACGAAACCCATCGGGATCATGGCTGTGCTCCGGTGCAGGACAAGGGGGAAGGGATCAGTGGGGGGGGCGCTGTAGAGGACGCAGATCCGGCAGGGCGACGGAGAAGGCGGGGGATCCGTGGCGGGTGAGGGGCCAGCGCCGCACCCAGCAGCTGTCGCTGTCCTCGTCGATGCTGATCACCTGATAGGTGCTGCCCTGGCGGCTGCCCAGCGCCACGAAGCTGCCGGGATGCAGGGCTGCTGCGGGATGGGATGGGGGGTAAGGCATGGGTCGGACCACGCATCAGCCTTCAACGTAACAGAAGGTTGCGGATTGGTTGACGATTAGCCCCGCCGTGTGCATTCCAAAGCACAGGGCCCGGCCCTCAAATGCGTAGCCCCCCTCGAGCATGACCCGAGGGGGGCTACTTTGCCGAGGACATGGGAGTTGATCAATCTCCCCGGCCCCGCTTCTTTGGTTTAGATCGGAAGCGACGGCGACAGCGCTGGCCCGTACATAGCTTCACGGACCGGCTGTCGCCGGGGCCGGTTCACTCGTCGTCGTCGGAGCCGCCCACGGGCACCAGCCGGATCGCCTTGCGACCGAGCTTGATCTCGAATTCATCGCCCGGCTCGAGGCCCAGCATCGCGGTGTAGGCCTTGCCCACCAGCAGGTTGCCGTTGAACTGGACCTTGGCGGTATAGCCGAGCTTGCGGCCGGCCTTGGTGGCCGCCTTGCCGACGCCGTCGCCGAGGTTGATCCCCTTGGCATCCAGAAGCGCTTCGTAGAAGGCCGTGAAGTTCAGGCGCTCGTTGCCGTCCTTCTTGGTGCTCACGTAGCCGCAGCTGCGCACCAGATCGGACTTCGAGGCATCGCCCAGCTCTTTCACCTTGGCGAGCAGATCGGCACCTTTGAGCATGATGCAATGGCGGTTGGTATTGGCCGAAATTCTACAACTTGGGCCTGCGATCGCCAGGGGAGCCAGGTTCAGCTTTTGGGTGGACCCTCCACCTGGTACTGCACCTGCTGGGGGAAGGGGATCTCGATCTGCCGGTCCCGGAAGACCCGCCAGATGGAGGCCTGGACTTCGCTGCAAATGGAGACGTTATCCATCGGGTTGGCGATCCAGAAACGCAGGGCGTAGTCGATGGAGGAATCGCCATAACGCAGCAGCAGGCCCTTCGGCGCCGGGGTGGACAGAATCCGGCTCTGGCCGCGGGCCGTGGCCTCCAGCAGGGCGATGACCTCGTCGGGATCGTGGTGGTAGGCCGCACTCACCAGCACCTGACTGCGCCTCAGGGTGTCGGTGCCCGTGTAGGTGACGGTGGTGCTGGTGAAGAAGGTCTGGTTCGGGATCACCAGTTCGGCGTTATCCCGGTCGCGCCAGAGCACGGCGGCCCGCAGGCCGAGGCTGCGCACTTCACAGGGATCACCGTCGATGAACAGCACCTCCCCCGGCCGCACCGACCCTTCGAACAACAGCCAGAGGCCGCTGACGAAGTTCGAGAAGACTTCCTTGATGCCGAACCCCAGGCCCACCGAAAGGCCCCCGGCCACCGCCAGGATCGCGGTGCGGTTGAAACCCACGTGATCGAGGGCCCAGACGATGCCAACGGCCACCGCCGCATAGCGGATCATCAGGGCCAGGGCCCGGCGGCTGCCGTTGCTGATGCCCACGCTGCGCTGCACCAGCCAGGCCACACCCTGGGCCGGCGGTCCGGTGCCCATGGCCAGCACATACAGGATCACCACCGCCAGCAAAAAGCTGCCCACGGTCACTTCTGAGCCGAACCATTCACCGATGGGGATCAGGGCCAGATCCTGGGGGTTGTCGAACACCCGGATCACCAGCAAAGCGGAGACCAACAGGTACGCCGGGCGGATCAGGCGCGTCTCCAGCAACTGCATCGGCTGGGGCTGGATGAAGCGGCCCAGGAGCAGTCGCACCCCGCCCAGCCCCAGCCAGCCGAGGTACAGCAGCAGCCCCAGCAGCACCAGGCCGAAGGGCTGCCCGCCCAGCCCCAGGGCCAGCGACAGCAGGCCCAGCAGCGTGGGGATCACCAGCTTCGGCCGCCCTGCCAGGGGAAACCGCGGGGCCAGCCGCCGGCCCAATGGCCCCTGGCCGAGGAACACGAGCAGCAGCAGGATCAGCTGGATGCGCACCTCGAGGCGTTGCAGGTAGCCGAACCAGCCGAGTATCTCCAGCAGCAGCATGTTCATCGGGACCTCTCGCGACCCAGGAGGTCGATCAGGCCCTGGAGGGTGTCCTGCTGGCTCAGGTCATCAAAGAGGAAACGGGTGAGCAGCGCTTGCCAGGCGTCCCTCTGGCTCTTGCTGGTCTTCCCCACCAGGCGGAGCGTCGAGCTCTGAAGCGATTGCTGTCGCCCCTGCTCCATGGCGGCCAGCACGGAGGAACTGCTCACCGGCGGGGCCACCTTCCGGTTCACCGGCAGCACGTACTGGTTGCGCAGGACCATGTCCCGCTGGTGCAGCGGACTGATGGCGAATCGGGCCAGGGCCAGGGCCAGCTGGCGCTGGTCCGGACTGGAGTTGACCCCGAAGGCGAGCACACGCTCCCGGGTGATCGGGCTGGCGGCGCCGAAGGGACCCGAGGGCAGGGCGGACACGCCCAGGTTCCTGCCCAGGCGCGACCGGAGCCGGGTGATGTTGATGCTCCGGCAGGGAATCCAGTCGAGGTTCCCCACCATCAGCTCCTTCAGCAGTTCCGTCTCGGTGGGGTAAACGGTGACGTGCTGTTGCAGGTCGGCCGCGCGCAACCACTGCAGCCAGCCATTCAGGCTGGTCCGCATCGCCGGGGTCGCCGGTGCGCCGGCCAGCAGGTTTCCCACGGCGTCGATCGCCCCAAGCGGGCCCAGGGTCCAGGCCAGGCTCGCCGCATCGAGAGACAGCCCCACCTCCATCCCCTTGGCACTGAACGCCAGTAGCTCGCTGAGGGTGGCGGGGCTACGGCTGACGCGGCGCCGATCGAAGCAGGCCACAAGCGGCTGCAGCTCCAGGGGGATGCCCGTCAGGGTGCCGTCCCTGCGCCGCACACGCAGGACGGAGCCTGCCTCCAGTTGATCCAGCGCCGCGGCCGGGAAGGACACGGTGCTGATGAGCCGTTCCCGGGCCAGCTCCTGGGCCGTGGACTCGTTCACCAGCAGCAGGTCGGGGCTCAGGCCCGTCCGGTTGCGGACGAGGAGTTCATTGCGCAGCCTTTCCTCGGTGAAGGTTTCCACCTGGAGCCGGACCCGCGGCTGCAGGGTGCGGAACGAGGCCTGCAGCAGGGCCGTGCGTTCCCGGACTTCCTTCTGGAGTTCGGTGTCGAGGGCCTCCTGGCTGACTCCGACGGCGATGTAGAGGGTGCCCTCGAGGGGGCGCAGGATCGGCTGCAGCCGCTGCCCCTGGCAGCCCCCCAGGGTGGCCAGCAAAGGGATGGCGAGGCCCGCCGCCAGCACCCGGTTGGAGGCCCAGCGTCGGCCGTGGCCGGGCGGGGCGGGGGCGGGGCGGAGGAGGGGGATCACATGGGGAGGTTAGGGGCGTGGCCCGCGGCGGGCCCGCAGGGCCAGGACGGTGGGGCCCACCCAGTAGGCCCCGGGATCCAGGCGCGCCCTGGCCATGGCCGCGGCCGCGTCAGCGGCCTCCTCGGCCGACCAGTGGCCCTGGCGAATCAGCTCCTGCCCGTAGAGGGTGACGAAGCGCTCCAGCCACTGGGCCCAGGGGTCGCCGCCCCGACCCAGCACCGGCAGGGGCAGCAGTTCCTCGATGTCGAAACCCCGGGCCGCCAGCAGGCTGGGCAGGCGCCGGATGACATCCGGATCGCCGCCGGCGCCGCGGAAGCTGGTGATGGCGGCATCGCGGAAGCGGGCGATCACGGCGCCATCGGGATGGAGGCCGAAGGTGTTCCAGTGGACGTATTCGTGGGCCACCAGGACGCCGCCGGGCCGCAGGCTGGTGGCCACCAGCTCCAGCAGCGGCTCGAGCCGGGGCAGGAACATGGCCAGCCAGCGGCACCAGGCCAGATCAAAGTCCCCCGTGCCGAGCCCGGGAGCGCTTTGGCCCTGGGGGGCCGTGGCGGCAGGCCCCCCCAGGTCCACGGCCCGCACCTCCAGCTGGTGGAAGCCCGCCTGCGCCGCCGCCGCCCGGGCCGCCGCGACGTAGGCCCCACTGCGCTCGAGGGCCAGCACCCGGCCGCCGGGGCCGACGATGCGGGCCAGATCGAGGGCGCAGAAGCCGGGCCCCGCCCCGAGATCAAGCACCCGCTGGCCTGGCCCCAGGCCGGCCCTCTCCCAGGCCGCGATGGCGGCCGGTCGCCACAGCTCATGCTGCAGCCGCAGCCGGTCCTGCTCCTCCGGTTCCGTCCCCAGGACGTAGCTGTCCGCTGGGGTATCGCCTTGGGTCATCGACCGGGCGCCGCTCAGTCCTCGGGGTAGAGCAGTTCGGCGAGTTCGTCGGGGTCGACGTCATAGACGCGGGCCAGGGTGGTCTCGATGGCGCTGGTCACCACGTCCGGCAGGAAGCGCATCGCGTTCAGGGCGTCGTCGGCGATGTCGTCGGTGAGGAGTTTGTCGCCCCCCAGCTTCTCGTCGTTGATCACGGCCATCACCCAGCTCTGGTAGGCGGTGACGAGATCGGCGAACTCGAGCTCAGGATCGTTCAGATCGAGGGCCATCGGGCGTCTCCAGGGACGGTCGTTGCCCCTGCAGTTTGCCGCTTGGCCGTCAGGATGGCCGGATGGATCAGGAACCCCTGCCATCGGTGGCCTCCCTGCAGGGCACCCTGTTCGACTTCGCCATCGCCGAGCTGGTGCGCCAGCACCGGCAGAGCTTCCCGCCCCTGTGGACGGCGGAGAGCTGGGCCAAGCTGCTCATCTGGCTGGCCCTCAGCTGCGGCTGCTCCGGCGAGGCCCGGGCCCTGGAGGCCTTCGCGGCGGCCCTGGGTCCGGCGCTCACGGCCCGCATGCGGCGGCTGTTCTTCGAGCGGGAGCTCCCCGACCTCAACCTGCGGGTGATGGCCGATCCGGCCGAGCAGCAGGTGCTGGTGCTACCCCTGGAGGCCGGGCCCGCGCCCGGCACCCCGGAGGCCATCGCCCCCGAGCGGGTGGCCGCCGCCCTCGAGGCGGTGGGCCTCAGCCCTCTGGTGTCGCCCGATCGAGGGCGCTGGCAGTCGCTGGAGGCGCTGGTTGCCGTGCCCTGGCGGAGCGACCGGAGTTGAGGCCGACGCAGCGGCGCCGCAGGCGCCGGGCCTGGGCGAAGGCGACGCCGACGCCGAGCAGGGGCAGGGGGCCGGGCGTCGGCACCGGGGTGAGGGCGAGCAGCTCGCCGTTCACCCCATCGCCATCGTTGGCCACGTAGATCGTGCCGTCGCGGCCGACGGCCAGCCCGGTGGGGCTGACCAGGTCGTCGAAGATCGTGCGGACGCTGCCATCGAGGCCCAGCTTCAGGATGCTGCCCGACGGGGGCCCCCAGAAGTCATCGCTGTACTGGAGCAGGTAGAGCGAATCATCCGGTCCGGCGGCGATGTCGATCAGGTTGCTGAAGCCACCGGCAAACGTCGTCACCGGGTTGATGAAGTCGTAGCGGAACACGTCGGCGGTCCCGGGGGCGAAGGGAAAGCCGGAGAGCTGGGCGATGTACAGCGCCCCGTCGGGGCCGATGGTCATGCCGGTGGGCACGGCCTGGGCCGGGACTTCCGGAAACGGGAAGGGAAAGGGCAGCGGCGGGGTGGTGACGAGCTCATCCGGGAACACGTTCACCAGCGAGACCTGCTGGGCGCCGTCGGCCTTCACCAGGCTGTTGCCGCCCGAGTCCGTGACGTAAGTGTCGTCCCCGCGCACCACCAGGGAGAAGGGATTGCTGTTGAGATCCTTGCCGTCGGGGTTCTGGCTCGCTTCGAAACCGGCGATGTCGGCCAGGGGGCTCAGGCTGCCGGCGGTCAGGTCGATGGCGACCGTCCTGCCGAAGAGGGAGCTGCCCGCGCCGGGGATCAGGTTGGGGTTGCCGCCGAAGCCGAAGACGCCGAAGAGCTGGCCGGAGCCGTTGAAGGCGAGGTCCGCCAGGCCCGTTCCCTCGGGGAACAGGGGCGAGGACTGGACCGCCAGGGACGGCAGGTTGGAGAGCGCCCGGGAATAGATGTTGGTGGAGCGGTCGAACAGACCCACGGCACCGGTGGTGCCATAGCAGAGGGTGTTGCCGCTGCCGGCAACAAGGCAGGGGCCGCTGCCGCCCCGGCCCGCTTCGCTGAGCACGAGGTTGCCGTTCGGCGCGATCGTCAGCCCCCGCGGATTCTCCAGCCCCGTCGCCAGGGTCCGGACCCGGTACGGAGCGGCTTCGGCGGGGGCGCCTGCGGCCAGCAGGCCGGCGCCGGCCCAGGCCCCCAGGGCCAGGCCAACCAGCCCATGGCCACGCCGGAGCGGGCGTTGGGGGGAGGCGGGGTGCAGCGGCGGCGTCATCGGCAAGACGGTCTGGGGGAGGCAATCGGCGGCACTCTGCCGATCCTGTGGGCCCCGTCAAGACACCGACGACACCTCCGGTGGTCTTCGGGCCTCCGTTCTAGGTTCCATGTCCGAGAGGATCTGGGCGCGGATGCGGCTGATCGGCAGCTTCGAGGATCCCGGCTACGTGGCCCTGGCCGATGCGGCGATGGCCTTCTTCGACCGCCGCACCGACCTGCAGCGGCGCGGGGTCGCCTTCTCCTTCGGGGCCGAGGCGGGCGACGGCGTCGAGGCGGATCCCGGCAAGATCTCCACCGACATCAGCCTGGTGTGGATCGACCGCTCCGACCCCGAGGCCCAGGGCCTGGCGGACGTGATCATGCGCGGCGTTTCCGCCGGTCTGAAGCGCTACCTGGCCGAGCGGCCCCTGTTCCTCTCCTGTTGCCCGGAGCGCTCCCTGTTCGTCAACCCGATCTTCAACCTGCAGCGCTACGCGCCGGGGGAGGGGTTCTACAGCTGGCACTGCGACTGGAACACCAGCGACGAGGCCACCGAGCCGATCCGCCGGGTGCTGGCCTGGATCCTGTACCTCAACACCGTCCCCGACGGCGGCACCGAATTCCACTGGCAGGACCACCACGAGGAGGCCGTCAAGGGCAAGCTGGCGATCTTCCCCGCCGGCCTCTCCCACCTGCACCGGGGACGCGTCAGCCAGACCCACACCAAGACCATCGCCACCGGCTGGATCAATGCCGGCACGCTGGACGCCTACGTGGCGCGCCTCGCCGCCGGCTGAGGGCGCAGCCCGGTGGTCAGTCCAGGGGCGACGGCACGATCAGCCGCTCCAGCCGATGCTCCAGCTCCTCGGTGAGCGCCTGCACCGCCCGGCGCCGATCCCGGCGGTAGTCGGCGAGGCGCCCATCCACCACGATCGGCCGGTCGATGCTGATCCGCACCCGCCTCCGCCCCAGCCGGGGGCGCTGGTTGGCGGTGTGGCCCTGGATCCGGCATTGGGTGTCCCAGAGCAGCAGCAGGGTGTCGGCGAACCGCTCCTGGCTCGGCCGCTCCCGCACATAGCTGCCGCTCACCGCGACGAAGGACTCCACCACGCGCATGTGCCACAGCTGGGCCTCGGTTTCCTCCGCCAGCCGGTCGGCCAGGGCCTGGGCCAGGGGACTGGGGGGTTCGCTGCCGGGGGGCCGGGCCGGGTAGAGCCGATCCCAGCCGGCCTGCTCCAGGCGCCGGCAGCGGTCGGTGAGGCTGCCGCTGGGCCCCATGCCGAAGGACTGCTCCACCCGCCGCAGGGCCAGATCCATCAGCCGCTGCAGCCGGGGCCCGAAAGCGGGGTCGGGATCGCGCTCCTCGGGCAGGGCCAGGTGCACCTTGTCGCGGTAGAAGGCCTCCATCTGCTCGAGCATCCGCTCCCCGAGACGCACCAGCCGCCCCTCCAGGCAGGAGGGGTCGAGGTCGTGGCCGGAATCGGGGGCGAGGCCGGCCCCCTCCTCCAGGCGGCAGAGCAGCGCCTCGATCGACCCCCAGACCGGCTCGATGAAGCTGTACTGCAGGCCGATCGGCAGCAGGTCCATCCGCTCGCGGCGTCCGGCCTCCGCCAGGTCGGCCGCCGTCCAGAAGGCGAGCTGGGCGGTGCCGGGCTCCAGGGGGCTGAGGCGTTCGTTGTGGCCGTTGGTGGCCCCCTCCGGGGCCAGGGCGAAGGGATGGGGCCCCTCCAGCAGCAGCCGCCGGGCCGTGCGCAGGGCGGGCAGATCGAGCTTGCTGCGCTGGATCGAGGCGCCCCCCAGGTGGGTGAACAGCCACCCCATCGCCGCTCCGGCCCAGAGGGGGATGCCGCGGTCGAACAGGAACTGGCCCGTGGGCGCCGGATCGAAGCGCAGGCCCTGCCGCCGGCCTGCCCGGGCCAGCTCCACCCACAGCAGCCGGGCCATGCTCAGGGGGTCGTCGAGGCTCGGGTGCCGGAAGGCGAGCAGCAGCCGGCTCTCCCCGGCCTGGAAGGAGCGCATCGCCTCCACCAGCGTGGCCATGCCCTCCACCTCCACCGCTTCGATCCGGCAGCGCCAGCGCAGCCAGAGCGGCAGCACCAGCCGCCCCAGCGCCAGCACCCGACCGTCGAGCTGGGGAGGCAGGAATTCCAGCGGCGGGGCGGTGGCCATCGGCGGAGGCTAGGCGGGGTGATCGCTGCTCCGCAGCGTGATCGGAGCGGAGGGTGCCGGCTGCAGGGGTTGCGAACATTCTGAGGACGCGCTCTGCGGCGGAGCAGCCCCCGTTACCGTGCTCAGACGGGTGCGTGAGCGAGGCAGGTGTCCAACGAAACCCCTCCCCTGTTCGGAAAAACCAGATTTCTTGAGGGCCTGATCGATGAATTCCTCGACCAGATCTCAGAGGGCATCATCCTTGCGGAGATGGGGATCAAGGCCTATCTCTCGAACGATGAAAACACGGACATCTGCCTGGAGAAGCTGAATCAGATCATCGAGATCAAAAGGCGCTGCAGTGAACTGCGCCGCACGATCGTGACCATGCTCTACACCGAGATGCTGCTGCCCGATGCCCGTGGTGACGTGCTGCGGCTGCTCGGCAGCCTGTTCGAGCTGCTCGATGAGATGGGCGACAACTACCAGGAGCTGATGATCGTCCAGCCGCGGCGAATGCCGGAGTTTGGCCAGGATTTCGCGGATCTCACCACCATGGCGATCCGCAGTGTGCAGGCCGTGGTGGTGGCGGCCCGCACCTTTTTCCGCACGCCGGCGGCGGTGCGCGACCACATCAACGAAGTGCGGGTGTTCGAGGATGAAACCGACAAGCTCGCTTGGCGGATCAAGCGCAGGATCTTTGCCGCCGATCTCAGCTTCGAGCAGCGCACGCAACTGCGGGAGGCCGCGGCGATGATCGACGCCCTGGCGGACAAGGCGGAGAACATCGGCGACAGCCTCTCGATCTTCGCGATCAAGCGCTCGCTCTGAGCCGGAGCTTCGACCATGGCCTTGATCGTCACCTTGATCTTTCTCTCCAGCGGCCTGTTCCTTGGCTGGTCGATGGGCGCCAACGACGCCTCCAATGCTTTCGGCACCGCCGTGGCCACGCGGATGATCCGCTTCTCCACGGCCGCCTTCTTATGCAGCGTGTTCGTGATCATCGGTGCGGTCACCAGCGGCACCGGCGCGGCAGAGGGGCTCGGACAGCTGGGAGCGATCAACGCTCTGCCGGGGGCCTTCACCGCCGCCCTGGCGGCCGCGCTCACGGTGGCCTGGATGAGCAAGGTGGGGCTGCCGGCCTCCACCAGCCAGGCGGTGGTGGGTTCGATCATCGGCTGGAATCTGTTCAGCGGCTCCCCCACCGACCTGGGCACGCTGCGGCGGATCATGGCCACCTGGGTGATCTCGCCGGTGCTCGGGGCGATCTTCGCGATGCTGCTGTACAAGCTGCTGGTGGAGTGGATCCGGCTCACCAAGCCCCATCTGCTCTCGCTCGATCGCAACACCCGCAGTGGCCTGATCCTGGCGGGCATCTTCGGCTCCTACGCCATCGGCGCCAACGGTATCGGCAACGTGATGGGCTTCTTCGTGGAAGCCTCGCCTTTCCGCGACCTGACCCTGGGGCGGTTCCATGTGTCCTCGGTGGAGCAACTGTTTCTGATCGGCGGCATCGCTGTGGCCGTGGGCGTCTACACCTATTCGCGCCGCGTCATGATGACGGTGGGTGACAGCCTCCTGGCCCTCTCACCCCTGGCCGCCTTCGTGGTGGTGGTCTCCCATTCGCTGGTGCTGTTCATCTTCTCCTCCACGGCGCTGGAGGGCCTGCTTGCGAGCTGGGGGTTGCCGACGATTCCCCTGCTGCCGGTCTCGGGATCGCAGGCCGTGATCGGTTCGGTGCTCGGCATCGGGCTGCTCCAGGGCCTCCGGGGCGTGCGGCAGATCCGCTGGGGGGTGCTGGTGGGGATCGCCTCCGGCTGGGTCACCACGCCCCTGATCGCGGCGGTGATCGGCTTCGTGCTGTTGTTCGTGGTGCAGAACGTCTTCGGGCAGGAGGTGTTTCGCCCGCTCGATCAGGTGCGCAGGCCAGCGGCGATCGAGCGCGTCAGTGGGCCCCGCTTCCCTCAGTTGGCTGTGCTGGCTCCCCGCCTTGCTGCCCATGGAATGTCAGCCGCTGCAGCGGCGTCCGATCCCCATCACCGAACGGGTGCATCAGCGCCGCCGTGGCCTTCCTGCCGCCCAGGACCATCAAGAGCTGGGTCATGCGGATGATCGGGCTGGCGCGCCGTCGCCGGTTTCAGCGGCGATGAAAACGGCCGGTGCCAACCTCAGTGCAGCTCCAGGGGGGTGATCGGCCCCTCGCCCCGCTTCACGCCCAGCCGGATCGGCCGGGGCGGACCCTGCGCCGGCAGGGTCACCTCCACCCAGAGCTGCTCGCCGGCCGGGCGGCGGGAGGGATCGGCCACCCCGGGCGGGATGAAGTAGGCCACCGATGGCCCCAGGCGCCAGCCTTCGCCCTGCGGTGTCGCCGGCAGGCTCTCGGAGCGGGGGGTGGCGTCCGTGGCCAGGTCTGCCCGCACCCGGGCGGCCTCGCTGCGCAGCACCAGCCGCTCCCCCGACCAGGGCCTGGACTGGCCGGCCGGCACCTCGGGGGCCGGCACCACCAGCGCCAGGTTCACGTAACGCCCCCGGATCGGCAGGTAGGGATCGACCGGCTCGCTCAGGATCCAGCCCCGGGGCCGGGTGGCCCGATCCAGCAGCAGCTGGCCCCCCAGGCTCAGCAGCAGGCCGCCCTGCAGCAGGGCCACCAGCAGGCCTCGCGCCGGCCCGGGGATCATGGGGTCCCCCTGGCGATGGCCCGGGCCACGAGCCGGCGGCGCAGCAGCTCCAGGCCCCAGCCGCCTCCGAGGAACAGCACCCCCAGCCCGATCAGGCTGGCGGAGCGCCCCAGGTTGTCCATCACCTGGGAGACGTAGAAGGCCAGCACGTCGATGGCGATCAGGGCGGCGCCGAAGTTGACCCGCTCGGAGCGGCCCTCCATCACGCCCCAGGCCACCAGCAGCAGCCCGCCGACCGCCCACCACAGATAGCTGAACACGCCCGCGTCCTGGTGACTCCCCCAGGCCATCGCCAACCCCGGCAGCAGCCAGCCGATCGCGACCGCCAGCGGCCAGGCGCGCCGGCCCCGCAGGCCCACGCCCAGCAGCAGGGGGGTGCCCAGGGCCACGGCCCAGCCGCAGAGCGCCAGCCGCAGCGGCAGGGGGGCGGTGGTGGGCCCCCCGTGGCTGAGCAGCTGCCAGAGCAGGCCCGCCGGCGGCAGGCCCAGACCGCCCAGCCAGAGCAGCACCCGCCGCGGCGCCGGGGCGGGTCCCGTCCCCGCCGGTGCCGCCAGATAACAGAGGCTGAGCAGTACCAGGCCCGCCGCCGGTGCCAGCACGGCCGTCGGATCCCCGGATCCCTGCTGGAGTCCTTCGGTGGCGGCGTCGACGGCCCGCTGCCATTCACTGAGCAGCCAGGCCGGCCCCAGCAGGGCCAGCAGCGCCAGCTGGGGCCACTGGCGCAGCAGGGCCCAGCCCAGGCCCGCGCCGATGGCCCAGAGCAGCAGCCCCAGGGGCCACTGGGCCTCGAGATGGAACAGCTGGCCCGCCAGGAACAGGCCCGCCCCCAGGGTCACCGTGCCCACGCCGTGCAGGCTCACCGCCAGGGGCGGGAAGCGGCTCTCCACGGCGGCGGCGCCCCCGTGCAGGCCCACCACCAGCGCCAGCAGCAGGCCGAAGCGCTGGCCGGGCCCGAGGACCGCCCAGTGGGTGGAGACGAACAGCAGCAGCCCGGTGGCCACCAGCACGCCCCCGAGAGCGACCGCCACCAGCACCGGCACCCGCAGCCGCGGGCGGCCGGGCTGGGCCCTCTCCCAGGCCCGGATCGCCTCGGCGCCGGCGGGGTCGATCAGGCCCGCCTGCCGCCAGCGTTCCAGCCGTGACTCCCAGCCGTCAGCCATGGCCTGAGGCTACGGGGACCGGGTGGCTCCGGAGCCGTGCTCCGCGTGAATGTTTTGCGCCGGGGCGAAGCGTCGTGGCGGGGCGATGTGGATGATGAAGAGACTCTCTGATCCGTCCCGTTGTCGGCCAGCGGAGCGCCACGGCCCCATCTGGACAGCCCTGCTGAGGGGCGGATCGGGGCAGCCGCGCGGGAACGGCGCCTGATCGAGGAACGCCATCGGCTTCTGGCCGAGAACGCCAGGGATGTGATCTGGACCATGGCGCCCGACGGCTCGATCACCTCGGTCAGTCAGGCGGTGGAGAGCCTCAGGGGCCTGACGCCGGAGGAGGCGATGGTCCAGCCGATCGAGCAGATCCACCCCCCCGACTCCTTGGCGATCTCCCTGGGTTACTTCACCCAGCTGGTCGAGGACCTTCAGGCCGGCCGAGCGCCCCAGTCCTTCCGCGGCGAGCTGGAGTACTACTGCCGCGACGGCTCCACCGTCTGGATGGACGTGATCGCCCTGCCGGTGCTGGACGAGCAGGGGGCCTTCCTGGAGCTGCTGGGGGTCAGCCGGGACATCACCGAGCGCAAGCGCACGGCGCTCGAACTGCAGCAGGCCCGGGCAGAGGCCGAGGCGGCCAACCAGGCGTTGCTGGCCGCCAACCGGAAGCTGGTGTTGCTGGCCACCACCGATGGCCTCACCGGGCTCTGGAACCGGCGGGAGCTGGATGAGCGGGTGCGCCGGGAGATCGATCGTGCCGATCGCTACGGCGATGACCTGTCCCTGGTGCTCTTCGACATCGACCACTTCAAGGACGTCAACGACCGCTTCGGCCACCTGGCCGGCGACCAGGTGCTGGTGGAGCTGGGGCGACGGGTGGAAGCCCAGCTGCGGAGCTGCGACGGCGTCGGCCGCTGGGGCGGCGAGGAGTTCCTGGTGCTGATGCCCCATAGCCGTGCCGAAGAGGCCCGTCAGATGGCGGAGCGGCTGCGGCAGCGGGTGGAGGCGGAGCCTTTCGCGGTCGTGGGACGGGTGACGATCAGCTCCGGGGTGGTGCAGCGACGGCCCTGGGAGTCGGCCGAAGCCTGGTTCCATCGGCTCGATCAGGTGCTGTATCGGGCCAAGGAGCTGGGGCGCAACCGGGTGGAGCTGGAGCCGGAGCCAGGGCGCTGACCGCCGGCCCGCTTTGAGACCATGGGCGCACTGCCTGTGCCCAGCCCGTGACCGAGTCCTCCCTGCCCAAGACCTACGACCCGGCCGCCACCGAGGCGCGCTGGCAGGCGGCCTGGGAGGAGGCCGGCGCCTTCCACCCCGACCCCGCGGCGCCCGGCGAACCGTTCAGCATCGTCATCCCGCCGCCGAACGTGACCGGCAGCCTGCACATGGGCCACGGCTTCGAGACGGCCCTGATCGACACGATCGTGCGCTTCCAGCGCCTGCAGGGCAAGAACGTGCTGTGTCTGCCCGGCACCGACCACGCCTCGATCGCGGTGCAGACCCTGCTGGAGAAGCAGATCAAGGCGGAGGGCGGCAGCAAGGACGACCTGGGCCGCGACGCCTTCCTGGAGCGGGCCTGGGCCTGGAAGGGGGAGAGCGGCGGCACGATCGTGGGCCAGCTGCGCCGGCTGGGGTACTCGGTGGACTGGCGCCGGGAGCGCTTCACCCTCGATCCCGGCCTGAGCGCGGCGGTGGTCGAGGCCTTCGTGCGCCTGCACGAGCAGGGGCTGATCTACCGCGGCGAATACCTGGTCAACTGGTGCCCGGCCTCGGGATCGGCGGTGAGCGATCTGGAGGTGGAGATGAAGGAGCTCGACGGCCACCTCTGGCACTTCCGCTATCCGCTCAGCGGCGGCCCGGCCGCCGATGGCACCGACCACCTGGTGGTGGCCACCACCCGCCCCGAAACCCTGCTGGGCGACACCGGCGTGGCCGTACACCCCACCGACCCTCGCTACGCCGCCCTGGTGGGCCAGACGATCACCCTGCCCCTGGTGGGGCGCCAGATCCCGATCGTGGCCGATGAGCACGTGGATCCGGCCTTCGGAACGGGCTGCGTCAAGGTGACCCCCGCCCACGACCCCAACGACTTCGCCATCGGCAGCCGCCACGGCCTGCCGCTGATCACGGTGATGGCCAAGGACGGCAGCATGAACGCGGCGGCCGGCCGCTTCGCCGGGCTGGATCGCTTCGAGGCCCGCAAGGCGGTGGTGGCGGCGATGGAGGCGGAGGGGTTCCTGGTGAAGGTGGAGCCCCACCGCCACAGCGTGCCCTTCTCCGACCGCGGCAAGGTGCCGGTGGAACCGCTGCTCTCCACCCAGTGGTTCGCCCGTGCCGAACCGCTGGCGGCCCGCTGCCGCGAGGCCCTCGATGGCGGCGCGCCCCGCTTCGTGCCTGAGCGCTGGGAGAAGGTCTACCGCGACTGGCTCACCGACATCCGCGACTGGTGCATCAGCCGCCAGCTGTGGTGGGGCCACCGCATCCCCGCCTGGTTCGTGGTCAGCGAAACCGGCGGCGTGATCACCGAGGCCACGCCCTACGTGGTGGCCCGCGATGCCGCGGAGGCCGCCGCCAAGGCGAAGGTCCAGTTCGGCGGGGCGTCCCTTGCCGCGGGCCGGGAGCTGCAGCTGGAGCAGGACCCGGACGTACTCGACACCTGGTTCTCCAGTGGTCTGTGGCCCTTCTCCACCCTGGGCTGGCCCGAGACGGAGGCCGCCGATCTGGCCCGCTGGTACCCCACCAGCGTGCTGGTGACGGGCTTCGACATCATCTTCTTCTGGGTGGCCCGCATGACGATGCTGGCGGGCGCCATGCAGCCCCTCGGCGCCGGCAAGGCCTGGATGCCCTTCGCCGACGTGATGATCCACGGCCTGGTGCGGGACGAGAACAACCGCAAGATGAGCAAGAGCGCCGGCAACGGCATCGATCCGCTGCCGCTGATCGAGCGCTACGGCGCTGATGCCCTGCGCTTTGCCCTGGTGCGGGAGGTGGCCGGCGCCGGCCAGGACATCCGCCTCGACTACGACCGCAGCGACGGCAGCTCGGCCACGGTGGAGGCGGCGCGCAATTTCGCCAACAAGCTCTGGAACGCCACCCGCTTCGCCCTGATGAACCTGGGCGGTGAAACGCCCGCCAGCCTGGGCGCCCCGGACACGGCGCAGCTGCAGCTTGCCGACCGCTGGATCCTGTCGCGGCTGGAGCGGGTAAAGCGCGAGACGGCCGAGCGCTACACCAGCTACGGCCTGGGGGAGGCGGCCAAGGGTCTCTACGAGTTCGCCTGGAACGAGGTCTGCGACTGGACGATCGAGCTGCTCAAGCGGCGCCTCAACCCTCGGCCCGCCGCCGAAGGGGAGCCCCTCACCGCCGAGGTGCTGGCTGACCAGCGCGTCGCCCGGCAGGTGCTGGCCAAGGTGCTGGCGGAGCTGCTGGTGCTGCTGCATCCGCTGATGCCCCACCTGAGCGAGGAGCTCTGGCATGGGCTCACCGGCGCCTCCGAGGGCACCTTCCTGGCCCTGCAGCCCTGGCCGGCGGTTGAGCCGGCCGCCCTCGATGAAGGGCTGGAGGCGTCGTTCGCCGAGCTGATCGAGGCGATCCGGGTGGTGCGCAACCTGCGGGCCGTGGCGGGCCTCAAGCCCTCCCAGGGGGCGCCGGTGCTGTTCATCACCGGCCGCCAGGAGCTGGCGATGGTGCTGCGGGAGGGCAGCCCCGACATCACCACTCTCACCAAGGCCGACAGCGTGACCGTGCTGGATCCGGCGGCGGCGGCCCGTCCGGCGGCCCGGGCCCTGGCCGCGGTGAGCGGCGAGCTGCAGGTGCTGCTGCCCCTGGAGGGCCTGGTCGACCTCGACGCCCTGCGGTCCCGCCTGGAGAAGGACATCGCCAAGGCCACCAAGGAGATCAGCGGCCTGGCCGGCCGCCTCGCCAACCCCAACTTCGCCGGCAAGGCGCCGCCGGAGGTGGTGGCCGAGTGCAAGGCCAACCTGGCCGAAGCCGAGGCCCAGGCGGCCCTGGCGCGGCAGCGGCTGGCGGATCTGGGCTGAGGGCTGTTAACGACCCCATAAGCGGTCGTTAACGAAGGCGGGCGGCGGCTGGATGAGGGTTCTTCGGTGTCCCTCGCCGACCACGCCTTGCCCTCCCCCACCGCGCTCCGGTCCCTGCTCTCCCTGCTGGAGGATGCCGCCGTTTTCCGCCGCTCCTTCAGCCCGGAGATCCGTTCGGTGGCGCCGCTCCTGCCCAAGGGGGCGCGCAAGGCTTCCGCCGGACCGCTCGGAGTCGTCGGCTCCAGACCGCCGGGGTTCAACGTCGAGCGGGATGACGACCGCAACGACGACCGCTTCGCCCGCGGTGGTGACCGTGGCCGCAAGGATGACCGTGGCCGGGATGACGACGGCGACGACCGTGGCGGGCGCGGCAAGCCCCCGGCACCGGCCAACCCCCTGCTGGCCAGCATCGACCTCTCGCCGACGCCTCCCGCCCCCGGCGCCGCCCCGACCGAGCAGTTCCAGACGGAGATCTCCGCCTACGTGACCGTGGGCGGCAAGTTGTTCATCCTCTCCTCCGGCGGTGGCAGCACCCTGCAGGTGACCGATGCCACCGACCCCACGGCTCCCAAGGCGCCGCAGCGGGTCTCCTTCGGCGCCTACAACAGCCAGTCGGTGGCCACCCACGACAACCTGGTGGCGGTGGCCCTCTCCCCCAGCGACTACGCCACCAACGCCGGCAAGGGGCTGGTGCGCTTCTACCGGATCGACAAATCCGGCGCCCTCACCCTGGTGAAGGACGTGGAGGTGGGCTACCTCCCCGATGGCATCGCCTTCACGGACGACGGCAAGAAGCTGGTGATCGCCAACGAAGGGGAGCCGATCGCGAACTATGCGATCGATCGCCCCGGCAGCATCGGCATCATCGACATCAAGGGCAAGTCAGGCAAGGAGACCTTCACCTACACCGACCTCGGCTTCGCCGGGCTGACCCTGCCCTCCGGGATCCGCATCTCCGGGCCGGCCGGCACCACCCAGGCCACGGACATCGAGCCCGAGTACGTCTCGATCCTGGGGAACACCGCCTACGTGACCCTGCAGGAGAACAACGGCGTCGCCAAGGTCAACCTCAAGACCAACACGATCGAGACGATCTTCGCCCTCGGCAGCGTCGACTTCAGCACCCAGCTCGTCGACATCACCGACCGGGACGGTCCCCCCGTTCCCCCCAGCAGCACCGGCACACCCCTCATCAAGCCCGTCCTGGGCAACAACGTGGTGGGCCTGCGGATGCCGGATGGGGTGGCCGCCTTCAGCACCAAGGGCAAGGACTACTTCATCACCGCCAACGAGGGCGACGGCCGCGAGTACGGCACCGCCGGAACCCCGGGCTTCTACCTCGATGAAACCCGGCGCCTGGGTCGCCTCAAGACCCTCAGCGAAGACACCACCGCCCCCTTCACCGCCTTCGGCAGCCGCAGCGTCAGCATCTTTGATGCCAAGACCGGTTCCCTGGTCTGGGACAGCGGCAACACCCTGCAGACGATCGCCATCGCCGCCGGCGTCTACGACGACACCCGCAGCGACGACAAGGGCGTCGAGCCCGAAGGGGTCGTGGTGAAGCAGCTGAACGGCCGCACCTACGCGATCGTCAGTGCCGAACGCGGCACCAGCAGCCTGCTGGCGGTGTTCGACATCACCCAGCCGGCCCAGGCCAGCTTCGTCACCAGCACCGTGCTGGCCGGCAGCGTCTCACCCGAGGGCCTGCTGGTGATCGATGCCAAGGACAGCCCCACCAAGCGGGACCTGCTGGTGGTCTCCAACGAGGTGTCCAACACCCTGAACATCCTTGATCTTGGCGCCCTGATCGCCGCCCCTCCGGTGGGCGGCGCCGGCACCTTCACCGCCACCATGCTCAAGGACGTGGCCGGTGGGGCGGAGCTGTCGATCTCCAGCCTGATCACCAACGGTGAGTTCACCAACGGCACCGCGCCGGGCAGCGTCTACGTGCCGCCGGGCATCTTCGATGGACAGGGCGCCTACAGCAATGGCGATGGCACCTACACCCTGCTGGTCAACCATGAGGTCGGTGCCAGCGCCGGCTACGCCTACACCGCCGAGGGCCTCAACGCCTCAGTCACCGGCTCCCGCATCAGCCGCCTGATCGTCGACATCGATGCCGATGACAAGGCCTCCAACGGCTTCCAGTCACGCATCCTCAGCGGCGGCCTCGCCTACGACAAGGTGATCGGCGACGACACCAACGGCTTCGATCGCTTCTGCTCCGCCAACCTGGTGGAGGCCAACAGCTTCGGCGCCGGCCGTGGTTTCGCCGATCGCATCTTCCTCACTGGTGAGGAGGTGTTCGGCGGTGGTGGCGGCTCCTTCTATGCCCTCGACACGGCCAACAGCGATCTCCATCAGGTGAAGGCCTTCGGCAAGGGCACCTGGGAATCGGCCACCGCGATCGACACCGGCAGCGCCAATACGGTCGCCGTGCTGCTCTTTGATGACGCCAAGGCCCCCCTGCGGCTCTGGGTCGGCGCCAAGACCGCCGGCGGTTTCCTGGAGCGCAACGGCCTGGCCGAGGCGAACGGCTCGCTGTACACCTTCGTGCCCACGGCCCTGGCGGAAACCGGTGTCGATGGCACCCCCGGCCCCGATTCCGACGACCTCAAGGCCCTGGCCCTTGGGTCCCCCCTGGCCGGCAGCTGGGTGAAGATCGAGAAGCCGGTGGGCAAGGCCAGCTACGCCGATCTCACCGACGCCGAGATCCGCACCCTGGCCAACGACCTCGGCGCGCTGCAGCTCAGCCGCATCGAGGACGGTGAGGTCAACCCCCTCAACGGCCAGCAGGCGGCCTTCGTCTCCACGGGCACGAAGGACTTCACCAGTGGCGACCTTTACGGCAACGTCTACACCCTGAGCTTCACCGATGCCTTCGGCGCCGATGGCCGCCTGGCCAGCACCGGTGCCAGCAGCCTGCGGGTGATTTATGACGCCGATCGCCTGGCTGACCCCACCACGGGCCTGCGCAACCCCGACAACCTCACCTGGAGCGCCGATGGCTCCCTGTATCTGCAGGAGGACCGGGCCAACGGCGGTGGCCTCGACATCGCCAACGGCAACTTCGGCACCCAGGAAGCCTCGATCTGGAAGCTGAACCCCAGCGGCCCCATCGATCCGATCACGGGTGCGCCCGCGGAGCGCTGGGCCCAGATCGATCGCACCGCCGTCCCCACCGCCTACGGCCAGAGCCAGCCCGGTGTGGTCACCGACCCCAGCACCAACGGGGTGGGCAACTGGGAGTCCTCGGGGATCATCGATGTCTCGAGGATCTACGGAACCGCCCCCGGCAGCATGTTCCTCGCCAACATCCAGGCCCACAGCCTCGGCGGCGGCAACATCAACGGCTCCGGGTATCTGGTGGAAGGTGGCCAGATCGACCTGATCCGGCAGACCGTTCCGCTGGTCTGATCCCGGCGACAGGTCCAGCCGTCGGCCCCTACTGTGAGGGGCCTTTTTTCTTTCAGGGCTCCTCGGTTTCCGCCTCCAGCGGCTGCCAGATCAGCGGCCCGAAGCGGGCCATCACGGCTCGCAGGCCATCGAGTTCACGGCCGCTGCGGCCGCTGAAGCCCAGCACCACACAGTCCTCGGGCACGGTCCAGTCAACCGGGCGGTCGCCGGCATCGCCGCCGCCGCCGATGCGCTGGCCGTCGCTGCTGCTGAGGAACAGCCGGTCGACGCGGGTGCCGCTGAGCCCCTCGATGCGGCGGATTGTGACGCCCTCCGGCAGCTGCAGGACGCCCCGGTCGCCACCGCCGCCGCCGCCATGGAGCTCCGGTTCGAGGGGATCGCCCTCGCCGGCATAGCGCAGCCGGATCTGGTCCACCCGCGAGCCGGTGCGCAGTCCCACCTCCACCAACCGCTGCCGTCGGCGGATCGCGTCGGCCCGCCCGGGGAAGGCGAAGGGGGCGCCGCCGTTGCCCCCCATGGGTACCTCCTCGGCCATGGTCACGTTCAGTTCGGGGCTGCCCGCCGCCAGGGACGGCAGCGCCGGGGCCTCCAGGGGGGTGGCGGCGGCGTCCCGGTAGGCGGCCCGGCAGGCGTCGATGGCGCGGCGATCGGCGGCGGCGGCGGCGCGCAGGACGGCCAGTGTCGGGTCCGGCGCCACGCCGTAGAGGCGGTACGTTTCCGCCACCCAGTCCATCTGGCGGATCAGTCCCACCACCTGCTCGCGACGCTCCAGCAGGCCGTCGCCCGAGGCTCCGCCGCTGAACAGCCGTCGGTTGGTGGCCACCGCCTCGAAAGCGGCGCCGATGGCCGGCACCGTCTCGTAGCCCCGGGTGCGCACCCTGATCAGCGCCGGCTGATCCAGCGGCAGCCGGGCGAAGTCGTGGGCGAAGGGGATCAGGGAGGCGGCGTCCGCCGGTGGCTGGGCCCTGGTGCCGCTCACCTGCATGCGGAAGCCGAGGTTCACCGCGGCGCTGCGGGCGACCGACGTCACCGTCTCCACCAGGGCGGGGTTCAGGCTCAGGCCGCCGAGGCCCAGTTCCGCGCCGATCTGCCGCTCCACCAGCCGGGCCTGCTCCCGTGACTGGGCGTAGAAGGTGAACACCCCATGGCATTCGCCGCCCACCTCCGCCGCCGCCACGAAGCCATCCCCGTGCAGGGCCACGAAGGCCTCGAGCTCGGCGGCGCCGGCGGGCACCGCCACCCCCTCCAGCAGCCGGGTCTGGCCCACCTCCAGCGCCGCGCTCACCTGGCGCGCCCAGACCACCAGCGAGAGGCTGAAGGCGGTGGTCTTCAGGGAGTCGCGGAAGGACCGCTTGGCCCCCAGCAGGCTCAGGGGTCCCAGGCCCACCCCCAGGGAGGTGCCGTTGTGCAGCGATTGCACCAGCTCCTCGCTGCTGCGGCAGAGCTGCCAGCCCACCGTGCTGCCGCCGCCCGCCGCCACCACCGTGCCGCCCACGGCCGCCTCCAGGGGTTCGCCGGGGTCGGTGACGCTGTGGCGCCCCCGGAACAGGGCCCCCTCGGCGACCTGCAGCGCCAGCTCCGACGGGTCAGCCATGGCGACACGGGCAGAGAACCCAAGCCTAGGCAGGGTCGATACGGTGGCCCCATGGACCCGCTCTGGCTGTCGGATCACCTGCTGAGCTGGCTGCGGTCGCCGCTGGGGGCGGTGGCCTTCGTGCCCCTCTATGCCCTGTGGGTCACCCTGCTGCTGCCGGGGGTCTGGGCCTCGATGCTGGCCGGGGTGCTCTATGGCCCGGTGACGGGCAGCGTGCTGGTGTTCATCGGGGCCTGCCTGGGGGCCCAGGCGGTGTTCCTGCTGGGGCGCGGCCGCTGGCGGGGCTGGGCCCGCCGCCGCCTGGCCGGGGCGCCGCGGCTGCTGGCGGTGGAGCGGGCGGTGTGCCGCCAGGGCCTGGTGCTGGTGCTGCTCACCCGCCTGTCGCCCGCCTTTCCCTTCAGCCTGCTGAACCTGGCCTACGGCCTCAGCGAGGTGAGCCTGCGCGACTACTCGATCGGCCTGATCGGGATCCTCCCGGGCACCGTGCTCTTCTGCGCCCTGGGGGCGGCGGCCGGAGATCCGCGGCGCTTTTCGGCCCTGCTGGCCGGTCCGGCCGATGGCTTCACCTGGGCCCTGCGGCTGCTTGGCGTGGCGGCCACCCTGGCGGTGGTGCTGCTGGTGGGACGCCAGGTGCGCCTGGCCCTGGAGGAACGCGGGGTAGCATCCCGCGTTGCGATGCAGGCCAGCGATGGTGACGGCCGAGATACCCCCACGCCCCGGCGCCGGCGCCTGCCCTAACTGCGGCGGCGAACGCCTCAGCCCGGTGCGACAGGTGCAGGTGAGCAAGGCCCGGGTGGCGGCTGAACTCGCCCACTGCAGCGCCTGCGACTTCCTGTTCCTGGCCGATCCCACCTGGCTGGACGTGGCCTACGAGGACTCCTTCTACGGCGACACGGGCTACGTCGACCGCAACCTGCACGCCTCGCGGCTGCTGCGCCTGCTGCTGGTGATCGGCCGGCTGGGTCGCTTCGGCGCCAGTGAGCCGGGCTGGGACCTGGGCACGGGCCTGGGCATGCTGCCGCGGCTGCTGCGCGACCACGGTTTCGATTTCCACGGCACCGACGCCTATGCGGCCATGGAGCTGATCCGTCCCTTCTGCGGCCCTCCCGGCGATGGGGCGATCGGCTGCAAGACCGCCTTCGAGGTGATCGAGCATGTGCCCTGCACCCCCGACTTCCTACTCCAGGAGGTGGGGGCCACGCCCCTGTTCGTCTTCTCCACCCTGATGCGCCAGGTGGGCGAGATCCCCGACCCCGACTGGTGGTACTACGCCTTCGGCAACGGCCAGCACATCAGCTTCCACAGCCGCCGCAGCTTCGAGGTGGCGATGGCGCAGGCGGGGATGGATCCGTCCTGGCTGGTCTGCATCGACGGCCCCGTGCATGAGCGGGCCCTGCATCTGATCGCCCCTTCGGCCCGCTGGCGGCGGGCCTTCCGGGTGGCCGGCGCTCTGGTGAACCGGGGGCTCGACGGGCTGCTGCTGCCGTGGCTGGAGCCCCTGGTGGGGCTGCGCACCCGCATCATTCCCGACCACTACATCGCCATGGAGCGGCTCAGATCTTCCGCAGAGCGTCAGCCTTGTCCTTGAAGTCGCTGAGCAGCAGCTGCAGGTAGGTGACCTTGCGCAGCTTGACGTTGGCGGTGAGGGACATGCCTACCTGCAGCGGCAGCACCTTGCCGCTCTTCAGCTTCAGCTGCTGGGAGTTGAGCCGGATGTCCACCGGGAATCGGTAGAAGTTGTTCATCTGATCCGGGGGCAGGGCGTCGGAGCCGATGCGCCGCACCGTGCCCTGCAGCACGCCGAAATCGGTGGCGGGGAAGGAGTCGATGCTGATGTCAGCGGCCTTGCCCACCGAAACGAAACCGATCTCCCGGCTGGGCACCTCCACCCGCGCCTCCAGCTTGTCGAAGGGCACCACCTTCATCACCGGTTCGCTGGTCTGGGCGACGAAGCCGCGGGAGCGGGACTTGAGCTCGAACACCACCCCCGCCTCGGGGGCCGTGATCGCCTGATAGCGGATGTTGACGTTGAGCTCGGTCAGCTTGCTGCGCAGATCGGCCAGCTCGCTCTGGATCTCACGGACGCCCTGCTGCAGGATCGCCTGCTGGCGCAGCCGGTCGACCTGGGTTTCCTCCAGCTTGCCCTGCACCTCCTGCACCTTGTTGCGCTGGGAGAGGTACTGGAGTTCGGCGGTGGCGCCCTCCTTGTTGAGGGTCTCCAGGCGGCCGAGAACGTCCTTCTCCAGGGTCAGGCTCTGGCGGAGCACCCGCTGCTCGGTGTCGTTGAACTGCAGGTAGCGGTCGAGCTCCACCTGCTTGAGCCGCAGCTGCTGCTGCTTGTATCGGATCGTCTGCAGCAGGCTGCGCTGGCGGTCGAGGGTGGCCTCGGTGTCGAGGCGCAGCAGCACCTGGCCCTTCTCCACCCGCTCGCCCTCCTTCACCAACACCGCGTCCACCACGCCGCCGACCGGCATCTGGATGTCCTTGACCACCCCCAGTGGTTCGAGCTTGCCCGGGGCGGTGACGATCTCCTCGGTCTGGGCGAAGGCCAGCCAGCCGAGGCCGAACAAGGTGACCCCCATCAGGGTCCAGGTGATCGAGCGGGCCCAGAAGCGGGACTGCTGCAGCACCACGTCATCGCTGTCGGTGTGGATGCTGCGCTCGAGGCCGTTCTGGGCGCGCCGCAGCAGGCCGGCCGGGGTGGGCAGGGGGGGACGTGCCATCAGCCCGCCTCCTGCTGGCGATAGAGGGCGAAATAGCGTCCCTTCAGGGCCATCAGTTCCTCATGGGTGCCGGTCTCGACAATGGCGCCCTGGTGCATCATCACGATCAGATCGGCGCGGCGGATGGTGGACAGGCGGTGGGTGATGAAGAAGACGGTGCTGTGGCTCATTGCCTCGCGCAGGTTGTCGCACACCTGGCGTTCGGTGTCGTAGTCGAGGGCGCTGGTGGCCTCGTCCATCACCAGCAACTGGGGCTGGCTCAGCAGGGTGCGGGCGATGGCGATGCGCTGGCGCTGGCCGCCGGAGAGGGAGGCGCCCCGCTCCCCCAGGGGGGTGCCGTAGCCGGCGGAGAGTTCCATGATGAAGTCATGGGCGCCGGCGATGCGGGCGGCCTCGACGATGGCGTCGCTGGTGGCCTCCGGGTTCGTGAGGGCGATGTTCTCGCTGATGGTGCCGGAGAAGAGCAGGGGGTCCTGGGGAACGATGCCGATCTGGCGCCGCAGGGAATACAGCTCCACCTTGTCGATGTCGTAGCCGTCCACGAGGATGCGGCCCTTCGTGGGGGAATAGAGCCGTGGCAGCAGCTTCATCAGGGTGCTCTTGCCGCTGCCGCTCTGCCCCACGATCCCGGTGAAGGTGCCGGGGGGAACATGCAGCGCCACGTTGGAGAGGATCTCCGGCCCGCCGGGGTTGAAGCGGAAGCTGAGGTTCTCGAAGACCACGTCGCCCTTCACCGGCGGCAGGGGGATGTGGCTGCGGTCGGCTTCGCTCGATTCCTCCGGGGTGTCGACCACGTCGGCCAGGCGCTCGAACGAGACCCGCAGCTCCTGGATGTTCTGCCAGATGGAGGAGAGACGCAGCAGGGGCTGGGTGACGTAGCCGCTGATGATCCGGAAGGCGATCAGCTGGCCCAGGGTCAGCTCCCCCTTGAGCACCAGGGTGGCCCCCACCCAGAGCACCAGCAGCTGGGAGAGCTTCTGGAGCACCGAGCTGGTCTCGTTGAGGAAGGTGCCGGTGATCGTCTTCTCGAAGGTGCGGGAGATGTATTTCGCGTAGAGCTCCTGCCACTTCCAGCGGCTCACCATCTCCACGTTCTGGGCCTTCACCGTCTGGATGCCCGTGAGCACCTCCACCAGGTGGCTCTGGGTGCGGGCGTTCTCCTCGGCCGCCTGGCGGTACTGGCGCCGGAACAGGGGCGCCCCCAGCAGGGTGAGGCCCACCTGGATCGGCAGCACCGCCAGGGCGATCAGGGTCAGCAGCCAGCTGTAGATCGCCATCACGATGATGTAGATCACCGAGAAGGCCGCATCCAGCAGCGTGATCAGGGCCTGGCCCGTGAGGAAGTTGCGGATCTTCTCCAGCTCGGCGATCCGGGTGCCCAGCTCGCCGACGGGGCGCTTGTCGAAGTAGCCGAGCGGCAGTCGCAGCAGGTGGTCGATCACCTCGGCGCCGAGGCGCAGGTCGATGCGGTTGGTGGTGTCGGTGAACAGGAAGGTGCGCAGCGAGCCGATCACCCCCTCCATCAGGGTGACCACCACCAGGGCCATGCCCAGGATCTGCAGCGTGTCGAGGCTGCGCTGGGAGATCACCTTGTCGATGATCACCTGGATCAGCAGGGGGTTGGCCAGGCTGAACAGCTGGACCACGAAGGAGGCCAGCAGCACCTGGAGCAACATGCCCCGGTAGCGCTTCAGGGCCGGCCAGAACCAGCCGGGGCCGAAGGTTTGCTCCGGGGTGTCGATGCTGCGCTCCAGCAGCAGCAGCTCCAGCCCCTCCGGGTACTGCTCGGCGATCTGGGCGGGGCTGAGCTGTACCCAGCCCTCCGCCGGCGAGGCCAGCCGCAGGCCGGCGGCGTTGCTGGCGGTGGCGATGGCGAAGCCCTCCTTCCAGGGCACCAGGCAGGGGGTGATCAGCCGGGTGGCCGACGCCGCCGGCACCTTGGCGCCGGTGACCAGCAGGCCCAGCATGGCGGCGATCTGGCCGCAGAGCTGCAGATCCGGCGGTTGGCCGCGGCGCATCTTGTCGCGCAGGATCTTGTCCACCGCGTCGCGGCGGTAGGGCAGCTCCAGCAGCTTGCCGAGCATCTGGAAGCAGGCCAGGGTCTCCTCCAGCGGACCGCTGCCCCGCACCAGGGTGAGGCCCCGGTCGCTGCGGTCCTGGCCGAGATCGAGGCTGCTGGGCTGGGCCAGGCCGCCGGCTTCGGCCGCCAGCAGGCCGGCAGCGCCCTCGGTGGAGCTGATGCTGGCGCTGATGGCGTTGTCGGTGCCCAGCTCGCCGGACTCATGGGCCGCCTCGGTGAGGGCCACCAGGCGCAAAGGCAGGGGGGGGCGGGGCTGGGGCAGGGGCACCGCGGGATTGAGCGCCGAGCCGATCGCCAGGTCGGGAACATTGGCGCTGGCCAGCAGCAGTTCTTCCCCCTCGGACAGGGCGACGGAACCATCGGCGGCCGGCAGCACCGCCCGTGCCCGCTGGCGCAGGCGTTCGAGCTTCTCGCGCCAGAGGGACGGTTCGAAACGGCCCGCCGCGGCCCCCTCCCGCTGCAGCAGTAGCTGGTGCAGCTCCGCCGTCCAGAGGTGGCGGCCACACCACTGGCGCAGGCCGTCCTCGGCCAGCAGCAGCTCCAGCATCACCGTGTCCGGGATCGCCGTCGCCAGAAGGTCGGAGGCGGCACTGACCGGCTCGATCCCCTCCGCCCGCAGCAGCGACACCAGCCCCACGACGGCGCCGGGTCCGAGCCTCTCGATGGTGAACGGCTGACCGTCCCGTTCCGCCAGCAGCCGCCCATCCCCCTCGAGCAGCACCAGCACCCGGTCACCGATGCTGCCGGCACTGCTGAGGTCCTCGCCGACACGGAAGCGACACGGCCGGGCCTCCGCCAGCAGGCGCTCGCGGCCGGCGACGGAGAGGCCGTCGAAGGGCGGCAGGGTGAGCCAGTCGGTGCGGCCGGGGACGGTGGAGGTCATCGCCCCTGCCCCGGACGCAGCCGCAGGGCCACCTCCTGATCCACCCATTCCTCGAACAGCTCCCGCGCCATCCGTTTCTGCATGGCGTCGTCGAAGCTGGCGGATCGCAGCGTCTCCAGCCGCACCACCAGCCACCAGCGGTCGATGCGGAGGGGAGGATGCAGCTGGCCCGGGCGGCTGGTGCGCAGCAGCTCGGCCAGGGAGGGGTGGGCCTGCAGCAGCGGCACCGGACCCACGACCCCCCGGGTGGAGCGCTCCGGCCCCTTGGCGTAGGTGGCCGCCAGTTCGGCGAAATCGGCCTCCCCCTCGGCGATGCGCAGGTAGAGCTCCCGGGCCAGGGCCCCGTCCTCCACCCGCAGCAGGCTGTAGATCACCTGGTCCAGCTGGTTCTTGCGGGCCAGGTAACGCTGCTCCGCCCGGTGCAGGAAATGCTCCTGGCAGTGGTGGTCGATCCGGGCCGGCAGCTCCGCCTGCCAGAGCACGTCGGCTTCCGCCAGTTCATGGCGCTGCAGGTGGGCCCGGAGGTCGTCGGCGGAGCGGATGCCGTGGTTGGCGCCCCACTCCTGCTGGGCCTTCTGGCGTTCCTCCTCCGTCAGGGTGACTGTGGCCACCGCCGCGGCGATCACGGACTGCCGCAGCAGGGGAACCAGCAGCTGGTGGCGGGCGAGCTGCCGGCGCAGCTCACCGGGGATCTCAGGCAGCGGCTCCACCTGCACGACCACCGGTGGCCCGGAGGGACGCACGGGTGGATCGAGGCTGATGTCGTGGTCCAAGGAAGGGGCGACGGCCACGGGATCGGCTAACACCCGGCCATTCTGGGGCTGAACCGGCCATTCCCGATGTATCGACGGGTGTTTCGGTGGGGCGCGCCGGGGCGCCACGTCAGGACCGGCGCACGATCGGCTCGGCCCGGACCACACTGCCGAGCAGCAGGAACAGCGCCTCGATGCTGCCCACCCGTGTCACTTTCTGGAACCAGGCATTTTCCCCGTAGATCAGCTGAATCAGGGCGGCCTCCGTCTCCTTGGGCGCCATCTGGAAGCTCAGCCCCAGCAGCGGCAGCTGGCGCAGGCGGCCGGAGCGCATCAGGCGCACTGGCAGTTCCAGGTGGAACTGGGGCACCCGCAGCAGGCCCTCGGTCTCCGTGCCTGTGGGGGCGGTGGTGTTGAGCACCAGGCTCGCCCCCTGCTCGGACACGTCGTTGGTGGTGCCCCAGTACTCCTTGCCCCCCAGTTCCAGGCAGGCCGCCAGTTCCAGGGGGAAACGGTCGGCCTGGCGGCGGACCGGTTTGTCGATGCAGGCCAGCAGACAGATGAACATCAGCAGGCCGTTGTAGAGGTTCCAGCCCACCATCAGGCCTTCCCCCTCGAAGACGGATCGGGACCAGCGGATGTCCAGCAGCGGCAGGCCGTAGTTCAACACCAGCACACCCACGAACAGGAACAGGTAGGTGAGGAACGGCCAGGCGAAACGCAGATCCAGGGTCTGTTTCAGGCTGGTGACGTCCTTGTTGGTCACCAGGCTGCCCACGGAGCGGAACGGACGGAACAGAATCTGTGACAGCCTCCTCAGGGCCGGGAAGCAGAACAGGGCTTCATAGACTTCCGTCCAGAAATGGAAGTAGTGGCCGTTGGTCTGCCAGGAGGGCAGGAAGTAGAGCATGATCACGAACGGTAGGCCGTAGGCCAGGTATTCCACCGGCGGAGCGGCGATCAGGGTGAAGCCGATCAGCATCGACAACAGCGGGAAAATGATGTAGACGGCGCGGAATAGGGGCGTCAGCAGGCTGAGCAGCAGATTCAGATAAAAAACCTTCTGCCAGAAATTCAGCGTCTTCCAGATGGGTAGTTGCTTCGGAGACGTGAAGACCTGCACATTGCCCTGCATCCAGCGCAGCCGCTGCTCGAGGTAATCGCGGAAGGTACGGGGCACTTCGCCCAGGCTCAGCACCTCATCGAGATAGATCATGCGCCAGCCACGGGTGAGCAGTCGGCTCCCCGTCTGGTTGTCTTCGACGATGCAGTGGGTGACATACCCGCCGATGCCCTCCAGCGCTGATCGGCGCGCCACATAGGAGGTGCCGCAGCAGACCACGGCATTGAACGGATCCCGGATCACCTGGACGTAGTGGAAGAAATAGTCCATGTCGTCCGGGACCAGCACATCCAGGCCGAGGTTGCGATTATGGAAATCGGAGTTGAAGTAATGCTGCGGCGTCTGCACCAGGGCAACCTCAGGGTCCTTGAAGAAACCCACCGTGCGGTCGAGGAAGCGGCTGAAGGGAATGAAATCGCAATCGAAGACGGCGATCAGGTCACCCTTGGAATGGGCCAGGGCGTAGTTGAGATTGCCGGCCTTGCGGTTCAGATTGTCGGGTCGGCTCAGATACTGCACGCCCAGCTCGGCGGCCAGGGCGGCAATGGCGGGCCGGTGGCCATCATCCAGAACGTAGATGGTCTTGTTGGGGTACTGGATGTTGCTGCAGGCCATGATGCAGCGGCGAATCAGGCGCTCGGATTCGTTGTAGGTGGGAATCCAGAGGTCGACACTGGGTTGCTGCTCTCGCGCCCAGGCCTGCAGCTGGTCCGCCTGGCGTCGCCGTTGCTGGGGCCTGTACCGGAGGGAGGGATAGAACTGCAGCGCCGATGTCAGCAGGTAGGTGACCTCACAGAGGAAGAAGACGAGGCTGAAGAACAGGCTGACCGGGTGGGCCGTGTTGATGGTGGTGGCGCGCCAGACGAAGTAGCGGATCGTGAAGATCGACAGCACCACGTTCACCAGCAGATAGCTGGAGGGACGCCGGGGCAGCAGGTTCACCCCCAGGCAGATCCCGATCGCCAGGGCCAGGGGCAGCAGCACATCGACCCAGACATCCCGCACCTGCCAGAGCTCGGGCAGGACCCGGAAGCTCAGGGGATTGAGCAGCCCGACCGCCACCACGGAGACCTGCAGGTTGGCCAGCAGCACCGCCAGCACCAGGCACCCCGCCGAGAGCAGCAGCACCATCCAGACCCAGGGCGAGATCCGCGAGCGGCCCTGGGAATCCGAAAACGAATGCAGGAACTTCATCGCTGGAAGCTGACCTTCGCCGTGAACCCCACGTAGCAGAACTCCCCCGGAGGCGCCGGAAAGTCGTTGAGGATGCGGATCTTCACCTCGCTTTCCCTGGCCAGGTTGATCGGCACCGGCGTGGGGGCCTCCTCGCCCAGCTGGGTACGGCCGATGCCGGAGCGGATCCCCACCACCTCACCCCGCAGCTTGTCCCGGCTGCCCACCAGCTCGATCTTGGCCTTGCTGCCCAGGCGGATCCGGTTGAGGTCGTTCTCCGCCACCGTGGTGGTGAGCCACCGCTGGCTGCAGTCGATCATCTGGATCACCGACTGCATCGCATCGACGGAGTCGCCCCTTTGGGCCCCCAGCTGCCAGATCACCGCCTTGCGCGGGCTGATCAGGCGGGCGTTGCTGCGCTGCTGCCATTCCTTGCGGGCCACGGCCACCTGCTGCTCCAGGCCGTTCACCTGGAACGCCTGGGTTCGCACATCGCCTTCGGCGTTCTCCAGGGCGATGGTGGCCTCCTGGAGCCGAACCACCGGATCGGAGTTGCTGCGGTTGTTGCGCAGGGTCAGCTCGTTGCGGGAGGCCTCCAGCACCGCCGCCTGGCCGGACAGCTGGGCCTCCAGGCCCCGCACCTCCCGGGCGCGCTGCAGTTCGGTGGTGCGGGCCCGGTCGACCACGTTCGCGGCCACGGCACCGGCCCGGAACAGCTCCTCCTGGCGCAGGGTTTCCCTGCGGGCGAAGGCCAGTTCCTTGCGGGCGCGATCCAGGGCGAAACCCAGGTTGTCCCGGTCGCCCTGGTCGCGGGCGACCTCCAGGTCGCGCTGCTGGCGGGCGTCCTGGGTGAGCCGCGCCACGAGCTTCTGGCGCAGGTCGCGGCGGGTCCGCAACTCCTGCAGCCGGCCCCGGGCCGTCTCCAGCTCGGTTTCCAGGGCTGAGAGGGCATCACGGGAGGCCCTGGGGTTGACGATGATCGCCAGGGTCTGGCCGGGGCGGACCTCCACGCCCGTGCCCACATTGAGGCTTTCCAGGGTGCCGGTGACCGGACTCCTCAGCACGATCGGGGTGGCATTGATGACCGCGTCGCGGGAGCGGGCGGTGAAGAAATTGATCACGATGGCCAGGGCCGTGATCAGCAGCCCCGCCGAAATCAGCAGGATGGTGAGATCGGCCCTGCGGGAGCTGGGGATCGCGTCATCGTCATCCGCTGGGGCGATGTCAGGGGCGGCGATGTCAGGGGCGGGGGCGTCAAGGATCTGGCCGGCCGACCCGGCGGATTCAGGCTCATTGGCGCCCGCGGCGGATGGGGACATCCCGGCGTTGGATGAACGGATTTCCATTCTAACAGCGCCGGATTTTTTGGCATCGGTAAGACCTATCGATCTGTCGTGAATCTGCCTTCAGCCAGCTCTCCTGGGGCCGCCGATCTGAGCCGCTCAGCGCTTGTCGAGGGCGGCGTGAATCGTGGCGGTTGCTGGTTTCGTCTGGTTGTCTTCATCAAAGGGCAGGGGCCGTTGGGGCAGGCCATCCGCCCTCGGCATGAACGCATTCAGCCAGGTGGTGCGATCACTCAATCCCCAGGTGGTGATCAGCTTCAGCCGCGGTTCCGGCAGGATCGCCGCCAGGAAGGCGCCGTACACCGCCGCCACGGCCCGGTCCCGCTCCGGGATGGCCGCCGGCAGTTCCCGGTCGTTCACGTCCAGTTCGGTCACGAGGATGTCCAGGTCCAGGGCCGCCAGCTCCCTCAGGAAGGCGGGCAGGGTGCGGAAGGTGGTCGGTCCACTGCCGTTGGCATAGAGATGGGCCTGCAGGCCCACGGCGTTCAGCGGGACGCCGCGCTGCCGCAGCTGCCGCAGGAGCTTCAGGAAGGCCTGCCGTTTGCGCTGCGTCTTGGCGTCATCGCCCTCCAGCCCGTACTCGTTGATCACCAGGGCCGCCTTCGGGTCGGCCTGGTGCGCCAGGGTCAGCGCCCGGGCGATGTAGTCGGGGCCCAGCCGCTCCAGCCAGAGGCTGCGGCGCAGGCCCGTGCCGTCGTCGGCGATCGGTTCGTTCACCACGTCCCACGACGGGAGCCGGCCGCGGTAGTGCCCCACCACGGTGCGGATGTAGGTCGCCATGGCCCGATCCAGCTCCGCCGGCGGCAGGGCCTTCACCCACGCCGGCAGCTGCTCGTGCCACACCAGGGTGTGGCCCCGCATCGCCAGGCCCTGCTCGCGGGCGAAGGCCAGCAGCCGGTCCGGCGCGCTGAAATCGAAGCGCCCGGGCGCGGCCTCCACCCCATCCCACTTCAACTCCGATTCGGGCACGATCAGGCCGCTCTGTTCGCTCACCAGGCGGCGCAGGCCCGGATCCCGCAGCTGGTCATTGGTGACGGCGGTGCCCCAGCGCAGCCCGCGCGCCGCCGCCAGCCCCTGCAGGGTCGGGGCCGCTCCCGGGGGCAGGGCCCTGGCCACGCTCCAGCCCAGGGCGGCCACCACGGCGATCACGATCAGTTGCCGTCGTTGCATGGGGCAGGGGGAGGGGCGCCCCCGTCACTCTGGCCGGCCGCCCCGGCGCCGTCATCCCGGCGGGAGGCTCAGCCCGGATCCGCCGCCAGCAGCGCCCGCAGGCCGTCCTCGTCCAGCACGCTCACCCCCAGGCTCTGGGCCTTGGTGAGTTTGCCGCCGGCCTCCTCGCCGGCCACCACGTAGCTGGTCTTGCGGCTCACCGAGCTGCTCACCTTGCCCCCGGCCGCCTCGATCAGGGCCTGGGCGGCGGAGCGGCTCAGGGAGGGGAGGGTGCCGGTGAGGACGAAGGTGAGTCCCGCCAGGGGGGTCGCCGCCGGCGGCCCCCCATCGCCGCCCCCCTCCTGTTCTGCCGCGGCGGCCAGGGAGAAGCCCAGCTCCCCCAGCTGCTCGAGCAGCAACCGGTTGGCCGGCGTGGCGAACCACTGCCGCAGGGACTGGGCGATCTCAGGCCCGATGCCGAAGACCGCCGTGAGCGGATCCGGTGCCTCGTCGGCTGGGTCGGCCTGGGTGGCGGCCTCCAGCGCGCTGGCGCTGGGGAAGGCCCGGGCCAGGGCCTTGGCGTTGACTTCACCCACGTGGTGGATGCCGAGGCCGTACAGCTGGCGGTGCCAGGGCTGTTGCTTCGACGCCTCCAGGGCGGCCACCAGCTTGGCGGCGGAGGTCTCGCCCATGCGCTCCAGGCTGGCCAGCAGGGCGGCATCGAGCCGGTAGAGGCCGGGGATCGAGGCCACCAGGCCCCGGTCCACCAGCTGCTCGATCAGCTTGATCCCCAGACCGTCCACATCGAGGGCCCCCTTGCTCACCCAGTGGCGCAGGGAACCCCGCAGGATGGCGGGGCAGCCGTTGTTGACGCAGCGGGTGGCGGCCTCCCCCTCCTCCCGCACCAGCGCCGAGCCGCATTCCGGGCAGGTGGGCGGCAGCTCCAGGCGCCTGGCCCCCTCCGGCCGCAGCTCCACCAGCACCCGCACCACCTCGGGGATGATCTCGCCGGCCTTGCGCACCACGATCGTGTCGCCGGCGCAGAGATCCAGCTCCGCCAGGCGGTCGGCGTTGTGGAGGGTGGCGCGGCTCACGGTGGTGCCGGCCAGGGGCACCGGCTCGAACTCCGCCACCGGGGTGACCACCCCCGTGCGCCCCACCTGGCAGGTGAGACGCAGCAGGCGGCTGGGGGCCTCCTCGGCGGCGTACTTGAGGGCGATCGCCCAGCGGGGCGCCTTCTGGGTGAAGCCCGCCTCCCCCTGCAGGCGCAGGTCGTCGAGTTTCACCACTACGCCATCGGTGGCGTAGGGCAGACAGCGGCGCTCCTGCTCCCAGCGGTCGCAGAAGGCCTTCACCGCTGCCAGGTCGGGGCAGAGGGCGCAGTGGGGATTGACGCGGAACCCGGCCGCCTTCAGCCACGCCAGGGCCTGCCACTGGCTGCGGGGCTCGGCAGGGTCTCCAGGCCCAGCCTGCCAGTCCTCGGGCAGGTGCAGGGTGTAAGCGAAGAACGACAGGCCGCGGGAGGCCACCACCTTCGGATCCAGCTGCCGCAGGGTGCCGGCACAGGCGTTGCGCGGATTGGCGAAGGGGGCCTCGCCCCGTTCGGTGCGCTCGGCGTTGATGGCGGCGAAGGTGGCGTCCGGAATGAACGCCTCACCGCGCACCTCCACCCAGGCCGGGGGCCGCTCCAGGTCGAGGCGCAGGGGAACGCTGCGGATCGTGCGCACGTTGGCGGTGATCTCCTCGCCCCGCTCCCCGTCCCCCCGGGTGGCGGCCCGCACCAGGACACCCTGCTCGTAGCTCAGGGCGAGGGCGTTGCCGTCGATCTTGAGTTCGCCCGCCATCGCCAGGGCCGGCGCCGGTGCGCCCTCCTGGGCCTCCCGGTCGAGCACCTTGAGCAGGCGTCCGTACCAGACGTCCAGGTCCCCGTAGGAGAAGGCGTTGTCGAGGCTCAGCAGCGGAACCCTGTGGGCCACGCTGGTGAAGCCCTCGGCCGGGGCACCGCCCACCCGCCGGGTGGGGCTGTCGGGCCGGATCAGCGCCGGATCGGCCTCCTCCAATGCCACGAGTTCCCTGTAGAGCCGGTCATAGACCGGGTCCTCCATCACGGGAGCATCGAGAACGTAATAGGCGTGGGCGGCGTGGTTGAGCAGCCGCCGCAGTTCCTCCGCCCGGACTTGGGCCACGGTTCAGGCGGCGGCCAGCTTGGTGATGCGATCCACCCGCCAGGTCTCCTCCACCTTCACGAAGGTGAAATCGAGGGGCAGCTCCTCCTTGCCGTCGCTCTTCAGCTTGACCGTCAGGATCACCTGGCCCTCCTGCAGCCGGGGCCGGCCGGACTTGAGGTTGCGGTACTTGTTGAGCTGCAGCCCGGCCAGGAAGCGGATGAACTGCTGCCGGTTGACGTGGGAGCGGTAGTTGCGGGTGGTGAGCAGGTAGGCCCCGTCCACCTGGCCGGAGGCCACCTGGGTGAAGAACTGCTTGATCAGCGGATTGATGCCCCGGGCGCTGAGCACCAGCCGAACCGCCGAGATGGTCCAGTACAGAAGCAAGCCGCCGGCTCCCGCCAGCAGGAGCTTGGTGCCGATGTCGCGGGCCAGTCCCCAGTCCATGGTGATCCCATCCGTTCGCAGCGTTGCAGAGTCTGACGGACGACCCCACCAGAATGGGCCGATGCCCCTGGAACCGCTGCTGCCCCTGTTCCACCGGCTCAACCGCGAGCACTTCGACGGCCAGCTCACCCGGGAGAGCCGGCCGCTGGTGGACGTGCGCTGGAGCGACGGCCGGCTCACCCGCACCGCCGGGCTCTATCGGCGGGGGCGTCTGGCCGACGGGCGTGACCTCTGCGAGATCGTCCTCTCCCGCCCCCTGCTGGAGCCGCTGCCGCGGCAGGCCACCCTGGGCACCCTCTGCCACGAGATGATCCACGCCTGGGTGGACCGGGTGCTGGTGGCGTCGGAGGTCCATGGCCCCCGGTTCCGGGCCCGGATGGAGCAGATCAACCGGGCCCAGAACGACTTTCAGGTGAGCCTGCGGCACCGCTATCCCCTGCCGGTGGCCGCCAGCCGCTGGATCGCCCGCTGCCCGCGCTGCGACAGCAGCACGCCCTACCAGCGCCGCCGGCAGGGCCTGGCCTGCCGCCGCTGCTGCGAGCGCCTCCATGGCGGGCGCTGGGACGCGAGCTGTCTGCTGGTGTTCGAGCCCAACACCGCCTAGGTTCTGGCGCAGGTGTTGGGGCCGATGGCGACGTTTCTGTGGACCCTGGAATGGGGTGGCTTCACCATTGCCCTGGTCGGGATGGGGCGGGAGCACTGGCTGTCCGGTCGGCGCCGTTAAATTGGCCAGATGCATCCGATGGATCAGGGCTACGGCCGCGAACGGGATCCCTGGGACCGCGAACCTCCTGAGCGCGACTCCCGTGAACGCGACTCCCGTGATCGCGAACCCCGCGAACGTGAGGGACGGGAGCGTGAATCGTTCCGGCGTTCCCGCGGCGGCAGCGATCCGCTGGATCAGCGCGTCGACCGTTGGGTGACGGCCGGCCGGCAGTTTGTCGAGGGGGTGGCGGGGTCACGGCCGGGGGGCCGTCCCGCCGGGCGTGGGGCCGACCGACGCCCCCAGCTGCGGCCCAGGATGGATGAGCTCGGCCGCTGGGTGGAGGGCCGCCTCGACTGGCTGCTCGACGACGGCGACGACTGGCGGGAACCCTGGCAGGAGAGCGACCGCGGTGCGCCCGGGACCCCGGTGGAGCCACCGGCCCCGGTCCGCCCGCGTCGCCCGATGCTCGAGGCGGTGTCCCGGCGTGGCCGCTCGGGGCCGCCGCCGTCGCCAGCCTCCGCCCCAGCCCCCGCCTCCGGCACGAACGACGACGGCGACTGGCCCGATGACGCCAGCTTCACCCTGCCCCGCTGGCAGCGTCCCGAGGGGTCCGGCGAGCCCGAACCGGGCGATACGCCTCCGGCCTCCGGCCGGCCGCTGCCCCGCTCCAGCCGCCGTCGACCCTGAGCCGGGGACACCTCCATTTCGGCGGGAAGTGGGTTAGGACTAGCTCCGTACTTGCATGGATGTCGGCCATGAGCAGCCTGGTGGTGGTTGGGTTTCCGTCCGTGGCGGAGGCCGACCAGGTGCGGCGCCAGCTGGTGGAGATCCAGAAGGAGGAGCTGATCGCCCTCGAGGATGCGGTCGTCGTCGAAGCCGAACCCGACGGCAAGGTGCGCCTGCACCAGTCGCTCAACCTCACCAAGGCCGGCGCCCTCGGCGGCGGCTTCTGGGGCACCCTCGTGGGCCTGCTGTTCCTCAATCCCCTGCTCGGGGCCGCCGTCGGGGTCGGCCTGGGGGCCGCTTCAGGCTCCCTGTCGGACCTGGGCATCAACGACAACTTCATGCGGGAGGTGGGAGAAACCCTCCCCCCCGGCAGTGCGGCCCTGTGCCTGCTGCTGCGCGATGCCACCCCCGACCGGCTGATCGAGCGGCTGCGGGTTCATGCCCCCCACGCCAAGCTGCTGCGCACCAACCTCAGCCATACCGACGAGGACCGGCTGCGTCAGATGCTCGAGCAGGCGAGCAAGCAGGCCCAGGCCCTGCGGCTGTCCTGAGCTTCGGGTTGACCCGGAAGCTGCAGCCCCGCTGACGCAGTTCCCTGTTGACCGGTTTCACCAGGTCGCGGGGAACGTCAACGGCCATCTCCTCGGCCGAGATGCTGATCGAGGGGGAGCCGTTCTGCAGGGCGCTGAGCAGATCGGCCCACAGGCTCACCATGGTGCGCTGGGCCTGGGGCACCAGGCCCAGCCGCTCGAGATGGGGGGCGCAGCCCTGGTGCAGCCAGAGGCTGGACTGGTGATGGCCCGGCTGGGGACGCATGGCCAGGCCGGTCGCCAGGGCTTCGGCCGTGGGTTCGCCGCTGCTGCGGCGCAGGCCGGAGGCCACCAGCAGTTTTCCGGTGTGGACGGCGGAGACGCCGTAGCGGCGGCCCAGTTCGGTGAGGGTGAGCCAGTCCCCTCCCGGCGGGGTCTGGGCGCTGTGGCGGTTGGACATGGGGCGGATTCAGGTATCCGAATGCTGGCCAGCGACTTTCGAGCGTCAATTCGTCAACAGCAAACCGCCACACGGTGTTACCGAATTGATGAGTCTTTACGAACAGATTCCGCTTGGGCCGGCCCCAGCCACCGCTCCAGCGCCGGGGAGAACACCTCCCGGATCACTGTGAGTTCCCGACCGTGGCGAAAGAAGCGGTAATGCCGGCTCCAGAAGGGTCCGGCGTGGCCGAAACGCTCCTGGAGCCAGGGTTCCTGCACCTGGCCGAAGCCATCCACCTCGCGGTACAGCTCCGCCCGCCCCGCCGAGAGGCTGCGCCAGATCGGCAGGCGGCGATCCTGCAGATGGGCCTCCGCCTCGGCCTGGTTCCACCAGCTCTCGGCCCAGCCCAGGGTCTGGGGCCCGCAGGTGAGCCACACCTGCCGCCGCAGCAGCGGCTCGGCCAGCTCGGCCACCTCCGCAGGGGCGCCGGCGGAGGTGGCCGCTTCGGAAGCCATGGCGATCAGCTCGACCTCCACCGGATGGCCGGTGAGAAGCTGCAGATGGCGCGTCGGGCTGCCGTCCCCGAGCAGCAGCAGCGTCCAGGGTCCGCTCAGTTCACCGCCGGCCGGAGGCTGGGGGCGCTCGGCGGCACTGGCCTGCCACAGGCACGTGGGGGACGGCAGCAGGCCGCCGGTGGCTTGGATCATGGCGGGCCGGGGGGCAGGTCAGTAGCCGTTGCTGATCGAGATGCGCCGCACCTCGCCACCCCGTTCGATCATGGCGGTGTCGCCATCGGCGGAGCGAAGGCGCCAGCCGCTGCCCCCGATCGCCTCGCCGACGCTGACGCTGGTGGAGCTCCCCCCCATCTGGAAGATCGCCGAGGCGGGTCGCCCCGCCGAGCCCACCACCCCCACCAGTTCGGGCACGGGGCCGCCACCGGCAGGGGCGGCGCTGCGTTCGCCGTAGCTGCCGCCCCCACCACCGGTGGCGGGAGGGGCGGCGGCGGCCAGTTTCGGGCTCACCGGCACCCGCAGGACCGGCGCCCTCGAGCCCTCCGGCTGGGGCAGCTGGGACAGCTGCTCGATCCAGGGCTCCTCCGGGGGCGGGGGCAGCTGGTCGCCGGTGAGCGGCAGGACCGACGGGCCGCCGGCCAGGCTGGCACTGGCGCCGGCGGCCCCGAGCGGGGCCGGGTTGGCCGGGCCGAGGCTGCGCAGCCGCTCCACCAGCAGCAGGCTGCGTTCCTGGCTGAGGGTCTGCTGCATGCGGCTGGAGTGGGTGAGGTACAGCACCGAACTGGCGACGCTGACCATGCAGACGCCACCCATGGCCGTGAGCAGCAGGGTGTTGCGATCGTGCCGGGATGGGGCCGGGGCCGGGGCGGCGGGCCGGCCCCGCAGCCGCCGCACCGGGGGGGCCAGGGGCAGGGGCGGCGGGACCTCGGCCTGGGAGGCCACGTCAAGATCGATGGTGGCCTCCGGATCGAAGACCCGGTTCATCATCTGCTCGGCCTTCAGCTCCCAGTAGGCACGGGAGGTGGGGATGCCGCGAAGGGGACGCCGCGGGGAGGGGCTCATCTGCAGACCTCGGCGTCAGGCGTGCGTCACTGTAACGATGCTTCCACGGTCTGACGAGGGCCGGTCTGGCCCCGGCGCCGCTGCAGCTCCAGCCACAGCAGCAGGGCGTTGACGTCGGCGGGGCTCACCCCGGGAATCCTCGAGGCCTGGCCCAGGCTGCGGGGCTGGATGGCCGCCAGCTTCTCGCGGGCCTCCGCCGAGAGGGTGCCGATGGCGGCGTAGTCGACATCGGCGGGGATGGCCCGCTCGAGCTGGCGCCGCACCCTCTCGATCTGCTGTTCCTGGCGGGCCAGATAGCCGCTGTACTTGATGTCGATCTCGGCGCCGTCGCGCACGTCCACCGGCAGGTCCGGGTCGGCGAGCCCCAGCCGCACCAGATCCTCGCCGTGCAGGCCCGGGCGGCGCAGCAGGTCGGCCAGGGTGATCGAGCCGTTGATGCCGCCGCCGGTGGCGGCGGCCACGGCGCCGGCGGCGGGGTCGGAGGCCTTGAGCCGCACCGTTTCCAGCCGTTGCTTCTCGGCGTCGATGGCGGCCTGCTTCTGCTCGAACAGGCGCCAGCGCCGTTCGTCGATCAGGCCCAGCCGGTGGCCCAGGGGCGTGAGCCGCCGGTCGGCGTTGTCGCCGCGCAGCACCAGGCGGTACTCGCTGCGGCTGGTCAGCACCCGGTAGGGCTCCTTGAGGTCCTGGGTGACCAGGTCGTCCACCAGGGTGCCGATGTAGCTCCCCTCCCGGGGGAAATGCACCGGGGCCTGGCCCCCCAGCAGGCGGGCGGCGTTCAGCCCGGCCACCAGCCCCTGGGCGGCGGCCTCCTCGTAGCCGGTGGTGCCGTTGAGTTGGCCCGCCGAGAACAGGCCCCGCACCCGTTTGGTTTCCAGGGAGGGCTCCAGCTGGGTGGCCGGCAGGATGTCGTAGTCGACGGCGTAGGCGGGGCGCAGCATCACGCAGGCCTCCAGCCCGGGCAGGGTGCGCAGCAGGGCCAGCTGCAGGGATTCGGGCAGGCCGGTGGAGAAGCCCTGGACGTACAGCTCGGGGGTGTCGCGCCCCTCCGGCTCCAGGAAGATCTGGTGGCTGTCCTTGTCGGCGAAGCGCACGATCTTGTCCTCGATCGAGGGGCAGTAGCGGGGCCCCTTGCTGTCGATGAAGCCGCCGTAGATCGGCGTGAGGTGCAGGTTGTCGCGGATCAGCTGGTGGGTGGCCGCCGTGGTGCGGGTGATGTGGCAGGCCATCTGCTCACCGCTTACCCGTGCGGTGGGATCGAAGCTGAAGAAGCGGTCGGCGGCGTCGCTGGGCTGCTCCTCCAGTTGGTCGAGGGCCACGCTGCGCCGGTCGACCCGGGCGGGGGTGCCGGTCTTGAGGCGGTCGGTGCGGAAGCCCAGGGCCTGCAGGGCTTCGGTGAGGCCTTCGGCGGGCTGTTCGCCGGCCCGGCCCGCCGCCATCGAGCGGTTGCCCACCCAGATGCGGCCCCCCAGGAAGGTGCCGGTGGTGAGGATCACGGCGCCGGTGCCGTAGACGCTGCCGAAATAGGTGCGCACGCCGATCACCCGGGCCGGCGGGCCGGACGGGTCGTGGGGATCGCCCTCCAGCTCCAGCCCCGTGACCATCGCTTCGCGCAGGGCCAGGTTGGGGGTGTGCTGCAGCAGCTGCAGCATCTGGCGGGCGTACTGGCGCTTGTCGGTCTGGGCTCGCAGGGCCCACACGGCCGGGCCGCGGCTCGCGTTGAGCAGCCGTTTCTGCAGGGCGGTGGCATCCGCGAGCCGGCCGATCACCCCCCCCAGGGCATCCACCTCATGCACCAGCTGGCTTTTGGCCGGACCACCCACGGCCGGGTTGCAGGGCTGCCAGGCGATGCGGTCGAGGTTGAGCGTGAACAGGGCGGTGGACACCCCGAGCCGGGCGGCGGTGAGGGCCGCCTCGCAGCCGGCATGGCCGCCGCCGACCACGATCAGGTCGAAGCGTTCGGTGGGATCTGCGCTCAGGGCCATCGTTTGAATGTATGGCGGCGCAGCGCTTGCTGCAGCGCCGCCCCAGGCCAGCAGGGCTCGGGTTCAGCCATCCTGGAAACGATCCCGGATCTCTTCCACCGCGTCGCGCCGCCGCCTGACGGCCGCCACGCAGTCGGCATCAAACTGGCCTGCGGCCACCATTCGGTCGAGTTCCGTGAGGGCCGCGTCCATGCTCCAGGCCTCCTTGTAGTGACGGAGGCTGGTCAGAGCATCGAACACATCGGCCACCGCGATGATCCGGGCCTCCAGGGGGATGGCCTCACCCCTGAGGCCATTGGGATAGCCGGAGCCATCGAGCTTTTCGTGGTGGCCGGCCACGACGTTCTTCATCACGGCTGAGTCGGGCAGATCCTCAAGTCCAAACTCACCCACCATTTTTTCCACAATCTCCAGGCCTTTCTGCACATGGGTTTCCATTAACTTGCGTTCCTCTGGATCCAGGGGGCCGGGTTTGAGCAGGATGCGATCGGGAATGCCGATTTTGCCGATGTCATGCAGGGGTGCAAACAGATAGAGATGTTCGATGTACTCATCGCTGAGTCCGTGGCTCTGCTGGAGTTCCCGGGCGATCAGTCGTGCGTAGTGCGCCATGCGCTGCAGATGGGCGCCGGTTTCAAAGTCCCGCAGGTTGGCGAACTCCCGGGCCACCTGGGCCGAAGCCGTGATTGAATAGACCAGATTGAGTTCGCTGCTGATCAGCATGTTGATCATCGAAGCGATCAAAGAAAGCTTTCGCTGCACACTTTCGGTGAACGCTGCTCGCTTCAGTGAATCGAAGAAGAGAAGGCCGATGAAGGAGCCCTTGTCGAACAGTGGAATGGTCAGCGAAGAGCGGTAGCCCTCCTTCAGCAGCCAGGCCGAGTGCTTGGTGTTGCCTTCCACCGCCGCCGGGATGTTGTCCAGCACGCGGACGGATCGGCTTGTGGCCAGGTGACTGAGCGACTGGCTTTTGGAGAGGTGGAACTCGTAGCCGCTGATCGCCTCACCTGTGCGGGTGCTATTGACAAACGTCTTCAACAAATCATCCTGAGGGTCGTAAATTGCGACTGACACCCGATCCACATCAGGCGTTATTTCCATCAATTGCTGGTGCAGTTGCCGCAGTCGGTGATTGAGGGCCTGTCCCACGCAGGGGGCTTCGACACGGGCTTCGGCTACCGATGAACTGTCGTCTGGACAGGGGCTTGGTCGCGAGGTCATCACCCGGACTCAGCAGCGATACCTCCAGTGTGGCGGTTCCAGGAACGGTCGCCCATGAACGGAAGCTCTGGGGGCGGGGGCCGGCCGGAGCAGGCAGGTCTTCAGCGGTTGATGATGGGCCCGTCGGCAGCGACGCCAAGCGATGCGCACCGCCCTGGTGCTGATCGATCTGATCAACGACCTCATCCACCCCGACGGGGCAATGCCCACCTGCGCCGCCGAAGTGCAACGGCGCGGCGTGCTGGGCGCGGCGAACCAGGCGCTTGAAGGGGCCCGCGCCCGGGGTTGGCCCACGCTCCTGGTGAAGGTGGGCTTCCGCGCCGGCTATCCGGAGCTGCCCGCCCACGCGCCGCTCCTGGGCCGGGCCCGGCAGCTGGGGGCCCTGCGGCTGGGGCAGTGGGGTACGGAGTTCCACGCCGACCTGGCGGTGCAGCCCGGCGATCCGGTGCTGGTGAAGCACCGGCTGAGCCCCTTCCATGGCACCGCCCTGGCGACGCTGCTGCGGGCCGCCGGGATCGAGCGGCTGCTGCTGGGGGGCGTCAGCACCGCCTGGGCCCTGCAGGCGGCGGCCCGGGAGGCCCATGACCGGGACTTCCAGGTGGTGCTGGTGGAGGACGCCTGCGCCGCGGCAACCCAGCAGGAACACGACCAGTCGATCGGGCAGCTGTCCCGTCTGGCCGCCGTGGTGCGGGCGGCCGACCTGGCCTGAACGTGCTTACGGCAGCGGCGGCTGCAGCGAGGCGGCGTAGGCGGGATCCTCGGTGCCGAACACCCGATCCCAGAAGGTGAAATAGAGCCCGAAATGCCGGCCGTGACGTCGGTGGTGCAGGGAGTGGTGGGCGGGGCCGATCAGCCAGCGCCCCAGCCAGTGGTGGGGAAAGCTGAGCGGCAGCACCTCCAGTCCCAGGTGATTGACCACCGCCCACACCGTCATCGTGGTGAGCACCGCCAGCAGGGTGGCGAAATGCAGGGGAATCAGCATCACGATGCCGATCAGGAACAGGGCCTGAACGACGGCTTCGAGGGGGTCGAAGGCGAAGGAGGTCCAGGGTGTGGGCTGGCGGGATCGGTGGTGACCGCGGTGAAACCAGGGGAAGAGGTTCGGCTGGTGGAACAGCCGGTGGGTGGCGTAGAAATAGGCATCCTGCAGCACGAGTACGGCCAGGTAACTGAGCGGCAGGGTCCACCAGGTGTCGGCATGGATCTGGCCATGCAGACGGGTCAGGCCCCGCTCCTGCAACGTCATCACCAGGGCGGTGGCCAGGGAGAAGATGGCGGCGGAAATGATGGATAGCTGGATGTCATTGAGAACGGAAACCCTGGCCTCCTGGCGCTGATAGAGAAGCCAGTGGGCAAAGCCGGCCATCGCGAGATAGCGCGCCAGGATGATCGCGAAGAAGGCGATAACGTAAAACCAGAAGGAATGATGTTGCACGTATAGCTTCACGGGGCCTTGATGCTCAGGCTACTGGCCCTTTCCCTGGCTGGATACGGCGGATACCCCTATGCAGCGGAATCTATGCAGCCAGATTGCGGAAGCGGGTGAACTGCGGTTCGAACAGCAGTTTCACGGTGCCGACAGGGCCGTTGCGGTGCTTGGTGACGATGACTTCGGTGATGCCGCGGTCGGCGGTTTCGGGGTTGTAGTACTCGTCGCGGTAGATCATCAGCACCAGATCGGCGTCCTGCTCGATCGAGCCCGATTCCCGCAGGTCGCTGAGCATGGGGCGTTTGTTGGTGCGGGACTCGACGCCGCGGCTGAGCTGGGAGAGGGCGATGACGGGCACGTGCAATTCGCGGGCCATGCCCTTGAGGCCCCGGGTGATGCGGGAGAGTTCCTGAACGCGGTTGTCGGGGGTGCTCCCCTCCATCAGCTGCAGGTAATCGATCACGATCAGGCCCAGCTCCTTGCCGGTTTCGGCCATCAGGCGCCGGCAGAGGGAGCGCATCTCGAGCACGCCGGAATTGGGCTTGTCGTCGATGAACAGGGGCAGCTGGCCGAGGCTGTTGATGCCCTGGCCGAGCAGGGGCCACTCCTCCTGCTGCAGGCGGCCGGTGCGCAGGCGCCCACTCTCGATGCCCACCTCCATCGACAGCAGGCGGTAGGTGAGCTGTTCCTTGCTCATCTCCAGGCTGAACACGCAGACCGGCAGCTGGTGCAGCTGGGCCACGTTCTTGGCGATGTTGAGCACGATCGAGGTCTTGCCCATGGCGGGCCGTCCGGCGACGATGATCAGGTCGCTGCGCTGCAGGCCCTGGGTGATGGCGTCCAGGTCGTAGAAGTTGACCGGGATGCCGGCGACGGCGGTGCCGAGGGAACGGCTCTCGATCTCGTTGAAGGTGCTGGTGAGGATCTCCGCGGTGGGGGTGAGGCCGGCGGTGGGCTTCTCCTGGCTGATGGCGAAGATCTTCTGCTCGGCCTCATCGAGCACCTGCTCCATGGGCATGCTCTGGTCGAAGCCGAGGCGGATCACCTCGTTGGCGGAGCGGATCAGCTGGCGCCGCAGGTGCTTGTCCATCACCAGGCGCGCCACCTGGTCGATGGAGGCGGTGGAGAGGGTGCGCTCCACCAGTTCGACCAGCCGGGAGCTGCCGCCCACCTTCTCCAGCTGGCCCGTGTCGGCGAGCCAGGCGGCCATGGCCGTGAGGTCGGTGGGCTTGCCCTGGCTGTGCAGCATCAGGGCGGTGCGGTAGATCTCGCGGTGGGCGCCGAGATAGAAGGCCTCGGGGCGCAGCACGTCGGCGACGCGGCCGATGGCGTCGGGATCGAGAAGGATGCCGCCCAGAACAGACTCCTCCGCCTCCAGGTTCTGGGGCGGGACGGAATCGGGCAGGGCCTCGAAACCGGCCTGCTCATCGCGCCGGGAAGCGGACCTCGGACCGTCGGGCCGGGGTGCGTCGGAACCAGCCAGGGGCACGCTCACCATGGACGGGACTCCAGAACGCGACTCACGGAACGGAATGCCGGATCGGTCGGGATCGGGCGCCGGTGAGAAGGATCACTCTGGCGCCCGGAGCGGAAACAATCGGTTCGTGGTTGGCCGATCAGTAGCTGACCACTTCAAGGTTGACGTCGGCGACGACCTCGGGGTGGAGCTTGACCTGCACCTTGTAGGAGCCGGTGCGGTGGATCTCGGGAACGGTGATGGCACGGCGGTCGACCTCCTTCTTGGTGGCCGCTTCGATCGCCTCGGCCACGTCACCGTTGGTGACGGTGCCGAAGAGGACGTCGTCGCCGCCGGTCTGCTTCTTGACGGTGAAGCGACCGATGGTGTCGAGGGCGGTGCGGAAGGCGATCGCCTCGGCCTTCAGGGCCGCCTGGCGCTCCGCCTCCTTGGCCCGGCGGTGCTCCACCTGGCGCAGCACCGCGGCGGTGACGGCCAGGGCCTTGCCGGTGGGCAGGAGGTAATTACGGGCGTAGCCGGGAGCGACATCCACCAGATCCCCGTCTTTCCCCAGGGAAAGGATGTCCTCGCTCAGGACCACCTGCACACGCTTCTTGACCATGACAACGCCCCGGCTGAGCCATCTGAAATCCGATCGGCCAGCCTACGACATGGAGCTGGCGGGGGCCGCGGCCCGGGGCAGGCGGACCCGGGTGGCCAGGCCCAGGGCGCGCATCAGCCGGATGTGCTGCCAGGTGAGGTCGAACTGGCGGGGGCCGAAGCCGTGGCGGGCCGAATGGGGGTAGGCGTGGTGGTTGTTGTGCCAGCCCTCACCGAAGGTCAGCGCCGCCACCCAGGGGTTGTTCTTCGACTTGTCGCCGCTGTCGTGGACGGACTCGCCCCACATGTGGGTGGCCGAGTTCACCAGCCAGGTGCACTGGTAGACGATGACAAGGCGCAGGGGGATGCCCCACAGCACCAGGGCCCAGCCGCCGGCACCGGTGACGCTGCCGATCCAGAAAAGCAGCAGGCCCAGGGGCACCTGGAGCAGCAGGAAGCTGTGGTTCAACCAGCGGTAGTAGGGGTCGGCAGCCAGGTCGCCCGTGAGCCGGGGCACGGCGGCCATGGCGGGAATCTCCTCGAACATCCAGGCCATGTGGGACCACCAGAAGCCCTTGTTGCTGTCGTGGTGATCCGCTTCCGTATCGGAAAACTTGTGGTGGTGGCGGTGCAGGCCGACCCAGTCGATCGGGCCGTGCTGGCAGCTGAGGGCGCCGCAGGTGGCGAAGAAGCGCTCCAGCCACTGGGGAACGCGGAAGGAGCGGTGGCTGAGCAGGCGGTGGTAGCCGATGGTGACGCCCAGGCAGGCGGTGACCCAGTACATCACCAGCAGGGCACAGGCGGCCTCCAGGCTCCAGAAGCGGGGCAGCAGGGCCACCACCGCCAGGATGTGGATCAGGACCATGAAGCCGATCGTGCCCCAGCGGGTGCCCTTGGGGGAGACGCCCCGGGGTTCGCCGCGGCGCGGTTCGTGCAGGGCCCGGGCCCGGACCAGGGCATCGGGCCCCTGGTTGATGGCGGCGGGGCGGCGGGTGTGGCGGGCTTTGGTGCCGGCATCGCGGCGGTCGCCGGATGGGGCACCGGGCTGGACGCCGGGGCGGGAGAGGGGGGTGACGGCCATGAAGGACCGGGCTCCTGATGAGTGATTAAGATGGTAGCAATACGAATCCTGATCGAGTGGGGTATCGAGACGAACTCGTATCTGGTCGCGTCGCCTTCGCCCACCTGATCCGGGTCTGGCACGAGCGCAACGGCTGGTCCCACCGGGTTCTGCCGATGCTGGCCGAGGCCCTCGACCTGGGTCGGGTGCACAACTCCCAGCTCTCGATGCTGCGCAACGGCAAGCTGGCCTCCCCCGGGCCGGAGGTGTTCCTGGCCCTGGGCAGCGTCAACCTGTGGCTCGATGCCCAGGCCCCCGGGGGCCGGCTGGAGCCGCTCCCGGCGCGCACGCTGCTGGCGGCCCACCCCGAGCTCTTCGAAGCCCTCTGCAGTTCGGCCCTGCCGGTGCGCGACGAGCAGCAGCGGGTGCTGGGACCCGGGGCCCTGCTCGAGGTGTTCGTGGGCTTCCGCCAGCCGCCGGCCAGCTTCGATCTGCGCATCGGCGAGGCGGAGGCCACGGGACTCAGCGCCGCCCTGGCCCAGCTGCTCACCGCCGGCCGGCCCTGGCGCGACTGCCGCGACAGGCTGATGGCGGCCTATCCGGTGGCCAAGCGCCAGCGGCGGGAGCGCTTCGCCGAGGTGATCGCCGGCCAGCGCGACTACACGGCGGTGGAACTGGACGCCGAGCTGCCCGAACTGCGCCGCACCCTGGCGGCCCTGGGGGCGGCGGGGGAAGAGGAGCTGGGCCCGGACCGCTTCCTGGAGCTGCTGCGGCAGCGGGCCCGCCGGCTCCATGGGGATGGCGCCGCCCAGGCCCCGGACGACCTGGCCGCCGCCATCCGCCGTGAGATCGGCGCGGCGATCCCGGCCACGGCGGATCCGGCCGAGCTCTGATTCAGGGATTCAGGCGGCCGCGTCGGCGCGCCGGCCGAAGACCGGGGCGATGCGCACCTTCCTGGCCAGGCCGAGGGCCCGCAGGGCGCGGATGTGCTGCCAGGTGATGTCGAACTCGAACCAGCGCAGCCCGTGGCGGGCCGAGTGGGGGTAGGCGTGGTGGTTGTTGTGCCAGCCCTCGCCGAAGGTCAGCAGGGCCACCCACCAGCAGTTGCGGGAGCGGTCGGGGCAGTCGAAGTTGCGGTAGCCGAAGGCGTGGGTGGCGGAGTTCACCAGCCAGGTGACGTGATAGACGAGCACCAGGCGCAGGGGGATGCCCCAGAGCACCAGCCCAAGGCCGCCGCCATGGACCCCGGCCCAGTTGCCGTACCAATAGAGGCCGGCCCCGAGGGGCAGCTGCAGCAGCAGGAACCAGCGGTCCAGCCAGCGGTAGAAGGGGTCCTTCTCCATGTCGCCGGTGAAGCGGTGGATCTCGGTGAGGGCCGGGATCTTGTGCAGCATCCACTCGCTGTGGGCCCACCAGAGGCCGCGGGCGGCGTCGTGGTGGTCGTTGGGCTGGTCGGAGAAGAGGTGGTGGTGGCGGTGCAGGCCCACCCATTCGATCGGCCCGCTCTGGCAGGCCAGGGTGCCCATCAGCACCAGCAGCCGCTCCACCCAGCGGGGCGCCTCGAAGCCCCGGTGGGCCACCAGGCGATGCAGCCCGAGGGTCACCCCCAGCACCGTGGCCCAGTAGAGGACCGCCAGCACGATCACCCCCTGGAGGCTCCAGAAGCGGGGCAGCAGGGCGAAGACGGCCCCCACGTGGATGGCCAGCATGAAGCCGGTGGTGCCGGTCTTGAACTTGCGCTGGTTCGCCGGCAGGGGTGGCCGGGGCAGCTCCATCGCCGCCAGCAGCTGGGCCTTCTTGCGGGAATGGGAGGGTTCCTGCAGGGGCACGCGCACGGTTTCGGCGCTCGGGCTGGTACGGAAGGACTCGGATCGAGAAACCAATCGTGGCTCCGGTGGATGGGCGGGTCGGGGTCAATCGGCAACCATCCTGGTCCATGGCAGAGGCCGCCCGCGCCGGGCGTCGCCAATGAAAACGCCCCAGGCGGTGCCTGGGGCGATGGGGAGACACCGGTCTCCGGGTTCGGGGCGGATCAGGCGCCCCCGTAGAACAGCCCATCGGCACCGGAGCGGCCGTTGTTGTAGTTGTCGAGGGCGGTGCTGATCACGCTGCCGGGTTCGATGCCGTAGGCCACGGCAGTGTTGCCGTTGTAGGGGCTGGGCAGGCCGGCCGCCGAGGTGATGCCTGGGCCGTTCCAGAACGTGCTGCTGGCCAGGATGCGGTTGCTGGTGACACCGGCATTGAGGCCGCTCAGGGAGCCATCGCCTTTGCGGTCGGTGCCCTCATCCGGGGTGAGGGCCTGCAGCCAGTGGATGCCCTCATTCAGGTAGTAACGGGCATCCTTGTCGTTGGTGGCGGCGGTGTCGACGGGATTGCCTGCGAGGTGGTTCAGCCAGGCGGCCACGACGTTGCGGGCCAGGCTGTAGCGGACATCGCTCGTGTCGGGGTTCTGGGAGGGATCCAGGATCCTGAGGGCCTCACTGGTGCTGTAGAAGAGCGTGTCCTCACCGCTGTCGGTGATGCCGTTGCGGTTGAAGTCCCCGACCAGCAGGCCGGCGGTGGTGGCGGCGACACCGGTGACAGGATCGATCACCGTGCCCGGCTGGCTGGAGTTGACGTAGGGCGCCCTCAGCAGATCACCCGTGGGGAAGTTGGCGGTCCCGTTCTGGGGAAGGGAATTCTGGTTGGTCGGATTGCCATCCCAGAATTGACGCCAGGTGGCGTTGCTCCAGAAGCCAGGGGTCCGCACCCCGGGGGCGGCCATGATCGTGTCGGTATCGGTGGCCGCGTTGTTGCCGCTGTTGGTGTCGGTGAAGCCGCCGGGCGCCGTCACGGTGGCGGTGTTCACCAGGCTGGACGACGACGAGGCGAGCTTGTTGACTTCGAGATAGCGGATCTTGAACTCATCTTCCGGGGTCAGATCGACAGCCGAGGCGGAAATCACCACCGTGTTGCCAGCGAACCGGCCCGCATTCACATCCGCCCAGCGATCGCTGCTGGAGGTGGTGTCATTGACCTCATTGAAGCCCAGTCCACTGAGGAAGGAATCGCTCATCGACGTGATCGGGCCGCTGGAGTTGCCGATCCAGAGCGAGATGTCGCTGTCGCAGATGACGGACTGCAGGTAGGCGCGATCGAGGACGACAGATTCGGAGAACTGGAACACGACGTAGTTGTCCCTCCCGCCGATGTTGTCGACGCGGTGGGTGCTGCTGCCGCTCCCCTCGCCGGTGTCGGTGACACCGAGGCCACCGGAGTAGCTGCCCAGCCAGGCCTGGGACCAGGCGCCATTGGTCCCATCCACGCGGCTGAAGGCACGGGCGGTAAGGGTGATGCCGTTCGCCGTGAAGGTGCGGACGTTGCCGTCGGGACCATCAAGGGCGGAGTTGCCGTCCAGATCGAAGCAGGTCTTGCTGCCGAGGGTGGAGGCGCCCACCACCGTTCCGGTGAGGGTGTAGGTGATGCTGCTGCCGGAGGCCAGGTTCACCACCTCGTTGATGTTGCCGGTGCCACTGGCGGCATTGCCCGTGGCACCACCGCTCGCCACGCTGGTCCAGGTGACGTTGGTGAGGTTGGCGGGGATCAGGTCGCGGACCTGGGCACCGTTGGCCGCCACCGGTCCCGTGTTGCTCACAACGATGGTGTAGGTGACCCTCTGACCGGCGAACACCGTGGTCAGCCCGTCGGTCTTGGTGATCGAGAGGTCACCCTGGGGCGGGCAGATCGTGCTGGTGTCGGTGGCGGAGTTGTTGCTCAGATCGTTGTCGATGAAGCCGTTCGGGCCCGTCACCGTCGCCGTGTTGGTGAGGGTGCCGGAGCCCGGCACCAGCTTGTTGACCTCCAGGGAGCGCAGCTTGAAGCCATCGTCGGGGGTGGTGTCGGCGGTCGAGGCGGCAATCACCACCGTGTTGCCAGCCACCAGGCCGGCATTCACATTCGCCCAGCGATCCCCGGTGAGGGTGGTGTCATTGACTTCGTTGAAGCCCAGGCCACTGAGGAAGGCATCACTCAGCGACGTGACCGGGCTGTTGGTGTTGCCGATCCAGACGGAGATGTCGCTGTCCCCCCGGACGTACTGCAGCAGGGCCCGATCGAGCACCACCGATTCGGAGAAGCGGAAGACGATGTAGTTGTCCCTGCCGCCGACGTTGTCGACGACGTGGGTGTCTCCGCCGCCGTTGCCTTCGCCGCTGTCGGTCACCCCCAGTCCGGAGCCGAAGCTGCCCAGGAAGGCCTGGGACCAGGCCCCGTTGGTGCCATCCACCCGGCTGAAGGCACTGGCCGTGACGGTGATGCCGTTGCTGGTGAAGGTGCGGGTGTTGCCGTCGGTGCCGTCGAGGGCGCTGTTGCCGACGAGATTGAAGGTGGTGAGGCTGCCGAGGGTGGTGCTGCCCACCACCGTGCCGGTGAGGGTGTAGGTGATGCTGCCGCCGGGAGGCAGCGTGACGAAATCGTTGATGTTGCCGGTGCCACTGAGTTGGTTATCGGAGGCTCCGCCGGCAGCTACGCTGGTCCAGGTGACGTTGGTGAGGTTGGCGGGGATCAGATCCGACACCTGGGCATTGGTGGCTGTGGCGGTGCCGTTGTTGCTCACCACGATGGTGTAGGTGACCTGCTGGCCGGCACAGACCCAGGTCAGACCATCGGTCTTGGTGATCTTGAGATCACCGGTGGTCCTGATCAGGCCGGCGTCAAGGGTGGGGTTGTTCTCGCCGGAGGTCAGGGTGACGATCTGGGTCCTGCCGGTGACGGTGTCGGCATCGGAGTCGATGGCATCGTCGGCCCCCTGATTGGCGCTGGTGAAGAGGAAGTTGGTCGGCAGGTTGGAGAAGCCCACCTGGTACTCCACGCCTGGGGTGAGGCCAGTGAAGGCGTAGTTGCCGTTGGCGTCGGTCGTGGTGCTGGCGGTGGTGTTGTCGGCGGTGGTGCTCAGCAGGCCGTCAGCGCCGCCGCCGAACAGGGTGACAGTCACGCCGATGGCGCCGGTTTCGCCGGAATCCTGGCGACCGTTGTTGTTGGTGTCGAACCAGACGCGATCGCCGAGTCTGGCGAGCTCGAAGACGCCGGCGTCGAGAGTGGGGTTGTTTTCGCCCTGGGCGAGGGTGACGATCTGGGTCTTGCCGGTGGTGGTGTCAGCGTCGGAATCGGTGGTGTCGAAGCCGTTGCTGCTGACGTTGGGAGCGGAGAAGACGGAGCCGGCGGGCTTGTCACCGAACTGGACCTGGTACTCGACACCAGGGGTGAGTCCGGTGAATTCGTAGAAGCCGTTGGCGCCGGTGGTGGTGGTGGCGGTGGTGTCGTCGGAGCCGGTGCCGATGACGCCGTCAGCGCCGCCGCCGATGAGGGTGACGGTGCGGTTGGCGATGCCGACCTCACCGTTGTCCTGGAGGCCGTTGGCATTGGCATCGAGCCAGAGGCGATCGCCGAGGCGGGCGGGCAGGAGTTCGCCGAAGTTGTTCTCGACGCTGTTGTCTCCGGAGGTCAGGACGATGGAACTGAGGATGTCGTTGAGGACGTTGCTGCCACCGGTGCTGCCGGGGGTGTCCTTGCCGTCGAGGAAGGCGGAGGGCTGGGTTTCGCTGACGGTGTAGGTGCCGGGGACCAGGTTGATGAACTGGTAGAAGCCGTTGGCGTCGGTGGTGGCGGTGGCGGTGACGGCGTTGCCGGCACCGTCGGTGCCGGTGAGGGTGAGGAGGACACCGGCGATGGGCGTTGTGGTGTCGCGGATGCCGTCGTTGCCGAGATCCTGGTAGACGTAGCCGGAAAGGGTGGCGAGCTCGAAGACGCCGGCGTCGAGAGTGGGGTTGTTTTCGCCCTGGGCGAGGGTGACGATCTGGGTCTTGCCGGTGGTGGTATCGGCGTCGGAATCGGTGGTGTCGGAGCCGTTGCTGTTGACGTTGGGAGTGGTGAAGACGGAGCCGGCGGGCTTGTCACCGAACTGGACCTGGTACTGGACACCAGGGGTGAGACCGATGAAGGAATAGAGGCCGTCGGTGTCGGTGGTGGTGGTGGCGATGGTGTTGTCGCCGGTGGTGGCGATCAGGCCGTCGGCGCCGCCGCCGATGAGGGTGACGATGCGGTTGGCGATGCCGACCTCACCGTTGTCCTGGAGGCCGTTGGCATTGGCGTCGAGCCAGAGGCGATCGCCGAGGCTGGCGTCGTCAGGCGGGGCGTCTTCTTTTTTGGTCAGGCCGGCGTCGATGGTTCGGTTGAAGTCACCGGCATTGAGGGTGATGATTTCGGAGAAGCCATCGCTGCCGGCATTGCTGTCGGTTGCCGTTGTGCCAGCCAGCGCGAAGGACTGGGTGAAGACAAAGCCAGCCGGAAGATCGAACTTGACCTTGTAATCGCCGGCGAGAAGCGGGCCGAACTGGTAATAGCCCGAAGCGTCCGTGGTGGTCGTCCGCAGCAGGGTGGTGCCGGCGGCATTGAACAGGGAGATGGTGACGTTCGCAACGCCTGCCTCATCAGCATCCTGGACACCGTCTTTGTCGGCATCGAACCAGACGTAATCGCCCAGGCCGGCCGTGCGGACCTCGATGACGTGCACCTGGGAGCCATTGGTGGGCTCAAGGATCACACCGATGTCGGCGCCGATCTCCGGGATGAAGCTGTCGCCGTTGGCCTGGGCCAGGGCCACCAGGGCGTTGGCATTCGCATCGGTGATGTCGTAAGCACCGAGGGTGCTTCTGTCTCCGGCATCAACAGGCTGACCAAGGATCTTCCAGATGGCCAGTTGGACATCGCCGAGGGTGTAGGAAGTTCCCCCATAGACATAGACACCCCCCGTGACGTTGGCGGCCTCCGTGACGTTGTTGAACAGCCAGTTGAGCTGCTGCAGTTTGTTGATGTAGGGGTCTGGGGCCGTCGGAAAGGGGATCTGGGGCTGCAGGCTCGGGTTCTGCAGCACGCTTGCGGGGATGGTTTCGTAGCTGGAGTACACCTGGGAGGTGAAAGTCCCGGTCACGCCGGGTGCGCTGCCGGCGACGAACAGGGACTGGTCCGTCCGGATGCACCAGGCGTCGTAGCGGCCGTTGAGGGGACCGCCCAGCGTGAGGTTGACGTCGAAGTAGCTCGGCAGCCCGAACGGGGCAGCGCCGAAGTTTGGCGTCCGATCGCCCCTGGTGACCTCGTCCCTCACCGTTGCGGGGAGCTGGTTGGCGAACGCGTCGAGGTCCGCGGAGGTCAGGGCCGTCGGGGTGGTCATGCAGTGGTATACCTTCTCCAGCAGACCTTAAGTAGGGCTGAAAGGCCGCGGGTGGGCCTGCTTAAGACTTTTTAACCTTTGGCCCTGATCGCGTATCTGTCAATACCTGCAGCACAGTGCTGCACAGTGCTGCAGGTGGATTGGGCCGTATGGGCCCCTTCACTTTTGGTGGTCGCCAGTCTCGCCATTTTTCTGCCCCTCCCGCCTCGGCCCGCCCCTCGATTCAGGGTGCCGGCGATCCAGGCCAGCTTCCAGACAGGGGGCCTCCACAGCAGCGGAGGGTGAGGCCCCAGCAGCGGTCTGGCCAGGGGACTGGAGGGGGCGGCCAGAACCTGGGGCGCTCCCGCGGGTCGTCTGCTGGGCGGCCTGGCGTGGCCTGTCACCGGGAGATGGGCGTACTCGAGGTCAGTCCGCCAGAGAGAAGCAAGCCCGCGGCTTCCATATGATTCGCCCATCTCAAGCTCAGCCTCCTGCCGATGTCGTCACCCCTGCCGTTGGCCCCGCATGGGGCCGGCAATTGGCTGGAGTGCTGGAGCCATGGCCCGACGGTGGAGTTGCCCTCCGGAGGGGTTCATCAGCTTTTCGAGCGGCAAGTTGCGGCCAACCCTGAGGCGGTGGCTCTTGTTGCAGGTCAGAGGATCTGGAGTTACGACCGTCTGAACCGCCAGTCGAATCGCCTGGCCCATCTGCTTCTGGCCCAGGCGCTTCCTCCGGAATCCGTCGTCGCTGTGCGGCTGGATCGCTGCTTTGACATGGTGGTCGCCCTGCTGGCCATTCTCAAGGCTGGAGCTGCCTATCTGCCCTTGGATCCCCTCTGGCCGCAGGACAGACAGACCAGCCTGCTGAAGGATTCCGGCTGCAGCCTTCTGATCACGAAGCAGGCGTTCCGATGGGAGGCAGATGATGGCGTCTCCACGGTCGCATTGGATGCCCCGGACTGCCTTGCACGGCTGGATCTGCAACCTGAGATCAATCCATCCGGCCTGCATCGGTCGACAGATCTTGCTTACATTCTTTATACCTCTGGATCAACAGGAACGCCGAAAGGCGTGTTGATTGAGCATCGTTCGATCCTCCGCCTGGTGTTGAGCTCATGGCCTGTCCCCATCCAGCCTGAGGACCACTTTCTTCAGCATTCACCCCTGGGTTTCGATGCGGCGACGTTCGAGATCTGGGCAGCGCTGCTGAACGGGGCGCGTCTGGTGCTGGCGCCGGCGTCAGCCCCGACGCTGGCGGAGATTGCCGGCCTCATCGAGGGGAATGGGATCACGGTGCTGTGGCTGACCTCGGCGCT
>CALRKA020000001.1:0-534388 GCA_943367815.1 Tabrizicola sp. YIM 78059 | reverse complement strand
GTTTCGGTGATGTGGATCGGCAGGCGGATCGTGCGGCTCTTCTCGGCGATCGCCCGGGTGATGCCCTGGCGGATCCACCAGTAGGCGTAGGTGGAGAACTTGTAACCGCGGGTGGGATCGAACTTCTCGACGCCCCGCACCAGGCCGATAGTGCCCTCCTGGATCAGGTCCAGGAGTTCCATGTTCCGCTTGGTGTACTTCTTGGCGACGCTGACCACCAGACGCAGGTTGGCGGCCACCATGCGCTCCTTGGCGCGGCGCCCGGCGTGCAGGCGCTTGCGCAGCAGGGCCGGGGTGAGGCCCGCCTCGGCGGCGAGCAGCTCTGGGCTGGGCTCCTCACCACCGGAGCGCAGGGTGAGCTCCTCGCGGATCTCCTCGAGGGCCATCAGGTCCTGCACCTGGCGGCCCAGGGTGATCTCCTGCTCGTGGCTGAGCAGGGGCACGCGGCCAATGTCGCGCAGGTAGGAACGCAGCGAATCGCCGGTGGGGACCAGCAAGGACGCGGAGGCAGCCGTGACGGTGATCGAAGGCATCGTCCCTTGTTACGAAACCGTTTGGTTTCGTAAATCTACCATCACTTTGCGGACTCGCTCCGACCTGGAGCGGTCCCCAGAATGGGGGGATGGGTGCCGACCGGCTTCAGAAACTCGTGGCGGCCGCTGGGCTCTGCTCCCGTCGCCAGGCGGAGATCTGGCTGCGTGACGGCCGGGTGCGGGTCAACGGCGCGCTGGCCCAGCTCGGCGACCGGGCCGATCCCGCCTGCGACCGGATCAGTGTCGACGGCCGGCCCCTGGAGCTGCCGGCCGCCACCCTGACACTCCTCCTGCACAAACCGGCCGGGGTGCTCAGCACCTGCCATGACCCCCACGGCCGCCCCACCGTGCTGGAGCTGCTGCCGCCGGAGCTGCGCCCCGGCCTGCATCCGGTGGGCCGCCTCGACGCCGACAGCCGCGGCGCCCTGCTGCTCAGCACCGACGGCGCCCTCACCCTGCGCCTCACCCATCCCCGCTATGGCCACCGCAAGACCTACCGGGTCTGGGTCGAGGGGCTGCCCCGCACGGCCACCCTGGAGCGCTGGCGGGCCGGCGTGCCCCTCGACGGCCTGCCCAGCCTGCCGGTGGAGCTGAGGCGGCTGCGCCACCACCGCGGCGCCACCCTGCTGGAGCTGGTGCTGCGGGAGGGCCGCAATCGCCAGATCCGGCGCACGGCGGAGATCCTCGGCCACCCGGTGCTCGACCTCAGCCGCATCGCCATTGGCCCTGTTCAGCTTGGGGATCTGGCGGAAGGGGCGTGGCGCCGGGTCGAACCGGGAGAATGGGGCCCCCTGGCCGTCGCTCCCTGAGCCCCCCTTCCTTGCCCACTCCGGCCAAGCCCCTGCTCCAGCGCCTGCGCGAGCGCCTGCCGGGCCAGCGCCCCCTGCGTCCGGTCGTCGAGGAGCGGCCCCAGGATCCCCTGCTGCTCGCCGGCCAGCAGCTGCGGGAGGCCCGCGAGAGCCGCGGCCTCGGCCTGCGCCAGCTCGCCCTCGACACCCGCATCAGCACCGCCGTGCTGGAGGCCCTGGAGCGGGGCTGGCGGGACCGGCTGCCGGAGGCGGCCTACCTGCGCACGATGCTGCCGCTGCTGGAGCAGCACCTGGAGCTGCCCCGCGGCAGCCTCGACGGCGTGCTGCCGCCGGAGCGGAACCGCCAGCACGGCCGGCGCCGGGACACGGTGCTGCTGCGTTTCACCCCGGGCTCGATCGATGTCTTCACCACCTGGCAGGGCACCGTGCTCTATGCGGTGCTGTGCGCGGGCCTGATCTACGGGCTCAACCTGCAGCAGCGCCAGCTGGCCGCCCAGGGGCTGCATGTGCTGCGGCCGATCCCGCCCCTGAGTGCCGAGCAGAGCGACCGGGCGGATCTGGAGGATGCGGACCGGGCGATCCTGGGCGCCTACCCCGACCTGCGCCCCCTGGGCAAGGCCGCCGCCGGCCAGGGGCTGCAGCGGCTGCGCCGCGAGACCAGCCAGAACCGGCCCGATCTCGCCCTCGGCCTGCTGCGCCTCGACCTGGCCCGGCCCACCCGGGTGTCGCTGCGCAGCGACCGGGGCGTCGAAACCCAGCTGCCGGCGGTGCAGGGCAGCCTCAGCCTGCCGGTGCTGCCCCCCTTCAGCCTGCGGCTCGAGCCGGCCCCGCCGGCCGGGTCGGTGCGCTGGAACGGCCAGCCGCTGGCGCCCGCGGCGGCCGCCGATCCCGGCGCTGTGGCGGCCACGCCCCAGGGCCAGGCCCAGTTCCTCTACCCGCCCTCGGCTGAGGCCGCCGCCCCGCGCCCGCGGCCGTAGCGGGCCGCCATGGCCCCGAAGCCCTGCAGGGGGCCCGCCAGGGCGGACACCGGCTGCGACAACCGCCAGCTCCAGTTGCCGTCAATGGTGCCTGGGGTGTTGAAGCGGGCCTCGTCGCCCAGCTCCAGCAGATCCTGCAGCGGCACCACCGCCAGATCGGCCGCCGAGGCCAGCGCCACCTCCAGCAGCTGCCAGCTCGGCGCCCGCACCTCACCCCCCACCACCGCCGCGACCCGTCCCCGGGCCCCGTCGTCGAGATCCCGCCACCAGCCGAGGCTGGTGGCGTTGTCGTGGGTGCCGGTGTACACCACCCAGCGGCTGCCGCTGTAGTTCGCCGGCAGGTAGGGGTTGTCGTCGTTGCCGTCGAAGGCGAACTGCAGGATCTTCATTCCTGGCAGGGCGAAGCGGTCGCGCAGGGCTTCCACCGCCGGGGTGATGACGCCGAGATCTTCGGCGATCAGCGGCAGCCGGTCGCCGGGCAGCAGCCGTCCCTGGCGGCGGCAGCGGGAGCGCAGGCGCCCCAGCAGGGCGCCGCCGGGGGAGGGACGCCAGGAGCCATGTTCGGCGGTGGCATCGGCGCCGGGGACGCTCCAGTAGGCCTCCAGGGCCCGGAAGTGGTCGAGCCGCAGCAGATCCATCAGCTCCAGCTGCCGCTCCAGCCGCTGCAGCCACCAGCGGAAGCCGGTGAGGCGATGCACCCACCAGCGGTAGACCGGGGTGCCCCAGAGCTGGCCCGTGGCGGAGAAGTAGTCCGGCGGCACCCCGCTCTGCTCCACCAGCCCGCCGCCGGCCCGCAGGGAGAACAGGCGCCGGTGGCTCCAGACATCGGCGCTGTCGTGGGCCACGTAGAAGGGCAGGTCCCCCACCAGGCGCACACCCTGGCGATGGGCCCGCTCCTGCAGCCGGCGCCACTGGACCTGGAGCTGCCACTGCAGCAGGGCCTCCTCCTGCAGGGCCTGGCTCTGGGCGTCGACCAGGGCCCGCAGGGCGGGGGCCTGCCGCCGGGCCAGGGGCTCCGGCCACTCCCACCAGGGCCGCCCCCCCTGGAGGCGGCGGATCACCATGAAGCGGCAATGGTCGACCAGCCAGAAGCGCTGGCGCTCCTCCCAGCGATCGAAGGCCGCCCGGCGCTCCGGCGGCTGTCCGGCCCAGCCCAGGGCCAGGGCGGCGGCGATGGCCGCCGAGCGCTCGCCGGCGATGGCCGGATCAAGGCGATCCTCAGCTCCCAGGGGCAGGGCGTCCCGGTCGGCGGCGGTGATCAGGCCCTCGGCCACCAGGTCGTCGGCATCGATCAGCCAGGGGTTGAGGGCCGAGCCGCTGGGGGAGCTGTAGGGGGAGCCGGTGCCGTCGGTGGGGGCCAGGGGCAGCAGTTGCCACACCCCCACCCCCTCGGCGGCCAGCAGGTCGATCCAGTCGCGGGCGGCGGCGCCGAAGCTGCCGCAGGCCCGGGTGCCCGGCAGGGCCGTGGGGTGGAGCAGCACGCCGCAGGCCCGGGGGTCGCCGCTCACGGTTTCGGCAGGCGATAGCGGTCCACGATCCGGCGGGCGAAGGCCGGGATGTGGGCGTCGACCTTCTCCGGGTGGTGGCGCTGCAGCCAGAGGGCATTGCGCGTGAAGTGGGAGTCGATCGAGAAGCGGCCGTACTCGAGCCCCTTGGGCCCGAAGCGCTGCACGAACACGCCCACCAGCTCCGCCAGCCACATGGGGAGTTTGAGGGCCTTCTCGTAGGCGTCGATGCCCTGCTGCACCGCCTGGCGGCGGTCACCGGAGCTGGTCACCGGCGCCAGATCGAGCTCCGGTTCCACCAGATCCAGCAGCTCCTGGCCAAGGGGGTTGCGCACGGTGACCCACTGGCGGCCGAACGTGGCGCCCATGTAGCCCACCACCAGATCGGCGCCGGCATTGGTGTAGTCGAAGCAGCTGAGGCAACTGGGGGCAAACACGTCCTTGAGGGCGGGCGTGTCGAGGCCGAAGAAGGGCACCGTCTCCTCCTGGCCGTCGCTGTGGCGGAAGTGGATGCGGAAGTCCTGCATGAACTCGTAGTGCACCACCGTGTCGGGGGAGCGGCTGGCGCTCTCCAGGAAGGTCTGCAGCCCCTGGCGGCTGACGTTGTCGACGCAGGGCAGGCCGAGCACGTAGAGCTTCTGCAGGGGCAGGGTGGCCTGCACGGCCCGCAGGGCCTGGATCTGGCAGCCCACGCCGATGGCCAGCAGCCGTTCGATGCCGCTGCCCGGCAACTGCTCGAGCACCTCCAGGTTGGGGGAGAGGGTGGGCTTGTTCACCCGCGCCGCCAGCACCTCCTCCGGGGTGCGGGCCAGCACGGGCACCGGCGTGAAGCGGTCGTCCTCGCTCTGCTGCACGCACAGCACCGCATCCACCAGGCCGCTCTCCAGGGCCCGCACGCCGATGCGGCTGACGATGCCGCTCCACTGGGCCCCCTCGATCGGCTGGGCCAGGCGGGCGGTGACCATCCGCTGGTGGACACCGAAGTAGAGCTCGTCCTCGTCGTCGAGGCGGCGGCTGCGGCCGTGGGCCTGCTCCTCCATCGCCTCAAAGCGCTGCTCCAGGAAGGCGCAGGCCCGGCGCACGTAGGCCACCCAGCGGCTGTCGCAGAGGCCGCAGTCGCTGCAGAGATCCTTGGCGGGTTTGGGGCTGCCCTTGGCCAGGGGTCGGGCTCGATCGTGCGGCGCCAGGGACGACGGCGCCGGTGAAGGAACGGAGGACAAGCGGTGGTGGGCGCAGGAGCTCGACGCTCAACCTATCGGCCGTGGCGGCCCCATGCCGCCGGCCGGCGGCGTCGCCTGCGCGAGAGTGCCTGTAGCTCCCCTCCGTTTCGGCCCCGATGCCCGCCCGCCGGAAGCCCCGCCGCCCCGACGAATCCCCGGCCTCCGGGAGCGCGACCCCCACGGCCCAGCCCCCGGCTCCGAAGCGGCGCCTGGCCACCGGGCAGCTGCTCAAGAGCCTCGCCATCACCGCCGCCGGCGCCGTGGTGGGGATGGGCACCCTGGGGCTGCTCTGGCCGATGCCCGACCGGGCCCTGGCCCCCACCCCCGAGCTGGGTCCCGCCAGCCTGGCCGCCCCGCCGGCGCGGGCCATCACCCTGCTGGTGATCGGCACTGACGCCGAGAAGACCGGCGCACCGATCAACAAAGCCGCCCCTGCGGGCCCGGCCAACGCCGATCTCCTGCTGCTGGTGCGCGTCAACCCGGAGGGGCCCCTGCAGGTGCTCAACCTGCCCACCGAACTGGCGGTGAACCTGCCCGGGCAGAAGGGAGTGAAGCGGCTGGGTGCGGCCTTCCGCCTCGGGGGCGTGGCGCTCACCGCCGATGCGGTGCGGGAGCTGGTGGGGCTGCAGCCCCCCGCCCCCGACCGCTACCTGGTGCTCCCTCGGGGGGCGCTGAGGGACCTGGTCAACGGCCTGGGGGGGCTGGAACTGAGCCCGCCGCGGCGGATGAGCTACACCGATAAAACCCAGAAGCTGACCATCGACCTGGAGGCGGGCCTGCAGCAGCTGGGGGGCGCCAAGGTGGAGCAGCTGGTGCGCTTCCGCGACCCGTGGCTGGGCGACACCGGCCGCCGCAGCAACCAGCAGCTGGTGGCCACCAGCCTCAGGGAGCGGATGCTGCAGCCGGAGCGGCTGGCGAAGCTGCCGTTCCTGGTGACCCAGCTGCAGCCGAAGGTGCAGACCAACCTGTCGCCGGGCGAGACCCTCAGCCTGCTGGCGGCCGGGCTGGACGGCAGCAAGCCGGTGCAGTTCGCCAGCCTGCCGCTGAAGCCCGCCGAGGAGAAGCACAAGGGCCTGCGCCAGCTGGAGGCCGGCGCGATGCCGCCGCTGTGGAAGGAGCCGGCGGCCCCGTAGCGATACTGGCCACCATGGCCGTCACTCCCGAGTTCCTGGTGCCGAGCACCTTCCAGCACTACCTGCTGGGGTTGTTCGCGGTGGCCAACAACTTCCCTGCCATCGGGCCGTTCCTCACCCTGAGCCAGGGGGTGCCCGCCAGCCAGGTGCGACGGGTGATCCGGATCACCACCCTCTCCAGCCTGCTGATCATGCTGGGGGCCTTTTTCCTGGGCACGGCGGTGCTCCAGTTCTTCGGCATCAGCGTCAGTGCCTTCCAGATCGCCGGCGGCCTGCTGCTGGGCTTCAGCGGCCTGAGCATGCTCAATGCCACCGATCCGGGCGATTCCCACGAGAAGAATCTCGATGTGTCGCGGATGGATGTGGGGCAGATGACCTCCTCGGCGATCGTGCCGATCTCCCTGCCCCTCACCACCGGGGCCGGCACGATGTCGACGATCACGGTGTACGCCGAAGCTGCCCGTACCCTCGACCACCGCATCGAACTGTTCGGGGCCATCCTGGCGATGGCGATCCTGATCGGCCTGATGTTCACCTTCGCCACCCGCCTCACCCGGCTGCTGGGCCATGTGGGCATGACGGTGCTGATCAAGGTGATGGGCCTGTTCACCCTGGCGATCGGGGTCCAGTTCATCGCCACCGGCGCCAGCACCCTGCTCAGCCGGGTGACGCTGAAGATCTGAGCCCGGCCGGGACGTCCCATCGGGCCAGGCAGGAGGCTTAATCGGGCCGGGCGCGCCGCCGGAAGCTGAAACCGGCGGGCTGGGGGTCCTCGCTGCCGTTGGCCTCGATCGTCTCGCGGCAGCGCTGCAGCAGCTCCAGGCGCAGGGCTTCGGGGCTCTCGATGCGGATGCCGCCGCCGAAGGCAAACAGCCAGCCGCGCAGGTCGATGTCGGACGCCACGGTCCAGGGGGGCAGGTCGAGTTCCACCGGGTAGGGGTGGCTGCTGCCGGCCGGGCCGGGCTCCAGCACGTGGGGAGCCCTGGGGTGGTGCCACCAGGTGTCCTCCGGGAGCGGGCGGGAGAAGCGGGTGTGCTCGATCGGATAGCGCTGCAGGCCCTCGCGGATGAAGGCGAAGGCCCAGGGGGCGCAGCGGAAGCGCAGGGTCACCAGCGCCTGGCCGCGGCGCTGGGGCGAGGCGCCGGCGATCTGCCGCTGCTGCTCCAGGTCGGTGCCGAAGTAGATGCCGCCGCTGTGGTGCAGCAGCCGCTCCAGCCGTTTCAGGGCCGCCGCGTGGGTGTCGGCGCTGCGGCGCAGGTCGCCGTGGGCCTGGCCCATGGCGAGGCGATCGAGGCGCTCGCTGCGGATCAGCCCCTGGTCGTGGCCCAGGTGGTCCTCCTCAAAGAGGAGATACCAGCCCACGTGGTGGAAGATCAGCTGCAGCGGCCAGACCCGCAGCTCACCGCTGGGGCTGTCGGCGAAGCTGCCCATGCCCGGAAAGCGGGTCAGCAGCACGCGGCGGTGCTCCACGATCGCCGTCTCGATCGCTTCGGCGCGGCGCGGCGCGGCCAGCGAATCGCGCCGCACCAGGGCCAGGTCCACCATGGTGTGGCGGGCGTAGCTGCGCACCGGCGCCTGTGCGGTGGCGCTGATGCCGGACCAGCCCAGCCGCTCGTCGAGTTCGCTGAGCAGGTCCTGGGCGGAGGGATCGGCCAGGCGCCCGGCGGTCTGGCGCACCACGTTGTGGAGCTCCCGCAGCCGCGGCGGCGAGAGCACGGCGGTGCCGAGGCAGTAGCCGTGGCGCACGTTGTCGTTGCGGTTGCGGAAGCCGTAGGGGGTGAGGATCTTCTCGAGGTCCTTGCGCAGGGTGGCCGTTTCCCCCGGCAGGTAGGCCCCCGGAATCGACCCGGTGGCGGCGATCAGATGCTCGTGCAGGTTGCCGCCGCGCTCGGCCGGCCGATCGAACGGCACCTGGAGCAGGTGGCGCAGCAGGGTCATCACCCGCAGGAACACCGGCCCATCGCCCATCGGCGGCAGCCCGCCATGGACGGCCCCTGGCCGGCTGCGGGCCAGCGGCGCCAGCTGGATCGGTGCCGTGGCCGGTAGGGCGCTGCAGAAACCGTTGGCCTCCAGCCAGGCCAGGTCCTGCCGGATCGCGGAGGCATCGGCGTAGCAGCTGCCGTGGAGGCGGCCCAGGAAGGCCGCGGCCCGATCGGCCAGATCGCCCTCCGGCAGGGGGGAGAGGATCGCCGCCAGCTCCTCGGCGCCGCCGGGATCGCTGGCCGCCAGGTCGGGCCAGGTGCTCAGCAGCCGGATCAGGTGCAGCAGCCGCTCCAGATCGAGCAGGCGGGAGTAGCCGTGGCGCTGCACCTGGCGCTCCCGGTTGGTGGCCGAGCGGATGCGGCGGTCGAGCCCGGCCAGTTCGGCCTCCAGAACCGGTGCCAGGTCGCTGTGATGGCTGGGCACCACGGTGCAGAGGGCGGCGAAGCCCTCGGCACGAGCCGGCCCGAAGTGGGGATCGGCCAGGGCAGCGGCCATCTCCTGGATCACCGGCACCGGCACCGGCCGGCTGCGCCGGGCGTTCCACGCCAGCGAGGTGGGCAGATCGGTGTACAGCCACCAGCCGATCCACTCCACCGGTGCCGGCAGGGCCAGGGCCTGGGTGATCGCCAGCCGCCAGGCCCGGCGGGCGTGGGTGGCATCCACGATCACCGGCATGCCCGCCGCCACGGCCTCCACCAGGCGCTGGTGCAGCCGTTGCTGGATGTCCACCCAGGGGCCCTGCACCGCCGCATCCCCGAAGACCTCCTCCCGGATCGCGTCGGTGGAGAGCACCAGGGCGGGGGGCTCGCCGGGGCGGGCCAGCAGGGGCGCCCGGGCCCGGGCGAGGGTGGTCTTGCCGCTGGCGGGCTGGCCGATCAGCAGGTGGCAGCGCAGGGACGCCATGGCGACAGCAACCGGGGAGACCCCACCAGTCTTTCGCACGAAGTTAGCCCCCGTCTGTCCCGCGGCAGCCCCAGACCAAGGAGAAGCGCCGGCTGGGCAGGCCAGTTGCTGCAGCTGGGAGCTGTTGCCAGGCCAGCCTTACCCGGGCTCTGCTTCCGGCACTTCTAACCCTTGCTCCCCAGCCACGGCGGCGAGGCGACGATCCTGGGTCCACAGGTGGCAGCGGCTCAAGCGGGCGGAGGCGAGCAGGTGGACATCGACATAGCTGATCCCTCGGCCCATCAGCTGGTCGCGCTCGATCAGCAGCACCACTTCCTCATCGCTGGCCACCACGGCTGCCGGCAGACCCTGCAGAAGGCTCAGCACCTGCCGGCGATGGCGCAGACGGCCGCAGGCGAGTTCACCCATCACCCAGGGATGGATCAGCACCTCGCCTTTCTGCAGGCGCGTGGCAAGGCGCGGCAAGCCCCAGCGCAGGTGATCCGCCCATACGGAGGTGTCGACGAGGATCACGTCGGGCTGCGGCGACGGGGGATCGGCTCCAGTGCGGGTTCACTGCCTCCCAGCGCTGCGAGACGCTTCGCGCTTTCGCGTTGCACCAGGGCCCGAAGGGCTTCCTTGAGCAGGGCGCTGCGTTCCAGATCGCCGCACAGTTGCTCGGCCCTGGCGAGCAGGTCATCGTCGAGCGTCACGGTGGTCCGCATGCTGTGCCCACGGATTTCATCATTTTAGGCATCATTTGATGACGCTTTCGATGATCAGGGGGCGGGGGAGGCCTCAGCAGCTGCCTGGCAGGGGTTTGAGGCTCCGGGAGCTTCTGGGACCGTTGACCAGCCGATCGCCCTGGACGAGCCGCTCACGCCGATGCAGGCGCCGGTGGTGATGGGGCTCGCCGGCCTGCGGCAGCACCCCGGCCTCCTGATCCCGCCCCATCGCCCCACCCCTGCCACCCTGGGGCCTCCCGCCCGCTCCCCTTGATCCCTCCCCAGAAGCAGATGACCGGCATGCTCGGCCATCCGGTGGCCGAGAACCCGATCGATCGGATGTTCGACGCGGTCTATGCCCACCACGGGCTGTGCTGGCAGTTCTGGAAGAACGACATCGCCAACACGGCGGACCTGGCCCTGGCGGTGCGGGCCCTGGTGCCCCTGGGCTACAGCGGCATGGCCATCACCGTGCCCTACAAGGTGGCCGTGCTGCCCCTGCTCGATGACGTCGATGACGACGTGCGGGCCATCGGTGCCGCCAACTACCTCACCATCGAGGCGGGCCGCCTGATCGGCCACAACAACGACGGCAAGGGGGTGGTGAAGGCGATCGAAAAAGTGGCGCCCCTGGCGGGCCGTCGGGTGGTGATGCTCGGGGCCGGTGGTGCCGGCCGGGCCATGGCGGTGGAGATGGCCTGGGCCGGCGCGGCCCACCTCACCCTGATCACCCGGCGGCAGGAGCAGGGTCAGGAGGTGGCGGACACCGTCACCCGCGCCTCCGGGGTGCCGGCGGTGTGGCAGGCCTGGGAGGGGGAGGTGGTGGTGCCGGCGGGCACCACCCTGCTGATGAACGCCACCCACCTGGGCTGCGCGCCGGAGCTGGAGGCGGTGCCCGTCCGCTGGGACACGGTGGATCCGGCCTGCGTGGTGGTGGATGTGATCACCAACCCCCGCATCACCCCCTTCCTGGCCACGGCCCGCAGCCACGGCTGCCCGGTGGTGGATGGCGTCGAGATGCTGGTGCAGCTGGCCATGCAGATCTTCGAGCAATGGACCGGCGTCACCCCCGAGGAGGTGGTGTTCCAGCGCGCCGTGGCGGAGGCCCTGGGGGAGTGAGCCCGACGCCTTTACGTTGGCGGGCGTTCTCTCCGGCATCCCCATGACTCGGGTCGTCTCTCTCGCTGCCCTTGCGGCCCTCGGCCTCCTGGCCGGGTGTGGCCGCCCCGATGGCCGGGCCCTCCAGACGATCGCCTGCCAGCAGGTGGCCAACACGATCGACCTCCAGTCGGTGAGCCAGATCGATCTGCTGCGCAAAGCCCTCGGCCTGGCACCGGGCGTCGACCCGATCGGCACCTGCCGCGAGCTCGGCGTCACCATGGACCCCGGCGCCCCCGGGGCGGGCACCCCAGCGGCGGGCGGTGCCGGCGGCGGGACCGAAGCGGGCGAGAACGGCGAGGAGGAACGCGGCGAGTGAGGGCCCTCGGCCGGGCCGCGCCCGCCACAGCACCCCCCTAAGCCGCCTGCAGCACCCGCCAGCGTCCCCGAAGCACCTGCTGCAGCGCCGCCATTGCGGCCCCGGCCTCCTCAGCCTCCTCGCCGCTCTCCACGCCGCTGTCCGGCAGCCAGCCCAGCCAGGGCAGGCCGTCGCGGCGGCGCATCGCCGGCTGCCAGTCGCCGCCCACCTGCACCAGCCCGGCCAGGGGCACCCGCCAGCGCTCCAGCAGGGCGGCGCCGGCCGCCGGCAGCCCCGTGTCCAGCTGCTCGCCCCGCACCACCAGCAGGCAGGGCTGGCGCCAGGCCCCGAGGGCCTCGGCCCAGCTGCCGCCCCGCTCCAGCGGCAGCCCTGGATCGAGGGGCAGGGCGGCCAGCCAGGGGCCCGTCGCTTCCGCGCTCAGGGCCGCCAGGCCGGCATCGGGATCGGCGGCGACGGCCAGCTCCCGCAGGGCCACGCCTTCGGCGGCGGCCAGCCGCGCCGCCACCGCCGCCAGGCCCTCCAGCTCCTGGCGCCGCCCCAGGCCCACCAGCAGCAGGCCATCGCGGCGCTCCGTTTCGGTCCCTGAAACCGACATGGTTGTTTGCACTGTCCGGGCCGGCTCGCTTCTACCATCGTGCTGCGAAGCAATGCCGCCTGCGCCCTTGTCCACTTTCTCGACCGCTGAACGGGTGGAGCAGAGCGGGCAGCCGCCCCTCACCAGCCACGACCCTCGCCGGTTGCGGTTGTTCTGCGGCAACGCCAACCCCGATCTGGCCCGGGAGATCGGCGCCTATCTCGGCGTTCCCGACGGCCCCCGGGTGATCAAGCGGTTTGCCGATGGCGAGCTCTATATCCAGATCCAGGAGTCGATCCGCGGCTGCGATGTCTTCCTGGTCCAGCCCACCTGCGCTCCGGTGAACGATCACCTGATGGAGCTGCTGATCATGGTGGATGCCTGCCGGCGGGCTTCGGCGCGCCAGATCACCGCCGTCATCCCCTACTACGGCTACGCCCGCGCCGACCGCAAGACGGCTGGTCGTGAGTCGATCACCGCCAAGCTGGTGGCCAACCTGCTGGTCAAGTCCGGCGTCGAGCGGGTGCTGGCCATGGACCTGCATTCGTCCCAGATTCAGGGCTATTTCGATATCCCCTGCGACCACATCTACGGCTCCCCCGTGCTCGTCGACTACCTCGCCACCCGCGACCTGGGCGAGGTGGTGGTGGTCTCCCCCGACGTGGGCGGCGTGGCCCGGGCCCGGGCCTTCGCCAAGCAGATGAAGGATGCGCCCCTGGCCATCATCGACAAGCGCCGCTCCGGCCACAACGTGGCCGAAAGCCTCACCGTGATCGGTGACGTGGTCGGCAAGACGGCGATCCTGATCGACGACATGATCGACACCGGCGGCACCATCTTCCAGGGCGCCCAGCTGCTGAGGGCACGGGGGGCTGCCCGGGTCCTGGCCTGTGCCACCCACGCCGTGTTCTCCCCCCCCGCCGTCGAGCGCCTCTCCACCCCGGGCCTGTTCGAGGAGGTGGTGGTGACCAACAGCATCCCCCTGCCCCCCGACCTGCACTTCCCCCAGCTGCGAGTGCTCTCGGTGGCCAACATGCTGGGCGAAACGATCTGGCGGATCCACCAGGAGAGCTCGGTCAGCTCGATGTTCCGCTGAGCGCCATCACCATGGCCGCTCCCGAACAGCCCGCCCAGCGGGTGCCGCTCCGGCGCTTCGCTCGCCTCAAGCGCCACCTGCCGGTGCCGCTCACCGTGCTGGTCACGGCCCTGCTCGCGCTCACCGTGGGGGCCCCGCGCCCCGCCGTCGCCGAAGGCCGCCTGCCGAAGGGGTTCGAGCGCCGGGTCGGGGTCTGGCTCACCAACAGCCCCAGCCCCCTCTACTACGACGCCGCCCGCATCGAGACGGCCGTCGCCCAGCTCGACGCCGCCGGCTTCAACACCCTCTACCCCAACGTCTGGAGTCGGGGGGCCACCTTCCACCGCAGCCGCTGGGCGCCGATGGAGCCGGCCCTGGCCCGTTCCAACCCCGGCCTCGACCCCATCTGCCGCTTCACCAAGGCCGCCCATCGCCGCGGCATGCAGGTGATCCCCTGGTTCGAGTACGGCCTGATGGAGCCTGGCGATGCCGAGGTCGTCCAGAAGAATCCGGAGTGGGTGCTGCGCCGCGCCGACGGCAGTGCCCTCTACGCCATGCACGGCGCCAACCTGAAAACCTCCCCGCTCAAGGACCTGCGGGTGTGGCTGAATCCGGCCCACCCCGGGGTGCGGGCCCGCTTCATCGGCCTGATCAAGGAGATCGTGCAGCGCTGCGGCGTCGACGGCATCCAGCTCGACGACCACTTCGCCTGGCCGGTGGAGCTGGGCTACGACCCCTACACCCGCGCCCTCTACCTGGCGGACACCGGCCGGGAGCCGCCCGCCAACTTCAACGACCGCTACTGGATGAAGTGGCGCCGCCAGCAGCTCACCGCCCTGCTGCGGGAACTGCGGGGCACGATGCAGGAGGCGGGCGGTCCGCGGCGCACGGTGATCAGCCTCTCGCCGGGGCCCTTCCGCTTCGCCTACAACCACTGGCTGCAGGATTGGGAGCTCTGGGCCCTGGGCGAGCTGGTCGACGACCTGATCGTCCAGAACTACGCCTATTCGGTGAAGGGCTTTGAGCGCGACCTCGACCAGCCGGCGCTGGTGAAGGCCCGCCGCTGGGGCATGCCGGTGGAGATCGGCATCCTCTCCGGTTTCGGCGGCCGCACCCCCGACATGGCCACCCTCGAGCAGAAGGTGCGCCTCTCCGCCGCCCGCGGCCACGGGGTGATCTTCTTCTACTGGGAGGGCCTCTGGGGCCAGTACGCCGGCCCCGAGGGGGCCGCCTTCCGCCAGGCCGCCTTCCGGCGCCTCAACCGCGAGGTGTTCGGCGGCCGCTAGGCGTCCCCGCTGGCCACCCCGAGGCACTGGCCCACCACCTCGCGGGTGTTGGTGGAGAGCTCGGCTGCCGCCAGCCCCTCGAGCGCTTCCCGCATCCGCTCCCGCCGTCCGGGGCCGTAGCTCTGCCACCGGCTGAACACCTTGGCCATGCGCGAGGCGGTGATCGGGTTGCGCTGGTCGAGGGCGACGATCTGGTCGGCCATGAAGCGGTAGCCGCTGCCGTCGGCGGCATGGAACACGTGCGGATTGCCCGCCAGCCCCCCCAGCACCGCCCGCACCGCATTGGGCGCCGCCGGATCGAAGCGGGGATGGTCGAGCAGCCGCTGCACCCGCTCCAGGCCGTCGGCGAAGGGGGCGGCGGCCTCCAGGGCGAACCAGGAATCGAGGATCACGGGCTTCTCTTCCCAGCGGGCGTAGAAGGCATCCACCGCCTCCTGGCGCTCGGCGATCGGATGGTCCTGCAGCGCCCGCAGGCCCGCCCGGGCCAGGGTCATCGAGGGGCCGTCCACCGCCGCGCGGGCCGCCGCGATCGCCGCCGCATCACCCGCGGCCACCCGCCAGCTCCAGATCGAGCCCGTCAGCATCCGGTCGCCCACCCCCTCGGGCCAGGCCAGAGACCACTGCGCGCTGACCCGCTCCAGGGCCCGCGCCAGGGGCTCGGCAAGGGCCTCCCCGAAGCGGCGGCGCAGGGCCTGCAGGGCGGCGAACAGGGCCGGTGGATCGGGCTCCGGCGCCCCATCCTCCAGTTCGGCCAGACCCGGCAGGGACAGCAGCACGCTGCGGCTGGCCTCCGAGAGAGAGGGGTCGGCCAGGATCCGCTCGAAGGCGGCGATCAGGGCGTCCTCCAGCCCCCCATCCACCCGGCCGGCGGCCCGGCGCAGCAGGGCGCGACGCAGCAGCACCTGGCCCGCGTCCCAGCGGGCGAAGGGGTCGCTGTCGGCGGCCAGCAGGTGCACCAGCTCACTGGAAGGCCTACCCAGGGCCACCTTCACCGGCGCCGAGAACTGGCGCAGCAGGGAGAGGGCCGGCGGCGGTGACTGGGCTGGCAGCCCCTCGAAGCGGAACACCTGCTCCTGCTGATCGATCAGCAGCAGGCGGGTGCCCGCCCCCCAGCGGCGGCCCAGCAAGGGCGCCGCGCCGTGGTCGGGATCTTCGGCCACCAGCCGCATCGGTAGGGGCTGGCCCGCCTGGCCCACCAGGCCCACGGCCAGGGGGATCACCAGGGGTTGCTTGTGGGGCTGGCCCGGGGTGGCGGGGGTGGACTGGCGCACGAACAGCTCCAGGGTCCCGGCGGCCTTGTTCCAGCGGCGCCGCACGTGCAGCACCGGGGTGCCCGCCTGGTGGTACCAGCGGCGGAACTGAACGAAATCGAAGGGCGGCAGGCGGCAGCTGTCCGCCACCTCGCCGGCGGCATCCTGCATCGCCTGGACGAAGTCCTCGCAGGTGGCGGCGGTGCCGTCGTGGCGCTCCACGTACACCGCCATGCCCAGCTGGAAGGTTTCTTCCCCCAGCAGGGTGTGCAGCACCCGGATCACCTCCGAGCCCTTTTCGTAGATCGTGGTGGTGTAGAAATTATCGATCGCCTGATACTGATCCGGTTGCACCGGATGGGCCGTCGGACCCGCATCCTCCCGGAACTGGGTGTTGCGCAGCATCGCCACGTTCTCGATCCGGTTGAGCGCATGGCCATGCAGATCGGCCGAGAAGCTCTGGTCCCGGAAGACGGTGAGCCCCTCCTTCAGCGACAGCTGGAACCAGTCGCGGCAGGTGATGCGGTTGCCCGTCCAGTTGTGGAAGTACTCGTGGGCGATCACACTTTCGATCCGCTCCAGCTCGCCATCGGTGGCGGTGGCGGCGTCGGCGAGCACCAGCTTGGAGTTGAAGATGTTGAGGCTCTTGTTCTCCATCGCGCCCATGTTGAAGTGGCGCACGGCGACGATGTTGTATTCGTCGAGGTCGTACGCCAGCCCATAGACGCGCTCGTCCCACTCCATCGACCGCTTCAGGGAGGCCATGGCGTGGGCGGTGAAGGGGGCATCGCCCGGCTCCACGTGCAGGCGCAGCTGCACGGTGCGGCCATCGGCGGTGACGAACGTGTCGCGCACCTCCTCCAGCCGGCCTGCCACCAGGGCGAACAGATAGGAGGGCTTGGGGAAGGGATCGTCCCAGACGGCGTAGTGGCGCGCGGCCCCATCGGGCCCTGGGGGCAGGTCGCCGGCCTCGATGCCGTTGCCGTTGGAGAGCAGCACCGGGCAGCTGTCCCGGTCGGCCTCGATCCGCACCCGGAAGCGGCTCAGCAGGTCGGGACGATCCGGGTGATAGGTGATGCGGCGGAAGCCCTCCGCCTCGCACTGGGTGGTGACCATCCCGCCGCTCACGTAGAGCCCCTCGAGGCTGGTGTTGGCCCGCGGATCAAGCCACACCGTGCTGGTCAGCACGAACGGCCGCCGGGGCGGCTGCAGCACCAGCAGGCGGTCGTCCTCGATCGAGAAAGCCCCGGCGTCGAGAGGCACGCCATCGATCGCCAGGGCCCTCAGCTCCAGATCCACCCCGCGGAGCTCCAGGGGCTCCACCTCCGCGCCGGGCCTGGGCAGGAACGCCAGCCGCGCCTCCACCAGGGCATGGTCGGCTAACAGGCGCACCGTCAGGTCGGTGCGCTCCAGCAGGTACGGCGCCGGACGGTAGTCGGCGAGGTGGACGACGGCCATCGGAGGCTTACTTGGGGGCCGCCGGGGCTGGCTTGGCGGCGCCCTGCTGCTTGATGGCGTCCTGAACCTTCTTCATCACGTCGGCCGGCACTTCCTTGGGGCAGATCTCGGCGGCGCCGAGCACGGCCGAGTTGATGGCGCCGCGGCGCAGCTCCTCGATGGTGAGGGCCTTGGTGCCCACCTGCTGGATCTCGCCCTTGTGCTGGCCGAGGATCAGCTGGGCGATGGTTTCGCCGGCGATGCCCACCGATTTCTCAAAGTCGATACCGGCGGCGCGGGAGATGCAGACGTTCACGGCGCCGATGCGGGTGTAGAGCCCCATCTCGGCGGGGGTAGCGGGGGCGGCGTGGGCGGCCAGAGGTGCCAGCAGCAGCGGCATGGCGACCAGGGGCGCCAGCAGCGGCCGGGAGCGGCGGAGCAGGTGAGACAAGGGATAGGGATCCGTGAACCACCATCGTGCTGCATCGAAGCAGCCGCCACACCCGCCGCAGAGACCGCTCCGCGAGGCGGCCCAGCCGCCGGTGACCGCGCCCTGACAGCGATTAACCGATCGGCTCTCCCGCCGCCTCCAGCCGGATCTCGTGGTGGAGCTCCACCAGCTCGAGGCTGCCGTGACGCCAGGTGTGGATCGAGCGGGAGCGGTAGTTATCGCCATCCACCAGGCGGATCTGCTCGAGTACGTCCCAGTCGTCGTAGTGGGACTGGAACGCCATGGTGTGCTCATCGATCTGGCGGATCTGGCTGACCGTGGGGGCCCCCGCCAGGTAGCCGCAGCTGCGTCGCAGCTGGTGACCGCACAGCCAGGCCTCCATCGTGCCCTCGGGCCGATAGTCGGGTTTGCTGTCGAAAAACGGCTGCTGCCCCTCCGCCCACCAGGTGAATCGGTAGCCCTCATCGCCGTCCACCAGTTCGCCGTGGACTTCGATGCGCAGGTTCATGTCCACCCGCAGCACCTCATCGTCCTCGGTGAAGAAGTAGGTGCGCCGCGACCGCCACAGCCCCAGGTTGCGGGCGAACCAGCGCCGCAGGCTGCTGTCGAGGCGGATGCGGCTCTGCACGGGTGGAACCCTGGAGAGACCGGGCTGGGTCGGTGTGGTCATGGCGGGCCCACCCAGGCACACGGACGCGATCCCTGAAGTCCTAGCGACGTTTCCGGGTTCTGCCCAAAACCCCATAAGGTTGGGTGCATTGCCGCATGCCTGCCTTTGCCGGTCCTGGGGGAGCCCGAATTCCCGCCCACCTCGCCGCCCACCTCGTCGCCGGCGGCGGTGGCCGAGGCCGGCACCGCCACCGGTGAGGCCCAGAAACCGCTCAAGCTGCTGCTGGTGGCGGCCCGCCATCACATGGCCTCCGCCGACCTGCGGGCCCTGCTGGCCTTCCTGCAATCGGAGGACTGCACCTGCAAGGTGTCTCTCCAGGTGGCCGATCCGGCCGACCATCCCGAGCTGCTCGAACTGCACCGCCTGGTGGCCACCCCGGCCCTGATCAAGCTCGATCCCCTGCCGAAGCAGGTCTTCGCCGGCAACACCCTGGCCCAGCAGCTGCGCATCTGGCTGCCCCGCTGGCAGCAGATGGAGGTGGTCACCACCCTGGGGCTCAGCCTGCGGCCGGCGGAGATGGATGGCAGCCGCAGTCAGCGGGAGGTGCAGCTCGAGGACCAGCTGCTGGTGCTGCGTCAGGAGAACGAAACCCTGATTGAGCGGCTCGGCGTCCAGGAACGGCTGCTGCGCATGGTGGCCCACGAGCTGCGCACCCCCCTCACCGCCGCCAAGCTGGCCCTGCAGAGCCACGCCCTGGGCCAGATCGACGAGAGCCGCTTCCGCGACGTGCTCAACCGCCGCCTCGACGACATCGAGGCCCTCTCCAGGGACCTGCTGGAGGTGGGCACCACCCGCTGGGAGGCCCTGTTCAACCCCCAGCGCCTCGACCTGAGCCAGGTGGCGGCCGAAGCCATCCTCGAACTGGAGAAGCTCTGGGTGGGTCGGGGCCTGCAGCTGGTCACCGACATCCCCGCCGACCTGCCCGATGTCCACGCCGACCAGCGACGCATGCGGCAGGTGTTCCTCAACCTGCTGGAGAACGCCCTCAAGTTCACCCCCGACGGCGGCAAGGTGAGCCTCAGCCTCATGCACCGCACCAGCCAGTGGGTGCAGGTGAGCATCTGCGACAGCGGGCCGGGGATTCCCCGCGAGGAGCAGCACCGCATCTTCCAGGACCGGGTGCGGCTCCCCCAGACCTCCGGCACCACCTCCGGCTTCGGCGTGGGCCTGTCGGTGTGCCGCCGCATCGCCGAGGTGCACGGGGGCCGCATCTGGGTGGTGTCCGAACCCGGCGAGGGCGCCTGCTTCAACTTCACCGTGCCGGTCTGGACTGGCCAGAGCTCCCCGGAACCCGACCGTTCCCTCCCCGGCCGGCCCACCGCCGAGGACCTTCCTTGACGAAGGGTCCCTCCGGCCCGTAGCGTCCAGCACATCAGATCGGCGGCAAGCCGGCTGTGGCCTCGCCCCCATCGTCTAGAGGCCTAGGACACCTCCCTTTCACGGAGGCGACAGGGGTTCGAATCCCCTTGGGGGTATGCATCGGTTCCGGGCTCGGGGCGGTTTCGTCCTGACCCGCGCCTTTTTTCATTGCCGGGGTGCGGATCCTCAGCTCCCAGGCGTCGCCGCCGACTTGCTCAGGCGTTTTCCTCGTGGGTGCTGCACTGCAGGCAGACCGGCCGGATGGCGAAGTCCGTCAGAGCTGCTGGGCGCGGCGCTGGGCTTCCCGCTGCACGCCCCGCAGGTTGCTGGCCAGATCCTCCTTGAGCCGCTGCTCGATCAGGCCGATCGGCATGCCCGGTTTGCCCTGGACGGTGAGGTCGTACAGGAGCCAGGTGCTGGTGTCGTCGGCGCCCACCTGCCAGATCCCCTGGAAGCAGCGGAAATCGCCCTCCAGCATGCGGAAGGCCAGGCGGCCCTGCTCCGGCTCCTCGCTCAGCTCCAGCTGGACGCGGGCACTGAACCGCAGACCGCAGAACTGCTGGGTGCCCACCTGCTCCAGGGCCACAAGGTTGCCCCGGCGCCAGAGCTGGCGGGAGCTGGCGAGATTGGGAATGAAGCGGTCGAGATGGTCGTAGTCGGTGAGGACCGACCAGATCCACTCGGGGGGGAGATCGAGGCGCAGCTGCACCGCCAGGCGCCGGGTGCCCTGGGGGAGGCGCTCCATCTCCTGTTGGATCGTGTCGAGGGCACAACTGGCCTCGCTGGCGACCATGGCCTCAGTGGAAGGGAGGTGCACGGGGCGGGGAAACGACGCCAGAAGCTGTGCCAAGACGGATCGGAGCTCGCTCGGGGCTTGCGTGAGGGTGGCAGCGGTCGGCACCGGGATTGGTGCGACGGAACACAAACTAACCGGTGTCTCCGGAATCCGGTCAACGAATCCGCACCGAGGGGCCGTGTGCCGAGTTCTCTATGATCGCTCCGATTTTCGGCTCCGACGCCCGCATGCGTGTTTCCACCGGCAAGGCCACCCAGTCCGACGGCCGCATGTTCACGGTTGTGGTCGAAGGCTTCGGCGTCGGCCAGCAGCGGCGGGCTGAGCGTCGGATCACCGTGCCCTTCCCCCAGCTGCAGCGCCTGATGCAGACCATCGCCCAGCAGGGCGGACGCATCAAGGCCGTTACCGCCGAGGAGATCCCCGCGGGCTCCGCCACCCCGGCCTCCTCCGAGGCGGCCCCCTCTGACGCTGCGGTCTCCGACGCCCCGGCCGCCACCCCCACCCCCGCCAAGAAAGCCTCCGTGAGCCACGCCGACGTCCCGGTCAATCTCTACAAGCCGAAGGATCCCTTCATCGGCACGGTCACCGGCAACTACAGCCTCCTGGCCGAGGGGGCCATCGGCCGGGTGAACCACATCACCTTCGACCTCTCGGAAGGCAACCTCCACTACATCGAGGGCCAGAGCATCGGCATCATTCCCGACGGCGAGGACGCCAACGGAAAGCCCCACAAGCTGCGCCTCTATTCGATCGCCAGCACCCGCCACGGCGACAACTGCGAGGGCGGCACCGTCTCCCTCTGCGTCCGCCAGCTCCAGTACGAGAAGGACGGCGCCACCATCAACGGCGTCTGCTCCACCTTCCTCTGCGACATCGAGCCGGGCGCCAAGGTGAAGATCACCGGCCCCGTGGGCAAGGAGATGCTCCTGCCCGCCGATGAGGACGCCAACGTGATCATGCTGGCCACCGGCACCGGCATCGCTCCGATGCGCGCCTACCTGCGCCGCATGTTCGAGCCCGCCGAGCGCGCCAAGAACCCCGAGTACCAGTTCCGCGGCAAGGCCTGGCTGATCATGGGGGTCCCCAAGACGCCCAACCTCCTCTACGAGGACGACTTCCAGCGTTACCTGGCCGAGTACCCGGAGAACTTCCGCTACACCAAGGCGATCAGCCGCGAGCAGCAGAACCCCAGTGGCGGCCGGATGTACATCCAGGACCGCGTCACCGAGCACGCTGACGAGATCTTCTCCCTGATCGAGGATCCCAAGACCCACGTCTACATGTGCGGTTTGCGCGGCATGGAGCCCGGCATCGACGAGGCCATGACCGCCGCCGCCGCCGCCAAGGGCCTCGAGTGGAGCGAGCTGCGGCCCCAGCTCAAGAAGGCCGACCGCTGGCACGTCGAGACCTACTGAGCCGAGCGCACCCCGGCGCACACCCCGCCCCAGATCCAAGGCCCGCCTCCGGCGGGCCTTTTTCATGGCTGACGATCCGAGAATGCTCACACCGGCAGGCTCCCTGTCGCAGCGATGCAGCGGGATGCCTGCGCCGCCGTTAAACCAGGGATGACCGGACGCCCTCCCCATGACCGCCATCCTCACCAACCCCCTGCGGGTTGGTCTGCGCCAGGAGCGGGTGATCTCGCCCCAGTGCATCGTCATCTTCGGGGCCAGCGGTGATCTCACCCACCGCAAGCTGATCCCGGCGCTGTTCGAGCTGTTCCGCCAGCGACGGCTGCCAAGCGAGTTCGCCGTGCTCGGCTGCGCCCGGCGCCCCTGGAGCGATGAGGAGTTCCGCGAAAAAATGGGGGCCGCCCTGGCCGATGAGATCGCCTCCCATCGCACCGCCTGGGAGCAGTTCGCCCAGGGCCTCTTCTACGAGCCGGTCGACCTGCAGCAGCCCGACCATCTGGTGCGCCTCGGCCAGCGGCTGGAGAGCATCGACCGGCTGCGGGCCACCCGGGGCAACCGCACCTTCTACCTCTCGGTCTCGCCGGAGTTCTACGGCAGCGGCTGCCGCGCCCTGGCCGGTGCCGGCCTGCTGGCCGATGCCGAGCGCAGTCGGGTGGTGATCGAGAAGCCCTTCGGTCGCGACTACGCCAGCGCCCAGGCCCTCAACAAGGTAGTGCAGGCCTGCGCCAAGGAAAGCCAGGTGTTCCGCATCGACCATTACCTGGGCAAGGAAACGGTCCAGAACATCCTGGTGCTGCGCTTCGCCAACACGATCTTCGAGCCGATCTGGAACCGCAACTACATCTCCAGCGTCCAGATCACCGCCGCTGAAACCGTGGGGGTGGAGGAGCGGGCCGGCTACTACGAGTCGTCCGGCGCCCTGCGGGACATGGTGCAGAACCACCTCACCCAGATCCTGGCCCTCACCGCCATGGAGGCCCCCGGTCGCTTCGATCCGGAGGCCATCCGCAACGAGAAGGCCAAGGTGCTGCAGTCGGCCAGCCTGGCCAACGAGGAGGAGCCCTGGAAGTGCTGCGTGCGGGGCCAGTACGCCGCCGGCGGCAGCCTGGCCCGGCCCCTCCCCGGCTACCGCCAGGAGCCGGGGGTCAACGCCAACAGCACCACGGAAACCTATGTGGCCATGAAGGTGGCCATCAACAACTGGCGCTGGCAGGGGGTGCCCTTCTACCTCCGCACCGGCAAGCGGCTGCCGAAACGCCTCAGCGAGGTGGTGCTCACCTTCCGTGAGGCCCCGGTGCACCTGTTCGATGCCGCCGGTGGCGCCCCCACCCCCAACCAGTTGATCCTGCGCATCCAGCCCGACGAGGGCGCCGAGTTCAAGTTCGAGGTCAAGGCCCCCGGCTCCGGCATGCGCAGCCGCCCAGTCGACATGGCCTTCAGCTACGACGAATCCTTCGGCGAGCCCTCCGACGAGGGCTACGTGCGGCTGCTGGCCGACGCCATGCTTGGCGATCCCACCCTGTTCACCCGCAGTGACGAGGTGGAGGCGGCCTGGCGGCTCTACACCCCGCTACTGGCCCTGATCGAGGAATCCCCCTGGCAGCTGCCGGTCCAGCCCTACGAGGCCCGCACCTGGGGGCCCGCCGCCGCCGATGGCCTCCTGGCCAGGGACGGCCTGATCTGGCGGCGTCCCTGACGCACGGCTCCAGGGCCCCCGCGCCCCTTCCCTTCCGCAGCCCAGCGATCCCCGCCCCCCTTCCGCGCCCATGGCTCCCCAGCTCACCCTCCAGGCCCCCCTCGATCTGCCGCCCGAGGAGGTCAACCCCTACCTGCACCGCCTCTGGACCCACGATCTGGAGGGCTCCACCGGGGCCGCCACCTTCACCCTGGTGGTGTGGGAGCCCTCCTGGCTGGAGCAGCAGATGGTGCGTATCGGCCGGGTCGACGGGCCGATCACCGGCCTGCTGCGCACGGAGCTGCTGGAGGCGGCCCGCCAGGCCGTTCCCGAAACCGGCCTGCCCCACAGCACGGCGCCCATGGATCCCCGCCTGGCGTGGGCCATCGGCCAGAAGGAGGGGAACCACCGGCCCGAGGACCTGCGCGGTCAGTTCGTGGAGAGCGCCATCAGCGCCCACATGCCGCGGCGCCTGATCACCCTCGCCCCCACCCTCGATCCGGGCCATCCGCTCGAGACCCTGGTGGCGGCCTACTGCCCGCTGCCGGAGGAGGGAGGCGCCGGCGCCGCCTGCGGCGACGTGGTGGTGCTTCGCGGCGGCATGGGCGCCCTCAAGCAGAGCCTCGATCTGATCGTCTCCCTGGTGGACGACTCCCTGCCCTGCTGGGTGTGGTGGAACAGCAGCCTGGATGAGCCCTCCGAGATGCTCGAGGCCCTGGCACCGGTTCCCCGGCGGCTGGTGATCGACAGCTCCCTCGGGGAACCGCGTCGCTGCCTCGACCTGATGCTGGACCGGATCAGCGCCGGCCAGGCCGTCAACGACCTCAACTGGCTGCGGCTGCGCACCTGGCGCGAATCCCTGGCCATGGTGTTCGATCCCCCGTCCCGCCGCGATGCCCTCGGCCACGTGGTGCAGCTCGACATCGACGTGGAGGGCGACCACCCGGTGAAGGGGCTGCTGCTGGCCGCCTGGATCGCCGACCGCCTCGGCTGGCACCTGATCACCAGTTACACGGTGGAGGTGGACGGTCCCGGCCCGGGGATCACGGCGGAGTTCGAGCGCACCGACGGGGTGGCGGTCCAGTTCACCCTGATGCCCGTGCCCATGGGCGTGCCCAAGACCCACCCCGGCGCCATCGTCGGCATGCGGCTGATCTGTGAACCGCAGCAGCGCCCCCCCCTGTGCGTGATTCTCTGCTCGGAGTCCGGCGGCTGCATGCGGCTGGAGTCCGGCGGCATGGCCAGCATGGAGCTGGCGGAGGGGGTGGTGCCCCTGCCCGAGGAGAGCGAGGAGATGGAGATGGCCCGCCTGCTCTCGGGGGGCCACGATTCCACCTCACCGCTGCTGGCGGCGGCGGCCCCGCTGGCGGCGAGCCTGCTGCCAGGCTGAGGCACCTTCCGCCAGTCCGGCCGATGCCGCCGACCGCATGAGCTGCCTGATCGCGGCCCCCTGCAGCGGCAGCGGCAAGACCCTGCTGAGCCTCAGCCTGGCGGCCGTGGCGCGGGCGCGGGGGGAGACCATCCAGCCCTTCAAGGTGGGGCCCGACTACCTCGACCCCCAGCTGCTGGGGGCGGTGGCGGGCCGCCCCTGCCGCAACCTCGATCCGCTGCTCTGCGGCGAGGACTGGGTGCGGCGCAGCTACCGCTGGCACGGCGGCCGGGCCGCTCGGGTGCTGGTGGAGGGGGTGATGGGCCTGTTCGACGGCCGCGGGGCCGGCAGTGAGGGCAGCTCCGCCGCCGTCGCGGCCCTGCTGGGGCTGCCGGTGGTGCTGGTGGTGGAGGCGTCGCGCCAGGCCGGCAGCCTGGCGGCCCTGGTGCGCGGCTTCCGCGACCACGGCCCGCCCCGGGTGAGCCTGGCCGGGGTGGTGCTGAACCGGGTCGGCAGCGAACGGCATCGGCGGCTCCTGGCCGAGGCCCTGGCCGCCATCGATGTGCCCCTGCTGGGGGTGCTGCCCAGCCATCCCAGCCTGGAGCTGCCCTCCCGCCACCTGGGCTTGCTGACCCCGGGGGAGCTGGACGACCTGGGCGAACGCCAGCGGATCTGGGCCGCCCTGGCCGAGGAGCACCTCGACCTGGCGCGCCTGTGGCCGCTGCTGGCACCGCCTGAGCCGGCGCCGGAACGGCGCGATCCGATCCGTTGGTGCCTCGACCAGGTCCCGCCGGAGCCAGCCACCGCCGGTGCTGGAACCCCCCTGCCGGTGGCGATCGCCAGCGATGCGGCCTTCCACTTCCGCTACCCGGAAGCCCAGGAGCTGCTCCAGGCCTGCGGCCTCAGCCCCGTGCCCTGGAGCCCCCTGGCCGACGATCCCCTGCCCCCGGGCTGCCGGGCGGTGCTGCTGCCCGGCGGCTACCCCGAACTCCATGCCGCCCGGCTGGCGGCCAGCCGCCGCAGCCTCGGATCCCTGCGCGACGCCGCCTGGGCGGGCCTGCCGATCGTGGCCGAATGCGGCGGTCTGCTGCTGCTGGGCCGGGAGCTGGAGGACCCGGACGGCCTGTCCCACCCCATGGCCGGCCTGCTCCCCTTCCGCGCCCGCCGGGGCCCCCTCAGCCTCGGCTACCGCCAGGCCGTGCCGGGGGCCGACGGACTGCTGGTGCGCCGCGGTGAAGCCCTCTGCGGCCATGAGTTTCACCGCTGGCAGCTGCTCCCCCAACCTCCCGGCGGCGAGGTGTTGGCAGAGGCCCAGAGCCTGTGGCAACTTGAAGGATGGGGATCACCCGGGAGGATCGAAGGATGGAGCGCGCCGACCGTTCACGCCACCTGGCTGCACCTCCACTGGGCTGGATGCCCGGCGATTCCCTCGAGACTGGCCAGATCCGCCGCCAGCGCCGTGCCGCTGCCGAGGAACGCCGTTTCCTGCAACCCAGTCTCCGGGTGACCGCCACCACCCATGAGCGCTGGCGCATGAGCGTCCGCGGTCAGGTGCAGGGGGTGGGATACCGCCTGGGCTGCCGCCAGAAGGCCATCGACCTCGGCCTCAGCGGCTGGGTGCGCAACCGTCCCGACGGTTCGGTGGAGGTGGAGGCCGAGGGGCTGCCCGACCGGCTGGTGGAACTGCGTCTCTGGTGCGAGAAGGGTCCCCAGGGCGCCCACGTGAGCGGTGTCACCAGTGGCCAGGTGGCCGTGGCGGGCACCGACTGGTTCGAGATCCGCACCTGAACCCCCGCTGCACCGGACAATGGGGCGTCACGACTCCCATGGATGCCGACCCCCAGCCTCTGGAGTGAACTGTTCGGATTCGGCCTGGCGATCAGCTTCAGTCCGCTGCACATCGGCCTGCTGCTGCTGATCCTGCTGGGCCCCAGCCCGCTCCGCCGGGGGAGCTGGTTCGTGCTCGGCTGGCTGCTCACCTCAGCGGCGGCCATCGCCCTGTTGCTGAGCGTGGGCCACGGCCTGCTGCTCACCATGGAACGGGGCACCGACCAGCGCACCGGTCTCGACCTGCTCGGAGCGGGCGGACTGCTGGCCCTGGGCCTCAACGGTCTGCTGAGCAGCCGCCAGGGGGGCGGTCCCCCCGGCTGGACCCGCCGGCTGGATGGCTTCTGCGCCCTGCCCCTGCCGCTGCTGCTCGGCCTCAGCGCCGCCGTCCAGGTGTCGAGCCCTGATGACCTGTTCCTCTATGCCAGGACCGCCGCCAGCCTGCTGGAGGCCGGGCTGAGCCGGCCCCGGGAGGTGCTGACCACCGCGGTCTTCAGCCTGTTCTCCGGCACCCTGCTGCTGCTGCCCCTGGCGGGGCTGGTGCTGGTGGGACAGGAGCGGCTGCTGCCGGTGCTCCAGGCGGGCAAGCTCTGGCTGTTCGACAACGCCGAACTGATCGTGGCGGCCATCTGCTTCGGTCTCGCCATCTACCTCGGCTGGCAGGGGGTCGAAGGTCTGCGGGCGGGATGAGGCTCAGGGGCCGGCCGGAGGCTCCTCGGCCTCCAGGATCCGGCCCAGATACTTGGGGTCGTGCAGGGTGCCGTGGCGGGAGAGGGGCAGCACCTTTTCCTTCGGGAGGCCAGGCAGGGGCTGACGGGAGCGCAGGATCAGCCAGCGCCGCACCAGTACGACCACACCCACCAGGGCGGCGGCGATCCCCAGGGCTCCCACGTCCGTCAGCAGCTCACCGCCGCTGGATCCGCCCGATGTCCCGGCCTCGGCCGGCTGGCCGTCCGTGGCCGAGGCGGTGCCGATCAGGGACAAGACTCCGGCCTGGGGAGGCGCCATGCCGAGGGCGGCATACAGGGGACGGGATTCCAGCACGAATCTGACGTCCCCCCACGAAGCGATCGTGATGAGGGTAACGGGTCCGATCCCGTTTTCGCACGCCCCGGTCCACCCGCTTCAGGCGGGGCCATCGCCGTCGCCGGTGGCCCGCAGCCAGCGGTCCCAGCGCTCCCGCTCGCCGGCCGCCGCGGCCCCCGCCATCAGGGTCACCGCCTGGCTGGCCCGGCTCACCGCCACGTAGACCAGCCGCTGGCGCAGCGGCAGGTCCCGGGGCCAGAACACGTCCTCGTCGATGAACACCTCGCCGAAGGTGCTGCCCTGGCTGCGATGGACGGTGAGCACGGCCGCCGGTCCGAGGGAGGCGAAGGCGTCGCGCACCAGAAAGAAACGGCGCCAGAGGGCCTTGCCGTCCTTCTGGCCCGCCTCCCGGGCCTGCAGCCGCAGCCGCTCCAGCACCCCGTCCAGGCAGGCCCGTGCTGCACTGCCGATCGGGGGCAGCAGGCGCAGGTTCAGCTGGGCCTCCCCCGCCTCCACGGTGGCGTTGAGGGTGTCGATCACCGCAGGGCCGTGGGAGGCGTCGACGCCGAACTCGGCCAGATCGCAGCGGTCGGGCCGCACGTCCCGCACCACCAGCTCCCGGTTGCTGCCCAGCAGCAGATCCGGCTCCTCGGCGGCGGCGTCCCCCTCCCGGCAGGCCGGCGCCATCACGGCGGTGCGGGTGATGAGCACTTCGCCGGGCAGCACCGGCAGCTGGTCGGCCATGGCGCCGTGCAGGGCGCGGCGGGCGATCGGGACCAGCCGCTCGAGCGAGCGGTTCGTGTAGCAGAGGATCCGGGCCAGGTCGGGATCGTCGGCTTCGGCGCTGCGGCGCAGACCTTCCTGGGCGGCCGCCAGCCAGTCGGTCCGCCCCAGCAGCGACACCCGGCCCTCGGCGCTGCGCACCGGATCCAGGAGCGGCGGCCGGCTGCAGGGCAGGGCCCCTTCCCGCAGGCCCCCGGCCAGGCGCAGCACCGGGCCCCCATGGCGGACCACGTGGGTCAGGGCCACCCGCCGGGCCCGCCCCAGGGCGAACACCGGACTGCGCTCCTCCCCCACCGGCGGCAGCTGGGCCGGATCCCCCACGAACACCAGCCGGGTGCGGTAGGCCTGGGCGCAACGCAGGGTGATCTCCAGCAGGCCGCCATCCACCATGGAGGCCTCGTCGACCAGCACCAGACCCAGGTTCTCCAGCGCCAGGGCGGTCTGGAGCGTCTCCTCGCAGCGCTCCCGGTCCCCCTGGCGCTTCAGCTTGAGCCGCAGCAGGCGGTGGATGGTGGAGGGGTACCAGGTGGGGTGCAGACCCGCCAGGGCGAGGTGGTGGCGCAGCACGCCCACCGCCTTGTGGGTGGGGGCGACCACGGTCCAGCAGAGGCCGGCCCGCTCCGCCTGGGCCAGGAACCGCATCGACAGGAAGGTCTTGCCGGTGCCGGCATAGCCCTCCAGCACGAACGGCACCCCATCGGCCGGGGCCTCCAGCCAGGCGGCGAAGGCGGCGGCCGCCTGCTGCTGGTCGTCGCTCAGGCCGGCGTGATCGCTCACCCCAGCGGCAACCAGCCGGCGCCCTGGGCGATCTGCAGGGGCGAACCCAGCAGGGCCAGGCCCGGCAGCGCCACCAGGGGCCCGATCAGGCTGCCGACCAGCACCTCCGCGCGGGTGTGGCCGAGGTTTTCCTTCAGGGGGCGCAGCACCGGCGCCCCCTCGGGCGAGTCGTCCTGGGGGTGGGTGTCCCAGAGACCGTCGGGAAGTCCGTTCACCCGCTGGGCCGTCAGTCCGGCGGCCCGCCGCACGCCGCTGGCGTCGTAGAGGACGACGAAGCAGAGCACCGCCGCCAGGGCGAACAGGGGATCGGCGAAGCCCAGCTCCCAGCCCAGGCCCGCGGCGGTGCCCGTCATCAGGGAGGAGTGGCTCGACGGCATGCCGCCCGTCTCGATCAGCACCGCCGGGCGCCAGCGGCGGTGCACCACCAGTTCGATCAGCAGCTTGGAGAGCTGGGCCACGCCGCAGGCGGCCAGGCCCCAGGCGAGCACGCCGTTGGCCAGCAGCTCGCCCAGGGCATCGAGTGCGCCGATGGCTTCGCTCATCGGTCGCGACTGGTGATGTAGTCGGCCAGGGCCAGCAGGGGCGCGGCCTTGGCGCTCCAGGGCTCCAGCACCGCCTTGGCTTCGCTCACCAGTGCATCGGCGCGCCGGCGGGACTCCTCCAGGCCCAGCAGTTTGGGGTAGGTGGTCTTGTCGGCGGCCAGGTCCTTGCCCGCCGTCTTGCCCAGCACGTCGCTGCTGGCGGTGACATCGAGGATGTCGTCGATGATCTGGAAGGCCAGGCCGATGCCGCGGGCGTAGGTGCGCAGGGCCGTCAGCAGCTCCTCGGAGGCCCCGGCGACCAGGGCGCCGGAGATCACGCAGGCCCGCAGCAGGGCGCCGGTCTTGTGGAGATGGATGTATTCGAGGGTGTCGAGATCCACCTGGCGGCCCTCGCACTCCAGGTCCACCACCTGGCCGCCCACCAGGCCGGGGGCGCCGGAGGCCAGGGCCAGCTCGCCCACCACCTGGAGCAGCCGTTCGGGGGGGACCCCCGGGCTGCGCAGGGCCACCATCTCAAAGGCGCGGGTCAGCAGGGCATCGCCGGCCAGGATCGCCTTGGCCTCGCCGTACACCTTGTGGTTGGTGGGTCGGCCGCGGCGCAGGTCGTCGTTGTCCATGGCGGGCAGGTCGTCATGGATGAGCGACATGGTGTGGATCATCTCCATCGCCACCGCCGTGGGCATGGCCAGATCGGCGTCGCCGCCCGCCAGCTCGCAGGCCGCCAGGGTGAGGATCGGCCGCAGGCGCTTGCCGCCCGCCAGCAGGGAGTAGCGCATCGCCTCCCGCAGCGACTCCGGACGCTCCGGGCCCAGGGAGCTGTCCAGGGCGGCCTCCACGCGCCAGCGGGCCGCCTCCAGGTAGGCGGTGAAGTCGAAGGCCGTGCTCACCGCCGGGGTCATGGGGTCCTGAGGGTTGGCGCGGATTCTCTCAGGCCGATGGTGACAGGTGCCGGGTCTGCGCAACAGTTTGGGATCGGCGGCGATGCATGGGGATGCATTGGCGCGGCATCCGGGAGCAAACCCGGAAAGGCTTCCTAGGTTCATCTATCCACCCTCAGCAGGTTCTCGAAGTGAGACATTCCAGGGTGTGGCCGCCGATCCCCCGGGCCCCCCTGTGCCGTTCGGCGGCATTGACGGCATGAGAGGTTTCGGCTGGGGCTGGCCGCACGTCGCCCTCGTTGTTGGCCTGATCCTGGCCAGCGGGGGCGTGGTTGCGCTCTGGGCAGCCAGTCTGCGCCGGCAGGTGAGGCGCCGCACGGAGGCACTGAACCGGGACCGCGAGGACCTCAGCGCCATCATCCACTCCATCCCCGATCCCCTGATCGAGATCTCGGCGGGCGGGGAGATCCTGGCGATTCACAGTGCCCAAAGGGGATTGTTCCATCTGCCCGAGAACCCGGGCCTACGACCCCATCTGGGGGATGTTCTCTCCCCTGCGGCCGCCACCACCATGCTGGAAGCGCTGGCGCTGGCGGACGCGTCCGTGGACGGCCGCTCCCCCCGTCTGCAGATCGAGATGGCCAAGCCCGGGGGCGTCGACTGGTTCGAGCTCTCGATCGCCCGCAAGGACCAGGAGAACCGGGACGGCCCCCGCTACCTGATGCTCTGCCGGGACATCACCGAGCGCAAAGGCTACGAAGCAGGGATTCTGCGCCTGAACCAGCTCTACGCCACCTTGAGCGCCTGCAACAAGGTGGTGGCCAGAGTTCGGGACGCTTCGGAGATGCTGGGGCAGATCTGCCGCCTGGCGGTCACCTCCGGGGAGATGCGACTGGCCTGGATCGGGATGATCGAACCGCCCAGCCGCCGGATCAGGCCGGTGGCCTGGTTCGGCGAGGACAGCGCCTATCTGGATGGATTGGAGATCAGCCTCGATCCGGAAGATCCGAAGGGGCAGGGCCCGTTCGCGTGCGCTCTGCGGGACAACCACCCCTTCTGGATCAGTGATTTCATGAGGGATTCTTCGTGCGTGCCCTGGCACGAGCAGGCCCGCCCCTATGGATGGGGGGCCGCCGCTTTCCTGCCCCTGCATCGCGACGGGGTGGTGATCGGCGGTCTGGGGATCTACGCCAATGAAACCGACCGATTCGATGCCAAGAGCCAGCAGTTGCTGCTCGACCTGGTCGGCGGCATCGATATCGCCCTTGACCGGCTCAGCCTCGAGGCCAGCCGCGAGGCGCTCGAGGACGCGGTCAAGGCCAGTGAGGAGCAGTTCCGTGAGATCACCGAGTCCACCCACGAGGTGATCTGGTCCTTGGATCCCGAGACGCTTCGCTACCTCTATGTGAGCCCCTCCGTGCTGCGGCTGCGGGGGTTCACCGCTGAGGAGGTGATGGCCGCGCCTTTTGAGCAGGCCTTGCGGGTGGAGGTGGCCGACCATCTGAAGCGCCAGATCAGCCAACAGCTGGCGGAGTTCAACGCCGGGTTGCGCAACGGCGACATGGTCACGGTCGAAGAGCACGAACTCCTGGCCAGGGACGGCTCGATGATCTGGACCGAATCGGTCACCAAGATGGTGCGCAACCAACGCACCGGCCGGGTGGAGCTCCACGGGGTGACACGGGACATCACCGAGCGCCGGTTCGCCAAGGATCAGATCGAGCGGCTGGCCTTTTTCGACCCCCTCACGGGCCTGGCCAACCGGACGTTGCTGCAGGATCGGGTCCAGAACGGTCTGGACCTGGCCAAGCGGTCCCAAAGATCCCTGGCCCTGCTGTTCCTCAATCTCGATAACTTCAAGCTCGTCAACGACAACCTCGGCCATGACATGGGCAACCGGGTGCTTCTGGAGGTGGCCAGGCGTCTGAAGCCGATCCTGGGGGACGCCGACACCCTCTCCCACACCGGTGGTGACGACTTCGTGGTGGTGCTGCCCGATTCAGACATCACCGCCACCCGCTGCGTGGCCGAACGGTTGCGGCAGGTGATCGCCCAGCCCTACGGGCTCGGCGGCGACCCCCTGTTCCTCACGGCGTCGGTGGGCATCGCCCACTTCCCCGACGATGGCACCACCCCCGAGCAGTTGATGCGCAACGCCACCACGGCGTTGCACCAGGTCAAGCTGGCGGGCCGCAATGATCTCCAGTTCTTCACGCCAGGCATTCAGGAACGCAGCGCCCGCTCCCTGCGGCTCACCAACGCCCTGCACCAGGCCATCCAGCGTGGGGAACTGAGCCTGGAGTACCAACCCCAGCTCGAGCTCAGCAGCAACCTCATCTTCGGGGCGGAGGCCCTGGTCCGCTGGACCCATGCCGATCTGGGTCCGGTATCACCGGCCGAATTCATTCCCCTGGCGGAAATGTGTGGACTGATCGTCCCGATCAGCCAGTGGGTGTTGTGCCGTGCCCTCCAGGATGCCCACGGCTGGAGGGAGCTTGGATCGACACCATTGACCGTCTCGGTCAACATCTCCGCCCTGCAGTTCGATCAAGGCAATCTTGCCAGCATGGTGGTCGAACAGCTTCAAGCCGAAGGTTTCCCGCCCAGCCGATTGGAATTGGAGCTCACCGAGTCGGTGACGCTCGCGGATCCGGAGAAGGCCCTGGCCCAGATGGAGCAGCTCTACGCCCAGGGGATCCGCCTGGCCATCGATGACTTCGGCACCGGCTATTCCTCCCTGAGCTATCTGAAGCGAATCCGGGCCCATCGGCTGAAGATCGACCGATCGTTCATCCGTGATCTTGCGGTCAACGAAGACGATCGCGCCATCGTGTCGACGATCATCAGCCTGGCCCGCTCGATGGGCATGCGCACGATCGCCGAAGGGGTGGAAACCTCCGAGCAGCTGTCCCTGCTCCGCACCCTCGGCTGTGATGAGATTCAGGGCTACCTGCTCAGCGGTCCCCTGCCCCAGGCCGCCTTCATGTCGTTCATCAAGGACCCGGTCCCCTTTCGCCTGTCAGAGGCGTCCTCAGGGGAGCAGATCGCCTAGGGGGTGCTCGATCCCGTGGCGCTCGCACCAGGCCACCACGGTGTTCACCAGCAGCATGGCCACGGTCATCGGCCCCACCCCACCGGGCACCGGCGTGATCGCCGCCGCCAGCGGCTCGACCGTCTCGTAGTCCACATCGCCGCAGAGCCTGCCCTCCAGCCGGTGGATGCCCACATCCACCACCACCGCCCCCGGCCGGATGTGCCGGGCACCGATCAGCCGGGGGCGACCGGCCGCCACCACCAGGATCTCGGCCTCCCGGGTCACCTCGTCGAGGTGATGGGTGCGCGAATGGGCCATGGTGACGGTGGCATCGGCGGCCTGAAGCATCAGGGCCATCGGCTTGCCCACCAGGATGCTGCGGCCGACCACCACGGCCTGGGCGCCGGCGATCGGCACGTCGGCGCTGCGCAGCAGGGCCATCACCCCGGCCGGCGTGCAGCTGCGCGGCCCCCGCTCCCCCTTGAGCAGGCGACCCAGGTTGAGGGTGTGCAGACCATCGGCGTCCTTGTCCGGGTCGATCGCCGCCAGCAGCGGCCCCTCGTCCAGGCCCTGCGGCAGGGGCAGCTGCAGCAGTATGCCGTCGACCGTCGGGTCGGCGTTGAGGCGCGTGATCAGGGCCAGCACCTCCTCGGCCGGGGTGTTCGCCTCCAGATGGCCGCCATGGCTGCTGATACCGACGCGGCGGCAGGCCTTCTCCTTGTTGGCCACATAGACGCCGCTGGCGGGGTCATCCCCCACCCGCAGCACCGCCAGGCCGGGGGGCCGTCCCGCCACCGCCAGTCCATCGGCGACCACGGCGTTCAGCCGCCCTTCGATCACCGCCGCCAGTCGTCTGCCATCAAGAAGGGTGGCCATCGGGGGGGAGCGTTGCCGATCCCCAGCATGCACCGACTCCACCCGGACGGGGGATCATCAGCCGTTGGCTAGCCTGGTCCCATGAGATTTGGGCTGCGGCGGATCAGGGGACTGTGGCGCCATTTGCTGCGGCTCGAGCGTCCCCGCCAGGCCCTGGTGGCCTGGCGCCCCGGGGGCGGTCTGCTGGTGCTGCTCCTCTGCCTGCTGGTGGCCCTGCTCTCCAGCTGGCCCTGGCTGGTGGAGCCGAACCTGCGTCCCGGCATGCCGGCCCCGTTCACGGCCCGCGCCCCGGCCGACGCCACGGTCATCGACAGCACCGACCTGGAGCAGCGCCGCAGCCAGATGCTGCCCCGCAGCCAGATCCAGGTGGTCGACGCCCGCGCCAGTGAGGCCCTGGTGCAGCAGCTGGAGCTGCGGCTGCAACGGGTGCGCCAGCAGGTGGCCGACGACCAGCCCCGGCCCGACACCCTCAATCTCACCGAAGACGAGCGCCGCTGGCTGACGGGGCTGAAGCCCCCCGACCTGATGCGCTGGAAGGTCTCCCTGCGCCGCGCCCAGCAGCGCATGCTCAGCCAGGGCGTCGTGGCCAGCCTGTCCGAGGGACAGTTGCTCACGGCCGCGGAGCTGCAGCTGCAGGACCTCTCCCCCCCCGCCCGCAGCCTGGGCAGCCGCCTGCTGGCCGCCAGCCTGCAGGGCCGCACCAATCTCCGCGGCGACAGCTTTCTCAGCCAGCGCCGCATCGAGGACCTGCTCACCCGCCAGGGACTGCCCACGATCCAGGTGCGCAAGAACGATCTGATCACCCGGCAGGGGGAGCCGATCAGCCCCCAGGCCTTCGACGTGCTGGAGCATTTCGATCTGGTTAACCATCGCCCCCGGCCCCTGGCCTGGCTGGGCCGCTTCAGTGAGGCCCTGGCCGCCTGCGGGGTGCTGCTGCTGGTGATGCGCCGCTGGCGCGCCAGCCTCGAACCCCGCCAGGCCCTGCTGGCCCTGGCGATGCTGGTGCTGGTGCAGGGGTGCAAACTCTGGCTCGGCAGCCAGGTCAGCCCCCTGGCCCTGCTGGTTCCCCCCACCCTGCTGCTCTCCCAGGGGCTGGGCACGGCCGCCGGCCTGGCCTGGCTGGCCGTGGCCGCCATGCTCTGGCCGGTGCCCGTCCAGGGCCTGCTGGTGCCCCAGCTGGGGGTGGCGGCGTTGGTGGCCGCGATCGCGGCGGTGCTGGCGGGACGGCAGCGCAACCGGGCCCAGCTTCTTCAGCTGGCCCTGCTGCTGCCGATCGGCGCCGTCCTGCTCCAGTGGCTGCTGATCCAGCTGTTCCACCTGGGCAGTCTCGAGGCCTCCCAGGGGCCGTTCAGCGGCACCGATCTGCTCCAGGAGGCCCTGCTGGTGGCGGGCCTGTTGATGGGGGGTCTGCTGCTGGCGCCGCTGGTGGAGAGCTTCTTCGGCCTGCTCACCCGGGCCCGGCTGATGGAGCTCGCCGATCTGGAGCGGCCCCTGCTGCGCCGGCTGTCGATGGAGGCGCCGGGCACCTTCGAGCACACCCTGATGATCTGCGGCCTGGCCGAGGAGGGGGCCCGCGCCATCCAGGGCGATGTGGACCTGATCCGCACCGGCGCCCTGTACCACGACGTCGGCAAGCTGCACGGGCCCCAGTGGTTCATCGAGAACCAGGAGCACGGCGCCAACCCCCACGACGAACTCGACGACCCCTTCGCCAGCGCCGCCATCCTCCAGGCCCACGTCGACGAGGGACTGAAGCTGGCCCGGCGCTACCGGCTGCCCCGCCCCCTGGCGGATTTCATCCCCGAGCACCAGGGCCGGCTGAAGATGGGCTACTTCCTCCACCAGGCCAAGGAGCGGGACCCTTCGGTGCGGGAGGAGCAGTTCCGCTACCGCGGTCCGGCGCCCCGCAGCCGGGAGACGGCGATCCTGATGCTGGCCGACGGCTGCGAGGCCGCCCTGCGCTCCCTGCCGCCGGGCACCACCGAAGCCGAGGCCCGGGCGATGGTCCGGCGGCTGGTGGAGGCCCGCCAGAACGACGGCCAGCTCGACGGCAGCGGCATCTCCCGTGCCGAGCTGGAGCTGGTGATCCGCGCCTTCGTGCGGGTCTGGAAGCGCATGCGCCACCGGCGCATTCCCTACCCCATCCCCCCCCGCAAGGCCTTCAGCGCCTGAGCCGCCACCGGCCCAGCCAGCGGCCCACCCCGAGCCCCAGCATCACCACCGCCAGGCCCCCCAGCAGGCTGACCAGCACCACGGCGACCGCCTCATCGGGGCGTCCGCGCCGCAGCGCCAGGCTGATCTCCAGCATCCAGCTGCTGAAGGTGGTGAGCGAGCCGCAGAAGCCGATGCCGCCGAGCAGCAGCAGCCGGGGTCGGGGGGGGTGCAGGCCGGCGATCACACCGATCAGGAAGGTGCCGAGCAGGTTGGCCACCAGGTCGGCTTCGATCAGCCCGGTGGGCACGCCCTCGAGGCCCTTGCCGACGTCCTCCAGGCGCCAGCGCAGCAGGGCGCCGGGCACCGCGCCTGCGGCCACCAGCAGCAGGTCCCGCGCCTCGCGGCGCAGCGTGGGGGGGCTTTCGCTCGGGAATGGCGCCATCGTTCTCCCCTAGCTGCCGCCGATGGCCAGGCCGGCGCTTACGGCCAGCAGGCCCCCCAGCACCGAACCGCCGCAGAGCAGGACGGCCTCGCGGCGCTGGCGTTGGTGCAGGGTCGCGTGCAGCTCGGCGATCCAGGTGGAGAAGGTGCTGAAGCTGCCCAGGAAGCCCGTGCCCAGCAGCAGCAGGGCGCGGCCCGCCGCCAGCCCGCAGCTGGCCTCCAGGCTCACCAGCAGGCCGATGGCGAAGCAGGCGATCAGATTCACCCCGAACGTTCCCCAGTGCTTGCGGGGCAGCATCGGTTCGAAGTGGTTGACCACCCGGAAGCGCAGCCAGGCCCCCGGCACCGCTCCGATCGCGACGAACAGGGCGCCGTTGTCCATGGGTGCCGCCACCTCAGCCCCTCCCCCCGGGATCCGGGCGGTCGCGCTCACGGCGGTGGCGGTCCCGGCCCTCCAGCAGGGACCGCAGCTTGCGTTCCAGCACCACTGACGCCGGCACCAGCGTGATCAGGTTGGCGGCGATCACCGGACCGTCGGCCCGCAGCAGGCCGTAGACGGCCCAGGCCAGCACCCCCAGCGTGAACAGGCCATACATCCGCAGCGAGATGGCGCTGGTGTCGCCGCTGCGCACGGTCTTCACTGCCTGGGGGAACAGGCTCAGGGTGGTGAGTGAGGCGGCGCCATACCCGAGGGCACTCACCGTGAACGACTCCATTGGCGCTGGCCGCTGTGGTGGTCAGCATGACGACATTCCGCCCATCCGGCCATGGCCCTGAGCTTCCGCGAACTGCAGCAGGGGCTGCAGGCCCCGTGGGGACGGGAGCATGGCGCCGCCGCTGGCGGGGCGGGCGCGGATGTCGACCTGCTGATGGTGCCCTCGCTCACCATGGATCCCTCCCAGCTGGCCCTGGTGACGGGGGCCCACCACTACGAGGAACGCCAGCTGTTCTCCCTGATGCGGCTGCGCAACCCAGGCGTTCAGGTGGTCTACGTGACCAGCAAGCTGCTGCCCGAGCTGGTGGTGGATGCGGTGCTCGAGCTGATGCCGGGGGTGCCCACCTCCCATGCCCGCCGCCGCTTGCACCTGTTCGACACCGATGACGGCTCCGCCAGGCCCCTGACCCAGAAGCTGCTGGAGCGGCCGGCCCTGCTTGGACGGATCCGGGAGCGGCTGCGTCCGGGCCGCAGTTTCATCATCTGCTACGTGGTGACCGAGCTGGAGAAGACCCTCTCCGAGCGGCTGCAGGTGCCCCTGCTGGGCACCGATCCGGCCCTGGGCTACTGGGGCACCAAGGCGGGGAGCCGGGAGCTGTTCGCCCGCTGCGGTGTTCCCCACCCCCCCGGCACCGGGCTGGTCCACGGCCTCGATGACATGGCGGAGGCGGTGGCCGACCTGTGGGAGGGCGACCCCGGGCTGGGCGGCTGTGTCGTCAAGCTGAACGAGGGCTTCAGCGGGGAGGGCAATGCCCGCCTCGATTTCACGCCCCTGGCGCTGACCGGGCTGTCCAGGGGCGAGCGGGTCGGGCGGATCCGGCGGGCCCTCGAGGCCCTGCCGATGCCGGCGGCCGGCTGGACGGAGCTGCTGGGCGGCCAGGGCGCCCTGGCCGAGGCCTGGCTGGAGGGCGGCGAGGCGCTGCGTTCCCCGAGCGTGCAGGGCACGATCCACCCCGGCGGGATGGTGGAGGTGCTCTCCACCCACGAGCAGATCCTCGGCGGCGCCGGCGGCCAGACCTACCTGGGCTGCTGCTTCCCGGCCGCCGAGCCCTACCGGGTGGCGTTGATGGAGCACGGCCTGGCCGTCGGCCGGGCCCTCGCCGCCGAAGGGGCCCTCGAGCGCTTCGGGGTCGACTTCATCGCCCGCCGCTTCGGCGAGCGCTGGGATCTGCAGGCCATCGAGGTCAACCTGCGCCAGGGGGGCACCACCCATCCCTTCATGGCCCTGCGGGCGATCACCGCCGGCAGCCTCGACCCCGCCACCGGCTGCTTCCTCTCCCCCACCGGCCAGCCGCTGCACTACCGCGCCACCGACAACCTCAGCGATCCCCGCCTGCGGGGCCTGATGCCGCTGGACCTGATCGACATCGTGGCCGAGGCCGGCCTCCATTACGATCCGGCCCGCCTGCAGGGCAGCGTGTTTCACCTGCTGGGCTGCCTCTCGGAGTTCGGCAAGCTGGGCATGACCTGCATCGGCCGCGATCCGGAGCAGGCGGGCGCCGTCTACCGCTCCACCGTGGCGGAGCTGCTGGCCGGCGCCGTCGCTCGCAGCGGCGCCGGCCTTCCGGCGGCCGGCGGCTGACGCCCCGGGCGGCGCAGGGCAGGATGGGTCAGGACAGGGGGCGCATGGTCTCGATCACCGACCGCGAAGACGACGGCGCCCGGCGTTCCCCCCCGCCCCCGGCCCCGGGCCCGCCGCTCTGGACCGGCTGGCTGCAGATCGGCCTCAGCACCATGCTCGCCGTGCTGTTCCTGGTGATCCTGGCGAAGACGCGGGAGCAGAGCCAGCTGCTGATGCGGCTGGAGCAGCGCCTGCAGGGACTGGAGAACAGCCGGGCCCTCGATCGCACCTCCGTGCTGGAGGAGCAGCAGCGGGCGCTGGTGGGGCGCCTCCAGACCCTGGAAGCCGGGGCCCAGCGGCTGGAGGCCCTCGAGCAGCAGCAGGACCAGTGGCGTTCCGCCCTGGCCGACCTGCAGGGTCGGGCGGTGCGGCGCCCCCAGCGGGATCCGGACCTCTTTCCCGCGCCACCGATGCCTTCGGCGGGGCCCGGCGGCCGCCCCGGCCAGGCCCCGGCCGACCGCGGCGAGGGCGGCGGCGTGCTGCGGCCCCCGTCGGTGGGCAGCCCCTGAGGCCCCTTGGGGGCCTCAGCCCTTGACGGCGTCGCCGCTGGCGCTGGGCAGGATGTAGCGCTGCAGCAGCACAAACAGCAACAGCACCGGCAGGATCGAGACCACCGAGCCGGCCGCCACCAGGCGCCAGTCGAGGGAGAAGCTGCTGGCCAGCTGCTGCAGGCCCAGGGGCAGGGTGTAGAGGGTGGGGTCGTCGAGAATGATCAGCGGCCAGAGGAAATCACTCCAGGTGCCGATGAACACGAACATCGCCAGGGTGATCAGGTCGGCCCGGGCCGCCGGCAGCATCACGTTCCACCATTCGCCGATGGGGGTGCAGCCGTCGATCCGGGCCGCCTCCTCCAGTTCCACCGGCACCGCCAGGAAGCTCTGGCGCAGCAGGAAGATGCCGAAGGCCGTGGCCGCCTGGGGCACGATCAGGGCCCAGAGGGTGTTGCGCAGGCCGATCTGCACCATCAGCAGATAGAGCGGGATCATCACCACCTGGAAGGGGATCAGGATGGTGGCCACCACCAGGGCCAGCACCAGGCCGCGGCCCCGGAAACGCATCCGCGCCAGGGGGTAGGCCGCCAGGGAGCAGAACAGCAGGTTGGCCAGCACCGCCAGGGCGCTGACGATCGTGCTGTTGAGCAGGTAGGTGCCCATCGGGTTGGCGGCGAACAGCCGCCCGTAGGCCTCCAGGCTCGGCTGGCTCGGCAGCAGGGCCGGAGGACTGGTGAAGATGTCCTCCGCCGGCCCCTTCAGGGAGGTGCTCACCAGCCACAGCAGGGGCAGCAGCAGCAGCACGGCCACCAGCAGCAGCAGGGCGAGCTGCAGCCCGGTGGCCAGTGGGGAGCGGTTGGGGGCGTTCACAGACGCGGCAGTTCCGCCACCGGAAGGGCCGTCTTCTGGGGGTGGAGAGGGGCGCGCTGGCTGCCGGAGACCAGCCGGTTGAGGGCGTTGACGAAGGCCTGGGCCGCCGCCACGACGATGTCGGTGTCGGCCGCATGGCCCGAATAGAGCACGCCCTGGTGGCGCAGGCGGATGGTCACCTCGCCCATGGCGTCGATGCCTTCGGTGACGGACTTGATGCTGAACTCGACCAGTTCGTTCGGCACCTGGGCCAGGTGGTTGAGGGCCTGGCAGACCGCATCCACCGGACCGGTGCCGATGGCCGCCTCGGTCAAGTCGATGCCGTCCCCGTCCCGCAGGGTGACGGTGGCGGTGGGCTGCAGGTTGGTGCCGCAGCTCACCTGGACCGACTGGAGGACGTAACGGGGCCCGTCCTGTTGCTGCACCTGCTCACTGACGATCGCCTCCAGATCCCGGTCGGTGATCTCCCGCTTGCGGTCGGCCAGCTCCTTGAAGCGGGCGAAGGCGTCGTCGAGGTCGGTGCGCTCCAGGGTGTAACCGAGCTCCTCCAGCCGGGCCCGGAAGGCGCTGCGGCCCGAGAGCTTGCCGAGGGAGAGGCGGTTGTCGGCCAGGCCGACGGTGCGGGCGTCGATGATCTCGTAGGTGAGCCGGTTCTTGAGCACCCCGTCCTGGTGGATGCCGGACTCATGGGCGAAGGCATTGGCGCCCACGATCGCCTTGTTGGGCTGCACCGCCATGCCGGTGAGGTTGGAGACGAGGCGGGAGGTCTTGGTGATCTCCTCGGTGCGCACGTTCGTGAGCGGGTCGCGCTGGTCGGCCGGCCGGCCGAGGAAGGGGTTGAAGTAGCTGCGGCGCACGTGCAGCGCCATCACCAGCTCCTCGAGGGAGGCGTTGCCGGCCCGTTCCCCGATGCCGTTGATGGTGCACTCCAGCTGGCGGGCGCCGTTCTTCACCGCTTCGAGGAAGTTGGCGACGGCCAGACCGAGATCGTTGTGCCCATGGACCGAGATCACCGCCTGGTCGATGTTGGGCACCGAGCGGTTGATGCCGGCGATGATCGCGCCGAATTCGGCCGGGGTGGTGTAGCCCACCGTGTCGGGAATGTTGATCGTGGTGGCGCCGGCGTTGATCGCCGCCTCGATCACCTCGTGCATGAACTCAGGGTCGCTGCGGCCGGCGTCCTCGCAGGAGAACTCCACGTCGTCGACCAGGGAGCGGGCGTAGGCCACCATCTCCGCGGTGATGGCGAGCACCTCGGCGCGGGTCTTGCGGAGCTTGTGCTCCAGATGGATGTCGCTGGTGGCGATGAAGGTGTGGATGCGCCGGCGGGCGGCGGGGGCCACGGCGTCGGCGCAGGCCTTGATGTCGCCGCTGGCGGCCCGGGCCAGGCCGCAGATCACGGGCCCGTCCGGGGTGCCCACGCTGGCGGCGATGCGCTGGACGGCGTGGAAATCGCCGCTGCTGGCGAAGGGGAAGCCGGCCTCGATGATGTCCACCCCCAGGCGGGCCAGCTGCTGGGCGATCGCGAGCTTCTCCTCCAGGTTGAGGCTGGCGCCGGGGGACTGCTCCCCGTCGCGGAGGGTGGTATCGAAGATCAATACCCGGCCGGGATCGCGGGCCATGGGGTTAGGCGGAACAGCTATGAGTTAGGCCCACTCTACGGGCCGGAAGACCCGGCTCCGGGAGCGGAACGTCAGGGAGCGGAACGTCAGGGAGCGGAACGTACAGTGGCGCCACAGAGGGTTTCCCCATGGCCGCAGGCGATCTGGCCCTGGTGTTGCATGCCCACCTCCCCTATGTACGTTCCGGAGAACCCGGTTCGCTCGAGGAGGACTGGTACTTCCAGGCCCTCCAGGAATGCTATCTGCCGCTGCTGGAGGTGCTCGAGCGGGCGGCCGCCGATCCCCAGCAACGGCCCCGGCTCACCCTCGGTCTCTCCCCCACCCTGCTGTCGCTGCTGAGCGACCGCGCCCTCAACGGCCGCTTCCCGGCCTGGCTGGCCCTGCGCCGCACCCTGCTCGACGGGGCCGATCCCGATCTGGAGCGGCCGGCCCGTGAGCTGCAGCGCACCCTCTCGGCCATCGAGGCCCAGTGGCGGGAGATGGAGGGGGATCTGCTGCCCCGCTTCCGGCGGCTGCAGGAGCAGGGGGTCCTGGATCTGATCACCTGCGGGGCCACCCACGGTTACCTGCCCCTTCTGCGGGATTCGCCCGAGGCGGTGCGGGCCCAGCTGCTCACCGCCGTCAGGGAGCACCAGCGGCTGCTCGGCCAGCGGCCCCTGGGCATCTGGCTGCCGGAGTGCGCCTACTACGAAGACCTCGACCGGCTCCTGGCCGAGTGCGGCCTGCGCTATTCCCTGCTCGACGGCCACGGCCTGCTCCATGGCCTGCCGCGTCCGCGCTACGGCGTCTATGCCCCGATCTGTTCTCCGGCGGGGGTGGCCTTCTTCGCCCGCGACAGTGAGTCCACCCTGCCGGTGTGGAGTGCCAGCCAGGGCTACCCGGGCGACGGGGCCTACCGGGAGTTCCACCGCGACCTGGGCTGGGACCTGCCGGAAGCGGACCTGGAGGCCCAGGACATCCACGACCGCCGCCCCCTCGGGCTCAAGCTGCACCGGGTCACCGCCCAGGGCTGCCCCCTCGACGCCAAGGCGCCCTACGACCCCCAGCGGGCGGCCGAGCGGCTGAAGGAGCACGCCGAGGCCTTCCTGCGGGGCCGCGCCGCTCAGATGCAGCAGCTGGCGGCCACGATCGAGCCGCCGCCGCTGCTGGTGGCGCCCTTCGATGCGGAGCTGTTCGGCCACTGGTGGTTCGAGGGGCCCCAGTTCCTGGCCGAGCTGTTCCGCCAGGGCCCGGCCCTGGACGTGCGCTTCACCCACCTGCGGGACGTGCTCAGCGAAGGGCGGGCCCTGCAGGTCTGCCGGCCGGCCCCCTCCAGCTGGGGCCAGGGGGGCTACCACGACTACTGGCTCAACGACACCAACGCCTGGGTGGTGGCGGAGTGGCAGCGCGCCTCCCGGGCCATGGTGCAGCGGGTGAACCGGGGCGTGGGCAGCACCGCCCAGCGGGCCCTGCTCACCCAGGCGGGCCGCGAACTGCTGCTGGCCCAGAGCTCCGACTGGAGCTTCATCCTGCGGGCCGGCACCACCACCGGCCTGGCACGGGAGCGGATCCGCCGCCACCTCGACCGTTTCTGGCGGCTGATCGATGCCCTCGAGCACGGCACCGACCTGCCCCGGGAGTGGCTGGCGGGGGTGGAGCGGGAGGACGGGCTGTTCCCACAGCTCAACGCCGCCGACTGGGCGACCAGGGGCTAGAGGCCACCCTCAGAGAATCTGATCCAGGAAGCGGCGGGTGCGCTCGTGGCTGGGGTTGGTGAAGAACACCTCCGGTTCGGCCTCTTCCACCACCTCGCCGTCGGCCATCAGCACAACCCGGTGGGCCACGTGGCGGGCGAACTTCACCTCGTGGGTCACCACCACCATGGTGATGTCGTCGGCGGCGAGATCCTGCATCACCTCCAGCACCTCCCGCACCATCTCCGGGTCGAGGGCGCTGGTGGGTTCATCGAACAGGAGGATGCGCGGCTCCATGCACAGGGCCCGGGCGATCGCCACCCGCTGCTGCTGACCCCCCGAGAGCTGGCCGGGATACTTGCCGGCCTGTTCGGCGATGCCCACCCGTTCCAGCAGGGCCCAGGCCTGCTTTTCCACCTCGGCCTTGGGGCGCTTGCGGACGAGCACCGGCGCCAGCGTCAGGTTGTCGAGCACCGAGAGGTGCGGGAAGAGGTTGAACTGCTGGAACACCATCCCCACCTCCCGGCGGATGGCGTCGATGTTGCGCAGGTCGTCGGAGAGGACGATCCCGTCGACGGTGATGCTGCCCTTCTGGAAGTCCTCCAGGGCATTGAAGGTGCGGATGAAGGTGCTCTTGCCGGATCCCGAGGGGCCCATGATCACCACCACCTCGCCCCGCCGCACGGTCAGGCTGGCGCCGCGCAACGCCTGGAATCCGTTGGGGTACCACTTCTCGACGGCCCGCGCCTCGATCATCAGTTCGCTGCTGGGTTGGCTCATGGGGCGGGAAACGGGATCGGAGCGGAGAAGGTGGGAAAGGGGAACGCGGCTCAGGTGGCGGAGGGCACGGCGTGGGGGTCAAGCCGGCGCTCCAGGGCCCGGCTGCCCAGTCCGAGGGCGGCACAGCAGCCCCAGAACAGCACCGCCAGGGTGAGATACACCTCACCGTTTCTGCCCAGGAAAGCCGGGTTGGCCATCACGGTGCGGGCCGTGCCGAGCAGTTCCAGCAATCCGATCAGCGACAGCAGGGTGGTGTCCTGCAGGAGCGAAATGAACTGGCCCACCATCGCCGGCAGGGCCACCCGCAGGGCCTGGGGCAGCACCACGTGCTGCAGGGCCTTCGGGTAGGAGAGGCCCAGGGAACGGGCGGCCTCCAGCTGGCCCCGGGGCACGGCCGCCAGGCCGGAGCGCACCGCCTCCGCCAGGTAGGCGGCGGCAAAGAAGGTGAGCACCCAGGCCGCCCGCCAGACCCGCTCGGGTGCCAGGCCGCCGGGCAGCAGGAAGCCGAGGATGTTCTGGCCGAGGAACAGCAGGGTGATCAGCGGCGCACCGCGGATGAACTCGATGTAGAGCACCGAGCCCCAGCGCAGCAGGGGCAGCTCGCTGCGGCGTCCCAGGGCGAGCAGCACCCCGATCGGAAAACAGAGCAGGATCGCGAAGCTGGAGGCCAGCAGGGTGAGCAGCAGGCCGCCCCATTCCGAAGGGGAAACGGTCACCAGGCCCAGCCCGCCGCTGATCAGCACCATGCCCACCAGGTAGAGCACGGGCCACACCAGGGCGGCGAGCCGGCGGCCGGTGGCAGAAAGATTCGCCCCGTAGCGGCCGGCCAGCCAGCGGCAGAGGCCCAGCAGCAGGAGGAGCCCCCACCAGCGGGACTGGATGGCCAGGGTCAGCCCGAGGGCCGCGGGCACGGCCAGGGCGATCAGGGCGAGCAGCACCAGGGCCAGCCTGTCGTTGCGTGGCCAGAGAACCCCGGTGCGGTCGGGGCGGGGATGGGCCCGCAGCAGCCCCCAGGTGGCGCCGCTGGCGGCCACCAGCAGGGCGGTGAGCAGCCAGAGGCGCCATTGCTGCTCGATCGGGTAGCGCCCCACGGCGAACAGGGTGCTGTTCACCTTCACCACGGCCCACTGGGCCTGGGTGAGGGCCCAGCGCAGGAAGCCGAAGACCCCCAGGCTGAGCAGTGTGATCAGGGCGACGCTGAGCGCCGCGTCGGCGGGGGTGGCGAACAGTTCGGCACGCAACCGTCGGATCAGGGAACTCATCTCAGCGCTCCCGGATCTGGACCAGGTGGTTGAGACCGTTCATCAGGGCCGAGATCAGCAGATCGAGGGTGAGGTAGGCGGCCAGCAGCACCAGGATCACCTCCACCGCACGGCCGGTCTGGTTGAGGGTGGTTTCAGCCACGGAATAGAGGTCGGTGTAGCCCACCGCCACGGCCAGGGAGGAGTTCTTGGCCAGGGAGATGTACTGGGTGTTGAGCCCCGGCACGATCACCCGTAGGGACTGGGGCAGGACGATGCGGCGCAGGGTGGCGAACCAGCTCAGCCCCAGGGAGGAGGCTGCCTCCCACTGTCCCTTCGGCACGGCGGCGATGCCGCCCCGCACCACCTCGGCGATGAAGGCGCCGGAGTACACGATCAGGCCGGTGAGCAGGGCGCCGAACTCGACGCTCAGGCGCAGCGGCGCCTGCCAGACCTCGTTGACGAGGCTGGGTCCCATCCAGCGCAGCCCCTCGCCGAACCCGGCGATGTAGAGCCCCGACTTGGCCAGCACCACGCCGGGCAGCTGGATCGCCGCCAGGCCGTTCGGCAGGGTGAGGAACACCACGAAGTACCAGAACACCAGCTGCAGCAGCAGGGGGATGTTGCGCACCACCTCCACGTAGACCCGCGCCAGCCGCCGCAGCAGGCCGTTGTGGCTGAAGGAGGCCATGCCCACCAGGGTGCCCAGCAGGGTGGCCCCCACTAGGCCCACCAGCACCGCCCGGATCGTGTTCACCAGACCAGCGGCCAGGGCGCGCCAGTAGGGCAGCTGGGCATTGAACGGAATCACCGATTCCGAGATGTCGAAGCCGGCGGGCTGCTGCAGCCAGCGCCAGCTCAGCAGCAGGCCGGCGGCGGTGAGGTTGCGGATCAGATTGCCCAGCAGGAAGGCGATCAGCAGCAGCACCAGCAGTCCCACCACCGCCTGCACCACCCAGGGCACGATGCGGCGGTCGCGCCACCAGGGTGGCGATGGCGGAGTGGGTGGACGAGGGGCCGGGTCGGCGGGGGGCACCGGCGCCATCAACGGAAGGGCGGCGAGTAGATCAGGCCGCCGTCCTTCCACTGGCGGTTGAGGCCGCGGTCGAGCTTGAGGGCGGAGGCGGGCCCCACGTTGCGATCGAAGATCTCGCCGTAGTTGCCCACGGCCTTCACCGCCTTGACCACGAAGTCGGGCGGCAGGCCGAGCAGCTTGCCGAAGTCACCCTCCACCCCCAGGAAGCGGCGCAGGTCGGCCTGGTTGGTGTTGGCCTTGGCTTCGGCCAGCTTGGCGTCCACGTTCGCCTGGGTGATGCCGCTCTCTTCGGCCTGCATCAGGCCGTAGACGATCCAGCGCACCGCATCGGCCCAGGCCGGATCACCGTTGGTGGTGGCGGGGGTGAGGGGCTCCTTGCTCATCACCACCGGCAGCAGGGTGTGGGCGTCCGGTTTGGGGAAGCTGGTGCGCTTGCCCGCCAGCTGGGAACGGTCGCTGGTGACGGCGACGCAGCGGTCGCCGAGATAGGCAGCGAAGGTCTGGTCGCTGGTCTGGAACTTCAGTGGCGTGTAGGGGATGTTCTGCTCCCGCATCCGGTCGGCCAGGTTGAGCTCGGTGGTGGTGCCGCTCTCCACGCAGATCGGCTTGCCGGCCAGGCCCTTGAGGTCCTTGATGCCGCTGGCCACGGGCACCAGCACACCCTGGCCGTCATAGAAGGTGGTGGGGGCGAAGCTGAGGCCATTGCCGCCGGCCGCGTCGCGGCTCAGGGTCATGGTGGTGTTGCGCGAGAGCAGGTCCACCTCGCCGCTGGCCAGGGCGGCGAAGCGCTCGCTGGAGTTCAGGTCGCGGTATTCCACCTTGCCTGGATCCCCCAGCACCGCGGCGGCCACCGCCTTGCAGACATCCACATCCAGGCCCAGGTATTTGCCGTCGGGGCCCACGAAGCTGAAGCCAGGCAGCTTGCCCTCCACGCCGCAGATCAGCTTGCCCCGCCCGGTGATCGTGGAGAGCTTCTGGCTCTGCACACCGCCACCATCGCCGGCGCAGCCGGCCAGCAGGCCAGCGGCACAGAGGGAAACCACCAGGGAGCGGGTCCGGGTCCGGAACATGCCTGCGACGTAAAGGTCGCCGCATTGTTGCAGGAGCGGGCCGGTGCAGGTAGGCCCTGAGGAACCTCCTCAGCGGAAGGGGGGCGCGATGTGCAGGCCGCCGGCGGTCCAGAGGCGGTTGAGGCCCCGCTCCAGGCCCAGGGGGGTGGCGGGGCCAAGGTGCCGCTCGAACAGCTCGCCGTAGTTGCCCACCGCCTTCACCACCCGCACCGTGAAGTCGGCGGGCAGGCCCAGCTGGCGGCCGAAATCCCCCTCGATCCCCAGGAAGCGGCGCGCTTCGGCCTGGCTGGGGTCCCGCCGGGCCGCGGCGAGGCGGGCCTCGATGTTGGCCTGGGTGAGGCCGCTCTCCTCCGCCTGGACCAGGGTGTGGGTGACCCAGCGCACCGCATCGGCCCAGGCCGGATCCGCCTGGATCGTCACCTTGGCGCTGGGCTCCTTGCTGAGGAGATCGGGGAGCAGCACGTGGGCCGCCGGCTGCTTGAAGCCGCTGCGCTTGGCCGCCAGCAGGGAGCTGTCGCTGGTGATGGCGGCGCAGCGATCCTGCTCGTAGGCCGGGTAGGCCTGCTCGCCCGACTGGAAGCGCAGCGGCTGGTAGGCGACCCCCAGTTCCCGCATGCGATCGGCCAGGTTCAGCTCGGTGTTGGTGCCGCTCTCGACGCAGATCGGCTTGCCCGCCAGCTCCCGCAGGCTGCGGACGCCGCTGGCCGCGGGCACCATCACCCCCTGGCCGTCATAGAAGAAGACAGGCCCGAAACTGAGGGCGTTGCCGCCCGGGGCGTCGCGGCTGAGGGTGTGGGTGGAGCTGATCGAGAGCAGGTCCACCTCGCCGCTGCCCAGGGCCACGAAGCGCTCCCCCGCCGTCACCGGCCGGAACTCCACCTTGGTGGGGTCCCCGAGCACCGCGGCGGCCACGGCCCGGCAGAAATCGGCGTCGATGCCCACGAAGGCTCCGCCGGGGCCCACGGTGCTGAAGCCGGGCACCGCCCCATCGACGGCGCAGACCAGCCGTCCCCGCTCGCGGATCTTGGCCATGGTGGGGCTGCCGGGGGCGTCGTTGCCGGCGGCGCAGCCCATCAGGGCACCCAGCACCGCCAGCGCCAGCAGGCCCGCCTTGGTCATCCGGGCAGGATCACCCGGTCGATCACATGCACGATGCCGTTGTCGCAGACGATGTCGGCGGAGACGACGGTGGCGTTCTTGACCTCGAAGGGGTCCGCCCGGCGGATCGCCACCGGCGCCCCCTCCAGGCTCTCCCACTCCGGCTGCTCAATCAGTTGCTCCCGCCGGTAGGCGCCGGAGAGCACGTGGAATTTGAGGATCCGGGCCAGCTGGGGCACGTTGTCCACCAGGGTCTGGACCGTGCCGGGGGGGAGGGCGGCGAAGGCGTCGTCGACGGGGGCGAAGACGGTGAAGGGGCCAGGGCTCTCGAGGGCCCCGGTGAGTCCGGCCACCTCGACGGCGGTGAGCAGGGTGGCGAAGCAGCCGGCTCCCTTGGCGGTTTCGATGATGTTGGCCATGGGGGGTCTCCTAGCGGTAATCCTGGGTCTGGATCTGGGGCAGGCGGGCCTCGGGCCGCAGGAAGCGATCCATCTGGGCCTCGAAGAACTTCCGGTTGGCCATCAGATGCACGGGGTCGGTGTCATCGAGGGGATAGAGCAGGGCACAGCGCAGGGCCTGGATCACCGCCGAGGTGACGTTGTACATGGAGCGCTGGAAGGTGATCCCCAGTTGGATGAGCTTGTCCTCATCGCCACGCTTGTGCTGCTTGTAGAGCTCCTCCAGATAGGGCGGCAGGAAATGCAGCATGTCCTGCATCAGCAGGGTGGGAGGGATGCCGGCCGAGCCCACGGGGAACACGTCGGCATAGAGGATGCCGTAGTGGAAATCGGCCTGATCGGCAGGCACCTGATAGGCCTGGGCGTTGTAGCTCTTGGTGCCGCGAAATGGCGCCGTGCGATAGAAGACCGCCTCCACGTAGGGGAGAGCCGCCTCGTACAGCCAGGTGAAGCCTTCCGACTTGGGGATGATCTCGAGGCACTCCCCGCCGATGTACACGTGGTGGTAGATGGGCCGCCCGGCCACCGCGAAGATGCCATTGACCAGGAAATCCATAGCGGCGGGCACCCCGGAGAAGCCGCCCTCGTCGTAGATGTCGCTCATCTCGAAGAACACCGGCGCCATCACCTCCCAGAACAGGCCGAGGTTGGCGTAGTAGCTCATCTTCTTCACCTGCTCCATGAACATCTCAGGGAACAGGCGATAGAGGCCGAGCATCAGCGGATTGCCGCGGAAGTAGGCCTTGATGGCGCGATCGGCGTTGACCCGGTAGGCGTCACTGGCGAGATAGTCGTAGAAGCGGCCACCCATGCCCTGATGCCAGAGCATGGCTTCCATGCACGCCTCGGCGAACTCCATGTTGATCCGGTCGTGCCAGAGGTGATGGAGCAGCTTCGACATCTTGCCGGTTTCGCCCTTCTCCATGAACTCCAGCAGTTCAGGATGGGCCTTTTCACCGCCGCGCCAGATGCGGAGCTTCGACTGATCGCCGGCGTAGGAATTGGGGAGATCGAGGTACTCCTGACTGGGAAAGTACTTGAAGGCCGGCAGGGGATCGAGGAACACCTGCTCGGCGATGTAAAGCAGGTCGCGCCAGTAGAAGTCCATCGGCACGGCATAGGCCTTGTAGATGCCGATGATCTGCATCAGGTTCTCCGGCGTGTCCGGCAGCATCGAGCCGCCGGCCTCCAGCCGGTGGATCACATCGGCATAGCGATGGCTGGAGGGAGGGATCAAGGGAGCGGTGACGGGCTCGGGGGCCGTGGCGTTGGGGGGCGTCATGACGTGCGCAGCTCCGAGGCGGAAGGGAGGGTGACGGCGACCAGGGGGGAGCCGGAGGCGGCGAGGGTGAGGGGCTGGGCGGCATCCCGGCTGAGGAATGGCTGGGTGCGCAGGGCCAGGGAAGTGGATTCGGTCTCACTCCAGCCCGTGAGGGCCGTAGGCCAGAGGCCCGCCGCGATCACCAGAACGGTGAGGGCCATGGCCGGCGCCCGCTCGCTCCAGCAGGTGGAGGTCCAGTTGGCACGCTCGTTGTCGAGGCGGCCGAAGCCCACCCTGTTGAAGAGGCGGATGGCGTAGACGGCGGTGAAGCCCGAAGCGATCAGGCTCACCAGGGTGGCGCGGGGGAAGGTGGTCCAGCTGCCTTCGAACACCAGCAGCTCGGCAGGGAAGCCCGCCAGGCCGGGGATGCCGGCGGCGGCCATCATGGCCAGCAGCAGCATGCCCATGGTGAACGGCAGTCCGCGCAGCGGATTCATCAGGCCGGAGAGCTCGGGGATGGCGGTGGTGCCGGTCTTGCGCTCGATCAACCCCACGCAGGCGAACAGCAGGGCCACGATCATGCCGTGGGCGAGCATCTGGGCCACCGCTCCCTGCAGGCTGAGGGGAGTGGCCGCCGAGAGCCCAAGCACCAGCAGGCCCATGTGGCCGAGGGAGCTGTAGGCCATCAGGCGGCGGATGTCGCTCTGGGCGATGGCGTTGAGGGCGCCGTACACCGCGCTGATGGCGCCGGCGGCGGCGATCCAGGGCGACCAGGCGGCCCAGATGTCCGGAAGGAAGCCCACGCCGAAACGCAGCAGGCCGTAGGCGCCCAGCTTGGAGACGGAGCCCGCCAGCAGCATCACCACAGGCGTGGGGGCCTGGCCGTAGGTGAAGGGCTGCCAGCCGTGCAGGGGAAAGACCGGAAGCTTCAGGCCGAAGGAGAGCAGCAGCAGGGCCAGGATCCAGCGTTGGGCCGTGGGGGAGAACTGGGCCTGGCGAAGATCCTCGAAAGCGAAGAGCGGACCGGCGGGATTGAACCAGGCGAAGGCCAGCACGGCCGCCAGCAGGGCCAGGCCGGAGACGGCGCTGTAGAGCAGGAAACGCACGGCGGCACCGGCCCGCTTCTCGCCCCCCCAGACCGCCACTAGCAGGGTGATCGGGATCAGCACCAGCTCGAAGGCCAGGAGGAACAGCAGGGCGTTGCGGGCCAGCAGACCCGCGACCACACCCAGGTTGGTGGCCAGCATCAGGGAGAAGAACAGCCGCGGTCGGGACTGGTCAGCCGCTGCCGAGAGGATCGCAAGGGAGGTGATCAGCGCGGTCAGCAGCACCAGCGGCAGCGAGAGGCCATCCAGGCCGAGATCGAGCCTGAGCCCGAGTTTCGGCAGCCAGGAGAGCTGCAGGTCGGCGGGGGGGTGCTGCCAACAGAGCAGGCCCACCAGCAGCTGAAGACCGCCGAACAGGGCCGCGATGCCACGGACCCGAACGGAAGCAACGGTGGCCGGCAGCAGGGGCAGCAGCAGGGTGCCGGCCAGGGGTGCGGCCAGGAGAAGCAGGAGCGAGGACGATCCCATCAGCGGAACGGGCGAACGAGTTCGGACGGAACGGAAGGGGCGGAGGCCAGCAGCCAGGCGGCCATCAGCAGCACCCCGAGAAGGAGGGTGAGGGCATAGGCCTGGGTGCGGCCGGAGGTGGTGAAGCTGAGGCGGCGGGCACCCTCGAGGGCGGCACTGCCGGAGGCACCACTGAAGCCATCGATCAGCCGGTCATCCGACCAGGCGCTGAGCCGGGCCAGGGCCACCACCAGCCACACCACGGTGCGGTGGTAGAAGCGCTCGGTCTGCATGTCGTGGGCCAGCCAGTCCTGCAGGCCGCCGAGGGCGGCAGGCAGATGGGCCAGGGGGTGGGGCCGCAGGTAGAACACCGCCGAGAGGCCGCCGCCCACGAGGGTGGAGATCAGCAGGGGCACCGCCAGCGGACCCCAGCCCGGAAGGGGGGACAGGGCGAAGACGCCGTTGATCACCATCAGCTGAGGCAGGTGCAGCACCAGACCCATGAGCACGAAGGTGGGCAGGGCCATCAGCCACAGCACTTCGGCGGAGCGGGTGGTGAACACCGACGGACGCCCGCCCCAGATCAGACCGAACACCCGGATCAGACCGGCGCTGATCAGGGCATTGGTGAACAGCACCAGGCAACCGAGCAGCACCGGATGGGAGCTCTCGGCCGTGAGCTCCATGAGCTCGCGCAGGGCGGCGAAGCCACCGAACGGCGGCAGGGCCATCAGGCCGGCGGCGCCTGTGAGGAAGGCCAGGCCCATCAGCGGACGCTTGCTCCACAGGCCCCCGAGCTGGGTGAGGTCCTGGGTGACGTTGGTGATCACGATGGCGCCGATCACCATCAACAGCAGCGCCATCGGCAGGGGATACACCAGCATCAGGTGATCGGCCACGCTGATGCCGCCCAGACCCACCGCCACGAACAGCAGGCCGAGCCAGCTGCTCACCAGGAAGGAGAGGGCGCGCTTCACATCGATCTGGGCGAGGGCGATCAGGGAGGCCACCAGCGCAGTGGTTCCGCCCACGATCACGAGCACGGTCTGCACCAGGGGGCTCAGTTCGATCAGGGGCTCGAGCCGCAGCAGCACCCAGGCGCCGCCCACCACCACCACCGAGTTACGGAGCACGGTGGAGGGCAAGGGGCTTTCCATGGCCTCATCGAGCCACAGGTGCAGGGGGATCTGGGCGCATTTGCCCATCGGCCCGGCGATCAGGGCCAGCAGGATCAACGGCAGAAGCTGGGGAAGGGGGTTGCCGTTGTTGATCTGATCGGCGGCCCAGGCCTGCAGCCCATGGAAGTTCCAGGTGCCGGTGATCGGCAGCAGGGCGATCAGGCCCGCCAGCAGGATCAGGTCGCCGATCCGCTTGGTGAGGAACGCATCGCGTGCGCCCTTGACCACCAGGGGCTGGTTGTACCAGGTGCCCACGATCAGGTAGGTACCCAGGGTGAGCAGCTCGAGGATCACATAGCTGAAGAACAGCGAGTCCGTGAGCACCAAGGCGCACAGACCGGCCTCGAAGAAGCTCAGGGACCCGAAGAAGCGGGGCCAGCCCCAGTCCATCTCCAGATAGCCGATGGCGTAGATCTGCACCAGCACATGCAGGCCGGTGATCACCGTCATCGCGATCAGGGCCGGCTCGGTGATCAGGCCGTCGAAGCTCACCTTGAGCCCGGCGGTCTCCAGCCAGGTCCAGCCGAAGGCGAGGGGCTTGTAGAGAGCGGCCGCACCGGCGGCGGAATTGGAATGCAGCGCCATCAGGGCGGCGGCGCTGTGGACGAAGGCCACGCTCACCAGGGTGAGGTTGAGATAGCCGCAGGGGCGTGGGCCCGTGCGTGAGATCAGCCCCGGAGACCAAAGCAGCGACAGCAGGGACGCCACCAGGGGGTAGAGCGGAACCAGCCAGGCCGTCTGGGCGAAGAACAGGGTCATGGCGGGAGAACGGTCGGGACCGGAAATGGCCCGCGTGGTGGCGAACACTAAGATCCCCGGCGCCAGGCTGAGGCCCTTCCAGGAAGGAAAGTCCTATGGGTTCACCAAGAGGTTGTTATCAGTCGGCCGGGGACGGTTCGGGACTCAGGCGTCAGCGCTGCGACGGCGGCGCCACAGACGCCACACCTTCTCCAGCTCCAGGTAGAGGAAGAAGACCAGACTGAAGCCCACGCAGATGCCCAGGTCACGGCCCGAGAGGGGAACGGTGCCGAAGAATTTGGCCAGCACGGGCACGTAGAGGAGCGACAACTGCAGCAGGGTGGTGAATACCACCGCCCCCAGCAGCCAGGGGTTGGTGAAGGGATTCACCTGCACCAGGGGACGGTCGCTGCGGGCCGCCAGGGCATGACCCATCTGGGCGAGGCACAGCATCGTGAAGACCATCGTCTTCCAGGGGGCACCAGCCCTGGAGGCCAGCACCATCATCGTGATCGTGATGGCGGCGAACACCACGCCGATGCGCAGGATGTAGCTGCCGATCCCCCTGGCGAAGATCGACTCGCCCGGTTCGGCGGGCGGGCGCTGCATCAGGCCGGCCTCGCCGGGCTCGAGGGCCAGGGCCAGGGCGGGCACACCGTCGGTGACCAGGTTCATCCAGAGGATCTGGATCGGGGTCATCGGCACTCCCACCAGCCCCAGCAGCGGAGCGGAAGCGATCGTGATGAGTTCACCGACGTTGCTGCCGAGGATGTACTTGATGAAGCGGCGGATGTTGGCGTAGACGAGCCGGCCCTGCTCCACCGCGTTGACGATCGTGGCGAAGTTGTCATCGAGCAGGACCATGTCGGAGGCCTCCTTGCTGACCTCGGTGCCGGTGATGCCCATGGCCACGCCGATGTGGGCCTGCTTCAGGGCCGGGGCGTCGTTGACGCCGTCGCCGGTCATGGCGACGATCTGGCCGAGGCCCTGGAGGGCCTTGACGATGCGCAGCTTCTGCTCCGGCGCCACCCGGGCGTAGACGTTGCAACGGCCCACGATCGCGGCCAGCTGACCGGCATCGGCCTCCTCCAGCTGGCGGCCGAGCACCACCTCGGCATTGGCATCCACCAGGCCGATGTTGACGCCGATGGCCCGGGCGGTGAGGGGATGGTCGCCGGTGATCATCACCGGCCGGATCCCGGCCTCCCGGCAGCGGGAGACCGCCAGGGCCACCTCGGGGCGGGCGGGATCCAGCTGGGCCATCAGCCCGAGCAGCACCTGGTGCTCGAGTTCGTGTTCGGGGCTGGGGTGGTGGGGGGCGCAGGCGAAGGCGAGCACCCGCAGGCCGGAGGCGGCCAGGTCCCTGGCCTGGTCGAGCCACCACTGCCGCTGGTCGTCGCTCAGGGCCGCCACGCCGGAGCCATCGAGCCAGCGGTCACAGGTGCCGAGGATCACCTCAGGCGCCCCCTTGCTGATCATCAGGGTGGCCGAACCGGCGGCACTGGCCCCCAGGGGGGCCTGCAGGCTGCCCTCGCGGTCCTGGACCCAGACGGCCATCAGCTGGCGTTCGGAGCTGAAGGGGATCTCCGCTTCCCGCTTGTAGTGGCTGCGCAGGGCGAAACCGTCGAGATCGGCCTTCGCGGCTGCCACCACCAGGGCCCCTTCGGTGGGATCACCGAGGATCTCCCAGCGACCATCGGGTTCCTGCTTGAGTTCGGCGTCGCTGCACAGGACACCGGCCTGGAGCAGCAGATTCCGGCCACCGGCGGCAAGGCCGCCCGCGGCCCCCGCTGGCGGGGCTAGGTCGGTGGCGCTGAACTCACCGTGGGGGTCGTAGCCGTTGCCGCTCACCGCCAGGGCCGTGGTGCCGCTGCGCAGCTCCTGCACCACCTGACGGTTGAGGGTGAGGGTGCCCGTCTTGTCGGTGCAGATCACGGTGACCGAGCCCAGGGCCTCCACCGCCGGCAGGCGGCGGATCAGGGCGGCGCGCTGCACCATCCGCTGGGTGCCGATCGCCAGGGTCACGGTGATCACCGCCGGCAGGCCCTCCGGCACGATCGCCACCGCCATCGACAGGGCCACCTCCAGCAGGTCGAGCAGGCGTTGCCCCAGCAGCCAGCCCAGCAGCACCACCACGGCCACCAGGGCCAGGGCGGAGCCCACCAGCACGTTGGCCAGGCCATCGAGCCGTTCCTGCAGCGGTGTGGTCTCGCCACCCGCCGTGTTGATCATCTCGGCGATCTTGCCCAGTTCGGTCTGCATGCCCGTGGCGGTGACCACCCCCAGGCCGCGGCCGCGCACCACCTCGGTGCCCTGGAACAGGCAGTTCTGACGCTCCAGGACCGGGGTCGTCGGTTCGAGCACCAGCACGGCCAGCTTGTTCACCGCTTCGGCCTCGCCGGTGAGGGCCGCCTCCCGCAGGCCCAGTTCGGCCACCTCCAGCAGGCGGGCATCGGCGGGCACCCGATCGCCCGCCTCCACCCGGATCAGGTCCCCGGGCACCAGCTGCTCGCTCGGCAGCCGCTCCCAGATGCCGTCACGGCGCACGGTCACCAGGGGCTGGGCCATGTCGCGCAGGGCCTGCAGGGCCTGCTGGGCGCGGCTTTCCTGCAGGTAGCCCAGCAGGGCGTTGAGGCCCACGATCAGCACGATGGCGATCGCATCCTTGGGGAACCGCTGGGCGGCGTAGGCCACACCGGCCGACACCGCCGCCACCGCCAGCAGCATGATCAGCATCACGTTGCTGAACTGGTCCCAGAGGATGCGCAGGTTGCTGCGCCCGGCCTTGAGTTCCAGCCGGTTCAGCCCCACCCTGGCCAGCCGTTCGGCGCACTGGGCCGTGCTCAGACCCTCGGTGCTGGCCTCCAGGCCCTTGAGGCACTCTTCCGGTGCCAGTGCGTGCCAGGGGGTCGCGGTGGGGGAAGGGGTCAACGCGGCGGTTTACGAATCGCTCAAACATTAGTCACAGGATGCGATGGCTTTTGTCAGCCAGGCACGCCCGGCGGGGCGGACGCGATGCGACCCAGCCGCCGCTCCAGCAGCAGCAGGCCCACCACCGTGGTGGCGGTCACCATCAGCACAAGAGACGAGAACTGGACGGCATCGATCAGGCCCTGGTTGAGGGCGGTGGTGGCGAACACCAGCCCCGGCAGGCCCCGGGGGATCAGGCCGAACACCACCAGCCAGCGGTCGACCCCCGCCCGCCGGTCGTGGCGATCGATACCCAGGCCGCAGGCCAGCTTGCTGAACAGGGCCATCACGATCAGGACCGCCGCCAGGCTCCAGGCCGCCGGCTGCAGCAGGGTGCCGGCGCTGATCCGCATCCCCACGCTGATGAAATAGAGGGGCAGGAACACCTCCGAGAGCACGGTCAGCACCCGCTGCACCTCCCCCTCCACCGGCCCCAGCCGGGCCATCAGCACCCCGCCCCAGAGGGCGCCGAGCAGGCTGGTAAGGCCGCAGGCCTCCCCCACCCAGGCCGAACCGATCAGCAGCATCAGGATTGCCAGGGCGCTGGTGGGCCGCCGGCTGTGGTGGCGGGTCCATTGGGCCACCGCCAGCCAGCTCAGCACCGCCAGCAGCACGCCGAGCAGCGGACCGGCCCAGCCGATCCCCTGGCTTCCCAGCCGCAGGCCCGCACTGGCGGTGGCGATCGCCAGCAGGGCGATGGCCGGCAGATCATCGAGGACCGACACCCCCACCAGCATCCGACCCGAAGGGGTCTGGATGGCACCCCGCTGGGCGAGGACCCGCAGGGTCACACCCGTGCCGGTGGCGCTCAGCACCGCCAGGCAGAGGAGGGTGGTGGGGATGGAGAGCTCGAAGAGACTTCTCAGGGGCCAGAAGGCCAGCAGCGGCGTGCAGAAGCTCAGCGCCACCGTGCGCAGGATGGCGGCGCGGCGGGAGCTGAGCAGGTCGCCGCGCACCTCCAGGCCCACCTGGAAGAACAGGGTGAGCACCCCCAGCTCCGTGAGACCGCTCAGGGGCGCCATCGCCTCGAACGGCACCACGGTGTTGCCGAGGATGAAACCCATGACGAGCTCCAGGATGATCGCCGGCACGGCCAGGCGGGCCATCCAGCCTTCCGACAGGCGTGCCAGCAGCACGCCCAGCAGCAGGATCAGGAGGGTGCTGAGCAGCGTGGGTTGTGCCATGGCACGGATCGGCCCAGGAGGAAGGCGGACGGTTCGGTGCGGCTGGGGTCGGGCCGCCCCACTGCCCTTAGCGTCCTAGGGCATCCCTCGGACGAGTCGACGACGCATGGCCCGCCTCGAGAACCTGCGGCGCCGGCTGATCGGCACTCCCCTGCCCACCAGCGCCCACCACGAGGAGCGCTATAGCAACGCCGAGGCCCTGGCGATCCTCAGCTCCGATGCCCTTTCCTCGGTGGCCTATGCCACCCAGGAGATCGTGCTGGTGCTGGGGATGGGCGGGGCGGCGGCCCTGCCGTTCACCCTGCCGATCACGGCCCTGATCGTGGGTCTGATGCTGGTGGTGGCCAGCAGCTACCGGCAGACGATCAAGGCCTATCCGCACGGGGGCGGCTCCTACCGGGTGTCCCAGCAGAACCTCGGCCAGACGGCGGGTCTGGTGGCCGGGGCCTCGCTCTCGATCGACTACGTGCTGACGGTGGCGGTGAGCGTGGCCGCCGGCATCGCCGCCCTCACCTCCTATTTCCCCGAGCTGTCTGCGGCGAGGGTGCCCCTCTGCCTGCTGGCGGTGCTGCTCGTGATGCTGGCCAACCTGCGGGGGGTGAGCTCCAGCGCCCGGTTCCTGAGCGTGCCCACCTATCTGTTCATGGCCGCCGTCGTCACCCTGCTGGTGGCAGGGTTCATCAAGACGGGGCTGGGCCAGCTCCCGCCCCTGCCGCTGGCGGAGCAGCAACGGTTGCTGGCAGCGGCCCACGAGGGCCGTCAGGGGCTGCAGGCCATCGGCCCCCTGCTGCTGATGCGGGCCTTCAGTTCCGGCTGCGCCGCCCTTACGGGCATCGAGGCGATCAGCGACAGCGTCGCCGCCTTCAAGCCGGTGGAGTGGCGCAACGCCCGTCGGGTGCTGGGGGTGATGGTGCTGATGCTGGCCCTGATGTTCAGCGGCATCAGCGCTCTGGCCCACCAGAGCGGCCTGGTGGTGGAGGAGAACGGCCCCACCCTTCTCTATCAGCTGGGGGATCGAATCTTTGGCGATGGGCCGCTGCTGTTCGTGCTGCAGCTGGCGACCTTGCTGATCCTGCTGCTGGCCGCCAACACCGCCTACGCGGATTTCCCCCGGCTGGCGGCCTTTCTGGCCCAGGACGGCTTTCTGCCCCGCCAGCTCTGCTCCCTGGGGGACCGGTTGGTCTTCAGCAACGGCATCTTTGCCCTCAGCGCCCTGGCCGGCCTGCTGCTGGTGATCGTTGATGGCAGCGTCAGCCGCCTGATTCCCCTCTATGCGGTGGGCGTGTTCATCAGCTTCACCCTCTCCCAGGCAGGGATGGTGGTGCACTGGTGGAAGCTGCGGGACCGGGGCTGGCGCTCCCGGGCGCTGATCAACGGCATCGGCGCAGCGATCACCGCCGTGGTGGCGGTGATTCTTCTGATCAGCAAGTTCACCCATGGGGCCTGGGTGGTGGTGGTGGCCATTCCGCTGCTGGTGACGCTTTACCTGCGGATCCGCGCCCACTACGACGCCGTGGCCAGGCGTCTGCGCCTTGACACCGCCGGTCGCCTGCCGTTGCCACCCGGCCCTCCCCACGGTGGCGGCACCCCAACGGTGGTCCTGGTGGGTCAGCTGCACCGCGGCACCCGGGAGGCCCTCTGCGTTGCCCGCAGCAACGCCAGCGACCTGGTGGCCGTGCATGTGGATCTCGGCGACGGCCGCGCCGAGGCGTTCCGCGAGCAGTGGAATCGGCAGCTGCCGGACGTTCCGCTGGAGGTGCTGGAGTCCCCGTATCGCTCCCTGGTGGACCCGGTGGCCCAGTTCGTGGGGCGCTTCGAGCAGCAGCACCACAAGGACCGCCACTCCTTCTGCATGGTGGTGCTGCCGGTGTTCGTCACCCGGCACCGCTGGGAGAACCTGCTCCACAACCAGTCGACGATTCGGCTCCGGCGGGCCCTGCGCGAGCGCGGCACCCGGGTCGTCACTACGGTCGGCTTCTACCTCTGAACGGCCCCATGCAAGCGTTCCTCGCCGTCGCCGCCACGCCCGACGGTCTGATCACGCTGGCGGTGTTCGCTGGATCGATGGTGCTGTTCGTCACCGGCTGGCTGGCTCCGGAGGTCACCGGCCTGCTGGCGGCCGCCCTGCTGGTCAGTTTCCAGGTGCTCAAGCCCGATGAGGCGGTGCAGGGCTTCGGCAGCCCGGCCCTGATCACCCTGATGGGTCTGTTCGCCGTCTCCGCCGGGCTGTTCCGCAGCGGTGGCCTCGATCGGCTCCGGGCCCTGATCGGTTCCGATGCGGTCCGCAGCCCCAAGCGGATGATTGCCCTGTTGGTGGGGGTGGTGGCCCCCATCTCCGGCTTCATCCCCAACACCCCGATCGTGGCCACCCTGCTGCCCGTGATCGAGGGCTGGTGCCACCGCCGCGGCGTCTCCCCTTCGAAGGTGCTGCTGCCCCTGTCGTTCGCCACCGTGCTGGGCGGCACCATCTCCCTGCTTGGCACCTCCACCAACCTGCTGGCCAGCGATGTGAGCCGGCAGCTGGGCTTCGGCTCCCTGGAACTGTTCAGCTTCACCGCCATCGGCATCCCCGTGTGGCTGCTGGGGGGGCTGTACATGCTCACCGTCTCCGACCGGCTGCTCCCCGACCGCGGCCACGGGGATGAAGACCTGCTGGGCGGCCTCGCCCGGGACGGCTACCTCACCGACGTGCTGATTCCGGAGCAGTCCGAGCTGATCGGCCAGTCGCTGCACAACAGCCGCCTGCAGCGGCGCTTCGACGTGGACGTGCTGGAGCTGCACAGGGGCCAGGACAGCTTCAGCGCCCCCCTGGCCGACCTGCCCCTGCAGGCCGGAGACAGGCTGCTGCTGCGCTGCAACCGGGACAACCTGCTGCGTCTCCAGCAGGAGCACACCGTCACCCTCGCCCCGATCGGCGAGCAGGAGGAGGATCTGCGCGAGCTCTCCGGCGAGACCACCTCCCCCCAGCGGGTGGTGGAGGTGCTGCTGCCCAACGGCTCCACCCTGGCCGGCGCCAGCGTGCGGGACATGCGCTTTCGCCAGCGCTACAACGCCACCCTGCTGGCGGTGCGGCGCGGCAACCAGGTCCTGCGCGAGCTGCTGGGCCGGGTGGTGCTGCAGGCCGGCGATGTGCTGCTGCTGCAGGCACCGGTGGATGCCATCCGCGGCATGCAGGCCACCAACGACCTGGTGCTGCTGGACGAGCTCGAGAAGGACCTGCCCACCACCGATCGCAAGCTGGTTGCCGTGGTGATCGCGGCCCTGATGATCCTGCTGCCGATGCTCAAACTGCTGCCGTTGATGGCCGCGGTGCTGCTGGCCATGGTGGCCATGGTGGCCACGGGCTGCCTGCGCTCCGGCGAGCTGCTGCGTTCGATCCGCTGGGACGTGATCCTGCTGCTGGGCTCCCTGTCCTGCTTCAGCGTGGCGATGCAGAAGACCGGCCTGGCGGAGGCCCTGGCCACCGATCTGCTGCACTCCCTCAAGGGCTGGCCGGCCTACGGGGTGCTGCTGGTGGTGTTCGTGCTGGGGCAGCTGTTCACCGAGGCCCTCAGCAACGGCACCACCGTGGTGCTGCTGATCCCGATCGCCACCGAACTGGCCAAGGGCCTGGCGTTGCCGCCGATGGCCTTCATCTTCGCGATCACCTTCGCCGCCAGCCAGAGCTTCCTCACCCCGATCGGCTATCAGACCAACCTGATGGTGTTCGGCCCCGGCCGCTACCGCTTTCTCGACATGGCGCGCTACGGGGCTCCGCTGACCATCAGCCTGGCCCTGGTGGTGCCCTGGCTGATCTGTCGCCATTTCGGGCTGTAGGTCGTCCTGCAGGCGCCTGCGGATTCAGGGCTGACGCCGCAGGCCTCCCCGCTGCCGGAGTGAATCGCCGAGGGAGAGCAGCAGCAGCACGATGCCGATCAGGCCCGTGACCCATTCGGGCAGATGGAGACCATGCTGCTTCAGGAGAATCCCGGCCAGCATCAGCACGCCCAGGGCGCCGATGGCGTAGTGGGCGCCATGCTCCAGGAAAACAAGCTGATCGAGCGCCTTCTCACGGCTGAGCATCAGGGTGAGCGAGCGGATGAAGAGGGCCCCGAGGCCCAGGCCGGTGAGGATCAGGCCCAGGTTCTGGGTGATGGCGAAGGCACCGATGGTGCCATCGAGGCTGAAGGAGGCATCCAGCAGTTCCAGGTAGAGCAGGCTGGCCAGCCCACCCCCGGCCGCCAGCCGCATCCCCGCCTGCTCCTCATCACCGAAGGCCTCGGCCAGGGAGGTGCTCAGCAGCTGCAGCACCAGACCGATCACGCCGCTGATCATCACCTCGGCCCGCAGGCTCTCCGGCAGGACGGCAACGAGCAGCAACAGCAGCAGCAGGGCAAGGGCCACTTCCAGCGACTCCACCCGTCCCGCGGCGCTGAGGCGGCGTTCCAGGGGACGGACCCAGTGGAGCGTTTTGGCCTCATCGAAGAAGTACCGCAGGAACACCATCAGCAGGAACAGGCCACCGAAGGCGAGGATCCTGGGCTCGGCCAGCTCCAGCAGGTCCCGGTAGCGCTCCGGGTGGTGCAGGGCCGCATCAAGGGCGGTGCCCATGCCGACGCCACCGGCCAGGGAGACCATCACCAGGGGGCCCGCAAAGCGCACGCCGAAGACAGGAATCACCAGACCCCAGGTGAGGAAGAAGCGCTGCTGGCCGGGCGTCAGCCGATCGAGCACCCGGGCGTTGACCACCGCATTGTCGAAGGAGAGGGAGATCTCCAGCAGCAGCAGCACCAGGGTGATCCAGGCCGCTTCGAGGCCATGCAGGCCGAGCACGATCGCCAGGCCCCCGGCGCAGCAGGCCAGGGGCACCAGCAGATAGCGCAGATATCGCATCAGGGGGGGCTCTCTTCCGCCCCATCGTCCAGCTGACGCTCCTCGAACCGGGAGATCAGCCTGGGAATCGCCAACAGCACCACCACCAGCACCAGGGCGCCAAGGCCGAACTCGACCACGCCCGTCACCATGCGCTCGAAGGGGATCCAGCGCCCGCCGAGCCAGGCCAGGCTCACCATCGTTCCCGCCCAGAGCACCGCTCCGAGGCAGTTGAACAGCACGAAGCGGCGGTAGGGCATGTGCACGGCCCCGGCCAGGGGGCCGGCCAGCACCCGCAGCACCGCCACGAATCGTCCGATCAGCACCGACTTGCCGGCATGGCGCAGGAAGCTGGTTCGCAGGGACTCCATCTGCTCGGGGGAGCGCCGCAGCAGGCGCCCCACCCGCAGCACCAGGCCCCAGCCGGCGCGTCGGCCCACCCAGTAGCCGAGGTTGTCCCCCAGGATCGCGCCGCCGGCCGCCGCCGCCATCACGCCGAAGACATTGAGATGGCCGCTGCCGGCGGCATAGCCCCCCAGCAGGGTGACGGTCTCACCGGGCAGGGGCAGGCCGGCGTTCTCCAGCAGCATGGCGCCGAACACGACCCAGTAGCCCCAGTGCTGGAGAAGGGACTCCAGGGTGGTGGTGCTGATGGTCCCGTCGAAGAAGGCCAGGGGCCAGGCCATCGCAACGTGGAAGGTCATCAGACCCTATCTCCCTGGCCAGGCCAGCGTTCCGGTCCAGAGCCAGCGGCGGCGGCGCAGGCGGTTGGCGTGGGGCCCCGGCCAGGTGAAGCGGGGCAGGGCCAGGGCAGGGGTGGCGGGGGTGAGCAGGGCCCCATCGACGGTGGCCACCTGGAGGAAGTGGCGGCCGCAGATCTGGGCGTCGCCGGGCAGATGGCTGTTGAAGGGATAGGAGAACGACCGGGGCGCCTGCCCCAGCACCCGGCCGAGGACGGCGCTGGACCGGACCAGTTCCTGCTCGAACGCCGCCGGGCTGATGTTGCAGCGGGGGACGTGGTGGTGGCCGTGGCTGCCGATCTCGTGGCCGGCGTCCCGGGCCCGGCACAGGTGGGCGTCGCTGGGGTACAGGTGATCGGCTGCCGCCGCCAGTTCACCGGCCGTGCCCCAGCGCTCCGCCAGCTCCGAAAGCAGTTCCCGCACCTGGGCCACGGGGGTGCCATCCCGCAGCCGGGCGATCAGGGCGGCACCCTCCAGATCGGCCGGCAGCTCCAGCCGCTGGTGGGCCAGCGCTTCCAGTCGGGGCCCCAGGGTGGGGTGGGCCCCGTACCAGTAGAGGGCGTGCTCCCAGACCAGCTCGCCGCCGGCGAGCATCCCGGAGGACTGGAAGAACACGGCGGAGATGCCCAGGCTCTGGAGCACCTCCATCCCTTCTTCGTAGTTGCAGCGCAGGCCGTCATCGAAGCTGACGATCACGCCGAAGTCGGAGCCGGTGGGAAAGCGGCCGGCCCGCAGATCGGCGTAGGTGAGGAAGTGGGCGCCGTGGTGCCGCAGAAAGCCCAGTTCCGCGGCAAGCGCGGCGGCGGGGATCGGCGGCACCCCGAAGCGGTCGAGGAAGGGCACCCGGCCGGGCTCGTCCACCCGGTGGTAAAGCAGACACAGAACCTTGCCCCGCAGGCGCCGGCGCCAGAGGCGATCCAGCGGCGGCAGGAACAGCAGGTCCGCCGCCCGGTTGGCCGCCCGTCCCAGGCGGCTCATGGCTGCTCCCCCCGCACCACCCGTACGGCCCCGTCGCGGCGCGCCTGGTCGGCCAGGTAGTCGCGCACCAGGCCCCGGGCGATGCGGCGGTTGGCCATCAGCCGCTGCCAGGGCTCGTAGACGTAGCCGGTGCGCCTGAGGAACAGCTTGCCCTTCTCCCACTGGGGCACCCGCGGGGCGGTGCCGGCCTCGAGCCGGCGGGCCGCCTCGATCAGCAGCTCGATGCCCACCTGGAAGCTGCGCACCTCGATGGTCTCGACGTCGTCGTCGGGCTGCATCGGCACATGGGCCGACAGGATGATGTCGCCGCTGTCGATGCCGGGGTCGATGTGGTGCACCGTCACCCCCACCAGCTCCGGATGCCCCTCCATGAGCATGTAGAGGTTGCAGTTGGCGCCGCGGGAATAAGGCGACAGTCCCGTGTGCAGGTTGATGAGGCCGTGGCGGAGGGTGGGGATCAGCTCCAGCACGGGCGCCCGCAGCAGCTGGGTGCCGTTCACCAGGACGATGTCGGGGGCGACCTGGCGCAGGAAGTCGGCGGTGCGCTGCTCGTTGATGGCCGAGGTGACCAGCACCGGCACCCCGTCCGGCAGCTCGGGCGGGGCGCCGTTGTGGTGGAACAGCTGCCGCCCTAGGGCGGCGCCGCGGCGGTCGTGGGGCCCCAGCAGCACCCGGGCGATCAGCTGGCGCAGCAGCCGCAGGGGGCGGCGGTACTTGGCCAGCCGGGAGAGGGTGCTGCGGCTGGCCGGCGGCGACACCTGCAGCACCACGCCCACCAGGGTGAAGTCCTCGGTCGCCCGCCGCACCAGGTGGCGCTGGTAGAGGCCGTCGCAGCAGAGCACGGCCACCCGCAGGGAGCTCACGGCCATGGATCCGCCGATCGCAGCATCATCTGCGGATGGTACGGACGGGGCGGCCGGAAGGCGGCACAGTGGGACCGATCCTGAGGCGCCCATGGCCGTCCGTGACGTGCTCACCATCGGAGATCCCCGCCTGCGTCAGGTGAGTGCACCGGTGGAACAGTTCGATGATCCGGCCCTGGCGGCCCTGCTCCAGGACCTGCGCGACACCATGGCCGCCACCGATGGGGCGGGCCTGGCGGCCCCCCAGATCGGTGTGCCCCTGCGGGTCGTGATCTTCGGCATCACCCACAACCCCCGCTACCCGGAGGCGCCCCCCATCCCGGAGACGGTGCTGATCAATCCCGTGCTCATGCCCCTCGGCGACGACCTGGACGCCGCCGCCTGGGAGGGCTGCCTGAGCGTGCCCGGCTGGCGGGCCCGGGTGCCCCGCTGGCGCCGGCTCCATTACCGGGGCCTCGATGGCCAGGGGCAACCCTTCGAGCGGGAGGTGGAGGGCTTCCACGCCCGGGTGGTGCAGCACGAATGCGACCACCTCGATGGGGTGCTGTTTCCGGATCGGGTGCCGGCGGGGCTGCCCCGTGGCTGAGCTCACCGCTCCCGTCCCGCCGCCGTCCCCCCGCTGGTGGGTGCGCGGCGACCTGGACGGCTTCCTGGGCCTCGGCCTCGACAACCTCATCCAGATCCTGCTGATCGTGGCCCTCTGCCGCGGCGTGCTGGGCTACCCCGATGGCCTGATCTTCGGAACGATCCTGCCGGCCACGGGCATCAGCCTGGTGGTGGGCAACGTGGCCTACGCCGTCCAGGCTCACCGGCTGGGGCGGCGCGAGGGTCGTGATGACCGCACCGCCCTTCCCTACGGCATCAACACGGTCAGCCTGTTCGCCTACGTGTTCCTGGTGATGCTGCCGGTGAAGCTGGCCGCCACCGGCCAGGGCCTGGATCCCCAGGCGGCTTCGCTGCTCTCCTGGCGCGCCGGGCTGCTGGCCTGCCTGGGGTCGGGGCTGATCGAGGCGGGCGGTGCCTTCCTGGTGGCTCCCCTGCGCCATTGGCTGCCCCGGGCGGCCCTGCTCTCCACCCTGGCCGGCATCGCCCTCGGCTACATCGGGCTGGGCTTCCTGCTGCGCACCTATGCCGTCCCGGTGGTGGGGCTGGCGGTGCTGGCGGTGATCCTGCTGGCCTACTTCGGCCAGGCCCGGCTGCCCCTGCCGGGTGGCGTGCTCGCGGTGCTGGTGGGCATCGTGCTGGCCGCGGCCACGGGTCTGCTGCGGCTGGATGGGCCCACCTGGCAGGCCAACGTCGCCCAGGTGGGCCTGCACCTGCCCGTGCCCAGGCTCGGTGCCCTCTGGGAGGGTCGCGATGACCTGCTGCCCTGGCTGGGGGTGACGGTGCCGATGGGCCTGTTCAACCTGCTGGGCTCGCTGCAGAACCTGGAGAGCGCCGAGGCGGCCGGCGATGCCTATCCGGTGAAGAGCTCGCTGCTGATCAACGGCATCGGCACGATCGCGGCGGCAGCACTCGGCTCCTGCTTCCCCACCACCATTTATATCGGCCACCCCGGCTGGAAGGGCATGGGCGCCCGCATCGGCTACTCCTGGCTCAACGGCCTGGTGATGGGCCTGGGCTGCCTGCTGGGGCTGTTCGGCGTGGTGGGCCAGCTGGTGCCGATCGAGGCCGGCATGGCGATCGTGCTCTACATCGCCCTGGTGATGGCGGCCCAGGCCTTCCAGGCCACGCCGCCGGCCCATGCCCCCGCGGTGGCCCTCGGCCTGCTGCCCGGTCTGGCGGGCTGGGGCTCCCTGATGTTGAAGGCGGGGCTGCGGGCCGGGGGCAGCGGCACCCCGGCCAACCCCTTCGGTCCCCACATGTTGCTGCCGCTGCAGCAGGCGGACGTGTGGGCCGCCGGCGCCTTCGCCCTCGAGCAGGGCCAGATCCTGGCGGCGATGCTGCTGGCGGCGATGCTGGTGTACGTGATCGAGCAGCGCTTCCGCGCCGCCGCCCTCTGTGCCCTGGTGGCCGCGGCCGCCTCCTGGCTGGGATTGATCCACGCCTGGAGCTTCACCCTGGCCGACACCGTCCTGGACCCCGGCTGGGGCAGCGGCACCCCCTGGGCCCTGGGCTATCTGGCCATGGCGGTGGTGTTCCTGCTGGGGCGTCCGCAGCGCTGAACCGGTGGTGGCATCGCCGTGATGGATGGATGTGGGCAGCCGAAACGCTGCCTAGGGTTGGCCGATTGCATCAGCGCCGCATGGCTTCCGTGCCCAAGGGCCGCTTCAAGCGGTTTGAGCATCGCTTCGAGCGGATTCTGTGGCGCCTGCGGCTGATCGCCATCCTGCCGGTGGTCATGAGCCTGGTCAGCACGGTGGTCGCTTTCGTGCTCGGCACGCTCGAGATCGGCAAGGCGCTGGTGAGCCTGGGAGATGGGGGCTACACCAAGAAGACCTTCGTGGCCGAATTGCTAGGGGCGATCGTGACGGGGATCGATCTCTATCTGATCGGCATCGCCCTGCTGATCTTCGGCTATGGGGTGTATGAGCTGCTGATCTCGCCGATCGAGGCGGCCCGGGAACGTGACCAGGGGGGTGGCGGCCTGCTCGACATCCGCGACCTCGACCAACTCAAGGAGAAGCTGGTCAAGGTGCTGGTGGTCGCCCTGATCGTGTCGGCCTTCAAGGCGATGCTGACTCTGCCGATCCTTGACGGCCCTTCCCTGGCGTTCTTCTGCCTGAGTGTCCTGCTGCTGTCCCTGAGCGGTTACCTGGTCACGGGCAGCGGCGGCAAGCGGCTGTTCTAGAGACTGGATGACATGAACCGGTTCCTCAAGGCCTCGCGATGGTGACCTCCCGCCTGAGCCTGCGCCGTCCGGACGACTGGCACGTGCACCTGCGCGACGGCGCCCTGCTGCAGATGGTGGCCCCGGCCACGGCCCGCTCGTTCGCCCGAGCGATCGTGATGCCCAACCTCAGCCCACCGATCACCACGGTGGCGGCGGCCGAGGCCTACGGCGCTCGGATTCGGGCGGCCCTGCCGGACGGCAGCCGCTTCACTCCCCTGCTCACCGCCTACCTCACCGACACGATCGAGCCGGCGGAGATCGCGCGCGGCCACCGCGAGGGGGTCTTCACCGCCTGCAAGCTCTACCCGGCCCATGCCACCACCAATGCCGCCGCCGGCGTCACCGACCTGGCCCGGATCGAATCGGTGCTGGCGACGATGGAGCGGATCGGCATGCCCCTGCTCATCCACGGGGAGGTGACGGACGCCGAGATCGACATCTTCGATCGCGAAGCCGTGTTCATCGAGCGCCACCTGGCGCCTCTGCTGGTGCGGCATCCGGGCCTGAAGGTGGTGCTGGAGCACATCACCACTGCCGAGTCCGTTGCCTTCGTGCGCCAGGCGGGCCCCAACCTGGCCGCCACGATCACCCCCCACCACCTGCACATCAACCGCAACGCCATGTTCCAGGGCGGGCTGCGGCCGGACTTCTACTGCCTGCCGGTGGCCAAGCGCGAACGCCATCGGCTGGCCCTGCGCGAGGCGGCCACCTCCGGGGAACCCTGCTTCTTCCTGGGCACCGATTCGGCCCCCCACCCCCGCTCGGCCAAGGAAAGCGCCTGTGGCTGTGCGGGCATCTACAACGCCCCCTTCGCCCTGGAGAGCTACGCGGCGGTGTTCGAGCAGGAGGGGGCACTGGATCGTCTGGAGGCCTTCGCCAGCCTGCATGGGCCCGCCTTCTACGGGTTGCCCCTGAACGAGGGGCACATCACCCTGATGCGGGAGCCCCACACGGTGCCGCCGCGCCTGCACGGCAACGCCGCCGACGGGGACGCCACCACGCTGGTGCCCTTCCATGCCGGCCAGGTCCTGCACTGGCGGCTGGCCGACGAGGGCTGAACCATCAGCCGATGGCCTCCGGGATGGATTCAGGGACGCGGCACCAGCGGCGCCCCATCCGCCAGGGAGGGTTCGCCGCTCAGCACGACGGTGCCCGCCGGTGCTCCGCCGGCCGCCGGGATGCGTTCCCTGCTGCGGTAGCCCCGGCCGTCGAACACCTCGCGCACCCAGGTGGCCGGGGCGCCGCCGCCGGACTGCCGCCGCCACAGATCGCGCCAGCGGTTGCGGCTCGCCGCCGGGACGATCACCGGCAGCCGGCTGGTGGGGAAGCTGGTGATGAGGCGGTAGCCGGTGGCTTCCTGGCGGTACACCTGCAGGGTGCAGCCACCGGTGCCGCAGACGTAGGGACCCATCAGATAGACGAGCACGTCCTGACGGCCGTCCCCGTTGAGGTCGGTGCGGGCGTGCACGTAGCTGATCCGCCCCAGGCCATCGGCGGTACTCCCAAGGGTGCGGCGCAGGTCCGGGGAGGCCGCCAGGATCGCCGCCTCCAGCGCCGGATCGGGCCGGTTGCTGTAGCCGGGTCCGGCGCCGGCGCGGGGTTCCCAGATGAGGATGCCGCCATCGGCCAGCAGGCTCAGGTTGAGCCGGCCGTCCCGCAGCATGTAGCCCCGCACGTAAGGAAGCTGGCGGGCCAGGGGTTCCCCCAGGCTGGGGGCCGGGCACAGGGCCCTGGTGCTGGCCAGGGGCCCGAAGCGGAAGCCGCCGTTGCTGGGGTCGGCGCTGGGCTCCACCCGCCAGCGGCCCGTGGCGCGGTTGCAGTCGAGCTGCAGCAGGGCCTTTCCATCCGCCTGGAGCGTCAAGGTGTAGCGGGAGGGGTTCGCCGGGCGCCTCAGGCCCTGGGCGTCATCCATCGACTGGATTCCCACCAGCTGCCAGGTGGTGCCCTGCAGCGGCGGGTTCTGGGGGGCTGCTTGAAGGGGCATCCACGCAGCGGACAGGAGCGAGGCCAGTCCCGCCCAGCAGAGACGCCAGCTGAACCGTTGGTGGACTGTGTTGGCGGTGGAGTTCGTGGAGGTCATCGGGCTGCTTCGGCTCGCCCGGCTGCAGGCATGAACACCATGTTGGACAGCCTACCGAAAGAGACATCGCGAGATTGATGAGCAGTCGGCTTCAGCCAGCTGCCATGGATTGCATCGCCATTGCCCCACGATCGCATCACCTTTGCCCCAATGAGCCGGAGGCCATCCTATTTCCCCGTCGCATGCTGTAAGGAAGGTCAGAGGCCTGCCACCCCACTCTCCGATCCTCCTTATGGCTGCAACCAGGGCTCTTCTCGGATCGATACTCTTCTCCCTCGGCGTGGCCGCTGGCTCGCTGCTGGCTCCGCAGGCAGCAACGGCCCTTGACTTCACCTTCTCCTTTGGAGGGGTGACGGGCCTCATTGAGGGCTTGAGAGAAGGGGGGAATACGTGCCAACCCTATGAGCCCTGTCGAATCACAGTGACCAATAACGGAGGCACCGGCGCTCCAGTGGGCCCATCGCACCCTTATACGGCGGATTTCCCGGAGGGGGGAGGCTCCCCTGCGGAAGGGTTTGAGGTACTCACCCCCCAAGGCGGAACCCCCTCCATCGTGAAAGCGCTTTGGGCAGGCGGGAATGGCACCTCCGATCCCCAATTGATTCCTCCCGGAGCTGGGGTGCTCTTTCTGGCGACCTTCTCCGACCCCGACCAATTTCCCAGATTTTTTGAAGGATCCTTGTTCGGCTCGGGCATACGAGTCCGTGGCCCAGCGCAATTCGCCTTCGTCTCTGAGGCCGTTCCTGCACCCCTGCCTGTCTTCGGTGCCGCCGCGGCTTTTGGCTATAGCCGCAGGCTGAGACGGCGACTCAAGGGTTCCATCGCCATCGTCACCAAAGCCCCATTCACCTGATCAACTCTTCGGTGATGCCTGACACCTACCGGCTCCCCAGCTGCCATGACTGGACTCAGGTCGTGACCGATCCGTCTGGAGCGGCTGACCAAGCCTTGAGTGACGGCCTCATCACTTCATCGATTGTCTGGTAAAGCGACCATCGTGAGAGATCGCTTGGATGCCAGTCTCACTTGCCATGTTGTCGCATCGCAATCGCGTCATGAATGCAGCAGCCTGGAGGCACTGTGTCGGGAGATATCGGCTTATCGTCAGTAACCACTGCAAGGAAGAAAGTTCGGCCCACGGTCTATCTCTGGCTTGAATCCACTCCCTTGCCGAATCGGCACTCTTCTCCTTTGGCGTCGCCGCCTGCTGGCTCCAATGGCAGAAGTAGCTCTTGACCTCACTCCCACTTTGGTTGGTACCAAAAAATGCAAGGATTAAGACTTGGCTTGAAAGGGCTTTCCCCAGTGTTCGTTTCGCCGGGTTTCGCCGTAGGCGCACTTGCTTTCGCTGCCTTCGGCGTGTGGTCCCCTGGTCCCGCACAAGCAGCTGTCATTACCTTCGATCAGCTCATCTCCGGGCAAACGAGCTATGCCTTCGATGGTGATGGCGATGGAATCGCAGATGTTGTCTTTTCAACGACTGACCCACTTGGATTTAACACTTCCGGACCAGGTCCAAATCAGCAGTTTATCCAAGAGCCAGGACTGGAGGGCGCAACCTCGTTGAATCCTGACCTCAGAGTTGATTTTAATTACGGATTGGATCTTTCCCGTGGCCCAATCAGTTTTGGAGTGGCTATGTCTACGTTTGGAGATTATCCAGTCGCCGGTAGCTTTTCGATTTTCAACTCGCAAGGGAGCTTGATCGAAGCTGTGGGCTTTGGCATTCTCCAAGGATCAAGTTCATTCCCGGAAGCGCTGGTCAGTACGAGTGTCAATACTGGCATCGTCTCCTTTGCATTGTTTGATTTTGATGATGCAAGTACATTCGCTTCTCGCTATATCATTGATGATTTCACTGGTGAGTTTGGCAGCACAGAGAGGCCAGTTAACACAGTCCCGGGGCCTTTGCCGCTCGTCGGCACCGGCATGGCCTTTATTGCTAGCCGCAAGCTGAGGAAGCGCATCAAGGATCGTGGCAGCACAGTTTCTAAAACCCCTTCTGCCTGATCAACGTCCCTAGGCGATCCCTGGCAAGTCGGCCCATCCCGCCGGTGGTTCCTTTCCTTGCCTGCCCGGTTCCATCAATCTGCCGCTTCTCATGGCTGCAGAACACATCCAGCTCCATGAGCCCCAGCCCGTCACCCTCCCCAGTCCCCAGCGCCTCCCTTCCCCGCGTGCTGCAGGCCCTGTCGATCGTGCTGCTGGCCGTCTTCCTTGCCTCGGTGCTCACCACCGCCCTGCCCCCCAGGCTTCTGGATCCCCAGTGGCAATTGGGCTTCACCGAGGTGCTGGTCAACAACGCCTCCCTTGCCCTGATCGGTGCCCTGCTGCTGCCCCTTGCCCGCGGATTCGATCCGGACCACAAGCACAGGCGGAGCCCCTGGAAAGCCTTTCGCCGAGGCGCCTTGGCGGCCTCCCTCGGCTTTCTGCTGCTGGTGCCCCTGCAGGGCTATGCCGGATGGAGGTTCTACACCACGGTCACGGCCAGCCGGCAGCAGCAGAACAGCCAGGCCAGCGAGAAGCTGGCGGACCTGCGCCAGGCCATCGCCACGGCCACGACCCATGACGAGCTGCAGCTCCGGGTGCGGAAGCTCTTCGGACAGAACGCGGGCCTCTCCCCGGCGGAGTTGCGCACCCCCATGGCCGACCTGCGCCCCATGCTGCTGGCTCGGGCGCAGCAGGCGGCCAACCAACTGATGCTGCGCGTCGAAGCGCAGGCCGCCGTGAAGCCGGATCGGCTGGTGAAGGAAACCATCCGCCTCACCGTGTCCGCCATGGCCTATGCGATTGGCTTTGCCTTCCTCGCCGGGGTGCTGCCGCGAGAGAAGGCGGCGGGTGCTCCCCGTTGGTCACGCCATTTCAAGACGTTGGCGCAGCGGTGAGACCACTCCCCGACGCCCCGCCATCGCCTGGCCGGGGCTCCACCACCACGGCGGTGCCGTAGCAGAGCACCTCGGTGGCGGCGGCGGTGCCGCCCTGCACCTCCGAGCCGTCGTAGCGGGTGCCGACGATCGCATTGGCCCCCAGGGCCCGGGCGTGCTGGATCATCTGCTCGTAGGCCTGTTCCCGGGCTTGCTCGCACATCTCGGTGTAGGCGCCGATCCGGCCGCCCACGATCTGCTTGAGCCCCCCCAGGAAGCCCTGCACCAGGGTGGGGGAGCGCACGACGATGCCGCGCACCAGGCCCCGGTAGGCGGTGATCGTGTAGCCCTCGATCGTGAAGGTGGTGGTCACGAACACGGGTTTCACCATCGGGAGGCGGTCGGCGGCTGCCCCATCCTGCTGGGGGCGGCAACGCGCATCAAGCGGCGTGCTTCAGGCGGCGTTCTTCAGGCGGCCGGGGCGAAGGCTGCCTCCAGGACGGGAATCGCCCGCTCCAGGGCCACCCCGCGGCTAGCCTTGAGCAGCACCCGATCCCCAGGCTCGAGCCAGTCGAGCAGCACGGCGGCCGCCTCCTCGGGCGTGGCCGCCCGCGCCAGCCGCGGCAAGCCGGCGGCGGCGGCGAGCATCTCCTGCGCCTCGGCCTCGGCGGCCACGATCACCAGTCCGTCGAGGCCCAGCGCCCGGGCCCGTCCCGCCACCTGGCGGTGCAGCTCCAGGCTGCGATCCCCCAGCTCGAGCATCGTGCCCAGCACCGCATAGCGGCGGCCTTCGCAGGCTCCGCCCGGGGCCCCCAGCAGCTCCAGAGCCGCCAGCACCGCCTCCGGCGAGGCGTTGTAGGTCTCATCGAGCAGCTCCACGCCCCCCAGCTGCAGGCGTCGGGCGCGCCCGCCCGGCAGCTCCACCGCCAGGTTGCCGAGGGCCGCTGCCGGCACGCCCAGTTCCCGGGCGACGGCCACCGCCAGCAGCAGGTTGCGGGCGTTGTGGCGTCCCTCCAGCGGCAGGGCCAGGTTCGTGCCGTCCAGCAGGCTCAGGGATGGGCCCTCCAGGCGGCCCACCAGCTCCGCCGCCGGCACCCCAGCCGGGAAGTCGGCCGCCTCGTCTTCCAGGGCGACGCGCACCACCCGGCCCCGCCACACCCGCGCCAGGGACTGCTCCAGCAGCGGATCCCCGGCGGGAATCACCAGCACCCCTTCGGGCCTCAGCCCGGCGGTGATCTCGCACTTGGCCTGGCCGATCGCCTCCCGGCTGCCCAGCCGGCCGATATGGGCGGTGCCGATGTTGGTGATCACGGCCACGTCCGGCTCGGCGCAGCGGGTCAGGCGGTCGATCTCCCCCAGTCCCCGCATGCCCATCTCCACCACCAGGGCCGCCGTGCCGGCGTCCGCCTTGAGGATCGTGAGCGGCGCCCCGACATCGTTGTTCTCGTTGCCGCTGCTGGCCACCACCGGCCCGAGGGGGCTGAGGGCGGCGCGGATCAGTTCCCGCGTCGTCGTCTTGCCCGCCGATCCGGTCACCGCCACCACCGGCAGCCCCAGTTGGCGCCGCCAGAGACGGCCAAGCTGCTGGTAGGCCTCCAGGGTGTCGTCCACGGGCCAGATCGGCCGGCCGCTGTCGGCCACCAGTTCCGCCAGTGCCTCCTCGTTCAGCCGGTCCCGCTGCACCAGGGCCGCCGCCGCCCCGGCGGCGAAGGCATCGGCCACGAAGCGGTGACCATCGAAGCGCTCTCCCACCAGCGGCACGAACAGGGCGCCGGTCAGATCGCCGCGGCTGTCGGTGCTGACCCGACGGATGGGCTCGGGTCCGGCGACTGCGGGGGCCACCAGGGGCTCGCCGAAGAGCTGGAGCAACGGCTCGAACGGCAGCAGCATCAACCTGAAGTTCCGGGGTCGAGCAGGATCATGCCCGACCCCACCAGGGCCCCGCGGGCCAGCAGCCGCCCCTGGCCGTCCACCAGCTCCAGCCGCTCATAGCCCAGCCCCCGGGCGCGCTCCTGCCAGCGCTCCGCCCAGCGTCCCCGGCTTGCCGAGGCGAGGCTGGCGTAGGCCGGGGCCATCGTCAGCACCAGCCGGCCCTCGGCGGGCTCCGGATGGGCCGAGGCGATCAGGTGCTCCGGGTCGTCCTCCGCCAGCAGGTCCAGGAGGGGGTCGAGCTCCAGGACGGGCGGCGGCTCGGGCTCGGTCGCCGGCGCGGTCGCGGTGCCGGGCAGGGACGTTGCCGGGGGACCGGCCGGCGGGGCGACAGGCGCGGGTGCGGAGGCGGTTGGAGCGGAGACGGACGCAGTTGGTGCCGTTGGCGCTGGAGCCTCGACGGCGGCCATGGGACCGCCGGCCGGGGCGGCACGCTGGGACAGCCCGCGCCAGGCCTGACCCGCCAGGGCCAGGAGCAGGGCCAGCAGGGCCGCCAGCAGCAGCGGCCAGAACAGGGGGGCCAGGCCCTGGGGCCAGAAGCCAGGCACCGACAGGTCCCCTTCGCCATTGCGGCGCCAGAGTTCGCGCAGCTTCAGGCGCAGGGAAGCCAGCACGGCCCGCAGCGCCAGAGCAAGCCGGCCCCAGGGGCTCGCGTAGGGCGCCGGCAGATCGGAGCGTGGTGGAACCGGATCAGCCATGGACGCCGGACACGGGAAGCTGGCTCAGGAGTCGTTGCGGCGGCGCAGCAGGGCCAGGGGGTTGCGGGGACGCTGGGGCGGCGGCGGCTCCTTGGGGGAGCCCTCCGGCCGGGAGTCGTCGTGCAGCAGGCTCGGATCCGCCCCCTGACCCTGGGAGAAGCGCTCCACCTGGGCCGCGTCAGGGGTCGGCTCCTTGACCCCGCACACCTCCCGGTACATGGCGTCGTACTCCAGGGCGGAACGGTTCCAGCTGAAGTCGGTGGTCATGGCCCGCCGCTGCAGCTCCTGCCAGCTGGGTTCGTTGCGGTAGGCCTCCCAGGAGCGCACGATCGTCGTGTAGAAGTCGATCGCCTCGTAGCGATCGAAGCCGTAGCCGGTGCCGCTGCCGGCGGTGGGGTCGTTGGGGGGGACGGTGTCCACCAGGCCGCCGACACGGCGCACCACCGGGATCGAGCCGTAGCGCATCGCCAGCATCTGGCTGATGCCGCAGGGCTCGAAGCGGCTCGGCATCAGGAAGGCGTCGCTGCCGGCGTAGATCAGCCGCGACAGGGCGTCGTCGTAGGTGAGGAACACGGAGAAGCGGCCGGGGTGGCGGGCCGCCATTTGCCACAGGCCCGACTCGTAGCCCCGATCGCCGGTGCCCAGCACCACGAACTGGCTGTCGCTGTAGGCCAGCACCCGGTCGGCGACCTGCAGCAGTAGGTCGACGCCCTTCTGGTCCACCAGCCGGCTCACCATCCCCATCAGGTAGGAGCGGGGGTTGACGTTCAGGCCCATCCGTTCCTGCAGCAGCCGCTTGCTGGCGCTGCGGCCACTGAGGTCGCCTGAGGAGAAGGGGGCCGGCAGGGTGGTGTCGGTGGCGGGATTCCAGTCGTCGGTGTCGATGCCGTTGAGGATGCCGCGCAACTTGCCGCTGATGAAGTTGAGCAGGCCGTCGATGCGCTCGCCGTACTCGGGCGTGCGGATCTCCATCGCATAGGTGGGCGAGACCGCATTCACCCGGTCGGCATAGAGCAGGGCCGCCGCCATGGTGTGGTCGCCCTGCATGTACCAGGGGCACCAGGTCATGCGGTCCAGCTTCCAGCGCCAGGGGCCCTGGTAGCGGAGGTTGTGGATGGTGAACACCGTGCTGATCTCCGGGTCCTGATGCATCCACACCGGAATCATTCCCGTGTGCCAGTCGTGGCAATGGAGAACCTGGGGCTTCCAGCCGCCGTTCCAGGCGAATTCGGCAGTGGCGTTGGCAAAGAAGGTGAAGCGCCAGTCCTCATCTTCGCCGCCATAGATGCGCTCGGGATCGAACACCGGATGGCCCACCAGATAGATGGTCAGACCACTGGTGGGGTGGCGGGTTTCGTAGATGGCGAAATCGGTGCCCATCGCGTGGCCACGCCACATCGGTTCGGCCGGAATCTCCAGCCGACTCCACAGTTTTCCGTAGCCCGGCATGATGATCCGGACGTCGTGCCCCAGTGCCGCCAGGGCCGGTGGCAGGGAGCCGACCACGTCGCCCATGCCACCCACCTTGATCATCGGAGCGCACTCCGCAGCGGCAAACAGAACCCTCATCCGTGCTCGATCGCTGGTGCGCCTGGAACTCTACGGGCTGCCCCGGAGCGCGCCGGCTGCCCGCGACAGCGGGCTCAGGGCAGCACCGTCACCGGTGTGCCGACCTGCACCATCTCGAACAGCTCCTTGACGTCCTCGTCGAACAGACGCACGCAGCCATGGGAGACGGCACCGCCGACGCTGTTGCGATTCGGCGTGCCGTGGAAACCGGAGGTCACGCATCCCTTCACCTCCAGATGCTCCTGGCCGTTGAAGCCGCGCCGGCCCTTGCAGTCACGGTGGAAGCCGATCCAGCGGGAGCCGAGGGGATTGGTGGGGCCGGGGGGGATGCGCACGCCCTTGGCGGGATGCTCCCAGATCGGATAGGCGGTCTTCTCGATGACGCTGAAGGATCCCACCGGCGTCTCCCAGCCGGGCATGCCCACCCCGACCCGGAAGCGGCGACGCTCCCGGGTCCCTTCCATCACTTTGAGGAGCCGCCTGCGGCGGTCGAGGATCAGCTGCAGAGGAGGAGTGGCGGGTTCGACGGTCGTCGCTGCGGGCCCGGGGATGGCCGCCGCCGGGTCGCTGCCTGCGGCAGCGGCCATAGCAGGCTTCAGCCACCATCCGGAAAGACAGCTGAACAGGGCCAGAGCCAGGGGCAGGATGGCTTGGCGGTTCACGATGCGGTCAGCCGGGATCAGACTCCACCGCTGAGGTTAGCGAGCCGAACGCAGCCACGGTCCGGGGCCGTCCCTGAACAGGTCAGTCCCCGGTCTAAAGTCCTTCCCCCAAGTCCAACGGTGAACCCGGTTGCAGCCTGGATTGCGGCAATCGGTCCAAGCGTCACGGTTGCACCGATTCGCCGTCAGCACGTCTGCCCTTCTGTTCATGGGTCTGGAGATCGTCGCCCCAGCCCTTGGGGCTCCGGACCATCACCACGGCCTGCTCTACAGCTACAAGAACGACAGCGTCCCTCCCCGCTGTTCGCGCAGCTTCTGGATGCTCCAGAAGAGCAAGAAGGTGTGGTTCCTGGTCGATGAGCACCACAAGGACACGGACACCCAACCCGCCTTCTTCTACCGGGGCCGGAGAATTCTCTACCGGGGAGATCTGAGCTCACTCCCTCCGGAGCGAAGAAAGGCCCTGGAAGCGAACAGCATCGTCTGGGGCCAGTCGGTCGCCCATGGCTGGGGACGGGGGCCGAACGGGACGAACCACTACCTGCATCTGTGGACGCGCTGGTCGATCTTTCAGCCAGCCCGTTGCCATCCCGAGTACTTCACGATGACCTTCCTGCCCCCCCATCAACGCTGAGGGGATGGCAGAGGGACAGGCAGTTGGTCGCTGCGTCGATCCGCCGATGGCTGATCGTCCATCCGTAGGTGCTGCGCAGTTTCAGGAACATCACCAGGCCCCAGTGGGCCTCCCTGGCGAGGGGATCGTGATCACTGGCTTCCATCGCCTCCTCCACCGTCGCCAGGGCGGCCTCGAAGTCGAAGGGGGCACCCTGGTCGAGGATCTGCACGCAGAACCGCTGGCTGCTCACCTGCACCGACAGCTGGACCGGCGGCGGTGGGTCCAGATCGGCGTGGGCATGGCGAACCGCATTGGTGAACCCCTCGACCAGGGCCAGCTGGGCCTGCATCCAGAGCTCCGAAGGCACGGCAGGGTCACGCAGCTGCTCAAACCAGCGGAGCACCGTCTCTATTTCATCGAGATCACTGTTGACGGCGAGCTGGCTGAGGGGCCGATCGGATTCTGAGGCCTGGGGCAGGTTCATGCCGCCCCTGAGTTCTTGCTGAACAGAACAAGAAAGGTGCGGACAATCAGCTTGAGGTCATAACCCAGACTCCAGTTCTGCTGGTAGCGAAGATCCAGCCGGATCACATCTTCGAAATCCCGGATCGATGAACGGCCGCTCACCTGCCATTCCCCACTCAGGCCAGGTCGCACATCAAAGCGCTGCCAACTGGGGATGGCATAGCGCCGCACCTCATCCGGGGTGGCGGGCCGGGTGCCGATCAGGCTCATGTCGCCGATCAGCACATTCCAGAACTGGGGCAGTTCATCCAGGCTGGTCTTGCGCAGGATCCGGCCCACGCGGGTGATCCTGGGGTCATTGTCATTCTTGAAGAAGGCCCCCTGGGCCTGGTTCACCACACTGCCCTTCAGGCGTTCGGCATCGGTGACCATCGAGCGGAACTTCCAGATGCGGAAATGGCGGCCCATCCAGCCGCAGCGCACCTGACGGAACAGGATCGGTCCCGGGCTGTCCAGGCGGATCGCCAGGGCGATGGGCAGGAACAGCAGCGCCGTGACCCCCAGCCCCACCAGGGCGCCGCAGACATCCATGCCTCGCTTGACGGCGGAGCGCACCGAGGGGTGGGTGAGCGGTGGCCGCTGGTCCTCGGACCGGGAGAGCTGGGGCAGCAGCCCCTCGGAATGGGCCGAGATCGGCAGGACCTTCTCCAGTCCCGTCATCTGCAGGGCCAGGAACACCTGGCGGTGCAGGCTCCAGGCCGCCAGGGGAACCGCGCGCTCCTGGGCCGTCTTGATGGCCCCCACCAGGGCACCGATGCCGCTGCTGTCGATGATGGCCGTGCGCCCGAAATCCAGGACCACCTGCCGCAGGCCCCCCACCTCCGCCAGCCAGCCAGCGAAGCCGGAGCGGAAGACCACGGCTTCGGAGACGGTGAGTCGGGGCGGCAGCTGCACGATCAGCACGCCGTTGCGCACGGTCGTGACGAAGGCATCCTGGGACGACGGGCCGCCGCTCATGGCTCGGGAAAATGGGAGTGGAGACTCCTGCAGAGGGACTGGGCGGAGCTGTCGGTCACGTCGCTGATCGAGGTCTTGAACGGGGCACCGAGAAAGCGCACCAGATCCCCTGGACCCCAGGCGATCGGTACACCCATCTGCTTCAGGGCCAGGGCGAGTTCCACCTGGTGATCGTCGACATGCTCCTGATAGCGGACGCTGCGGGGCACGAGAATGAAGGGCTGCTCCAGTTCATCGAGCAACAGGACCGTTCCTTCCCCGCAATGGGCAATCACGACCCGCGCCTTTTCCACCAGGGCGCGAAAGGAGTCCTCCTTCAACAACCGGTACACGGTGGTACCGCTGGGGAGAAAGGTACAGGTGCCGTACTGAACAACGATCTCCTCATCGATGAGCTCCTGCTGGATCAGCAGCTCCATCCACTGCATCAGCCGGTTGAACGGGAACTGTTCCGTCCCCACGCTCACCAGGATCATGATCCCACCTTGTCCTGGACAAGTTCGGCGCGGGGATAGCGACGTTGCAGCTGGGGCCAGTGCACGTAGAGAATATCAAGAAACGGTCGAACGAGCCGCGCCGAGAGGCTCAGGGTCTCGATGCGGGTCACGGACTCGATGAACACGGTCTTGCATCCAAACAGCTTACCGAGCAGAAGAAAGGGGACAGCCACACCGGCACCGGTCGACACGATCACGTCCGGCCGCTGGCTGCGGATCACCTGCAGCGCCAGCCCCAGGTTGCGCAGCAGATTCGGCAGGTTGCGGTTGGTGGGGCTGTGGGCCCATTGCACCGGCTCCCCGGCCAGCGCCGTTTCGGTGGTCGGCGTGCGGAAGGTGATCCAGAGATGGGGATGGCGCCCCCAGAAGTCGACCAGTTGCTGCAGGGCCTTGAAATGCCCCCCCGAAGAACAGACCAGCAGGATCTTCATCGTCCCAGTTCCCCCTGCATGCGCCGCTTCTGGCTGGCGCCGGTGGAGCGCAGCATCCGGCCCTCCAGCCAGCGATAGGGAGCTTCCGGCAACACCAGCAGCAGATAGGCCGCCGCCAGGGTGATCAGGGTGCGCCGTGGTTCCTCCACCAGCACCCTCCAGTCGGTGGCCAGGGATTGGTGCAGCAGGCGCACGGCCAGGGCGCCATCCCGCTGACGGGTGGCCCGGCGCGCCAGGTAACGCAGCTGATAGGCCCGGGCCCTGGAGCCCCACTGGGCGATGAAATCGGGGTTGGTGGTTTCGGTCTTGAGCAGAACCCGCTCCCAGGTGGCGTACTGCTTCATCAGGTTGGCCGAGAGTCCGCCGTCGCTGATGCGGTAAAGCGTCAGGGCCTCGGGGATCCCCTCGATGCGCCAGTGGGTCTGGAGGGCGATCCGCAACCAGCACTCGATGTCTTCGGACTGCCGGAAGCTGTCGTCGAAGAAGAAGTCTTCCTCGGTGCCATAGAGATTGGCGGTGAAGCGAATGGCCGCGAAGACTTCGCGGCGGATGACGACCGCGGAGCCATTGCCGATCGGATTGCGGCAGAAGACGATCTCCGGCGTGATGTCCTGCAGCCTCGGCATCTGGTAGATCCCGATCGGCCTGGAGTCCTCATCGATGAAACCGGAGCGGGAAAAGCTGACACCCACCTCCGGCCGCGCCTGCAGATGGGCCACATGGCGCTCCACCTTGGTGGGCAGCCACAGATCATCGCTGTCCAGAAATCCCAGGAACTCCCCCTTGGCCTGCCGGATGCCGGTGTTGCGCGCCCCGGCCAGGCCACGGTTCTGCTGATGCACCACCCGAACGCGTCCGTCCTGGTACCCCTGGCAGATCGCCACCCCGTCATCGGTGGAGCCGTCGTTCACCACCAGGATCTCCAGGTTGGGGTAGGTCTGGCTGAGCACGGATTCCAGGCTTTCCCTCACCGTGGCGGCGGAGTTGTAGAGGGGCATCACCACCGAGACCAGGGGGGATGGGCTCATGGGAGTGGCCTCACAGGCAGCGGGGCGTTGGTGAGAGCCATCATGGGCGTGCCCCGTCGCGGCGGCCACTGGGGCGGCGGAAGGGGGCCAGCAGCTGCCTGGCGAAGACGGCCAGGGCCGTGAGCACGGTACGGCGCGGCTCCTGCAGCAGGATCCGCCAGTCGGAGCGCAGGGAGCGCAGCATGAAATCGGTGCCGATGGCGGGCGCCCCTCCCAGGCGCAGGGAGCGCCGGGCCAGGTAGCGCAGGTGGATGGCCTGGGCCGTGGCGAAGTGTCGCGCCACCAGCTCCGGCGCATAGCCACGGGCTTCGGTGATCAGCCGCAGCCAGCCCCGCTCCATGCGCTGCAGGCTCGAGGAGAGTCCGCCGGTCGAGGTGCGGTAGTAGGTGAGCACCTGGGGCAAGCCGGCGATCTGCCAGCGGCCATCGCAGGCCACCCGCAGCAGCCATTCCAGATCTTCCGAATAACTCATGTCGGCGACGAATCCGCCCACCGCGTCGAACACCTGCCTTCGCAGCACCCAGTTCGACGTGGTGTTGGTGGGGTTCTCGCAGAGAAAATCCACCGGCCGATGCGATTCCCGGGGCAGGGCCGCCAGCAGGCCCGTGGGTGTGCCCTCAGGGGAGAGGAACGCGACGCGGGCGAAACTCACGCCGACATCTGGATGGTCGGCGTGGTACGCCACATGCAGGCGCAATTTGTCGGGATGCCAGAGGTCATCGGCATCGAGGAAGGCGATCAGGGGAGCGCGGCTGAGTGCCACCCCGTGATTGCGGGCCATCGAGACGCCCGCGTTGGGCTGGCTCACCAGGTGCACCCGGGGATCGTCCCCGCACAGGCGGGTCACGATGGTGTAGCTGTCGTCGGTGGAGCCGTCGTCCACCGCGATCAGTTCCCAGTTGCTCAGGCTCTGGTTCTGCACCGAACGCAACGTTTCAGCGAGGTGTCGCGCCGCGTTGTAGATGGGGATCACAACGGCAATGGCCGGCGTGTCCTGTCCTGCTGGGGCCGCAGCGGCCGCCGACGTTTCGGGTTGATCGGTCTGCGCCATCGAACCCCCTACGAGGTATGGCTGGAGCGGTGGCCGCCCAGAAGCCGACGCAGGAGGGCCCTGAAACGCCCCATCAGGGTGATCCGGATCATCCGCAGGCGTTTGGCGTAGTAATCGAACTGGTTGATGGTTGGTGGCTGACCCTCCTGGAAGTGGTTCAGCTGGCGCGCAGGCAGCACCTTGGATGTCCAGTCGATGGAGTTGATATGGCGAAACTGTTCGTGGCCGAAACGGGCCTGGAGCTTCTCCTTGATCTGGTCAGGCGTGCGGTAGGGGTAGTGGCGGTTGTAGAGGCGCTGTGAACAGGCTTTGGTGAGTCCATCGGGCCACTGTGGGGCCACCGCTTCGTTCCAGGGTTGATGGGGCTGGTTGCGGAAGAAGCGGTACTCCCGCCAGTTGGCGGAGTAGTAGCGGCGCCGTTCGGTGATGGGTCGGTTGGTTTCCAGCTTCTCGGCCGCCCAGTTCTTGTAATCCGTATCCGTGAAATAGAACTGAAGATTCCAGGCTGTCACGAAGTCGGCCTTTTCACGGTTCGCCTTGGCCAGCACCTCCCTCGGGTCCCCATCGAGGAACTCATCCCCATCCAGCCGCAGCCACCAATCCTGATCCGTGAGTTCGTGGTTATATTTGTTGTAGACGATCGAGCGCATCCCATCACGGAATGGAATAAGGAGCTGTTCCTCAATCACAATCGCTGGATACTGCCTCGCAAGGGCATTGACGGTTTCCCAGGTGCCATCCGTGCTGCCGTTATCAAGAACAAAGATCCGATCGCAGAACGTCAGTGCATGATGAAGACAATCCGCAATCACATCGCCCTCATTCTTGATCAGGCAAATGGCGTAGATCTTCACGAGCGGATCGGGCGGACGGACGTCAAGGCTGGCTCTGATGGCACCCAGGGCACCACGGACGTGCTCCAGACCGGCGGCGGGAGCAGAGGCTTGAAGGCTTCCGTCACCATAACCTCGCCTCGGGCGGGGCCCCAGTCACAGGCCTGCGGGCTGGGCGATCTGGATCCTTCGCAGCAGCCGTTGCCCCAGCATCACATAGATCGGTTGCAGCGTGAGATGGGTCGCTGCCACGGCGACAGCCACGCCGAGGGATCCCCATGTCGTGCCGATCAGAATGGCCACGGTGAGTGCCACCGTGAAGGCCAGGTTCCAGAGCAGATCCACCTGGGGCAAGCCCACCGCGCGGAACAGCATGGCGGAGGCGTTGGCGAAAGGCCTGGACAGGGCCGACAGGCAGATCAGCATGAGAATCGGCACCGCCCCCTCCGACACCCATTGCCGGCCAAAGACGATCGGCACATACAGCGGGGCAAGGCTGCACTGCAGGGCCACCACGGGCACGATCACCTTGGTGATGGTGAGCAGGTTCTTGCGGAAACGCTCCTTGAGGACGGCGGGTTGGCTGCGGACGTCACAGAAGTCGGAGTAGAGCGAGACCGACAAGGCATTGATCACGCTGAGGCTCAGACCGAGTCCGGCATTGAAGGCGAAGTAGTACACCCCAAGCGCCTTGACACCGATGAAGCGGCCGATCAGGAGATAATCCACATTCTCCCGGAAGGTGTTGAGCATCTCCACCCCGAGGATGCGACTGCCGAACTGCAGGACGGACTTCCAGCGCTTGAGCGTGAACGACAGAGCCGGCCGCCATGGTTCGAAGCGCAGCATCATCGCGACCCAGACGGGAGCCACCAGTAACTTGGGAAGCACGATCGCCCACATGCCCATCCCCATCAGCGCAAAGATCCCCGTCATCAGGTTTTCGCTGGCGACGGCTGCGAGGTTGGTCATGCTGTAGAACTTCAGCCGATTCTTGCGACGCACCAAGGCCGACTGGACCATGGAGAGTGGATAGATCAGATAGCTGAAACTCACCACGATGATCGGCACGATCAGCGCGTTGTCGTTGTAGACCTTGGCCATGACAGTCGAACCAATGACCTGGATAAGAAACAGGCTGAATCCGATCAACCAGTTCAGACTCCATGCCGTCTGACAGATCTCGCTGACCTCATCCGCATCGGCCTGCACGATCTTGTCGCCGATCCCGTTGCGTGTGAAGACTTTGACAAGCTCGCCGGAGGTCAGCACGATGGCCGCCAGGCCATAGTCCCTGGGGCTCAGCAGCCTGGCCAGCAGAACCGTGGCCACGAGTCGCGAGACTCGGATCCCCACCTCTCCCACACCCATCCAGCCGATGTTGCGGATGAATCGATCCTTCGGGATGAACCGTTTCAGGTTGCTGAGCAGGCGCATCAATGGTCAACCCCACGCTGGAGCTTCTGGTGGCTCATCATGACATCAGGGCCTCTCACTGCATTTCGTTCTGGTCGGCATCACGACACAGGCTGAAGCTCTGGCTGGGGAGTGCCTTTCTTCTCCTGCAGAGCCATTCCCATGATCACCATCCCCGGCCAGAAGAGATAGACAAGAATTTCAAGATTCTCGCCAAATGTATACATGAATAGGATGATGATGATTCCCAGCCCTGCCGAGCCAAGTTGATAGTGGGGACTGGCCGCGCGGCGCAGCAGATCCAAACCCGTTGCCAGCATCGGCACCGCAATAGCGAAGAATCCCACGATGCCCTTTACAAAAAGAACTCCCGCCCAGGTGTGGTGGGAGCCGATGGCCATGTACTCCACCAGATGGGGGCCGCCTTCCACAACACCATGCCCCCAGATCGGAGCCTCAGTCTCCCAGCGGTGGAAGGCGATACGCTTCAACGCAAAGCGAACACGGGTTGAGCCAGCCCGAGCCCCTTTGAAGCCTTCCCAGTAGTCATTGATGGCAGTCAGAATGGATGTGGCGAAGATCCCGCCCAGATAGGAGACAACCCCAAGCGATATCAGCATGACCGGTTTGCGGAGTTTGGAAACCACGAACGTCACGGACGGGATCAGGATGATGCAGAGCTGGGCCAGACGGGACTTGCAGACAAAGCACATGACGATGGAACCGGCAATCCCGAGAAGTTTCCATTTCTGGTCCTTTTCCAGGAGGCAAATCATGAAGTTGATGTTGCCAACAAAACCAAGGGCTGGCCCCCACGGTGCAAAGAGACGCCAGCGAAGATCACCCGTGCTGCCATCGATTTCGTAGAGAGGAACATCAAAGAACTCATTTCCCGGACCACCGACGGCCCTCAGTGGCGAGACGTAGAGGACCTCTGGAAGCCCCAGATTGGGGGTCAGCATCAGAAAAGGCATGATGAGCAGCGTATGCAGCCCGACGATGCAAATGGCGCGGGTGATGATGCTGCTGCGAATCGGCAGGGCTCCGGCTAACGGGTAAAGGGCTAAAGCGGCCCACCCCTTGGCCCAGCCGATGGTGGACTTGATGATCGCCCCCGTACCGAGGTTGAAATTCACGTGGCCTGCAATCAAGGCAACTTCCATCACGATCATTCCGATAATCCACAGCCAGATCACTGGAGAAATCGAAATCTCTTCATTCTCCTCTGGGTGATCCCTGCGGGCCAGGATCTTGATCAGCAGGCAACCCAGGAGTAGCCAGCAGAGCACCGATCCCACCACATAGAGTCCACCGACCAGCCAGATGGGGTACGTGCAGATAATCGACCACCACACCAGACGCTCTGGCACGTTTCTCGGCTGAAGATCATCCTCAGAATGAAAGGCCTTGGAAAGAAGCGTCTTGAGTCCCAAAGAAGTCTCCTGGCTAGGTTGAAACCCAACGGCCGAGCCGCTTGATCCAGGGCTTGCGGATCCATAAGATCCAGAGACCTGTCGTCGTCAGGATGGAACCAAAGGCTGAGCCAGCAAGAACCAGCGATCGTTTTGGCGATGTCGCCTTTTCCGGCAGCGATGGCTCCACAGCAATCTGGATCAGCGGGAAGGCTGCAAAGATATTGGACTGACCCAGATCCAGTTTGGCCAAGGTGGATGCAAAGACGGCCTCTGCGATCTGTTCATTACGTTTGAGATTCTCCAACGACGACTGCCTTTGGGACATCAACCGTAGACGTCCTTCCAAGGAACTGATCTGTTGATCTAGCTTGCTGACCTGTGATGCTGCACCACTCGCATCCGATTGGAAGTTCACCAGGTTCTGGAAGAGAGATTCACGGCCCGAACTTGCCCCTGTCAAGGCAAGCCGTGAGAGTGTCTGGAAGGAAGCTGGGCGACCCAGCAAGAGCTTGGCACGTTGATTCATCGCCTGCATGGCTGCCTCTTGCCTCTTAATCTCTTTGAGAATCCGAGGGTTATTGCGGCCAAACTTAGATTGTTGAACCTTGAGAATTGACGTGGCTTCGCTGTAGTCTTTTAAGTTCTGTTGGAAGATCTGGTCGACCTGCAACTTGAACGCTTCTGTGGCCTCTGCTGGAGACAGGCCAAGGCTCCGGCTTAATTTCTGCAGTCGACTCTCTGCCTGGGATTGCTGAGCAGCAAGTTCTGCCCTTTGCTTGCGCAGCTGTTCGATATTCGCCGAAAGGATTTCGACCTGCTCAGTGGATGTCAGGCCAGACCTGCGCTTGTATTCGGACACTTCTTTCTGAGCTTCCTCCAGCTTCTGCTGCGTCTCCAGCAGAATCTTCTGCGTGGGGCCTTCCCGTTGGTTGATCTCACTGACGCGCAGCTCGTTCAGTCGCTCGACCATGGCCTCATACAATGCAAAGGAACGCTTGCGCGCATCCTCCGGAGAGGGACCGGTGGAATCAATCTGCATCAGTGTCGTATTATCAATGTTCTTGATGCGCGGCTTGGCAAAGTCTGCCTTCGGAATATTGGCAATCTTGGCGGCCCGAGCCAATACCTGTTCGCTCACGAAGATGTATTCATAGTTGGCTCGAGGATCGAACGTTGCCAGCCCCAGGGATTCGCTTGAAGCTGTGGCCTGGCCAATATCAGGCAGGCTCAGGTTGACTGCATTGGCACTACCAGGCAGAATCAAGGCCCAGGAGCTGGTATAGACAGGCTTCGCCAGCAGAAGATAAAGAATGCTGGATCCCCAGATCAGGCCATTCGTACACGTTGAAACGAAAAGATAACGGCTCCAGCGAAGCTTATCCGTGCGACTCAGCTTTCTCCACCAACCCTTTGGATCGGGAGGCTTCAACCCAGGGATGTTTCGAAACTGCTCGGCAAACAGACGCGTTGCCTTGCCCAAGGGTTCTTGCACGGCCTGCACCTTCGGCTTCAGGCGTCTGATGATGGGTGGAGCTTCTTTCACTCTATCTTAGGGAATGCTTCGATCATAAATCAATGCGGCGGGATTCAGGAATTGAGTAAAGATGCTCAGAACGGCCTGGAAGTTCGTCATCTTGGAGTCATAGCAGGCCACACCATCGTCTGCCATGAGATAGGGGTTGTTGGCGTTTTCCGTCGAGGCGCGAAGAAGATCTTCTACGCCCCGTTCGTAGACCGTCGTCTTGCCAGAGGCTCTTTCTGTTCGCACCAAGATGGCTTTGCGTCGCGCATTGGTGACCATGGTTCCACCAGCACAGTTCGCCGAGATGACGGCATGGGACAGGCGTGATCCATAGGGAAAGTTCCTGGCCTGAGAGCCAATACCGGCAACAGAGTTCCCCGCCGCAGGAACAGTAAGATTGGAGATGTTGATTTCAACCTCAGCGGGGGTGATGTGCGACGGGCGCACGATCAGTGGGTTCACGCTACCCGTGTCGGGAACAATGACTTGATCACCGGCAATCAGCGGGATGTCCTTAAATGGTACCCCCGTGAAGGCACCGGTGAGGTCAATCACTTGCTTCCGTGATCCCCGTTTCAACTCCACGGCGGTGACATCGGCGGTGGGAGTCACGCCTCCCGCACGACGCAGGGCCGTCGTCAGCATACGATTGAGCGGGGCTTGCCCAGAGAGTTGAACAGGTGTCTGCGTCTGTTCCACATCACTCAACTCATTAATCAACACGCGACCAGGCTGAAAAGCGGATCCAATGACGAAGACCGGGACCGGGGCCCACTGGACCACGCTCAGGCTGACCCTGAGGAATGATGGCTGAAAAAAGCCCTGTTGCACAAGGGCTTGAGAGACACGCTTCTGAAGCTGATCCGGTTCCAGACCCACGGCTGAGATTCCCTTGATATAGGGAAGTTCAAGTTCTCCGTTCAGATTGATTTCAAAGATGCCACTGAATTCTTCACCCTCCGGAATGGTCACCTTGACCCGATCACCGGGTGAGATCGGTAAAGCCTGAGCTGTACCCACTGTACTAATACAGCAGGCCATCCCAAAAAGCCAGCATAGGAATTTCGACATCTGCGTCGATTCGGAACAGTTTCCCCGATTGGCTTGTCCAATCAACCTTAGCGTATCCGTAGTCGGCGAGCCAGCGGGTTGTTCGCTTCGCAGGATTGATAGGCTTCCATTCCTTCTCTTGATGATTCCCACCCCATGCAGGAAGGGCCTCCTGAATATGCATCCGCCCAGCCCCTCGCGGCGCTGTCGGTGATCGGCAGCCTCGATGCTCAGCCTGATCCGAGGATCGATAGCGTCACTTCGTCCTCGAGGCCAAGGCCCATCCACGGCTCCTCAGTCTCATCCTGGCCCATCAGGCTGCATCAGTAGATATTAGAAACTTACCACCGGGGAGTTTTGTACAAGGGAGGCCCGGACTTCCACCTGATCAACGGCTCCGGCAGCTCCTGGTTCGTGGTGCTGCTGTCCCCTCAGCTGGATTGGGGAGCTGGCCGCCACCGTCTGCAACAGCAGGTCCCGGTGGCTGCACCCGGATCCATCCTCCTGGTGGGCCCAGCTTGCCGGGCGTTACTCGGCTTCGCCCCAGTCTGCTCCGTCGTGCGAGCGATCTCCTCAGCTTGCGGATGTCCGATCCGTTCCCCTCGCTGTCATGCCGCCAGGATCATCTCCACGGGACACCATCGCCGTCATAGAACGGGGCCGGGAACGGGCAACACCCCAAGAGAGATTGTTTCGTAATCCCTTGAGTCCTGTCAGGCCATACGGCCAATTGGCCATGGCAACGGCGCTGATTCATGGCGCTGAGCTAAACTTCAGCAGCAAGCTCGCTTGAGGCACAATGGTTAACATTGTGATTGTTGCCACTGCGAACTATCTTTGGGGTGCAGCAGTTACTGTCCGGTCCGCGTTGGAAGCCTGTAGTACAACCCTGAATGCCTATGTCATCAGCGTTGACCTATCCCCTGAAGACAAGCAGAAGCTCTTTGACTCCTGGCAAACTGCCAATCTTGGCGTCATCAAGTTTATAGACTTCGACCTTGGACAGGTCGATAAGCTTCGAAGCACGTTGCTCGTCAAGAGTAAATCCCCCTATGCACGCTTCTTCATCCCCGAATACCTCGCTGATGTGTCCCGCTGCATCTATCTGGATACGGATCTTATCGTCTGCTCGGATCTCAATGGCTTGCAGTCGCTCAATCTGCAAGGGAAATCGAGCGCTTGTGTGATTGACGGTGGTATCGACACCCCACAGCAGCAACTGCGCCTTCGCGACAAGCTGAAGCTGGTAAACCCTCAGAAATACTTCAACTCAGGGGTGATCGTCATGGATCTGGACGCCTGGCGAGAACGTCACATACAATCGAAGGCTTTGACGATTGCGCAAGACAACTACGACTTGCTGGATCAGATGGATCAAGATGCCCTCAATATCGTTCTGGCGGACGACTGGTTGATTCTTGATCCGAAGTGGAACACGTCGAAAGGCAAGGCGGATACCAACTTCTCAGATGGAATCATCCATTTCTTAGGAAAAGTCAAGCCCTGGCATGCTGATTATGCCGCGAACTTCCAAGACCGATGGTTCGCTCTCCTGGATCGGACCGTTTTCTCTGGCCAGCGTCCAGTGAAGCTCATGGGTATCGGAGCGGCCTACCGGAAGTTTGCCCGTTCCATTCCCACCGTGGAGATGGTCAAGGGCAAGCTGCGGCGACTCTTGCGCTCTTCATGAGTCTGTGGTGGGGCCAGGATCCACACGGCCACGATCCTGGCGGCCATGATTCTCCCATTCGCGCGCCTATGAGAGCTCCCTGCAAGCCCATCCTTGCTGATGGTCCTCTCGCCTCTCTTGGCACACCAGGCTGTGCTTGGTTATCATCACCGTTGCAGGGCGGTCTGTGCGGATCGGTTTTGTGCTGTGCTGATACGATGGCACAGGCTTTCATGCTTCCGCTTCACTCTGGAAGCATTCTGGAATCGTTCTCGAAGCATGCACAAGGCGCCAGCCGTTTACGCAGCGTTACCAGAACTGTCTCTTTCTTCTGTAACTTTCCGTGCGCATTGGCCTGATCAACGCCTACAGCACCCTGAATCTTGGGGATGCAGCCATCTACAGCGCGTTTCGAAAGCTCCTTCCCGGTGTGGACCTGGTGGGCTGCGTTCAGGATGAGCGGCCTGATCCCACCCTGGGCGTTACTTTCTTGCCTGAGCGGCCCAGGAACTGTGAGGCCTACATCAGCGTGGGGGGCGATATCTTCAACAATTCTCGGGAATGGCTCGTCACCAAGGCGTTCCTCATGAACCTGGCGGAATTGAGACATAGCCCTCGTCACACGTTTCTGTTCGGCCAGTCGATTCCTCGCTCCTGCCACGGCCTCAGCTTCTTCCTGCTGCAGCGCTATTTCAAGCGATTGGCGGCTGTCTGTGTGCGTGATGCAGAAAGTCACCAGCGGCTTTGTGCGGCAGGGGTGCCTGCAAGGTTGTCGTACGACATCGCCTTCGTCCTGGAGAGTTCTCCCCTGGCGGAGACGACGGCGCGGCAATCCCTCGCACGCCTGGCCATCGATCCTGCCCAGGCCGCCGTGCTCTCTGTGCGTGGTTTTGACAGCATGTACGGCCACGACAATGACGCTTTCGTCACCCGGATGGCCATGCTCAGCCTTCAGCTCTCCGCTGCCGGACTCAGGCCCGTCATCCTGATCCAATCCGGCGCCTACGGCTCTGACAATGATCTTGAGGTGGCCGCCGCTATCCAGGCCCTAGCCCCCGCCACAGCCATCCTCAATCCGTTTGTTGACCATCCGGCCGTGCCGAGCTGGCAGCTCGCCATGGCCCTGTTCGCCCTGGTGGACATCGTGATTGCCGTGCGCTTTCACACCGCGGTTCTGTCACTGGCGGCTGGCCGGGTCCCGTACCACCTCCACTACTCCAACAAGGGCAGGGACCTCTGCCGGCGGCTCGATCTACCCGGCTGTGACCTGGCCAGCCTCGATCCTCCGTCGGCCTTGCCGGCCATTCTTGCCACCCGGGGTCGGCTGTTCGCCCACGAGCCTGTCCGTGAGCAGGTTCGCCGCGATTTCCAGTGGTGCCTTGATCAGTTACCTGGCCATACCTGAAGGGATACCGCCTGCCCCAAAGGGCTAGATTCACCTTATTTGGCCGTTCAACGATGTACGGGCTTGTCAACCGGGCGATCCAGCAGATGGTCACCACCCACCATGGGGAGGATGTCTGGCAGCGCATCAAGGAGCGGGCGGATCTCCAGGATCTTGATTTCTTCTCCACCTACCAGGCCTATCCCGACGACGTGACCCATCGTCTGGTGGCGGCAGCCACCGAAGAACTTGGCCTCTCCGGTGATCAGATCATGGAGGCTTTTGGTGAGTACTGGATCACCTACACCGCCACGGAAGGCTATGAGCAGCTTCTTGAGAGCACGGGTGAAACCTTGCCGGAATTCCTGGATCACCTCGACAATCTCCACGCCCGCGCCGCCCTGGCCTTTCCTGAGCTGCAGCCGCCCTCCTTCCGTTGCGAGCACCGTGCCGATGCGTCCATGCAACTGGAGTACCGCTCCAAACGGAGAGGCCTGGCCCCGATGGTGACCGGCCTGCTGCATGGCCTCGGCAAGCGTTTCCGTACCCCTCTGGCGGTCGATCAGGTCGCCTCCCGTGACCAGGGTGATGGCACGGATCTATTCCATGTTCGCCTTGCTTCGCCATCCGACCCTGTGCTTCCCGATGGCGGCATGAAGCACGAATGACCATGCGTCGTTTCTGATGGTCATGTCCGTGCCGATTCCCGACCATCTTCTTGATCCCCTGTTCCCCTTTCATCTCGTCGTTGACCGTGAGCTGACCATCCGTGCGGCTGGCTCTGTCCTTCGTCGCATCCTTCCTGAGCCGGATCTGTTGGGCAAGCACCTCGACGACCACTTCCAGCTTCTGCGGCCGGATGTGCCCATGGATTTCTCCAGCCTGAGTGACTGCTCAGATCGGCATGTGATCCTCAAGTGCGACCAGATTGCGTTGCAACTGAAGGGCCAGATCTGTTGTCTTGATGAGAGGGAGCAACTGCTGTTCGTAGGAACCCCCTGTTTGCTGCAACTGGAGGACTTGAAGTCCCTCGGACTGAAGATCAATGACTTTCCCCTGCATGATTCCCTGGTTGACTTCCTCTTCCTGCTCCAGGCCAGGAATGTGGCGCTCACGGAAAGCCAGAAGCTCAACGCGATTCTGACGACGCAACGGGCGGAGTTGCGGGAGTCGACCCAGCGCCTCTCAGCGCTCAATGCGGAGCTGGAAGCGGCCCGGCAGGCCGCTGAGGCGGCCAATGCCGCCAAGGACACGTTCCTGGCCACGATGAGCCATGAGATCAGGACCCCGATGAACGCCATCATCGGCATGGCCGGTCTGCTTCAGGACTCGCGGCTTGACGCCGTGGATCGGGAATACGTTGAGATCATCAACAGCAGCACCGACTCCCTGCTCACGATCATCAACGACATCCTTGACTTTTCGAAGATCGAATCCGGCGCCATGGAGCTGGATGAGCAGCATTTCGACCTACGCATCTGCATCGAAGAGGCCCTGGATCTCAGTGTGTCCCGCCTGCTGCACAAGGAGGTGGAACTGATCCTGGACATCGACCCCAGCTTGCCCACGGCCGTCATCGGTGACCTCACCCGCCTTCGCCAGATCCTCTGGAACCTCCTGAGCAATGCCGTCAAATTCACCCCCCAGGGTGAGATTGTCGTCACCCTGACGGCGGAGCCCCAGGCCGCTGCGGCCGGCGTGCCAACCCCATGCCTGTTCACCTGTCAGATCCGTGACACCGGCATCGGCGTGTCGGACGACCTGATTCCCAAGTTGTTTGAACCCTTTCGCCAGGCCGATCCCTCCACGGCCCGGCGCTACGGCGGCACGGGCCTTGGGCTGGCGATCACCCGTCGTCTGTGCGACTTGATGGGGGGAACGATCGGCCTGGCCAGCGAGGAAGGGGTCGGCAGTGTGTTCACCTTCACCGTGCTGTTGACGCTCGACCCGACCTCCGCGGCGAGCATCACCCCGGAGCACCTGCCGATTCCAGACCCGCCCGCGGCTTCGGTTCTGCTGCTGATCGCCAATCCCGCCCTCCGTGCCCTGCTTCAGAAGCAACTGGGCTGGATGGGCTTGCCTGTGATCGCCCCCGACCTCTGTCAGATCCCCATGCGGGTCGCCCCCACCGAGATCGCTGATGGCGGCCATGGTGCCGTGGTGATCGATGGGCGTCTGCTCGTCTGCGACGGGGACCCATCGCCTCCGCCCTTCCTTCAGGATCCCTTGCTGCGGATGCGTCCCTGGATCGTCCTGGCCGACCGGTGCAAAGTCACGGAGCTGACGTCTCTCCCGGAGACCCCGCCCGTGCTGCTTACCAAGCCCGTGCGACTCGGCCAGCTTCGCCGGGCCCTGCTGCAGCAACTGCAGAGCCCAGCGGAGCAGCGGCTGTCCGCTCCTCCAACGCAACCCCTCCATCCCGCCCCGGAGGGTGGCCCCCAGCGACTCGCCGATCGGCTGCCGCTGCGGTTGCTCGTCGTCGACGATGTCCCCGTGAACCGACAGCTGGCCCTGCTGTTATTGCAGCGCCTGGGCTATCGGGCCGAGGCCGTGGCCTCCGGATCCGAGGCCCTTGCGGCCCTGCAGGCGACCCCTTTCGACGTTGTCTTCATGGACGTGCAGATGCCGGAGCTGGACGGCTATGCCACCACCAGGGCCATCCGGCGGCTGCCGGCTCCGTTCGTGCAACCCTGGATCATCGCGATGACCGCCCATGGCCGTCCGGAGGATCGCCAGGCCTGCCTTGAGGCCGGCATGGACGACTTCCTGGCCAAGCCGATCGTGCCAGCCCAGCTCAGCTACGCCTTGGAGCACTACACCCCCCGCGACCAATCCGAAGCCCCGCCCGGGGCGGCTGGGGATGACCCGATCGACGCCGGCGCCTGGGGGGAGCTGGAGCTGTCACTCGGTGATGGGGCCGAGCCGCTGCTCCAGGAACTCATCGATCTGTATCTCGAGGACGCGACAAGCCTGGTCTCGGCCGTCGTGATGGCCCACCAGTACCACGACCCGCCGGCCATGATCGCCGCCGCCCACTCCCTGCGCTCCCCCAGTGCCAGCCTTGGCGCGCTGGGCCTGGCCGGCCTGTGCGGAACGGTTGAGGAGTCCCTGCGTTCCGATCCGGAGACGTGGCCCCAGCTCAGAATCGACCAGCTGCTCGTTGAGGCTGGCCGGGTCACCGAGGCGTTGCGGCAGCGACGCCCCACGGCCCCCTGATCCCTCTCCCGATGGACAGCAGCGGCGCCCCGACCACGATCCTTCTCGTCGATGACGACCGCGTCCATTCCCGCCTGCTCCAGGCCCGGCTGAGCGCCCAGGGCTACCGGGTCGTGATGGTGGAGTCCGGCGAAGCCGCCCTGGAGCAGGCACGCCTCTGTCCGCCCACCCTCATCCTCTGCGACTGGCTGATGGACGGCATGGATGGCCTGGAGGTCTGCCGGGCCTGCAAGGCCGATCCTTCCCTGCAGTCGGCCCATTTCATCCTGCTCACCTCCCGTTCCCGGGTGGAGGATCGCGTCCTCGGGCTGGACTGCGGCGCCGATGACTTCCTCAGCAAGCCGGTGGACCCCGAGGAGCTGCTGGCGCGGGTCCGTTCCGGCATCCGCCTGCACCAGGCCAACGAACGCCTCAAGGCTCTGGCCGAGGAGCTGCGGCAGCAGAAGGCCCGGCTCGATCAGGAGCTGGAAGAAGCGGCGAGTTATGTGCGCTCGTTGTTACCCGAGGCCATGACCGGTGCCGTCAGGGTGGAGGCACGCTTCGAGCCCTCCCATGAGCTGGGTGGCGATTCCTTCGACTTCTTCTGGCTGGATGCGGATCATTTGATCCTTTATCTCGCCGATGCCTCCGGCCATGGGCTAGCGGCGGCGTTCCCCTCCATTTCCGTCCACAACCAGCTGCGCTCACGCTCCCTGCCCGTCGATCTGCGGGATCCGGCCGGGGTGCTGCAGGCCCTCAACAGCGGTTTCCAGATGGAGCGCCACCAGGGCCGCTACCTCACCATCTGGTACGGGGTGTATCAGCTCTCCAGCAGGACCCTGCGCTACGCCAGCGCCGGTCACCCCCCGGCCCTGCTCTGGAGCCGTACGGGCGCTTTCCCCAGCCTGTGGCTCAAGGGCCAGGGCATGGCGGTGGGCCTGTTCGAGGAGTCCACCTATACCAACGAGAGCCTGGAGGTCGGCGAGGGGGGGTGTCTGCTCGTCTACAGCGATGGGCTCTACGAAGTCCCCAGGCCCGATGGTGTGATGGGTACGTTGGCGGAATTCATGCAGCTGGCGGAACAGTGCCGGGGCCTGCTGTCGGACGACGATGGCCTGGAGCGGCTGCTCTCCCAGATCCATGACATCACGGCCAATACCCCGTTCACCGATGACTATTCGGCGATCCGAGCGATTCTTTCCTGAGCATGTCAGGCGATTTGCTTCTGTGACAGGGCCGAGACGCAGGCCTCCTGATCCGGGAAAATGGTGAAGACCTTCTCGGTGCCGGTGAGCTCCAGAACGATCCGCACCTGGCTGGTGAGACTGCACAGATACAGCTGCTTTCCGTGCTCCCTGACCCGTTTGAGCACAGAAACCAGGGCACCGAAGCCACTGCTGTCCATGAACTCAACGCCCTGAAAGTCAATCAGGATGTCTCCTGGTTTTTCGTTCAGAAGAGAGCCGATGGATGATCGCAGGTCGGCGCCACTCTGGGCATCAAGCAAACCTGAAGGCTTCAGGATGGAGAGATCATCCACACATGGAATCTCGAATCTCATTGATCTTACCATTCGTGCAGGATTGGGGCTTCCGCCATCGGACGGCCCGGCCCAGGGCGGGTTGCGGCTGGCTGGCTTCCTGGTTTGCCCAGCCTGCGCGTGGCCGTGTCCAGGTCCTGATCGAGCCGGAGCGGCTTCCGGGATGCGGCGCTAAGGTTTGTGAATCACCTGGTGATGTGTGCGGCGCTGGCCATGGTCACGATTGAAGAGCTCCGCCAGAAGTCCCTGCCCTTCGTTGCCGCCGACCGTGACGGGTGCATCGTGGAGATCAACGACCTGTTTGAATCCACCTACGGATGGACCTTGCAGGATCTGGAGGGGCAGTCCCTCTCCATGATTCTTCCAGACTCTTTCCGCGACGCCCACCATCTGGGATTCTCACGCTTTCAGATCGTTGGTGAATCCCAGATTCTCAACCATCCCCTGGAGTTGATGACGATCTGCAAGGATCAGCGCGCCATCAATTCAGAGCATTTCATCGTCGCTGAACGGCGCGGGGATGGCTGGGTCTTTGCGGCGACCCTGCGTCCGCTGATCTGAGTCCGGGATGGCCGATCTGGAGCTCATCGCCCAATTGCGCACCACCCTCGGCCGGCTGGAGGCGGCTCTGGGGGCGGTCGAAGAAGCTCTCGCCTTCACCGATCTCGATGGAATCGTCGAGTGGACCAATGCTTCCTTCGATCGCTTCGTGGGCCTCCCACGCCTTCAGTGCCTGGGCCGCTCCCTGAGCAGGATCCTTCCCGACAGCCAACCCCAGGCCACGGCCGAGCCCACGGCCGGCCAGCCCTTCTGGACGCAGGCTCCCGAGGGCACCACCACCTGGGAGTTCACCAGCGCCCCACCGCGTCGGGTCATTGAGGTGTCGTGGGCCACCGTCAACGTCCCGAGCAAGCCCTCGCTTGTCTTCACGTTCCGGGATCAGAGCGCGATTGTCCAGGCCCAGGACAGGCTGATTGACGCGCGGGATCAGCTGGAGCAGCAGGTGGCCCAGCGAACTCTGGAGCTGCGCCAGGCCCGGGATGAAGCCCTGGCGGCCAGCCAGTCGAAGACACGTTTTCTGGCCACGATGAGCCATGAGATCCGCACCCCGCTCAACGCCGTGATCGGCATGAGCGACCTGCTGCTGGCAAGTCCCATGGAAGGGCGCCACAGGGAGATGATCCAGACCATCCATGAGAGCGGCGACTATCTGTTGAATCTGGTCAACGACATTCTCGATATCTCCCAGATCGAGACCGGTCGTCTGGCGTTGAACCCCAGAACGTTTGATCTCCATCATCTGCTCGATGACGTGCTGAATTTGTTTCAACATCAGGCTTCTATTCGGCAGCTTGATCTGCGGCTCAACCTGTCGCCGGATGTGCCGAGATGGTTGATCGGGGATGATCTGAAGCTGCGTCAGATCCTTTTCAACCTGCTGGGAAATGCCTGCAAATACACCAACCATGGGGAGATCCGGCTCGTCGTCGAGGCCACCCGGACGGCGGCGGATGCCGTCGGCCTGTTGTTGCGCGTCGCCGACACCGGCATCGGCATCGCCGCCGCAGCCCTGCCGTTCATCTTCGAGGAGTTCGTCGGGCACGCCGACCCGGAGCAGACCCGCCAGAGTGCCGGGCTCGGCCTGGCGATCTGTTCCCGGCTGTGCCAGCTGATGGGCGGTGAGATCTCGGTGGAATCGGGTCTCGGCAAGGGCAGCTGTTTTTCGGTCCGCCTGCCCTTCGCGGTGGCCTCGAAAAGCCAGCACAAGCCTCTCCAGAGCAGCCCTCCCCAAGGTCTGGATCCTGGGCTGAGGATCCTGGTGGCCGATGACAACCGCGTCAACCAGCGAGTGCTGGAGCTGATGCTGGCCAGGCTGAATCTGTCGGTCCAGCTGGTGGGCGATGGCGACGCCACACTCCAAAGCATCCGAAGTGAGCCCTTTGATCTGGTGGTCATGGATGTGGCCATGCCCCGTCTGGATGGCATCTCCGCGGCCCGACAGATGCGTAGTGAGGGCTATTCGGATATCTACATCATTGCCTTGACGGCCTATTCCTTCAGCTCCCATCGCCAGGAGTGTGAAGCCGCCGGGATGAACGACTTCCTCTCCAAGCCCCTGCGTTTCGTGGATCTCTGCGCCGCCCTGGATCGTTTCCAGGAGTGGCGCCGCGCCAGGCCCAGCCTCCCCCCATGAGTCCTGTGCAAAAGCCCCTCCATGGCCTGGGACCATGGCGGTGGCGCGGGGTGGGGTTGCACCGCTCTAGAATAGATAATCAGGTAGGCAGCAGAGTGAACGCAGCGGAGGTCGCCCCCATGCCCAGGGCCAGGATGCTCCGTGATTCCTGCCTGCTGAGCCTGGGGATCATGGCCATCTCCAGCACGGCCCTGATTGTCACCTACCGGGCCGCCGAAGGCAGCCTCCACGCGAACATCCAGGAGCGCTTACGGGACCTGGCCGTGATGACGGCGTCGGAGATGGATGGCGATCTGCATGAGCGGATCACCAGCCCGGATCAGGCCGGCAGCTTTGCGTATCAGAAGGCCACTGAGCCCCTGCTCCGCCTCAGACGGTCGGTTCCGGATGTCTATTACGCCTACACCCTGAGGGGGCCGGAGAAGGATCTCCGCTTTGTTCTCGACAGCACCTTCTACATCACGAATCAGGGGGACGACGTGACGCCCCTGGTGATCGGCAATCATTACGGCGACGCTCCCCCCGCCGCCCTTGCGGCGGCTCGTTTCGGCAAGGTCAAGGTGAGTTCGGCTCCCTACACCGACCAGTGGGGCACGTTCCTCAGCAGCTTTGCCCCCTTCCACAACCAGGCCGGCAGGACGGTGGGTCTGGTGGGTGTCGATCTGTCGATGGCCACCCTCAATCAGCAGCTGTTTCCCCTGCGCCTCAGCCTGGCCCTCTCGCTCACCGGCAGTGCCCTTCTGTCCGCTTTGGCGGGGCTGCTCCACTGGCGTTCGCTGCGCTCCACGGCGCGGGCGCTGGAGGTGAGCCTGCAGGCCCGCGATCTGGCCCGCCGTGCGGCGCAGGAATCGGAGCAGGCCAACCTGGCCAAGAGCACCTTCCTGGCCACCATGGGCCACGAGCTGCGCACGCCGCTCAATGGTGTGATCGGACTCACCGACATTCTGCTGAGCACGGCCCTCACCTCTCACCAGGAATCGTGCCTGCAGACGGTTCGCAACTCCGGCGAGTCGCTGCTGCTCCTGCTCAACCAGCTGCTCGACTTCTCCGCCATCGACAGTGGCGCGCTGGTGATCGATGCAGCCCCTTGCCACCTCCGTCCCCTGGTGGAGGAGGTCGTCCAGCTGTTCCGCCAGCAGGCCCAGTCAAAGGGGCTGGCCATCACGCTCACGGTCGATGACGACGTTCCCGACGTCGTGACCTCCGATCCCCTGCACCTGCGGCAGATCCTCGTGAATCTGGTGGGCAATGCGGTCAGGTTCACGGTGCACGGCCAGGTGGCCGTGGCCGTCGGCGTGGAGGACCTCCAGCCCGATGGCCGGCGGCACCTGCTCTTCGGTGTCCGGGACACCGGGCCCGGGATCAGCCCCTCCTCCCGGGAGATGCTTTTCCAGCCCTTCACCCAGGGGGATGGCTCCAGCACCCGTCCCCATGGCGGCACCGGCCTGGGCCTGGCCATCTGCCACCACCTCGTGGTGGCCATGGGGGGCGAGATTGAGCTCGAGAGCGAAACCGGCCAGGGCAGCCTGTTCACGGTCAGCCTGCCGGTGACGGCTCCAGCGGGCCCGGCACCAGCAGAGGCCAGCTTCGCCGACAGCCATCCGCTGCGGATCCTCCTGGCCGAGGACAACCGCGTCAACGCCCGCGTCTGTGAGCTGATGCTGCAACGGCTCGGCTACGGCGTCAGTGTGGCCTGCGATGGGGAGGAGGCCCTGGAGCAGCAGCGCCGCCTCGATCCGGACATCATTCTGATGGATCTGCGAATGCCGAAACTTGATGGATTCGACGCCACGCGACGGATCCGGGAGCAGGGCGACCGTGGGGCCCGCCCCTGGATCGTGGCGGTCACCGCCAACATCCGCGAGAGCGACCGCGCCCAGGCGCTGGCGAGCGGCATGGATGACTTCATCGGCAAGCCGATCCGGGTCGAGACGCTGCAGGGCGCCCTCTCACGCGCCTATGCAGCCGTCCAGGCCCGCTGATCGGCGAGGCCCGCCCTAGGCCGTAGTCGTGCCCGACAACCTGGCCTGGCTCAGGGCCGCCTCGGCCCGCCGGAACAGGTCCTTGAAGCCGCTGTCGTCACCACCCAGCGAGGCGACACCGCAGCTGATGGCCAGCGGATGGCGGACGCCCTCCACCAGCCAGCCATCGAGGGCCAGGGCGGCCCGGATCTGCTCCGCCAGGGCCACGCCCTCCTGGCCGTCGAGGCCGGGTCGCAGGACGGCGAATTCGTCGGCGGTCACCCGTCCCAGCAGGGCGCTCTCCCCCAACTGGTTCAGCAGCCGGGTGGCCATCTCCTGGAGCAGCCGATCCCCCTGCGGGGCTCCGAACCGGGCGCAGAACGCCGGGAATCCGTCGAGGCCGAAGAGCAGCAGGGTGAGCCCATCGCCGCTCTGGCGAGCCCGCTGGAACTCCCTCTGCCCCGCCTCCTGGAACGGGCGTCGGTTCTGGAGCCCCGTGAGCGGACAGAGGTAGCTGTTGCGCCGCGATTCCAGATACTGGCTCACCATGCCGGCCAGATCCTGCAGCAGCTGTTGCTCCGTGCCGGCAAGCTGCCTGGGCTGGGGGCTGATCACACACAGTGTCCCCACGTTGAAACCGGAGCGGGTCTGCAGCGGAACGCCGGCATAGAAGCGGATATGGGGGTCCCCCGTCACCAGGGGGTTGTCCCTGAAGCGATCATCGGTGGTCGCATCACTGACGACCATGACGTCATCGGAGCAGATGGTGTGCGCACAGAAGGCCACCTCCCGCGACGTTTCCTTCGGCTCCAGGCCCACCCGGGAGAGAAACCACTGCCGCTGGCGATCCACCAGGGAGATCAGGGCGATCGGAACCCCCAGCATCTGGCTGGCCAGGCGGGTGATGCGGTTGAAGTCCTCGCCGGGCTCCGTATCGAGGATGTACTGGTCGTCCAGCGCCGCCTGCCGTTCGGCTTCGTTGTCCGGGATCGGATAGGAGGACACCGGTCGTCGCTGCCAGGAAAGTCAGTATGGACCGCGGCCCATCAGGACAGCCAGGGCCCCTCAGGGCAGCCAGGGCGCCTCGGAAAAGTCGGGGTCCCGTTTCTCCAGGAAGGCATTGCGTCCCTCCTGGCCTTCGCTGGTCCGATAGAAGAGGTGGGTGGCCTGGCCCGCCAGCTCCTGGATGCCCGCCAGCCCGTCGGTCTCGGCGTTGAAGGCGGCCTTCAGGCAGCGGATCGCCGTGGGGCTGTGCTGCAGCACCTCCCGCGCCCAGGCCACCCCCTGGCGCTCCAGGTCCTCCAGGGGCACGACGGCGTTCACCAGCCCCATGGCCAGGGCCTCGCTGGCGTCGTAGCGGCGGCAGAGGAACCAGATCTCCCGGGCCTTGCGCTGGCCCACCACCCGGGCCAGGTAGCCGGCGCCGAAGCCGCCGTCGAAGCTGCCCACCCGCGGTCCGGTCTGGCCGAAGACGGCGTTCTCGGCCGCCAGGCTCAGATCACAGAGCAGGTGCAGCACCTGGCCGCCGCCGATGGCGTAACCCGCCACCAGGGCGATCACCACCTTGGGCAGGCTGCGGATGATCCGCTGCAGATCGAGCACGTTGAGCCGCGGCAGGCCCGAATCGTCGAGATAGCCGCCGTCGCCGCGCACGCTCTGGTCACCTCCGGCGCAGAAGGCCCAGACACCGTCGGCGGCCGGCCCCTCGCCGGTGAACAGCACCACACCGATGGAGGGGTCATCCCGCACCCGGTTGAAGGCATCGCAGAGCTCCTGCACCGTGAGCGGCCGGAAGGCGTTGCGCTTCTCGGGCCGGTTGATGCTGATCCGGGCGATCCCGTCGCCGCTGGTTTCGAAGCGGATGTCGCTGTAGTCGCCGGCGCTGGTCCAGTGCGGCGGGGCTGGGGAAACGGGGGTCATGGGGAGGGGATCGGCCCGGTGGCCAGGGGGTCGGCCAGATCTGCGGCCATTGTGCGCAGCCGCTGCCGCAGGGCCGCATCCCGGCGTCGGTCGGTGGTCAGCACCAGCAGGGCCAGCGGCTGGTCCAGGGCCCAGGCCAGGGCGTCCTCCAGGGCATCCATGCTCTCCAGCCGCCGCCCCGGCACCCCATGTACCGCCGCCAGCGCCAGCGGGTCCACCGGCTGGGGCATGGCGAACAGGCGCTCAAAGTCCATCGCCGCCGCCGGCTGGGTGCGGATGGGCAGTTGCTCGAAGATGCCGCCGCCGCCGTTGTCGATCAGCACGACGGTGAGCCGCCCCCGCAACTGCGGGCGCCACAGCCAGCCGTTGGCATCGTGCAGCAGGGCCAGATCGCCGCTCACCAGCACCAGGGCGCCGAGGGCTTCGGCCAGGCCGCAGGCGCTCGAGAGGGTGCCGTCGATGCCGGAGGCGCCCCGGAAGCCGTACATCGGCCGGGGCGGGGCGGCCGGGTCGGCGAAGCTCTCCCAGTCCCGCACCGGACTGCTGTTGGCCAGCAGCACGGGCAGCCCCGCCGGCAGCAGCCGGCTGAGCCGCCGGGCCAGGGCCGGTTCCCCCTCGTCGCTGGCCAGCTCGCGATCCAGCAGGGCCTGCACCGCCGCCTCCGCCCGGCGCCAGCGGCCCGCCAGCGCCAGGGATGCTTCGGATGGATCGCCCGCCCCGGTCGGCGGCGTCTGCTCCGCCAGCCAGGCCGCCAGCCCGGCGCTCGCCTGACCCCGCACCACCCCGAGGGGATCGAGGCGGCGCCCGTCCCCTTCACTCACCAGCACCTGGGGGCCGCCCTGGGCCGCCAGCCAGCGCTGCAGCCGTCGACTGGCCGGCAGGGGGCCCAGGCGCAGCACCTGCAACCCACCGGCTGGCGTCGCCACCTCGCCGCCGGCGCCCTCCGAGAGGATCAGGTCGTAGGCCGTCACCGTGTCCAGATCCGGCAGGCCCCGCAGGCCCGAGAGGGCATCGGCCAGCACCGGCCAGCCGCTGCGCCGCTGCCAGCGCCGCAGGGCCTCCACGTGGGCCGCCCAGGCCGCCGGTGCCCCGCGCCAGGGGCCGGCCACCACCACACCGGGCTGGTCCGGGTCCAGGGCGGTGAAGGAAGAGGCCAGGGGCACGGCGGCCGCCGGGGGGGCCGTGGCGGCTGCGGCGCCAGACGTCGCGGCTGGCGGCAGCGCTTCGGTCAGCGCGGCGGCCAGCCGGATCAGATCGGTGCCGTCCGCATGCAGGGGTTCCTCGAAGGGCAGGTTGAGGTGCACCGGGCCGGCGGAGCGGCCGGCCCCATCGCCCCGGGCGGCCGCCAGGGCCCGGCCGGCCAGGGCGTCCAGCTCGGCGGGGGCCATGGCGGCCAGCCCCTCCGGGTCACCCTCGCCCAGCCAGCGGCAACTGCCCACCAGGAACACCTCCTGGTTGACGCTCTGGTTGGCGCCGCAGCCCTTGAGCCGCGCCGGTCGGTCGGCCGTGAGCAGCAGCAGGGGGACTGAGCCGAAGTCGGCCTCCACGGCGGCGGGCAGCAGATTGGCCACCGCCGATCCCGACGTGGTGATCACGGCCGCCGGCTGGCCGCTGGCCCGGCCCAGGCCGAGGGCGAAGAAGGCGGCGCTGCGTTCGTCGATGGCGGTGTACAGCCGCAGACCCCCGGGCTCCAGCAGGGCGGCCGCCACCGCCAGGGGGGCCGAACGGCTGCCAGGGCAGAGCACCCCATGGGCCAGTCCGCCCCGGCGCAGCGCCCCGAGGAGCCCCAGGGCCGCCCGCACATTGGCCAGTGATGTCGCGGACCCGGCCACGGGGGACGCTCCGGTGTTCAGGATGGGGGAATCATCCTCACGGACGGTTTCCCCATGGGCAGCGGCCCCGCCATCGCCCCGCCCACGCCGGCGCCGCCACCGCCGCCGTCCGCCCCCCAGGGTGGGGCCGGGGGCCTCCTGCAGCAGCTCGCCCGCCTGCTGCTGTGGGTGCTGGTGGCCCTGCTGCTGCGCTGGATCGTGGTGGAGCCCCGCTGGATCCCGTCGGGATCGATGCTGCCCACCCTGCAGCTCCAGGACCGGGTCCTGGTGGAGAAGCTCAGCCCCCGCTTCGGCTCGGGGGTGCGGACCGGCCGCATCGTCGTCTTCCATCCGCCGGCCGCCCTGCAGCAGGCCGGCTACGACCCCGGCGCGGCCCTGATCAAGCGGGTGGTGGCGGTGGCCGGCGACCGGGTGGAAGTGAAGGGCGGCCGTCTCTGGCGCAACGGCACCCCCGCCGAGCCGGACTGGGCCCGCGAACCGATGGACTACGCCCTGGAGCCCTTCGTGGTTCCCGCCGGGCAGGTGCTGGTGCTGGGGGACAACCGCAATGCCAGCCTGGATTCCCACCTCTGGGGCCCCCTGCCGGAGAGCGACCTGATCGGCACCGCCATCTGGCGGTACTGGCCCCCGGCCCGGTTCGGACCGGTTGGGTTCCCCTCTCCCGACGGGGGAGAGGCCGCCTGAAAGACTGCGTTAGGGTGCTTGTCGTGTTACAGCGCACACCGGAGGGGAAATGTTCAACCCGGAGTTCCTGACCGCAGACAACGAGGCGATCAGCGACAATTCGCTGATCCAGTACCTGCAGGAACAGTCCCCGGACGTTCTCCAGAGGGTGGCGCGTTCGGCCACCGGTGACATCCAGGACATCATCCGCCACAACGTTCAGGGCCTGCTGGGCATGCTCCCCGGTGAGCAGTTCGAGGTGAAGATCCAGGCCAGCCGCGACAATCTCGCCGGCCTGCTGGCCTCGGCGATGATGACTGGCTACTTCCTGCGCCAGATGGAACAGCGCATGGAACTGGAGTCGGCCATGCTCGGCAGCGGCGGCTTTGAGGGGGGCCTCGACGCGGACCCCGGCGAACTGGAGCTCTAGCCCCCAGCGCTCCCTCCAGGCCTCAGCGCTCCCCTTCCCCAGGCACCAGCCCCAGCCGAACCAGGGTGTTGTCGATGCCGGCGAGGGTTTCCCAGGCCCCCTGATCGGGAGCCCAGTCCTGGGTTTCGATCCGATCGGCCAGGGCCGCCAGCTCCTGGGGCGAGCTGGCCACGGGGGCATCGTGGTGGGCCGGCACCACCCAGCGCAGGTCCTTCAGGCCCGCCAGGTGCCGGATCCAGGTCACCAGGGCGGCCCGCTGGCGGGGGAACACCAGCCGCTCCAACACCGCCGCCACCTGAAGGGTGCTGCGGCCCCCCGGCGCCAGGGCCTCGAAGTCGTCCTGCCAGCCCGGCTGCCACTGGAAGGGATAGAAGCCGAAGTGGGCCCGGGCATCGCGGCAGCCCGGTGCCAGGCAGTGGCGCAACACCTCGCCCAGGGGCGGCACCACCAGGGGCCGGGGGCGCAGGTAGGTGGCGAACAGCACCAGCCGCCACCAGCCCCGGCGCCGGCGCTCGGGATCGTCGTGCAGCGGCTCATCCCCCCGCTCGCGGGCATGGAACAGCAGCGGCGTGGGATCGAGATCGAACACCGCCGGCGGCTCCGGCGGAATCGCCACCAGGGCATCGGTGAGCAGCAGGCTGCCGCTGGCCCGATCGAAGCAGGCGATCTCCAGGAAGGTGCCCAGCCCCAGGTCCAGGGGGCCCAGGGGCAGCCAGTCGAGCTGGTCACCGTGGGGCACCCCATCGCTCAGCAGCACCCGGGTGCGGGAGCTGGGGAAGCCCAGCCAGGCGGGCGGCAGGGGCAGGGGGAAACTCCACTGCCGCGGCGACACCCACACCTGGGCGTTGGGGAAGGCCCGGGCCATGGCCGGCACCGGCAGCTTGTGCTCCAGCCCCGAGGCGGTGGGCAGCACGATGGTGCACACCGGTCCGTGGCGTTCCTCCAGCTGGTGCAGCTGGGCCCGCACCTCGGCGGTGGGGGCCACTGGGGCATAAAGCAGCAGCCCTTCCCGCACCCGCAGCACCAGCATGCGGATCGGCACCGCCACGTACCAGACCCCCTGCAGCTGCTCGAAGCTCCAGAGCCGACCGGCGACCAGCTCCCGCACCAGGGTGCGGCGGCGGCCGTAGGGGTAGAGGGGCAGCAGCGGCCACCACGGCCAGCGCTGGTCGGCGGGTGAGACCGGGGCAGCGCCGGTGGCTGACGCGCTCACGCGGACGGGAAGCGGGAGGCCCGCGGCGAACGGCGACGCTGGGCCAGCAGGCCATGGCGCGGCGCCAGCAGGAAGCAGAGGAGGAACAGCAGCGTCTGCACCAGCACGATGCAGCCGGCGGTGGAGGCATCCATCCAGTAGCTCCAGTAGATCCCGGCCACGCTGGAGAGCACCGCCGAGAGGATCGAGAGCCACACCATGCGGTCGAAGCGATCGGTGAGCAGGTAGGCGGTGGCCCCCGGGGTGACAAGCATCGCCACCACCAGAATGATCCCCACCGTCTGCAGGCCGGCCACCGCCGCCAGGGACAGCATCGACAGCAGCAGGTAGTGCAGCACGCCGGTGTGGAGGCCGATGGAGCGGGCGTGGGTGGGATCGAAGCAGAACAGGATCAGGTCCTTGCGCAGCACCAGCAGCACTGAGAGCACCAGAACACTGATCACCACCGTCTGGAGGATGTCGGAGGAGCTGATGCCCAGCACGTTGCCGAACAGGATGTGGGAGAGGTCGATGCTGCTGCGCACCTTGGAGATCAGCGTCAGGCCGAGGGCGAAGAAGCCTGTGAACACCAGCCCGATCACCGTGTCCTCCTTGATCCGGGTCATCTGCTTGATGTAGCCGATCAGGGCCACCGAGCCGACGCCGAAGACGAAGGCCCCCACCGCGAAGGGCAGGTTCAGGGCGTAGGCGATCACCACGCCCGGCATCACCGCATGGGACACCGCATCCCCCATCAGGGCCCAGCCCTTGAGCGTCATGTAGCAGGAGAGCAGGCCGCAGACGCAGGAGACCAGGATGCTGACCAGCAGGGCCCGCACCATGAACTCCTGCTGGAGCGGTTCGATCAGCCAGGTGAGCACGGCCGTCATGGCGCCTGCGGCAGGTCGGGGTCGACGGCCGGGGGCGGTTCGCCCTCCAGCCGCAGGCCGCCGAAGGTGAGGGCCAGGTTCTCGCTCGTGAACACCGAGGAGGTCTCGCCGTAGGCGAGCACGGTCTTGTTGATCAGCACCACCTGGTCGCAGAAGCTGGTGACGTGGGCCAGGTCGTGGGTGGAGATCATCAGGGTGCGCCCCTCGCGGCGGAACTGCTCAAACAGCTCGATCATCAGTTTCTCGGTGCGGATGTCGACGCCGTTGAAGGGCTCATCGAGCAGCATCACCGAGGCTCCCTGGGCCAGGGCCCGCGCCAGGAAGGCCCGTTTGCGCTGGCCGCCCGAGAGGGCGCCGATCTGGCGGTGGCGCAGCGGCCACAGGTCGACCCTCTCGAGCGCCTCCTTCACCGCCTCCCGGTCGATCGGACGGGGCAGGCGCAGCAGATTCATGCTGCCGTAGCGGCCCATCATCACCACCTCATGGACGTTGACGGGGAAGTTCCAGTCGACGCTTTCGGTCTGGGGGACGTAGGCCACCGCCCGGGCCCGGCGCGCCTGCCGCAGGGGCAGGCCATTGATGGCGATGCTGCCGGCCGAGGGGCGCACGAAGCCCATCAGGGCCTTGAACAGGGTGGATTTACCGGCCCCGTTCATCCCCACCAGGGCGCAGATGGTGCCGGCATCGAGATGCAGGGAGGCCTCATGGACGGCCACCACCCCGTGGTAATCGACGCAGAGGTTGCGGACGGCGATGCGCTCGCGGCCGGCGAAGGGGGTGGGGCGAGAGGGCATCGGTTCAGCTCCCCGCCAGACCCGCTTGCAGGGTCTCCACGTTATGACGCTGCAGCTCCAGGAGATTGGGGGCCGGGCCGTCCGGCAGGGAGAGCGAATCCACGTGGAACACGCCGCCGAAGCGGGCCCCCGACTGCTTCGCCACCTGCTTCTGGGGCTCGGCGCTGACCGTGCTCTCGCAGAACACCGCCGGCACCCGGCGCTCCTTCACCAGGGCGATCAGGCGGGCCATGCGCTGGGGGGTGACCTGGGATTCGGCGTTCACCGGCCACAGGTAGGCCTCGGTGAGGCCGTAGTCGCGGGCGAGGTAGGAGAAGGCACCCTCACAGGTGGCCAGCACCCGCTGGCCGGGGGGGATCCGGGCCAGGGAGGTCCGCAGTTCCCGGTCGAGGGCGTCCAGCTCGGCGCTGTAGCGCTCGGCGTTGCGCTGGAAGGTGGCGGCCCCGGCGGGGTCGAGCCGGGTCAGGGCGCGGCGGATGTTCTCCACATAGACCTTGGCCAGCCGGGGGGACATCCAGGCGTGGGGGTTGGGCTTGCCCTGGTAGGCGTCGCCGGCGATCGGCAGGGGCGTGATGCCCTCGGTGAGGGTCACGCGGGGTACGTCGCGGAGGCCGGCGTAGAAGCGCTGGGCCCAGCGTTCCAGCCCGAAGCCGTTCTCCAGCACCATCTGGGCCCCGGAGGCCCGCTTCAGGTCGCTGGGGGTGGGCTCGTAGCCGTGGATCTCGGCCCCCAGCCGGGTGATCGATTCCACCCGCACCCGCTCACCGGCCACCTGGCGGGCCATGTCCGCCAGGATCGTGAAGGTGGTGAGCACCAGGGGGCGTTGGTCCGCAGCCCCGGCGGAGCCGCCGGCCCCGGGGGCCTGGCCTCCGCTCTGCGGGCCAGGGGTGCAGCCGCCGGCCAGCAGCGGAACCACCAGGGCGGCGGCCACCACGGCCTGCTTCAGGTGGAGCCGTAGGCCCTCGGGGTGGCCCTGGCCGTCACGGCGGTGCTGGGGCATGGCGGCCGTTGGCGAGCAGAAAGCTTGGAGTGAACATTCTGGCCGCCGCCGCGGCCCTGCCACGGACGGATGGCCGCCATGGAAAAGCCCCCTCGGCGTCCGCAGGGGACGGAGGGGGCAGGGGGTGGGTCGGCGAGGCCCGAGCGCCGCAGCCGACCGACCGCGGGTGCCGAGCGGGATCAGCCGATCGCCGGGGCCTGCAGGGCCACGGGAACGGACTGCACGGTGGCCAGATCGAGGGGGAAGTTGTGGGCGTTGCGCTCATGCATCACCTCGAAGCCGAGGTTGGCGCGGTTGAGCACGTCGGCCCAGGTGTTCACCACCCGGCCCTGGCTGTCGAGAACGGACTGGTTGAAGTTGAAGCCGTTCAGGTTGAACGCCATGGTGCTGATGCCCAGGGACGTGAACCAGATGCCGACCACGGGCCAGGCGGCCAGGAAGAAGTGGAGGCTGCGGCTGTTGTTGAAGGAGGCGTACTGGAAGATCAGACGACCGAAGTAGCCGTGGGCGGCCACGATGTTGTAGGTCTCTTCCTCTTGGCCGAACTTGTAGCCGTAGTTCTGGGACTCGCTCTCGGTGGTTTCACGCACCAGGGAGCTGGTGACCAGCGAACCGTGCATGGCGGAGAACAGGGAGCCACCGAACACGCCCGCCACACCCAGCATGTGGAAGGGGTGCATCAGGATGTTGTGTTCGGCCTGGAACACCAGCATGAAGTTGAAGGTGCCGCTGATGCCGAGGGGCATGCCGTCGGAGAAGGAGCCCTGGCCCAGGGGATAGATCAGGAACACCGCGAAGGCCGCCGAGAGGGGGGCCGAGTAGGCGACGCAGATCCAGGGGCGCATGCCGAGCCGGTAGGAAAGCTCCCACTGGCGGCCCATATAGGCGGAGATGCCGACCAGGAAGTGGAAGACCACCAGCTGGTAGGGGCCGCCGTTGTACAGCCACTCGTCGAGGCTGGCGGCTTCCCAGATGGGGTAGAAGTGCAGACCGATGGCGTTGCTGGAGGGAACAACGGCGCCGGAGATGATGTTGTTGCCGTACATCAGGGAGCCGGCGACCGGCTCACGGATGCCGTCGATGTCGACGGCGGGGGCCGCGATGAAGGCGACGACGTAGCAAATGGTGGCGGCCAGCAGGCAAGGGATCATCAGCACACCGAACCAACCGACGTAGATGCGGTTGTTGGTGGAGGTGACCCAGGCGCAGAAGCTTTCCCAGCTTTCCGAGCGGCCGCTGCGAATGGCAGTGGTCATGGAAGTAAGACGGTAGGAAGACGCAGTGATACCTCCACAAGGGAGGTCCAGTCACATTAAGTAACCCCGAAGGAACCGGCTCCGGAGCGCAACGATCCTTCAGGCAATCGGTCCGGTTCGCAATGAATATTCATGAAGAGACTTCATGAAAACAACGTCACACAGCGGGCGGTAGGAAGGGCGCGGCCAGGGATGGCTGGGTTGGTGCGGACAGTTGCTGGCTGATCCAGGTCCGGCCCTGCTGCAGGAATCCGGACCAGTCGAGCTTCTCCGCCTCGGCCGCCCGCGCCACCAGCAGGGGTGCCTCCCGCTTGATCCGCTCGAGGTCCGGGGCCTCGACGCCGGCGGAGAGGGCCAGCACATCGGCCATGGCATGGCTCACCACCCGGGTCAGGTAGGCCGCGCTCAGGGCCTGGAGCGCCCCACCCACCAGCCAGGTGGCGCCATGGAGGCGCACGGCGGCAGCCAGGGCCTGGCTGCTCCACTCCACCACCCCCAGCATCAGGGAGGCCTTGCCCAGTTCCACGGCGGCGGCTTTGAGCTGCTCGGCGCTCCAGGGGCAGCCCCAGAGGCGGGCCATCTCCTGCAGCATCAGGCCGTTGGCCGCCGCCAGCACCAGCAGATCGAGGGAGGGCAGGGGCGCGGCGAACACCCCGGCCGCCACCATCCACTGGGTGCGCTGCTGCAGCTGGACCAGCCGTTGCCGCCGCAGCCGTTCCAGGTCGGCTTGCCAGCGGCGGTGCAGGGCCTCGATGCGTCGCAGCGGCGTGGCCCGGCGCAGGGACGCCCCTTCGGCCACCAGCCAGCGGGCCAGGGGCTGCAGGCTGGCGGCCAGGGCTTCGGGCTGGCCGTCCCACGGCAGCAGCCGGTCGGCGGCCGCGCCGGGCCACTGGGACGCCAGTTCGGCCGCCAGGGCGGCCGAATCGCAGGGGGCCTCCGGTTGCACCAGCAGCCAGAGGGGCTGGCCTGGGGGCACCGCCTCCAGCCAGCGCAGATCGGCGGCCCGCAGGGGGGTCGCCAGGTGGAACAGCACCACGTCGGCGGTGGCGAAGCCCTCCGGCCACTGGCGCTCCCGGCTCACCGCCGGCAGGGCTTCACCCCACCGCAGGCTCAGGGCCAGCCGGCCGCGCAGGGCCTGCTGCAGCTGGGGCGCCCAGGAGGCGTCGGGGGCGACGGAACCCACCAGGGCGAGCTGGAGGCCGGGCCGGGCCCCCTCCTGTCGCAGGGCGGCAAGGCCGGCGCGGCGCTGGGGCTGGCCCTCGCCAGGCTCCCCTTCCAGATGCTCGAACTGCAGCAGCAGCTCCTCACAGCGCCGTACCCAGGCGTCGAAGCTGGCCGGCAAACGGGGCGGCGCCAGCCGGGCGGGCCGCCGGCCCAGCCACCACCAGCCCGCCGCCACACCGGCGATCCCCACCAGACCCAGTCCTTCGCCGGGCAACGCCCGCAGCAGCAGTTCGCCCCCGATCACCCCCCCGGCCAGCAGCAGGGCCTGCCTGCCCCAGCCGGCGGGCAGCAGGGAGGCCAGGGCGGCGGGGCGCAGGGGGTCCGGGGGCGTCACGGGCGGGTACCGGCGGCGATGCCTCTCTAGCTCAGAAGTGACGGGGCTCACACCCCCGCGTCCACCTCCCTTAAGAGACCGTCCCTGCAGAACCCGGCCGGACGCAGCATGATTCAACCTGTCGTCCGGGTCCCCTCCGTGCCGTCTTCCGATGCCCGTTACGGCAAGGCTGCGACGCTGGACGGCCTGTTCCTGCTGGACCCCCACCTCGAGGAGCTGCGTCGCGCCTTGGAGGAACTGGAGGGCAGCGACCACTGGCACGGCGGCCTGCCTGTGCTGCTGCTGGAGCGCTGCTGGCTGCGCCTGAGCCGGGTCCCTGTGGAACACCTGGCCAGCCGCCTGCCGCCGGACTGCAGCCAGGAGGCCCCCGAGCTGCGGCGCTACCGGGAGCTGGTCGCCGCCGGTCGCCCGGCCTGGGAGGCCGAGCGGCTCTGCTGGGAGGACTTCGGGGCGGAGGCCTGCCGGGAGGCGTTGCGGAAGTTCTGGGCCGCCCAGGAGCGCGGCACCCAGGGCTGGACGCTCGAGACCTACCTGGACCTGCTCCAGCAGTACCGGCTGCGCTTCGCCGCCGGCGGGCCCCGGCCCGTGCCGCTGCTGGTGCTGGCCCGGCGGGACGGCAGCGCCCGCCTGGGCAGGCACCGGCTGCTGTGGCTGGGTCCTGACGTCGCCGCCGGCCGGACGTCGATGCGCGACACTTGCCCCTGATTGCGGGCTGCGGCCATGGCGGACGACACCAACACCCCTCATCCCGTGGGCTCCGGCCGCGGAGATGCCCCCGAGCGGGGCGGCCGTTCGGGGCCGAACCGGGAGCCCGGCGGCTTCCGCATCCGCCTCAGCGACAACGAGATGCAGGCCGCCCGCGCTCTGCAGGAGGCCTTCGGCCTGCGCTCCACCGTCGCGGTGCTGGGTTTTGCCCTCCGCACCCTCGCCGACCAGCTGGACAAGGGACAGCTCGAGGCCCTGGTGGCCGAGCACCGGGCCCAGGCGGGATCCCGCGCCCCCGCTCCCCGGGGGGGTGAGCCCCGCCGGGGCGGTGGCGATGGCCAGCCCCGCCAGGTGGGCCGTGGCGGCCACGGCGGTGCCCGGATCGACCCCTTCGCCCGGCCCAGCCGGCCCGCGGCTCCGGTCGCGGTGATCGAAGCCGACGCCCCGGCCGAAGCTTTGGAGGCCGAGGCTGAAGCTGAAGCTCCGGAGGCTGGGGTTGAAGCCCAGGAGTCCGTGGAGGCCCCGGACGCCGCCCCCGAGGCTGCCGAGGGGGCGATCGCTTCCGCCGACACCGAGGGCGACGCCACCCCGGAAGCGTGAGCGACTCCGGCGCCAGGACGGCGCGGCCCCGGGTGCTGTCCGGCGTGCAGCCCACCGGGGCCCTGCACCTGGGCAACTGGCTGGGGGCGATCCGCAACTGGGTGGCCCTGCAGGACAGCCACGAGACCTTCTTCTGCGTGGTCGACCTGCACGCGATCACGGTGCCCCACGATCCGAAGCGCCTGGCGGAGGACACCCTCAGCACGGCGGCCCTCTACCTGGCCTGCGGCATCGATCCGCAGCGTTCGACGGTGTTCGTGCAGAGCCACGTCAGCGAGCACAGCGAGCTCTGCTGGCTGCTGAACTGCGTCACGCCGCTCAACTGGCTGGAGCGGATGATCCAGTTCAAGGAGAAGGCGCTCAAGCAGGGCGACAACGTCTCCGCCGGCCTGCTGGATTACCCGGTGCTGATGGCCGCGGACATCCTTCTCTATGACGCCGATCTGGTGCCGGTGGGGGAAGACCAGAAGCAGCACCTGGAGCTGGCCCGCGACATCGCCCAGCAGCGCATCAATGCCCGCTATGCGCCGGATCCGGAGCAGCCCGTCCTCAAGGTGCCCGAGCCCCTGATCCTGAAGGAGGGGGCCCGGGTGATGAGCCTCACCGACGGCAGCAGCAAGATGAGCAAGAGCGACCCCAACGAGGGCTCCCGCATCACCCTGCTGGACCCTCCCGAGGTCATCACCCGCAAGATCAAGCGCGCCAAGACCGACCCGGTCATGGGCCTGGAGTTCGGCAACCCGGAGCGGCCCGAGGCCGACAACCTGCTTGGCCTCTACGCCCTGCTGTCCGGCGTGGGCCGCGAGCGGGCGGCGGCGGACTGCGCCGCCATGGGCTGGGGGGCCTTCAAGCCCCTGCTGGCGGACGCCGCGGTGGAGGCCCTGCGGCCCCTGCAGCAGCGCTACGCGGAGCTGCGCAGCGACCCGGGCCACCTCGAGTCGGTGCTCAGGGACGGGCGGGGGCGGGCTTCGGGCGTGGCCGCTGCGACCCTGCAGCGGGTCCGGGGCGCCCTCGGTTTCCTGGCCCAGAATTGAACCGATGACTGGTCCCGGTGGCAAGGGGGCCGGGAAAAGCGTGAATCAATCGTTATGTATTGATCACGACAGCTGATCGTTCAGGCCGGGTGTACGGCGGCCCGTCGGTTGCCAGGTCGGGCCGCCCGCTGGCCGGCTGTTGCCGGCGCCTCCCCGTTCCCGACTGAATATTTCCTGAGAGCCCCCCTTCCGGACGGGGTTCGTAAGCACACCGGGCCCCGGTCTGTCCAGTACGGGCGCCGGGGTCTCGCGTCCAGGCCCCGGGCTTGAGCAGGGTCATGGATCCCTGACGACCGCTTGCCCTTGCGTCGCCCCCTTCCGCCGCCGCCGAAGCCGCTCCAGCGTGGCCCGCTCACCCTGGTGCTGCTCCTGATGCTGCCGATGGTGCAACGCCCGGCCGCCCCCGTTCCCCCGCCGGCGGTCCAGCCCGCCGTCCTACCCGCCGCCCGGCCGGTGGTGGCGAGCGCCCCCGGCCCCTTCGGGATCACCCCCGAGCGGCGGGCCCTGCTCAACACGATCCGCTATGCCGAGGGCACCTGGCTGGGCGGCAGCGACGACGGCTACCGGGTGCTTTACGGCGGCGATCGCTTCGGCGACCTCAGCCGGCACCCCGACATCGTGGTGCGGCGCGGCTACGCCAGTGCGGCCGCCGGTGCTTACCAGTTCCTGCCCACCACCTGGGACCATGCCGCCGAACGCCTCGGACTGCGGGACTTCGGTCCCGCCAGCCAGGACCAGGCCGCCCTGCATCTGATCCAGCAGCGCGGCGCCCTGCGGAGCTTCGACCGCCAGGGCCTGACCCCCGAGGTGCTGGCACGGCTGGCGCCGGAATGGGCCTCCCTGCCGACCCTGGCGGGCGACAGCCACTACGGCCAGCCGGTGAAGTGCCGCACCGAGCTGCAGCGCTTCTACGAGCGGGAACTGGAGCGGCAGAGGAACCTCACCAGCGCCTGATCGGCCTCACGGCTCCCGGTAGACCACCCGGCCCCGTTCGTCGTTGCCCACGTCGAGCAGGTGGTTGAGCAGCAGCCGCTCGATCTCGGCGCTGACCACACTGCTGTTGGCCTGGGGGGGGAGCTGGAGCTCCAGCAGGGCGTCGTTGAGGGTGAAGCCACCCTTGCCGGTCCGGCGGGCGAGCTGGAGCAGCTGGCGCTCGATCGGCGGGTAGGCCGCCGTCTCGCGGCCCGCCAAGGCCTCCTCCAGCAGCAGCGACTGGTTGGCCTGGCGCACCATGTCGGGCAGCAGCACCAGATCCAGCAGCTGGCCGATGCCGCAGAGGCCGAAGGTGAGCAGCCAGAGGGTGCCGCTCAGGGGCTTGCGGTTGTAGAAGCGCGGCAGGCCGCACAGCCCCACCAGGCAGGTGCACCACAGCAGGTAGCTGAGGGCGACGCTGCGCCGTTCGGCGGCCCGGTTCAGCCCCGACCCGTCCGCTCCGCCGGGGGCTGGCCGCTGCACTGCGCTCTGGACGGGTCCTGGCGTGGGTCGGGCGGCCATCACAGTGCTCAACAGTCCCAACTTAGGGCCGATTGACGGTCGCTCCGGCCCCCGGCCCCGGCGCCGGCCGGGGGAGCACCGATGGGCCTGGATACCATGCCTTCAACAGGTTGCCTCCATGACGTCCGCGCCCCCTTCGCCGGTGCCACCGGCCTCCAGCCCCGCCGCCCCCGGTGATGCCCCCTCCGAGGAGGCGGCCATCGTGCTGCCGAAGACGAGCGAGAGCCCCCAGCTGCTGCGGATCCGCCATTCGATGAGCCACGTGCTCGCCATGGCGGTGCAGAAGCTCTTCCCCCGGGCGCAGGTGACCATCGGACCCTGGACCGAGAGCGGCTTCTACTACGACTTCGATAACCCCGAACCCTTCACCGACGCCGATCTCAAGGCCATCCAGAAGGAGATGGGCAAGATCATTGCCCGCCGGCTGCCCCTGGAGCGCATCGAGGTGAGCCGCGAGGAGGCGGAGCGGCGGATCCGGGCCCAGAACGAGCCCTACAAGCTGGAGATCCTGGCGGGGCTCAACGAGCCGATCACCCTCTACACCCTGGGCGACCAGTGGTGGGACCTCTGCGCCGGCCCCCACGTGGCCAACACCGGCGAGCTCAACCCCAAGGCCTTCGCCCTCGAAAGCGTGGCCGGGGCCTACTGGCGCGGAGACGAGAAGCGGGCCCAGCTGCAGCGCATCTACGGCACCGCCTGGGAGACGCCCGAGCAGCTGGCGGAGCACAGGCGGCGCAAGGAGGAGGCCCTGCGCCGCGATCACCGCCGGCTGGGCACCGACCTGGATCTCTTCTCGATCGAGGAGGAGGCCGGTGCCGGCCTGGTGTTCTGGCATCCCCGCGGCGCCCGCATGCGGCTGCTGATCGAGGACTTCTGGCGCTCGGCCCACTTCGAGGACGGCTACGAGCTCCTCTACACCCCCCACGTGGCCGACCTGAGCCTCTGGAAGACCTCGGGCCACCTCGACTTCTACAGCGAGAGCATGTTCGGGCCGATGGCGGTGGACGAGCGGCAGTACCAGCTCAAGCCGATGAACTGCCCGTTCCACGTGCTCACCTTCGCCAGCCGGCTGCGCTCCTACCGGGAGCTGCCGATCCGCTGGGCCGAGCTCGGCACCGTCTACCGCTACGAGCGGCCCGGGGTGATGCACGGCCTGATGCGGGTGCGCGGCTTCACCCAGGACGACGCCCACGTCTTCTGCCTGCCGGAGCAGATCTCCGATGAGATCCTGCGGGTGCTGAACCTCACCGAGCGGATCCTCTCCACCTTCGATTTCCGCAGCTACGAGATCCATCTCTCCACCCGCCCAGAGAAGTCGATCGGTGAGGACGCGGTGTGGGACCTGGCCACCGCCGGCCTGGTGGAAGCCCTTGAGCGCAAGGGCTGGGCCTACAAGGTGGACGAGGGGGGCGGCGCCTTCTACGGGCCGAAGATCGACCTCAAGATCGAGGATGCGATCGGCCGGTTGTGGCAGTGCTCCACGATCCAGCTCGATTTCAACCTGCCGGAACGCTTCGATCTGAACTACGTGGCCGCCGACGGCAGCCGCTGCCGGCCGATCATGATCCACCGGGCCATCTTCGGCTCCCTGGAGCGCTTCTTCGGCGTGATGGTGGAGAACTACGCCGGCGATTTCCCCTTCTGGCTCGCCCCCGAGCAGGTGCGGCTGCTGCCCGTCACCGATGACGCCCTCCCCTGGGCCGAAGAGCTTCGGGGCCTGCTGGCGGCCGCCGGCATCCGCGCCGGCATCGACCACAGCGGTGATCGGCTCGGCAAGCTGATCCGCAACGGCGAGCAGATGAAGATCCCGGTGCTGGGGGTGATCGGTGCCCGGGAGGCCGAAACCCGCACGGTCAGCCTGCGCAGCCGCCGCCAGGGGGATCTGGGCAGCGTGGCGGCTGACGCCCTGGTGGCCGCCGCCGCCACGGCCAATGCCGGCCGGCTGGCCACCCTGGCGCTGGCATGAGCCTCCTGCTGGCGGGCGACATCGGCGGCACCAAGACCCTGCTCAGCCTCTGGCGGCCGGGCGGGGAGCGGCCCGAGCTGGTGCTGGAGGAGCGGTTCGCCTCCGCGGACTGGCAGGACCTGGCGCCGATGGTGCGCCACTTCCTGGCCGTCGCCGGGTCGGTGGCCGGCGGCGTTCCGGCCGCCGCCTGCTTCGCGGTGGCGGGTCCGGTGGAGGGCGGCCGGGCCCGGCTCACCAATCTCCCCTGGGTGCTCGACACCGCCGACCTGGCCCGCAGCTGCGGACTGCCGCTGGTGGAGCTGGTCAACGATTTCGCCGTGCTGATCTACGGCCTGCCCCATCTCGATGCCGCCCAGACGGCCCCGGTGCGGGAGGGCCAGCGGGATCCGCAGGCCCCGTTGCTGGTGCTGGGGGCCGGCACCGGCCTGGGGGTGGCCATGGGCCTGCCCACCGCCGCGGGCCTGCGGGCCATCCCGAGTGAAGCGGCTCACGGGGAGTTTGCTCCCCGTTCCGCGGCGGAGTGGGAGCTGAAGCAGTGGCTCAGGGCCGATCTGGGCGTGGAGCGGATCTCGATCGAGCGGGTGGTGAGCGGCACCGGCCTGGGCCATGTGGCCCGCTGGCTGCTCGACCGGCGCCACCCCGGCGGCGACCACCCCCTCAGCGGACCCGCCCGGCTCTGGAGCGAGGCCGGCGATGGGCCCGACCGCTCCGACCTGCCGGCCGCGGTGGCCCTGGCCGCCGCCGCCGGTGATCCCCTGGCGGCCGACGCCCTGGGGCTCTGGCTCGGGGCCTACGGCAGTGTCTGCGGGGATCTGGCCCTGGCCTGCCTGAGCCGCGGCGGACTCTGGCTGGCGGGGGGCACGGCCGCCAAGCTGCTGGACGGCCTGCGCTCGGATGCCTTCCTGGGCCCCTTTCTGAACAAGGGCCGGCTGCGCTCCACCCTGGAGCCGATGCCCATCGCCGCCGTCGTGGATCCGGGGGTCGGCACCTTCAGCGCCGCCTGCCGGGCCCGGATGCTGCTGGGCTGAGCGGCTGCAACACTGAGCCCAACGACAGGTCACTTATGGTCCGGCCCCAGATCGGCCAGGGGGTGGTGGTGGCGGTACCCGCCACCACTGCGAACATCGGCCCGGGTTTCGATTGCCTCGGCGCCGCCCTGGATCTCGGCAACCGCTTCGAGCTGCGGGTGATCGAGGGGGGCGGTGAGCGGTTCGAGCTGATCATCGAGGGCCCCGAGGGGGCCCACCTGCGCGGCGGCCCCGACAACCTCGTCTACCGCTCGGCCCAGCGGGTCTGGCGCGAGGTGGGGGTGGAGGCGGTGGCCCTGGAGGCGCGGGTGCAGCTGGCGGTGCCCCCCGCCCGGGGTCTGGGCAGCAGCGCCACCGCCATCGTGGCGGGCCTGATCGGTGCCAATGCCCTGGTGGGGGAGCCCCTCAGCCGCGAAAAGCTGCTGGAGCTGGCCATCGACATCGAGGGCCATCCCGACAACGTGGTTCCTTCCCTGCTAGGGGGTCTGTGCCTGACGGCGCGGGCCGCCTCCCACCGCTGGCGGGTGGTGCGCTGCGAGTGGAACTCCGCCGTCAAGGCCGTGGTGGCGATCCCCACCATCCGGCTGAGCACGAGCGAGGCGCGCCGCGCCATGCCCCGCAGCATCCCGATCAGCGACGCCGTGATGAACCTGGGGGCGCTCACCCTGCTGCTGCAGGGGCTGCGCACGGGTAACGGTGATCTGATCGCCGATGGCATGCACGACCGCATCCATGAGCCCTACCGCTGGGGACTGATCCAGGGGGGGAGAGCCGTGCGGGAGGCCGCCATGGAGGCCGGGGCCTGGGGCTGCGTGATCAGCGGCGCCGGGCCCAGCCTGCTGGCCCTGGCCCCCGAGGACCGGGCAGGCGCGGTGGGGGACGCCATGACCCACGCCTGGCTGGGGGAAGGGGTGAGCAGCCACAGCGCCGTGCTGGGACTCCAGGAGGGCGGCAGCACCTGGGGCACCCTGCCGGAGGGGAGCCACCCACAGGCCGTGCTCGGTGAGTAGAACTACCCAGTTGATAGGCTCTGCCGCCCGGGGACATCGTCCCTAAGCGGCAGCGTCTGCCGTCATACTTTCTGCCTGGAGCACCCCACAGTGATGGACGCCAGCCTGCCTCTTTCGCTCGCGTCCTCTTCCCTACCTTCCGGACTCACCGAGGCGGGTTTTCCGTGGCTCAGCCTGATCGTGCTGCTGCCCGCCACCGCCGCCCTGGTGATGCCCCTGCTGCCCGGTGACGGCAGCGACCCCCGCCTTCCCCGCACCCTGGCCCTGGGGGTGCTCGGCGTGGATCTGGCCCTGATTCTCTGGGTCTTCGCCCGCCATTACGACGCCAGCCTCGGCGGCCTGCAACTGGTGGAGCGCGTGGCCTGGGTCCCGGCCCTCGGCCTGGAATGGTCCCTCGCCGCCGATGGTCTGTCCGCCCCCCTGGTGGTGCTCAGCGGCCTGGTCACCCTGCTGTCGGTGGCGGCCAGCTGGAACATCCGCCTCAAGACCCGCCTCTACTTCGCCCTGCTGCTGGTGCAGGCCACGGCCCAGAGCCTGGTGTTCCTCTCCCAGGACTTCCTGCTGTTCTTCCTGGCCTGGGAACTGGAGCTGGTGCCGGTCTACCTGCTGATCGCCATCTGGGGCGGCAAGCAGCGCCAGTACGCCGCCACCAAGTTCATCCTCTACACCGCCACGGCTTCCCTGCTGATCCTGATCAGCGGCCTGGCCCTCGCCCTCTCCGGCGACACCTTCACCCTCAATCTCACCGAACTGGCGGCCCGCTCCCCCGGCGGCACCTTCGGACTGCTCTGTTACCTGGGCTTCCTGGTCGGTTTCGGCGTCAAGCTGCCGATGTTCCCGCTGCACACCTGGCTCCCCGACGCCCACGGGGAGGCCAATGCACCGGTGTCGATGCTGCTCGCGGGGGTGCTGCTCAAGATGGGCGGCTACGCCCTGTTGCGCTTCAACGTCCAGATGCTGCCGGACGTGCACCTGCGGCTGGCCCCGGCCCTGATCGTGCTGGGGATCATCAACATCATCTACGGGGCCCTCAACGCCTTCGCCCAGGACAACGTCAAGCGCCGTATTGCCTGCAGTTCCGTCAGCCACATGGGCTTCGTGCTGCTGGGCATCGGCGCCGTCGATGCCCTGGGCATGAGCGGCGCCATGCTGCAGATGATCAGCCACGGGCTGATCGCCGCGGCGATGTTCTTCGTCACCGGCGTCTTCTACGAGCGCACCGAGACCCTCTCGATCCCCAACATGGGCGGTCTGGCCAAGGTGCTGCCGATCACCTTCGCCTTCTTCCTCGCCAGCTCCATGGCCTCCCTGGCCCTGCCCGGGATGAGCGGCTTCATCAGCGAGATCACCGTGTTCCTCGGGGTCACCTCCTACGACGGCTTCACGGTCGGTTTCCGGGTGATCACGATCGTGCTGGCCGCCATCGGCCTGGTGCTCACCCCGGTCTATCTGCTGTCCCTCTGCCGCCGGGTGTTCTTCGGTCCCCGGATCCCGGCCCTGGCGGTGGTCGGTGACATGAAACCCCGGGAGCTGCTGATCGGCCTCACCCTGCTGGTGCCCACCCTGGTGATCGGCTTCTGGCCGCGGGTGGCGATCGATTTCTACGAAGCCAGCACCAACGGTCTGGCCGCCGAGCTGGCCAGCACCGGGGCCGTGGCCATGGGACGGATGGCCGCCATGGGCTGACCCGCCGCCCGGCGCCCGGGTGGGCTGAAATGGGGTCTTCCATCGAAGCGGCAGCCCGGCGATGACCACCACCCTCCAGAGCCCCCCCGCCCTGCTGGCCGGCGAGGGCCTGCCCCGCTTCGAAGCCATCACCCCCGACCAGGTGGTCGCCCACATCCCGGCGCTGCTGAGCACGCTCCAGGCCGAGCTCGATCGGCTGGAGGCGGATCTGGCGGCGGCGGCGGCGGAGGGCCGGAACCTGGCCTGGGCGGAGGTGATGGATCCCCTGCACCGGCTCGGGGAGCGGCTGCGCTGGAGCTGGGGGGTGGTCAGCCACCTCAACGGCGTCTGCAACAGCCCGGAACTGCGGGAGGCCCATGCCAGCCAGCAGGCGGCGGTGGTGGCCTTCGGCAACCGGGCCGGTCAAAGCCGAGTGCTGTTCGAGGCGCTGCGCAGCCTCCAGGCCCAGGGCGGACTCGATGCCACCCAGGAGCGGATCCTGACGGCGGAACTCCGGGACATGGAGCTGCGGGGCGTGGGCCTGGAGGGTGAGACCCAGGAGGCCTTCAACGCCGCCAGCCAGGAGCTGGCGGAGCTGGCCACCGGGTTCGGCAACCGGGTGCTCGATGCCACCAACGCCTGGACCCTGCGGCTCAGTGATCCGGCCGAGGTGGAGGGGTTGCCCGAGAGCCTCAAGGAGCAGCTGGCCCAGGCCGCCCGCGACGCCGGCGATGGCGAGGCCACGGCGGCCGAAGGGCCCTGGCTGCTGGGGCTCGACATGCCCCGCTTCGGCCCGTTCCTGAAGTACAGCCGTCGCCGCGATCTGCGGGAGATCGCCTACAAGGCCCATGTGAGCCGGGCTTCGGGCAAAACCGACGGCAACTGGCCGGCGATTGAGCGGATCCTCACCCTGCGGCGGGAGCAGGCCCAGCGCCTGGGCTATGGGTCCTGGGCCGAGGTGAGTCTGGCCGCGAAGATGGCCGGTTCGGTGGCGGACGTGGAGGGCCTGCTGGAGGACCTGCGCACCGCCGCCTACCCGGTGGCCCTTCAGGAACTGGAGGCGTTGCGCGCCTGTGCCGCCCGTGAGGGGGCGGCCGAAGCGAAGGACCTCAAGCCCTGGGATGTGAGCTTCTGGGCGGAGGTGCGGCGTCAGGAGGCCTTCGACCTCGACAGCGAGGCCCTGCGGCCCTGGTTCCCCCTGCCCCGGGTGCTTGATGGGCTGTTCGGGCTCTGCGACCGCCTGTTCGGCATCCGCATCCGCCCCGCCGATGGCGAGGCGCCCGTCTGGCATCCGGACGTGCGTTTCTTCCGCGTCGAGGACGGCCGCAGCGGCGAGCCCCTGGCGGCCTTCTACCTGGATCCCTACAGCCGGCCGGGCAGCAAGCGCGGCGGCGCCTGGATGGACGAGTGCCTGGTGCGCTCGCTGGACGAAGCCGGAGAGCCCGTGCTGCCCGTGGCCTATCTGGTCTGCAACCAGAGCCCGCCGGTGGGGGACACCCCCAGCCTGATGACCTTCGAGGAGGTGGAGACCCTCTTCCACGAGTTCGGCCATGGCCTCCAGCACATGCTCACCACGGTGGAGCGCCCCCAGGCGGCCGGCATCAACAACGTGGAGTGGGATGCGGTGGAGCTGCCCAGCCAGTTCATGGAGAACTGGTGCTACGACCACGCCACCCTGATGGGCATGGCCCGCCATTGGCAGAGCGGCGAACCGCTGCCGGAGGCGGAGTTCGCCAAGCTCCAGGCCGCCCGCACCTTCATGGGCGGTGCCGCCACCCTGCGCCAGGTGCACTTCGCCCTCACCGACCTGCGGCTCCACAGCCAGTGGACGCCGGAGTGCGGCCGGACACCGGAGCAGCTGCGCCGGGAGATCGCCGCCACCACCACGGTGCTGGAGCCGATCGAGGAGGACGCCTTCCTCTGCTCTTTCGGCCACATCTTCGCCGGCGGCTATTCCGCCGGCTACTACTCCTACAAGTGGGCCGAGGTGCTCAGCGCCGACGCCTTCAGCGCCTTTGAAGAGGTGGGACTGGAGAACGAGGCGGCGATCCAGGCCACCGGCCGCCGCTTCCGCGAGACGGTGCTCAGCCTCGGCGGCAGCCGCCACCCCGGCGAGGTGTTCGAGACCTTCCGGGGCCGGCCCCCCAGCCCGGAGGCCCTGATCCGGCACTCGGGGCTGGTGGCGGCAGGGTCCTGAGGGGCCCAGCTTTACGCCCTCCGGGTCGCACGTCCTGCCGTCCCGGATCCTGATCTTCTCCTCACCGGGTTTGCCCACAGAGGCCCGGCAGCCGAGGTTGAACATGTTGTTCTCCAGAGCCCAGTTCTCCCGCGCCTTTTCCACCAGGCGGGTGAACGGCTCGGCGGTGACCATCTCCCACGGGTTCCTGTCGCGCCGGCTGGAGCGTTGGTCCGGGCGACAGGAGTGAATCATGTGAGAATGGTTGTCATTCTGCTTTTTTCGCCATTCCTCGCCACCGCCTGACCTCCCCGCAGGGGGCCCTGTCTGTGCGGCCGCGGGCCGCCCGCGACCGCCGTGGCTGAGCTGGTGGTCGCCGGGTCCGGTCCCCAGGCCCTCACCCTCTGCTGTCTGCTGCTGCAGAAGCGGCCCCAATGGCGCCGGCGGCTGCGGGTGCTCGACCCCAGTGGCACCTGGCTGGAGCGCTGGAACACCCAGATGCGCCGCTACGAGATTCCGTGGCTGCGCTCCCCTTCCCCCCACCATCCCCATCCCAACCCCCACGCCCTGCGCCGTTTCGCCCAGGAGCGCCAGCGTGGGGCTGAGCTTGAGGGTCCCTACGGCCTTCCCCACACGGAGTTGTTCGCCGATTTCTGCCGCAGCGTCGTGACTGACTTCCAGCTGGCCGACCGGGTGCAGGCCGTGGCGGTCGAGCGGATCCGGCTCGCTCCCGCCGGGGACGACGCCTTGGAGCTGGATCTCAGCGATGGTTCGGTTCTGGCCCCCCAGCGGCTGGTCATCGCCACAGGGGCCGAGGCCCCGGTGCTGCCGGGCTGGGTCCGGGCCATCGAGGACCCCTACCCGGCGGAGGCCCTGCAGCACAGCCAGAGCCTCGACCTCGGCGCCTGCCGGGGTCTGGCGGGCCAGCATCTGGTGATTGTCGGTGGCGGCCTGACCAGCGCCCATCTGGCCCTGGGGGCCATCCGACGGGGCGCCCGGGTCAGCCTGTTCTGCCGGCGGACGCTGCGCCGCAAGTCCTTCGATGCCGACCCGGGCTGGCTGGGGCCCCGGTATCTCAAGGACTTCCGGGCGGAACCCTGCTGGCACCGCCGCCGTGAGCAGGTTCTGGCGGCCCGCGACGGCGGCTCGATCACGCCCGAACAGGCCAGCCGGCTGCAGCAGGCGCAGGCCGCCGGAGTGCTGCAGCTGAACGAGGGGTGTCAGATCGCCTCGGCCCGGTGGCGCCAGGGCCAGTGGCAGCTGCATTGCCGCGATGGCCGCCGCCATCAGGCCGACCGCCTCTGGCTGGCCACCGGCCACAGCCTGGGGGTGAGCCACCACCCCTTGCTGCGCCAGCTGCAGCAACAGCGTCCCCTGGCGCTGGTCGAGGACTGGCCCGTGCTCACCGGCGACCTGCGCTGGCCCGGTACCCGGGTGCACGTGATGGGGGGACTGTCGGCGCTGCAGCTGGGACCGGCGGCCCGCAACCTGTTCGGGGGGCGGGAAGCGGCGCACCGCATCTGCCGCGCCGCCCTCAAGTCCTGAACAGGCCGTACCCCGGGCCCCTTTGCAGGGGAACCGGGGCAGAGAGCCGTGGGATCGCCGGGGTCCTAGTTGGCGCAGGCTTGCGACAGGGAGTGGATGGTCTGGACCTGGCCGGGGGCCAGGGCGAAGGTCAGGTCACCGGCGGAGCTGGGCACGGTGATCCGCATCGCCATGCCGTCGGTAGGGATCGGATCGAGGCAACCGGCGTCGTACTGGGAGGACCCCACCGGGATGGCGCCGCTGGCAGCGCCCAGAAGCTCCTGGCTGCGGTTGTCGAGGCTCCAGGCCTGCTGGCCCCCATCGCTCATCACCATGGGACGGACGTGATCCAGCTTCAGCCCGGCCGTTTCCGCGTTCAGCCGCAGCCGCAGACCGGAGGGCGCGTTGATGTCGGAGCGCTCGAACAGCACGGCACCCAGCTGGTGCCCCGAGCCGTCATCGAGATACCAGTTGCCCGTGTCATCGGCAAGGGCGGAGGCTGGGTTGAAGACGGGGGCGAGAAAAAGAAGCCCGGCCGCAACGATCCATGCCGTTCCGATACTGAAAAATCGATGCAGATGCCGACGTAAATTCTGCACCGTGACGTTAAAGTGTGTCTTCAATGTCCTGTCCTTCTCGTTTGAACCTCTTCAACCTAAGCCCCTGAAATGATCCGAAGATGGCGGAAACCTTTCCCTGACATCCCTCGCATGAGCGTTATCTTCTTTTCCCATTATTTCGTCACTCATTTCCATCTCTTTCTGTCGCTCCTTTCCCCGGCTCCATGGAGTGGCTGCCCCTGACCGTCCAGGCACCCGGGGGATACCCCTCCGCCGGGGCCGGGGCCGGGGGCAGAGGCAGAGGTAGGGCGCCCGTGCCACGTTTCTCCCCGCTCCCGCCTTCAGGCCCTGGCCCTCGATAGCCTGAGCTTCGGTTGATCCGCTCCCGGTGACGCCTGTGCCCCTTGCCGGAACGACCTGATGGGAGCCCAGCGGATCCTGGTGCTCGGCGGTGGCTTTGCCGGCCTCTGGAGTGCCCTGGCCGCCGCCCGCCAGCTCGATCAGCGCGGCCTCGGCCCCGATGCCGTCGAGGTGCTGCTCGTCAATCGCGACGCCTTCCACGCCATCCGCGTGCGCAATTACGAGCCCGATCTGGCGCCCCTGAGGGTGCCCCTGGAGTCGGTGCTCGCGCCCGCCGGTGTCCGCTGGCTGGTGGGGGAGGTCGGCGGCATCGATCCGACGGGCCGGACGGTGACCGTGCATACCCCGGCCGGCGCGCAGGTGCTGACCTACGACCGGCTGGTCTTCGCCCTAGGCAGCGAGTTGCGGCGGCCCCAGGTCCCCGGCCTGGCTGACCATGGCTTCGATATCGACACCTACGGCGGTGCCTCCCGGCTGGCGGTGCACCTGCAGGCCCTGACGGAGCACCCTGACGGCCCCGGACGCTTCACGGCCGTGGTGGTGGGGGCGGGTCTGACCGGGATCGAGGCCGCCTGCGAGCTGCCGGACCGGCTGCGGGCGGTCCGGCAGCGTGCCGGTCTGGCGGGGCCGGTGCGGGTGGTGCTGGTGGACCACAACCCCCGGGTGGGCTCGGACATGGGGGAGTCGGCGCGGCCGGTGATCGAGGCGGCCCTGGCGGCCCTGGGGGTGGAGTGCCGCCTCGGCGTCCGGGTGGTTTCCCTGGACGGCAGGGAGATCCGCTTCGACTCCGGTGAGGCCATCGCCACGCAGACGGTGGTCTGGTGTGCCGGGATGCGCGCCAACCCCCTCACCGCCGGCTGCGGCGTGCCCACCGATGCCCTCGGCCGCCTGCCGGTCGATGCCGATCTGCGGGTCGAGGGGCTGAGCGGCGTGTTCGCCGCCGGCGACAGTGCCCACCTCGCCCTGGAGGACGGCCACACCACGGTCATGTCCTGTCAGCACGGCCGTCCCATGGGCCGGTTCGCCGGCCACAACGCGGTCTGTGATCTGCTGGGGCTGCCGCTGCTGCCGCTGCGGATCGACTGGTACACCACCATCCTCGATCTGGGCCCCTGGGGGGCCCTCTACACCGAAGGCTGGGAGCGCCGGGTCGTCGCCACCGGGGAGGCGGCCAAGCGGACCAAGCGGCTGATCAACGGCCAGCGGATTTATCCCCCCCTGAACGGCGACCGGGCCGCGATCCTCGCCGCCGCTGCTCCGGTGATCCAGCGCCCACCGCCGGTCGATCCCCAGGGGAGCCAGCCATGAACCCCCCGTCCCAGGAGGACCCCACCGGCGCATCCGTGGGACGACTCCTGCTGATCGCCCTGCTGCTGGCTGGGGTGACCCTGTTCTTCAGCCAGGGCTGGTACCGCCAGCTGGATCTCGCCGGCTTGCAGGCCTCCCGCACCCAACTCGTCGCCTGGCGGCAGGCGGCTCCGCTGGCCAGTGCCGCCGCCTTCGTGGCCGTCTACGTGCTGGTGACGGGCCTCTCCCTGCCCGGCGCCACCGTCCTCACCCTGGCGGGGGGCGCCATCTTCGGCCTGCTCCAGGGCACGGTGCTGGTGTCGATCGCCTCCACCCTGGGGGCCACGGCAGCCTGTCTGCTGGCCCGCACCCTGCTGCGGGAGCCGGTGCGGCGCCGGTTCGGCCAGCGCCTGGGGCCGATTGAGGAGGGCGTCCGCCGCGACGGCACCGCCTACCTGTTCAGCCTGCGGCTGGTGCCGGTGGTTCCCTTTGTGCTCGTGAATCTGCTGATGGGCCTCACCCCCATGCCCCTGCTGCCCTTCGCACTCGTCTCCCAGCTGGGCATGCTGCCGGCCACCCTCGTGTACGTGAATGCGGGCACCCAGCTGGGCCAGCTCACCAGCCTGAGCGGCCTCCTCTCGCCGGCCCTGCTGGCGTCCTTCGCCCTGCTGGGCCTGCTGCCCTGGATCGTGAAGCTGCTGCTGGGCCGCTGGCGTCTCTGGCGCCTCTACCGCCCCTGGCCCCGCCCCCGCCACTTCGATCGCAACCTGATCGTGATCGGTGCCGGGGCGGCGGGCCTGGTCACCGCCTACATCGCCGCCACCGTGCGGGCGAAGGTGACCCTGGTGGAGCGGGACCGCATGGGCGGGGACTGCCTCAACACCGGCTGCGTGCCCAGCAAGGCCCTGATCAGCACGGCCCGCCTCGCTGCCCGCCTGCGCCACGCCGACCGCTACGGCCTGACCCCCCAGGAACCCCGGGTGGAGCTGCGCCGGGTGCTGGAGCGGGTGCGCCAGAAGGTGGCGGCCGTCGCCCCCCACGACAGCGTCGAGCGCTACACGGCCCTCGGGGTGGACGTGCGCCTTGGCCAGGCCCGCCTGATCAGCCCCTGGTCGGTGGCGATCACCGCCGCTGATGGCACGGAGTCCGTGCTCACGGCCCGCGCCATCGTGCTGGCCACCGGCGCCGCGCCGGTGATCCCCCCCCTGCCCGGCATCGAGACGGTGCGGGTGCTCACCAGTGAGACCCTCTGGGACGCGTTGGCCGAGCACCCCTCCCCGAGGCCGAGCCTGGTGGTGCTGGGCGGCGGCCCGGTGGGCTGCGAACTGGCCCAGGCCCTGGCCCAGCTCGGCCTGCCGGTGACCCTGCTGCAGCGCAACGACCGCCTGCTGCCCCATGAGGATCCCGAGGTGGGCGCGCTGCTGCGCGAGGTACTGGAGCGTGACGGGGTGCGGGTCCACACCGGTTGCAGGGTGGAGTGGGTGGGGCCCGCCGCCTCCGGTGGCGTGCAGGTGCAGCTGGCGGTGGGCGGCGCCACCCTGCGTCTGGTGGCCGATGAACTGCTCTGCGCCGTGGGGCGCCAGGCCCGGCTGGAGGGCCACGGCCTCGAGGCCCTGGGCATCCCCACCGGCCGCACCATCGACACCGACCCCCACCTCCAGACCCTCTACCCCAACATCTATGCCGCCGGCGACGCCGCCGGTCCCTGGCAGTTCACCCACACCGCGGCCCATCAGGCCTGGTACGCGGCGGTGAACGGGCTGTTCGATCCGGTGCGCTTCGCCGTCGACGGCCGCGTCATCCCGCGCACCACCTTCACCGACCCGGAGGTGGCCCGGGTGGGCCTGAGCGAGACCGAGGCCACCGCCCGGGGGGTGGCCTTCGAGGTCACCCGATTCCCCCTGGCCGAGCTGGATCGGGCCATCGTCGAATCGGCCGAGACCGGCTTCGTGACGGTGCTGACCGTGCCCGGCAGGGACCGGATCCTGGGGGTGACGATCGTGGCGGAGCAGGCTGGGGAGCTGCTGGCCGAATTCGTCCTGGCGATGCGTTGGAACCTGGGCCTGGGCAAGGTGCTGGGCACGATGCACGCCTATCCCACCCTGGCCGAAGCCAACAAGTACGTCGCCGGAAGCTGGAAGAAGGCCCATGCCCCCCAGCGCACCCTGGCCCTACTGGAGCGCTTCCACACCTGGCGCCGGGGCGGCGGATAGGAAAGGGTCGGGGTTCTGCAGGGCCACGCTCACCGCCACGGCACTGGCCAGCAGCAGCCACAGGAGCCTTAGGCCGATCAGTCCGGCGGCGGGCCGATCCAGGCTGGCCGCCGCCGCCACGCTCACCACCGCCACCAGCAGGCCCGCCACCGTGTCCGCCGCCGCCAGCACCGGGCTGTGCAGCCAGAAGAAGAGCGTGGTGAACACGGCGAACAGCAGCCACCCCACCCCTTCCGAGACCAGCACCAGCCCCCGGCGCCGGCCGGCCGTGTCCCCCTGGAGCCGGCCAGCACAGTCCTCCATATGGAGGTTGGCCACCCGCGCCAGGGCGACCAGGGAGGTGATGTTCAGCACCAGCCACAGGGGCGCGAACAGCCAGTCCGGCGGGGCGTAGGGGGGCAGGCGGAAGCTGGTGTAGAAGGCGGCGTCACCCAGCACGCCCGCCGGCCAGAAGCTGACCGCATTGGCAGCAACCAGGATCGCGGCGCCGTGCCACCAGCGGAAGCGCGGTGCCGGGCCCGTGGCGCTCACGCCTGGGAGTGGAGCCCAATCGTGTTCCCTTCGGTGTCGAGCACCAGGCTCATGAAGCCGTAGGCGCCGATCGACATCTTCGGCTTGATCACGGTGCCGCCGGCGCCCGCGACCCGGCTTTCCTCCACGGCGCAGTCGTCGCAGTGGAAATAGATCAGGGTGCCGCCACCGCCCGGTGCCATGCCCTCCATCTTGGCCAGGGCCCCGCCGGCCCCCACCTTGTCGTCCTGCATCGGGAAGGCGTAGTACTCCATGCCTGCATCGGACATGGGCTCCAGCGTCAGCTGGAACACGGTCTCGTAGAAGGCCCGGGCCCGGGCCATGTCGTCGACATAGAGCTCAAACCAGATGACGGGATTGATGGCCATGGGTCCAGCATTGTCATGGGTTGAGATTAGGCCAGGAATCCTGGATTCAGCCCGCCACCCCCTGCTCCTGGCGGGGGCTGGTGGGGTTCCAGTTCTCCTTCACCAGCTGGCGGGCCCGGCCCAGGGCCAGGGCCCCGGCGGGCACGTCCTTGGTGAGGGTGGAGCCCGCCCCCACCGTCACCCCCTCCCCGAGGGTGATCGGCGCCACCAGCACCGAATTGGCTCCGGTCTTGCTGCCGCCGCCGATCACGGTGCGGTGCTTGCGCACCCCGTCGAAGTTGGCGGTGATCGTTCCCGCCCCGATGTTCACCTCGGCGCCGAGGTCGGCATCGCCGAGGTAGCTGAGGTGGTTGGCCTTGCAGCCCTCCCCCAGCCGGCTGTTCTTCACCTCCACGAAGTTGCCGATGCGGCAGTCGGCGCCCAGGTGGCTGCCGGCCCGCAGCTGGGCGAAGGGGCCGATCGCGCAGCCGGGTTCCACGTGGCTGTCGCGCAGCACCGAATGGATCACCTCCACCCCGGAGCCCAGCTGGCTGTTCTCGATCAGGCAGCCGGGGCCGATGCGGCAGCCGTCGCCGATGCTGCTGGCTCCACGGAAGTGGCACTGGGGCTCCACCAGCACGTCGCGGCCGAAGCGGGTGTGCTCGCTGAGGGTGCAGCTGGCGGGATCGGTGAAGCTCACCCCCTCCGCCATCCAGTGGCGCCGCAGCCGGTCCTGCAGCACCGACTCGCAGTGGGCCAGCTGCTGGCGGTCGTTGATGCCGGCCACCTCGTCCGGGTCGCCCACCTCCATGTGCATGGCGGGCCGCAGCAGGGCCACGGTGTCGGTGAGATAGAGCTCGCCCTGGTCGTTGTCGGTGCTCAGGCTGGGCAGCACGGTGGCCAGTCGGGCCCAGTCGAAGCAGTAGATGCCCGCATTGGTGAGGGTGTTGCCGAGCTGCTCGGGGTTGCAGTCGCGATGCTCCACGATGCCGCTCACCTGGCCTGCCGCGTCGGCGAAGACGCGGCCGTAGCCGCTCGGGTCCGCCAGCCGGGCGGTGAGCAGGGTCACGGCGGCACCACTGGTCCGATGGGTGGAGAGCAGGGATTCCAGGGTCTCCGGCCGCAGCAGGGGCACGTCGCCGTTGAGCACCAGCAGCTCGCCCTCAAAGCCCTCCAGCGGCCCGAGCAGCTGCTGCACCGCATGGCCGGTGCCGTTCTGGGGTTGCTGCAGCACGAACTCCAGGCCCTCGACGTCGGTGAGGGTGTGCTCGACCCTCTCGGCCTGGTGCCCCACCACCAGCAGCTGGCGGTCGGGCGCCAGCCGGTGGCAGCTGCCCAGCACCCTCTCCACCAGGGTCGCGCCGGCCAGGGGCTGGAGCACCTTCGGGAGGGCACTCTTCATGCGGGTCCCTTTCCCGGCGGCCAGGACGGCAACGGCGAGCATCGGCGGCGGCGGGGCGTCTGCGCCGGAATCTACCGGTGCCCTTCGTAGCGGCCCAGTCCGGCGGGGCCCGGGTGCCGCGGCACCCGGGCCGGCGGGGCGTCGCTCCGCTCCTGCTCCCGGCGGCGCCGGGCCAGGATCTCGGCGGCGCTGGCGGTGCCGGTGGGGTCCCGGTAGGGCACGCCGGCGCGGCTGGCCAGGTGCTCCCGTTCGAACGGCTCCAGGGGGCGCAGGGATGGATGTGCGGGCACGGGCGTGAAGCTGGCCGCCGTCCCGGCGCTCCAGCGTTCCGGCTCGTCGGCTGCGGGCCGGAGCGCCCGCAACTCCATCCCCAGCTCCAGCAGAGTGCGGCGCAGCGCCGCCGCGGAGCTGTAGGTGAGCAGCCGGCCGTCGGGCCGCAGCAGCCGCACCAGCTTCTCGAGAAAATCCAGGCTCCAGAGCTGGGGGCAGCGCTGGGGGGAGAAGGCGTCCAGCAGCACCAGGTCGCAGCGACCGGCCAGCGTGTCCAGCAGTTCCGGCAGCCGCCGGCGGGCATCGCCAAGCAGCAGACGGTCGCCCCCGCCAAGGCCCTCCAGCCGGCCGGTCACCGCGGCGGGCCACTGGGACCGGAAGCCGTCGTCCGCCAGGGCCAGGGCCAGGGGCCGGGGGTCCAGCTCCAGGCCCCACCAGTCCAGCTCCAGCCCGGCGCTGGCGACGGCGGCGAGCAGGGCGGCCGTGTTGGTGCCGGTGCCGACGGCCACCTCCGCCACCACCAGCTCCCGGCCCGGGGCGAAGCGCTCCAGCGCCGCCGGGACCACGAACTTCTCGTTGGCCTCGCGCAGGGCCCCGGCGGCACTGTGGAAGCCCTCGTCACAGGCGCGGCTGTAGAGGCTGAAGCTGCCGTCGCGCCCCCGCCGGGGCAGCAGCTCGGGCGCCGGTTCCGGCTCTGCCGTCTCAGTGCCGCAGGCGGGCCAGGTCATCCCAGAAGCCGGGGTAGGAGACGGCGGCCGCCTCTGGCCGCGCCAGGCGGGTGTCGCCCCGGGCCACCAGGGAGGCCACCGCCAGGCTCATCGCCACCCGGTGATCCGTCTCGCTGTCCACCTCCGCCCCGTGCAGCGGGGTGGGACCTTCGATGCTGAGGCCATCGCCGTGCTCCTCAAGCCGGGCCCCCATCGCCGTCAGCTGGCGGGCCATCACCGCCAGGCGGTCGGTCTCCTTCACCCGCAGCTCCGCCGCGCCGCTGATGCGGCTCAGGCCTTCGGCGCAGCAGGCCGCCACCGCCAGCACGGGGATCTCGTCCACCAGGCGGGGGATCATCGGCTCCTCGATGCGGAAGGCCCGCAGCGGCCCGTGCTGGACGCGGAGATCCCCCACCGGCTCGCCGGCCACGTCGCGGCTGTTGAGCACGGTGATCCGGGCGCCCATTTCGGCCAGCACATCGAGGATGCCGGTGCGGCTGGGGTTGAGCCCCACGTTCTCGATCGTCAGATCGGCCCCCGGGGTGATCGCCGCCGCCACCAGCCAGAACGCGGCGGAGCTGATGTCGCCGGGCACCACCACGGTCTGGCCCCGCAGGGAGGGTCCGGGCCGGACGGTGATGAACCGCCCCTGGTCACCATCCACCACCAGGTCGGCGCCGAAGGCCCGCAGCATCCGCTCGCTGTGGTCGCGGGTGGGGGCCGGCTCGATCACGGTGGTGGGCCCGTTCGCCGTCAGGGCGGCCAGCAGCAGGGCGCTCTTGACCTGGGCCGAGGCCACCGACGTGCCGATGACGCTGCCGTGCAGGGTCTGCCCCTGCACCGCCAGGGGGGCCAGGTTGCCGTCCTCGCGCCCCTGGATCCTGGCGCCCATCTGGGCCAGGGGGGCCCCCACCCGTCGCATCGGCCTCGAGCGCAGTGAAGCGTCGCCGTTGAGCACGAAGTGGCGCCCCGCCCGGCCGGCCAGCAAGCCCAGCATCAGCCGCATGGTGGTGCCGGAGTTGCCGCAGTCGAGCACGTCGGCGGGCTCCCGCAGTCCGTCCAGGCCCACCCCCTCGACGGTCACCGCCTGGCCGTCCACGATCGGCGAGACCGTGACGCCCATGGCCCGCAGGCAGGCGGCGGTGCTGAGGGGGTCCTCGGCGGGCAGCAGCCCCTCGATGCGGGTGGTGCCCTCGGCGATGGCCCCGAACAGGAGCGAACGGTGGGAGATCGACTTGTCGCCGGGCACCGTCACATGGCCCCGCAGGCTGCCGCCGGCCGGCAGCACCAGGGGCGCCGGCAACGCGGCTGCGCTCGCATCGACGCTCGCGGGGGAGGACAACGGCTGTGGCGCCAACTGGCTCGATCCTATGGAGCGACCGGGTCCGGCCCACGGCCAGGGCCAGCTGTCAGGGGCGGATGCCGACGGCCCGCAGCCTGGACGACAGGCCCCAGACCTCCACCACCAGCCGGTGCCAGGGGGTGATCGTTTCCATGGCCAGGCCCATGGGGGTGGGGGCGGCGGCCCGCAGGGCCCGCGCCGCCGCCAGGCACCGGCGCGCTTCGTCGAGCCGCACCCGCAGCTCATGCTGGTCGGCCAGGGATAGCACCGTCTCCGGGCAGTGGTCGAGCAGCAGCAGGCCGCGATCGAAGGACTCGGCGTAGTCCTGCAGCAGCGGCACCAGGATCTCCTCCAGCAGCGGGCCGGTGGGATCGGGGAGGGAGGGGGCGGGAGCCATCCCTTCAGCCTAGGAATCCGCTCCCCGACCGTTCGGGTGCGGATCACCAGCCCCCGGGGCCCCGACCGCCGAGGCCCCGACCGCCGCTCCTGGCCCCAGTGGCGGCGCGGGCTCCAGCAGCAGGGCCCAGCAGGGATGGAAGGGATGGACCCGGGGCCTGGCGCCGCCGGCGCCCTCCAGCGGCAGCTGCAGGTTGGCCCAGCGGAACAGGGACCCCTCCAGGTTGTGCACGTCGGTGAAGCCGGCCTGCCGCAGGGATCGGGCCAGCCGGGCGGAGCGGTACCCCACCGAGCAGTAGACGACGATCGCCGTCTCCCGCGCCAGTCCCGCCGCTCCCGAGGCGTCCGGCCCCGGAAGGCGGTGGGCGCCGGCCAGGTGGCTGAGGGCGAATTCCTCCGGCCCGCGGGCGTCGATCAGCAGCGGCGTGGGACCCTCGCCGGCCAGCCGATCGGCCAGCTCCTCACAGGAGATCACGGCCACGTCCGGGAAGCGCCGCCGGATCCACCCGATCAGCAGGGTCCAGGCCAGCCGTCGCAGGCTAGCGGCGATCGCCCGGCGGCCGGTGGTCGCCCGGGGGAAGGGCATGGAACGATGGGGCCCGAACGGGTTGCCCCATGATCGACGTCGCCGTCTGGGATGGCCTGCTGCGTCGCCATGTCGATGGGGAGGGCCGGGTGGACTACGCCGCCTGGCAACGGCAGGGCGCTGCGGAACTGGAGGGCTGGCTGGCGGCCCAGCGTCCCTTCGATCCGGATCCCGGCACCGGGCCCGGGGCGCTCGCCCTCTGGCTCAACCTCTACAACGCCCTGGTGATCCACCGGGTGCTGGCCCGCTACCCGCTGGCCTCGATCCGCCCCAGCGTCGCCGGGGTGCCCAACTGGCCGGCGTTCCTGGCCTTCTTCTCGCGGCCCGTGATCAGCCTGCAGGGCCAGCCCCTCAGCCTCGATCGGATCGAGCACGGCCTGCTGCGTCCCCGCTTCGGAGACCCCCGCATCCATTTCGCCCTGGTCTGCGCCGCCAGGGGCTGCCCCCTGCTGCGGCCGGAGGCCTACCACCCCGAGCGGATCGCGGCGCAGCTGGAGGAGGACGCCCTCCGGTTCCTGCGGAATCCCCTGAAGCTGCGCTTCGATCCCGCCCGCCGCACCCTGCACTGCAGCCGGATCCTCCAGTGGTACCGCAGGGACTTCCTGGCGGTGGCCCCCTCGATCGGCGCCTATGTGGGCCGCCACCGCCCGGACCTGGATCTGCCCGATGGCGTCCGCATCGCCTGGCTCCCCTACGACTGGGCCCTCAACGGCTGAGCGTCAGTCTCTGAGCGTCAGTCCGTGATCTCGCCGTAGAAGCGCTTCAGCCGCGTTGCCGGCACCCCCAGGCCCCAGAGCAGCCCGATCGCCAGGTAGATCCCGGTGGCCTTCCAGGAGCCCCAGCGCGCCACCCGGCGGTCGGAGGTCTCCACCACCCGGTTGAGCTGCCGGATGCGGCCCAGCCGGCCCAGCCGGGTGCAGAGATCGGCGTCCTCCATGATCGGCAGGCGCTCATCGAAGCCGCCGCAGCGCACGAAGTCGCTGCGGCGGCAGAAGATGGCCTGGTCGCCGAACAGCACCCGGAAGCCGTTGAGCAGGTACCGGTGGGGCCGGAACAGCAGGGCCGCGTAGTGGGTCTTGAGGGCGTTGTGCAGGCTCACCCCCCAGCGGGTGCGGTCAGCGCCCCGCATCAGGGCCAGGAAGCCGCCGCCGCTGATGGCCGGGTCAGCCAGGGTGGCGCTCACCAGCTGCACCAGATCCGAGGGCACCAGGGTGTCCGCGTGGAGGAAGCAGAGGATCTCGCCGCGGGCCGCCGCCGCCCCCCGGTTCATCTGCACGGCCCGCCCCGGACTTGGCGAACGGATCACATGGCAGCCGTGCACGTGGGCCCTGGCCAGGGTGGCATCGGTGCTGCCGCCATCGACCACGATCACCTCGGCGGCCGCCGGATCGAGGATTTCCAGCTGCTGCAGGGTGCGCCCAAGATGGCTGGCTTCGTTGAGGGTCGGGATAATGATCGAGACCGACCTTGTCGTCACCTTGCTGCGCAACAATCTTGCATTCTACGATCAGCAGGCGGCCTGCTGGTGGGAGGAGTCGGCGACGATCTTTCCCCTCAACCAACTCAATCCGCTTCGCTTTCTCTTCTTCGATCAGTACGTTTCCCACTGGAGCCATCTGCGGGTTCTGGATGTGGGCTGCGGCGGCGGCTACACCTGCGAATTCCTGGCCCGTCGCGGCGCCGTGATCACCGGCATCGATCGCTCCGCCCCCTGCATTGCGGCGGCCCGGAGCCATGCGGCCGCCTCGGGTCTGGCGATCGAGTACCGCGTCGGCAGGGCGGAGGAGCTTCCTTTCGCCGCCGGCAGCTTCGATGTGGTCGTCTGCGTCGATGTGCTGGAGCATGTCGATCGGCCCGAGGCCGTGATCGCCGAGATCGCCAGGGTGCTCACCCCCGGAGGTTCGCTCTGCTTCGACACCATCAACCGCACTTTCCGTTCGCGGCTGACCATGATCTGGCTGCTGGAGACGCTGCTGCGGCTGATCCCCGCCGGTGTCCACGACTGGCGGCGCTTCGTGCCCCCGGCGGAGCTGCGTCGCTGGCTGGAGGCCAGCGGCTTCGGCCCCATCACGGTGCGGGGCATGGACCTGTTCGGCCGCGGTCCGCTGCGCACCCTGGGTCGGCTGATCCACTACCGCCGCACCGGTGGGTTCCAGGTCGCCTTCGACCATGACCTGGCCGTGATGTTCATCGGTGTGGCCGGCCTCAGCCCAGCAGCAGGCCCCCCGATTCGCTGAAGGCGGCCCGGGCACTGCGCAGGTCGAACAGCAGGTCCTCCAGGGTGAGCTGGTCCAGTTCCCGCTCGAGGGCCTGGAGCAGGCGGCGGTTGAGCACCCGGGTCACCCGGTCGCTGGGCAGGGGATCCTCCTGGGTACCCCCCAGGGCGATCAGGCTGCCGGCCGGGGCGTCCACCGCCGCCAGGATGGCCGCCAGGGGCACCTCGGCGGGAGGGCGCCGCAACCGGTAGCCCCCCTGCCGGCCCCGGCGGGCCTCCACCAGGGCGGCGCGGCGCAGCTTGAGCATCAGTTGCTCCAGCATCGGGCCGGGCAGGTCCTGGGCTTCGGCCAGGGCGCTCACCGACTGCCAGCGCGGCGGATCGAGGGCCAGCTCCAGCAGGGCCTTGAGGGCGTAGATACCGCTGCGGCGCAGCATCAGCGGGCGGCCGCGAGGCGCTCCAGCACGTGCTCCAGGGTGTAGCCGAACAGGGCGGGATCGGGCTCGCCGTGGCCCAGATCGTCGAGGCCCAGCTCGCTCCAGCGGCCATCCACCCGGGCCTCCAGGGCGGCATCCCTGCCCAGGGCCTGGCCCCAGTCGTGGCGTTTCTCCGGGCCGATCTTGGTGGTGGCGTCGATGGCGAGCCGGCCGCCGAGCCCCAGCCGCTCGCTGGCGAAGTCGAGCGAGTCGAACGGGGTGTCCTCCAGCACGAACAGGTCCCGCTGGGGATCCACCTGGGCGCTGATCGCCCAGATCACCTGGCGCGGGTCGCGGATCGCGATCGACTTGTCGACCACCACCACGAACTTGGTGTAGGTGAACTGGGGCAGGGCGCTCCAGAACGCCATGGCCGCCCGTTTGGCCTGGCCCGGGTAGGCCTTGTCGATGGCGATCACCGCCAGCTTGTAGCTGAGGCCCTCCATCGGCAGGAAGAAATCGACGATCTCCGGGATCTGCTGGCGCAGGATCGGGGTGTAGATCCGGTTCAAGGCGATTGCCAGCATGGCCTCCTCCTTCGGCGGACGGCCGCTGAAGGTGGTCAGGAAGATGGGATCCCGGCGCTGGGTGACGCAGTGGAAGCGCACCAGGGGGGAGTCCTCCTCGCCGCCGTAGAAGCCCATGTGGTCGCCGCAGGGGCCGTCCGGGAGCACCTCCCCGGGCGTGATCGTGCCCTCCAGCACCACCTCGCTGTGGGAGGGCACCTCCAGATCGAGGGTCTTGCAGCGGGCCAGCCGTACCCCCTCGCCGGCGTAGAGCCCGGCGAACAGCCATTCGCTGAGCTGCACCGGAATCGGCGTGGCCGCCGCCATCACCAGCAGGGGATGGACGCCGATCGCCACCGCCACCTCGAGCTTGCGGCCCATCGCCGCCGCCTTGCGCAGGTGCCGGGCCCCGCCCCGCACGCTCAGCCAGTGGACGGTGGCACTGTTGATCGACTGGCGCTGCAGCCGGTAGACGCCGACGTTGGGGACCCCGGTCTCCGGGTCCTTGGTGATCACCAGGCCGAGGGTGATCACCCCGCCCGCATCCCCCGGCCAGGGGCGCAGCAGGGGCAGGCGCTCCAGGTTCACGTCCTCGTCCCGCAGCACCTGCTGGTGGCAGGGGGGGGTGAGGTCGAGGTCGGGCCGGGCCCGCACCAGGTCCCAGAACACCCCCCCGAATTTCATCACCTCCTTCAGGCCCTTGGGGGGCCGGGGCTGCTGCAGCAGGGCCAGCTTCTCGCCGAGGGCCTCGAGCTCCTCGGGCCGCTCCATGCCCATGCTCCACAGCACCCGTTCCACGGTGCCCATCAGGTTCACCGCCACCGGCATGGGGGAGCCGATGACGTTCTCGAACAGCAGGGCCGGCCCGCCCATGGCCAGCACCCGGTCGGCGATCGCCGCCAGTTCGAGGTCCGGATCCACCGGCGCCGTGATGCGCCGCAGTTGACCGCGCTTCTCGAGCAGGCCGATGAAATCACGCAGATTGCGTTGCCGCCCCAGGGCTTTGCCGATCCCGTCTGCCACCACCCCCGCCACGTCGTCCTGCGCCGTCGAGCTGCTGCCTACTGTGACGCACCCCCGTGAGGATCGCGTTCCGTGCTGCTCTCCTATTTCCACACCTCCGAAGCGGTTCCCCCCCTGCTGCCCCCTGAAGAGGATGGCCCGGATGCCGCCGTCGTCATCGACGTGCTTCGGGCCACCACCACGATCGCCTGGGCCCTGGAGAACGGGGCCGAGGCGATCCAGGCCTTCGCCGACCTCGGCAGCCTCGAAGCCGCCGCCTCCGACTGGCCGGCCGCCCGGCGACTCCGGGCCGGCGAGCGCGGCGGCAAGCGCGTGGAGGGCTATGACCTGGGCAACTCCCCCCTGGCGGTGACCCGGGAGCGGGTGGAGAGCAAGCGCATCTTCCTCAGCACCACCAATGGCACCCGCTCCCTCGACCGGGTCCGGGACGTACCGCTGCTGCTCACCGCTTGCCTGCCCAACCGCACCGCCGTGGCCCGGCGCCTGATCGAGCGCCAGGCCCTGCGGGTCTGGATCGTCGGCAGCGGCTGGGAGGGGGATTACTCCCTCGAGGACAGCCTGGCGGCGGGGGCGGTGGCCTCGGCGGCCATCGAGCAGGCGGTGGCGCCCCACATGGGGGTGCGCTGCGCCAACGACGAGATGCTGGCGGCCCTCGCCCTCTGGCAGCAGTGGCGCCATGACACCGAGACCTGCCTGCGCAGCGCCAGCCATGGCCAGCGCCTGATCGGGCTCGGCAACCACGACGCCGACTTCGCCTGCTGCGCCGCCGTCGACAGCCTCGAGATCGTGCCGATCCAGGCCGAACCCGGGGTGCTGAGGGCCAGCTGAGCCTCTCCTTGCCCCCCTTGGCGGCTCCCTTACGATTCGCCGGTCTTGGAGCGGTCCGGCGGTGAGCAGTTTTCTGGCAGCGGCGCTGCAACTCACCAGCACGCCGGACCCGGACGCCAATTTCTCGGCGGCCGAAGAGCTGATCGAGCTGGCGGCCCGCCGCGGCGCCGACCTGGTCGGCCTGCCGGAGAACTTCGCCTTCATGGGCGATGACGCCCGCCGGCTGGAGCTGGCGCCGATCCTGGCCGAGCGCTGCAGCCGCTTCCTGGTCACGATGGCGCGCCGCTACCAGGTCACCCTTCTTGGGGGTGGCTTCCCTGTTCCGGCCGGCGAGGGCCAGACCTTCAACCGCGCCGAGTTGGTGGGTCGGGAGGGCCAGCTTCTGGCCCGCTACGACAAGATCCACCTCTTCGATGTGGACCTGCCGGACGGGATCACCTACCGGGAGTCGGCCACGGTGCAGCCCGGCCACGAGCCGCCGCCGGTCGTCGATGTGCCGGGCCTCTGCCGGGTCGGCCTGTCGATCTGTTACGACGTGCGCTTCCCCGAGCTCTACCGCCAGCTGGCCGGTTCCGGAGCCCAGCTGCTGATGATCCCGGCGGCGTTCACCGCCTACACCGGCAAGGACCACTGGCAGGTGCTGCTCCAGGCCCGGGCCATCGAGAACACCGCCTACGTGCTCGCCCCCGCCCAGACGGGCCTCCACTACGGCCGCCGCCAGACCCACGGCCATGCCCTGGTGATCGACCCCTGGGGCACCGTGATGGCGGATGCCGGCGTGGAGCCGGGCCTGGCGATGGCCCCGGTCGACATGGCCCACGAGGCCAGGGTCCGTGCCCAGATGCCGAGCCTCCAGCACCGCCATCCGGCGTTGTTCTGAGTGGTGATGGGAGTGCGTGCGGCGCGATTCGCCTGGTTGCTGACCCTGCCCCTGCTGCTCGGGGCCCTTCCCGCCAGGGCGGCGAGCGCCCTGTCGGCCTGGCGCCTGAGCCGGGAGGGGGTGCTGGAGCTGCGCACCTCCCCGGGGGTGCGGCTGCAGGCCTTCTATGAGGAGGGAACCGGTGTCACCGGTCCCCGGGTGTGGGTGGATCTGCCGGGTGCCCCCCAGCGCAGCCGCTCGGTCCCCGTCGGCGGCCTGGTGCGGGAGGTTCGCATCGGCCGTCCCGACCCCGGCACCACCCGGCTGGTGCTCGAATTCAGGCCCGGCACCCGCCTCGATCCGCGCCAGCTGCGGCTGGTGGGCACATCCCGCGACCGCTGGCGTCTTTCCCTCACCGGCCTGCCCCTGAGTGGCTTCACCCGCAACGTCGGTGAGGGGGACATGGAGGCGCCGACCTCCAGCTGGACCGCCTCCCGCCCCTCCGGCTTCGGCAGCAGCGGCCGGGCCACCTCCGGCCGGCCCATCTCCGCCGACGGGTTGCCGGTGGTGCCCCGGGGACGCTTCCGGGTGGTGATCGACCCCGGCCACGGCGGCCCCGATCCGGGCGCCGTGGGGATCGGGGGGCTGCGGGAGACCGATGTGGTGCTGGATGTGAGTCTGCAGGTGGCCCAGCTGCTCCAGGCCCGGGGGGTGCAGGTGCTCCTGACCCGCACGTCGGAAGTGGACGTCGACCTGCCGCCGCGGGTGTCGCTGGCCAACAGCAGCAACGCCGACGTGTTTGTCAGCATCCATGCCAACGCCCTGAGCATGGCCCGCCCTGATGTGAACGGCGTCGAGACGTTCTATTTCCAGTCGGGCAGCTCCCAGCGGCTGGCCCAGGCGATCCAGTCCCGGATCATGGCGATCTCGCCGGGCACGCCCGACCGCGGCGCCCGGCCCGGGCGGTTCTTCGTGATCCGCCGCACGGTGATGCCGGCGGCCCTCGCCGAGATGGGGTTCGTCACCGGACAGGTCGACGCCCCGCGCCTGGCCGATCCCGGCTTCCGCCGCCGGATGGCCGTGGCGATCAGCGCCGGCATCCTCGACTTTCTCCAGGGGGCCTCTTGAGCCTTCTCGTCGGCCTGTTTGACAGCGGCCTGGGGGGCCTCACGGTGCTGCGCCAGGTGCATGCCCTCTACCCCCACTCCCCCTGCCTCTACCTGGGCGACACGGCCCGGGTTCCCTACGGGCAGCGCTCGAAGGAGGAGATCCGCGCGATCGCCTCGGAGGTGGTGCACTGGCTGCGGCTCCAGGGAGTGGGGGTGCTGGTGATGGCCTGCAACACGTCCAATGCCCTGGCCCTCGACGTCGCCGTGGCCGAAGCGGGCGTGCCGGTGGTGGGGCTGATCGACAGCCTGGCCAGCGAACTGACCAGCGATCACGTCGGGGTGCTGGCCACCCCGGCCACCGCCGCCAGCGGCGCCTACCGGCGCTCGATCCAGGCCTGCCGCCCCTCGGCCCGGGTGCTGGAGGTGGGCTGCCCCGCCTTCGTGCCCCTGATCGAGGCCGGCGACCTCCAGGCCCCGGAGCTGCGGGAGGCCGCCGCCGGCTATCTGGCCCCGCTGCTGGCGGCGAACGTGGACACGATCGTGCTGGGTTGCACCCACTACCCGCTGCTGCGGGCCCTGCTGGCCGAGCTGCTTCCCCCCGATGTGCAGCTGGTGGACCCGGCCCTGGCGGCCGCCCAGCGGCTCGGACCGCTGCTGGCCAGCCTGGGGGATTCCCCCGAGGTGGACCAGGCGGGGGACTCGGTACGGCCGCCCCTGCAGCGCACCCGCTTCTGTGTCACCGGTCCCGCCGAGGCCTTCGCCAGCGCGGCCGCCGCCTGGCTGGGCAGCCGGCCGGCGGTGCGCAGCGTCAGCCTGCAGTCGCCCACCCGCGCCTATTGAGGCACGGCCCCTAGGATCCCTTCATCGTGGAGGTGACGTGGCGACGGTTGCAGAGTTGCTCCAGCCGGTGGAGTCCGACCTCGATGCCCTGCTGGCCGACCTGCGCAGCCTGATCGGCGCCGGCCATCCGATTCTGCAGGCGGCCGCCGAGCACCTGTTCGCGGCCGGTGGCAAGCGGCTGCGGCCCGGCATCGTGCTGCTGCTGTCGCGGGCCATCGCCCCCGATGGCGGCCTCAGCCCCCGCCACCGGCGGCTGGCGGAGATCACCGAGATGATCCACACCGCGTCCCTCGTCCACGACGACGTCGTTGACGAAGCCGCCACCCGCCGGGGGGTGGCCACGGTGCACAGCCGCTTCAACCACCGCGTGGCGGTGCTGGCCGGGGATTTCCTCTTCGCCCAGGCCAGCTGGCACCTCGCCAACCTCGACGACCTCGATGTCGTCAAGTTGCTCTCGCGCGTGATCATGGACCTCGCCGATGGCGAAGTGCGCCAGGGCCTGTTCCGTTACGACACCGGCCAGAGCTTCGAGACCTACCTCGAGAAGAGCTACTGCAAGACCGCCTCCCTGATCGCCAACAGTGCCCGGGCCGCCGGGGTGCTCACCGGCCTCAGTGAACCGCGTCTCGACGCCCTCTACCGCTTCGGGCGCCAGCTCGGCCTGGCCTTCCAGGTGGTCGACGACATCCTTGATTTCACCGCCAGCGACCAGCAGCTCGGCAAGCCCGCCGCCAGTGACCTGGCCTCCGGCTACCTCACCGCCCCGGTCCTCTACGCCCTCGAGGAGCGGCCCGCCCTGGCGAGGCTGATCGAGCGCGAGTTCTGCGAGGCCGGCGACCTTGACCAGGCCCTGGCGATGGTGCGCGGCTGCGAGGCCATCGGCCGTTCCCGGGCCCTGGCCGAAGGCTTCGCCCGCGAGGCCCACGAGGCGATCGAGTGGCTGCCCCCCTCGGAGCCCCGCAGTGCCCTGCGGGCCCTGCCGGAATTCGTCCTCAGCCGCCTCTACTGAGCCGGCTCTAGGGATCCAGCCGGACCTCCTCCAGCGATTTGAGACAGACCACCCCTTCGGGATAGGCCCGGCAGCCCACCCCGGGCGGCAGCAGCACGTGCACCCGACAACCGGCGCCCAGGGCGGCGGCCACGCCGGCGCTGGAATCCTCGAAGGCCCAGCAGGCGGTCGGTGCCACCCCTAGGCGCCGGGCCGCCAGCAGGAAGGCATCCGGGGCGGGCTTGCCGTCGCCCAGCTCCGGATCGTCGCCATGGACCCGTTCGTCGATCAGGTCCATCCAGGGGTGGGGGGCCACCTTGATCGCCACCGCCGGGCGGGCACTGCTGGTGGCCAGCGCCATCGGTATCCCCAGGGCCCGGCAGCGCCGCACCAGGGCCTCGGCACCGGGCATGGCCGGGGCGGAGGCCAGCAGGGCCTCGGCGATGGGCTGGCGCACCGCCAGCAGCTCCTCCTCGCTCAGCTGGGGCCCCCCCGCGGCGGTGATCCACCGGCGCACCTGGCTGGCGCAGTCCAGGCGCCGGCGGCCTCGCAGGCTGAGCAGCTCGGCATCATCGAGGGGCCGGCCGAAGCGGCTGGCCGCCTCCTGCCAGGCCCGGGCGTGGGCGGGCTCGGTGTCCAGCAGCAGACCGTCGAGATCGAACAGGCAGGCGGCGGGTCGCTGGGGCATCCCACCAGCCTGCATCAGGACGGATCGTTCTCGGGGTAGCGATCCTCCAGGGCGGTCTCCAGGGTGGTGAGCAGCAGCACCAGGGCGGCCCGTTCATCGAGTTCGCTGCCGCTCACCTCGCTGATCCAGCGTTGGCACAGCCCCTCGATCTGCTGGAACAGGACCGTGCCGCCCCGCAGCAGGGTCATCACCTTCTCGACGTTGTCCTCATCGATGTCCGGCGGCAGCCCGACCACGTAGCGGCGACCGTCGTCCCCCACGTAGGTGAGGTTGCCGTCGGCGTCGAGCGTCGGGCCGGCATGGGGCGTGATCGGCTGCTCCTCCATGGCCTTCCGCTCCAGTCCCGTGGGGTCGTTCCCTGGCTAACGCCGCCGGCCGATCTTGCCAAGCAGCGATGAGCAGCCCTGATCGCCCGGCCGGGCGATCAGGGCTGGGCCGTTTTCAGCGGTTCAGGCGCTGCATCCGCCAGGTGACAAACGTGCCGATCGGGCTCCAGAGCAGGAACGGAACCAGCAGCAGAGCGGCCGTTGGCGAGACGGCCAGCGTCGTCAGGGTCAGGACCAGGCCCCAGATCCAGCCGGCCAGGCCCGCCGCCGTTCCCCAGGCCAGCCGGCGGGTGCGGCAGATCAGCAGCGTGTAGCTCTGCACCAGGACAAGCAGCACCAGGTAGCCGGCCATGGCCAGCGGCGCCGCCGCCCCCCCGGCCCCCCAGCGCAGCAGGGCAGAGGCGTAGAAACAGAGGTAGATCAGCGACCAGATCAGCGGAATCCAGCGCTCGAAGGTGAGCCAGCGGGGGCGCCGCAGTCGCAGGAACCAGGCGAACTGCTGGCGGCTCGGGGTGAGGACGGCGATCACCAGGCCCATCACCAGCAGGATCGTCAACCAGGCGGGCATGGGAGGGGGGCGGTGGCCTCCAGCGTGGCCCGGCTGCGGTTGAATGCACCATGCCCCAGCCTGCCCGGCAGGCCTCGCCATGACCCAGGACTCCTCCCCCACCATCGAGTCGGTGCTCCAGGAAGAGCGGCAGTTCGCCCCGCCGCCCCAGCTGGCCGCCGAGGCCCGCATCGGTTCGATGGCGGCCTACCAGGCCCTGGCGGCTCGCGCCGAGGCCGATCCGGACGGCTTCTGGGGCGAGGCGGCCCGCCGGGAGCTGCACTGGTTCGAGCCCTTTGAAACGGTGCTCGACTGGAGCCATCCCCCCTTCGCCCGCTGGTTCGAGGGGGGCACAACGAATCTTTCCTACAACTGCCTGGATCGCCATCTGGACGGCCCCCGCGCCGACAAGACGGCCCTGATCTGGGAGGGAGAGCCCGGCGACGTGCGCCGCTTCACCTACCGCGAGCTGCACGCCGAGGTCTGCCGCGCCGCCAACGCCCTCAAGGCCCTCGGCGTCGGCAAGGGCGATCTGGTGGCCCTCTACATGCCGATGGTGCCGGAGGCGGCCATCGCCATGCTGGCCTGCGCCCGCATCGGCGCCCCCCACTCGGTGGTGTTCGGCGGCTTCTCGGCCGAGGCCCTGCGCGATCGCCTCATCGACGGGCAGGTGAAGCTGGTGATCACCGCCGATGGCGGCTTCCGCAAGGACAAGGCCGTCTCCCTCAAGCCAGCGGTGGACCAGGCCCTGGACGAGGGTTGCCCCAGCGTCGAGCACGTGCTGGTGGTGCGCCGCACCGGTGAGGCCACCGCCTTCGCGGCCGGCCGCGACGTCTGGTGGCATGAGTTGGTGGACGGCCAGAGCGCCGACTGTCCGGCCGAGCCCATGGCCAGCGAAGACCGCCTCTTCGTGCTCTACACCTCCGGCTCCACCGGCAAGCCCAAGGGGGTGGTGCACACCACCGCCGGCTACAACCTCTGGGCCCACCTCACCTTCCAGTGGATCTTCGACATCCGCGAGGACGACATCCACTGGTGCACGGCCGATGTCGGCTGGATCACCGGCCACAGCTACATCGTCTACGGGCCGCTCTCCAACGGCGCCACCACGCTCATGTACGAGGGGGCTCCCCGGCCCGCCAAGCCGGGGGCCTTCTGGGAGGTGATCGAGAAGCACCGGGTGACGATCTTCTACACCGCTCCCACCGCCATCCGCGCCTTCATGAAGAGCGGCCGCGAGGTGCCCGACCAGTACGACATGTCCAGCCTGCGCATCCTGGGCACCGTCGGAGAGCCGATCAATCCCGAGGCCTGGATGTGGTACCGGAATGTAATCGGCGGAGACCGCTGCCCCGTGGTGGACACCTGGTGGCAGACGGAGACCGGTGGGGTGATGATCAGCCCCCTGCCCGGGGCTACCCCCACCAAGCCCGGCTCCGCCACCCTGCCCCTGCCCGGCATCGCCGCCGACGTGGTCGATCTGGAGGGCAACAGCGTGCCGACGGGGCAGGGGGGCTACCTGGCGGTGCGGCGGCCCTGGCCCGGGATGATGCGCACCGTCCACGGCGACCCGGAGCGTTTCCGCCGCAGCTACTGGGAGCACATCCGCCCCGCCGACGGCAGCTGGCTGTACTTCGCCGGCGACGGCGCCCGCCGCGATGCGGACGGCTACTTCTGGGTGATGGGCCGGGTCGATGACGTCATCAACGTCTCCGGCCACCGCCTGGGCACGATGGAGATCGAATCGGCCCTGGTGAGCCACCCCTCGGTGGCGGAGGCGGCGGTGGTGGGCCGGCCCGACGAACTCAAAGGGGAAGGGATCGTCGCCTTCGTCACCCTCGATGTGGGTGTGGAGGGTGATGCGGCCCTGGAGGCCGAGCTGCGCCGCCACGTGGGGCTGGAGATCGGGCCGATTGCCCGGCCGGATGTGATCCGCTTCACCGATGCCCTGCCCAAGACCCGCAGCGGCAAGATCATGCGCCGGATTCTGCGGTCCCTGGCGGCTGGGGAGGCCGTCAGCGGCGACACCTCCACCCTGGAGGACCGTTCCGTGCTCGACCAGTTGCGGGTCTGAGTTCGGAGGCGGGTGTGGGGCCGGGGCCTGCCTGAGTGGGCTAGGCGGCCCCGGACCAGCCGCTGATCTGCTCGGCCAGCCGCACCATCCCCCGTTGCCGGGCCGGATCATCGGCCCACTCCCCCAGGAACTGCTTGCGCAGGCCGCCGCTGGCCGGGGTGAGGTGGTCCCCCGGCAGCTCCAGCAGGGTGGAGGCATCGCCGGCCCTGGCCTGCAACACGCCGATCAGTCGGCCGCTCTGGTCGATCGTGTCGCGGCTGAAGCGCACCACCAGGTTGCGGGGCTGGCGGTAGCTGCTGGCGATCTGCCGCAGGGTGTCCTCCGGGGAGGGGCTGAACTCGCTGCGGAAGCGGAACTGCTGGCCCAGCTCCGCCAGGAAGGGGATCGACCGCTCGGCCGAGAAGTTGTTGAAACTGAGCGCCACCAGGCCATCGCAGCGGCGGCCGCCGTCGGGGGCGAGCAGATGCAGCTTGCAGCCGAGGCTGTGGCCCAGCCGGATCAGGGGGTAGGCGGTCCTGCCGGGGGCCAGGGGCTCCAGCTCCCGCTCCCGCTGCTGGCGGAACAGCCGCCAGGCGGCGTTGGCCTGGGCCTGGTGATCGAAGCCGGGCACGTAGCTCCAGGCGTGGATCCGCCAGCCCCGGGCCGCCAGGGCCTCGAGACAGCGCCGGTAGCTCAGCTGGGGAGTGGCCGCCAGGTAGCTGCCGCCGATGAACTCGATCAGGCCCAGGGGCTGGCCCGGGGGCTCCAGCCGCCAGAGCTCTCCCTGCTGTCGCCACGCCGTCATCGTCCTCTTCCCCCGTGCTGGATCGCGAGCGGGCTCAGGAGGCCTGGAGGCCGCGCAGGGCGTCGAGGGCCTCGCGTCGGTGGGCTGGTCCATCCAGCAGGTTGTTGAACACGTGGCGGATCACCCCCGTTCCGTCGATGACGTAGGTGACCCGGCCGGGCAGCAGACCCAGCACGCTGGGAACGCCGAAGGCCTTGCGCAGCCGGTTGCCCCCATCCACCAGCAGCGGGTAGGTCAGCCGGTGGCGGTTGGCGAAGCGCCGGTGGCTGGCGGCATCGTCGCCGCTGACGCCCCAGACCTCGGCCCCGAGGGCCTGCAGGTCGGCGTAGCTGTCGCGGAAGGCGCAGGCTTCCATGGTGCAGCCTGGGGTGTCGTCCTTGGGATAGAAAAACAGCACCAGGGCCTTGCCCTCCAGCCGGTCGCTGCGGCGTTCGGTGCCGTCCTGGTCGGAGAGGGCGATCAGGGGGGCGGTGTCGCCGGGGGCGAGGGCTGGGGCCACGGAGCGGGGACGGAAGCACGATCCTCCAACCCTAGGAAGCTGGCACCGGCGGGGTCGGGCCTGAGGCTGGGCAGTGGGTCGGTGGGGTGGGGCGATGGGACCTTGCCCGGCTTGCGACCATGGACCAGCGAACGCATGACGCCGATGCAGGAGCAACCCGGTCTCTGGCAGCAGAACGACCTGCTGGGCCTGGCCGCCCCGACGCCCATGGCCGCCCCGATGCGCGGGGCTGCCACGGAGCCCGCGGCTGCCCCGGCGCCGCCCCCTGCGCCACCGTCAGCCCCATCGGCCCCCCCGACCCCCCAGGCCGCCATCGAACCGCCGCGCCCGGTGCCCATCTCGCTTCCCGCCTGCGCCGGTCGTCCCCAGCGGGCCCTGCCGCGGGGGCCTGAGACCCTGCTGATTCTGGACACGGAGACCACCGGCCTCTCCACCCTCCAGGGGCAGTGCATCGAGGTGGGGGCGATCCTGTTCCACGTGCCCCAGAGGGCCGTGCTCACCCAGGTGTCGTTCCTCCTGCCCTGCCCGGCCAACGCCGCCGAGGCCATCAACGGCATTGCCGCCGCCGTGACCCGGCTCGAGCAGCCCCGGCAGGAGGCCCTGGCCTGTTTCCTGGCCATGGCGGCCGCCTGTGACGCCCTGGTGGCCCACAACGCCGCCTTCGATCGCCAGTGGTTCGGCCTGGGGCCCCTGCCGTCCCTGGATCGCCCCTGGATCTGCTCGATGGAGGACATCCGCTGGCCGGCCGAGCGCCAGCTGCGCAGTTCCCCCTCGGTCCGCGATCTGGCCCTGGCCTACGGGGTTCCGGTCTGGGCCGCCCACCGGGCCCTCACCGACTGCATCTACCTGGCCCAGGTGTTCGAGCGCTGCGACGACCTGGAGGCGCTGCTGCTGGCCGCCCTGGAGCCCCGCAGCCTCTACCGGGCGGAACTCCCCTACGCCGAGCGCCACCGGGCCAGGGAAGCCGGGTTCCGCTGGAACGAGGCCGTGCCGCGCGCCTGGAGCCGCCGGCTGAGCCGGCGCGAAGTGGAGGCGCTGCCCTTCCCCGTCCAGCTGGTGGCGGATCCGATCGCCGCCGAGGGGCTGGCCCACAGCGCCTGAGACCGGTGGCCGCAGGGCCCGGAATCTTCCGTTTTTGTTTCGATGCCTGAAGCAGAACCGGGGATCCCGGGCGCTCCAGCCCAGCCTTCCCACCCTTGGTGTGTTCTTCGGCGTCGGAGTCATGGTCACCCGGCCGCCGATCGGCTCCGTGGATGGCGCTGACCCGGCCCAGCAGCGGGTGCGCCGCTGGCAGACGGCCCGCACCTGGGCGCGGCTGATCCGGGAGGCGGAAGCCCTCTGGCGGGTCGATGTGCGGGCCCTGCGTCGGCTGGCGTCCCAGGAGCTGTTCCAGCTGGTGCAGGAGGTCCCCCCCCGGCTGCGGCGGCGGGTCAACCTCTGGCTGGTGCGCTTCAACGTGCTCACCCGTCTGCGCTGAGGCCCGGCGAGGCCCAGGTCAGCCCGGTCAAGGGCAAAAAAAATCAGCTGACGGAATCAGCTGACGGGAAGGAAAACCACCGACGAACGCAGAGGGCGAACGTTCGGCGGGCCGGCTGAATCGGAGCGGCGGGATTTGAACCCACGACCCCCACTACCCCAAAGTGGTGCGCTACCAAGCTGCGCTACGCCCCGGCGGAATGAAGCTATCACAGCGTCCTGGGGGTCTCGCGCCGCCTGGAGAGCCGTCGCATCAGGCGGTTCGTGAGTCGCTGGCGGCCCATGGTGGTGTAGCCCCGCAGGCGCTCGCGACGGGCCAGCAACCGCAGTTCCGCCAGCCCCATCGTGGCCAGCTGCAGTTCCGGCAGCCGCTGCCAGGCCATCGACGGCAGGGGCAGCTCGGATCCCTCGCGGCCCTCGGGGAAGCCCTTCAGGGCCCCACCGGCCATCCACTCGGGCACCAGGACGAACAGGACCGCCAGCAGCCCGTAGAGCTCCACCAGCCCCCTGGGCAGCGGATGCAGCTGGCGCTTCGGCTGCTCCTGCTCCTCGGCAGGTTCTCTCACGAAAGGAAGGCCGGCGCCGGGGCTCCCGGCAGCAGGGCACTGGGCCCCCCCTGGCGCCACTGCAGGGGGGGCTCCCCGGAGGGATGCAGGCGCACGGTCCAGAAGGCCAGGGCGAAACAGATCCCCACGGCGGCGATCAGGGCCACGATCACGACCCGATCGGAGAGGGGCTTCATACCTGTTCGCTGCGCACGCAGACCCGTTTGGTGGGCAGCTGCTCGAGGGTGAGTTCATCGCCCCGCAGGATCACCCGCAGGGACTCGTTCTGGTAGCGAAGGCCCGGCGCGTCGGACACCTCCCGGAACAGGGTGGCGCGGGTGCGGCCGGCGATCAGGGACGCCTGGGAGGCGTTGCGCTCCAGCACCACTGAGAAACGGTCTCCGCAGAGGAACCGCTCGCGGATGTCGTAGTTCTCCCACCACGGGGACTGCATGGCCAGCAGCGGCAGGAGTCCGAGCGCGAGCAGCGGGGGGGCGGCCATGGAGGGAGAGGTCAGGCGAGGGCGATCGGCGCATTGTCGCCGCGAAGGACGCAATGGGGGATGGCCCAGTCATAGCTTTCCCACACGCGTGCGGGTAGGAGGTAGGTGGCGCCGGGAAAGTCGCCCAGGGGAATGCCGGTGGGCTGGGCAGAGCAATAGGGGCGGCTGCCGGGCTTGGCGAGGTATTGCTGGTGGTACGGCTCGGCGAAGTGGAAGCGCTGGCCGGTGGTGATCTCCGTGGTGATCCTGCCCCCGCCAGCGGCGTCGAGGGCACCCTGGTAGGCCTGGCGGCTGGCTTCGGCCAGGGCGAGCAGCTCAGGGTCGTCGACATAGATGGCCGAGCGGTACTGGCTGCCCCGGTCGTTGCCCTGGCGGTTGCCCTGGGTGGGGTCGTGGCACTCCCAGAACAGCTTGAGCAGGTCGGCGAAGGAGACCCGGGCGGTGTCCCACACCACCCGCACCACCTCGGCGTGGCCGCTGCGGCCGCTGCACACTTGCTCATAGGTGGGGGAGGCCAGCTGGCCGCCGGCGTATCCCACCGCCGTGGTGATCACCCCGGGGAGCCGCCAGAAGCCCTTCTCCGCCCCCCAGAAACAGCCGCAGCCGAACTGGGCCTCGGCCTGACCTGCCGCCGCCGGGGCCGTCAGGGGGGTGCCGAGAACCACATGCCGAGGGCTGTCACCCGCAGGGGTGGTGTCGCTCGCAGGGCTGCTGAAGAGGCCGAACAAGGGGGTTTCCTATCGGGGCAACCAGCCTAGGCAGCGCCCTGTTGGTCCTGCTGCGGCACCAGGGCGATGTGGTTCAGCAGGGTGGTGATGAAGGCGAACAGCAGGAAGGGCAGCGACAGCACCAGAATCAGCCCCACCCCCACCAGGGCGAACAGGGGCCGGCTCGCCCCCATCAGGGCCAGACCCGCCGCCAGGCTCACGAAGATCACGGCCATCCAGATCAGCACCTGACCGTAGATGTCACCGAAGGTCAGGGTGCAGCGGAGGTTGTAGGGCTGCTGGCTGAGGAACGACGGGGTGGGGGCCATGGGGACGGCGTGGCAGGCGTTGGGGAAACCACGGCGTTTCCAGATAAGCCCAGCCGGCGCCCCGGATGCGGGCTGCTCAACAACTGTTAGAAACCGACCCAGGCGGCCTGGTCGCCTCGACGACTCAGGCGGCCTGGAGCTGGCGGACGGCCTCCTCCCGGTCCCAGAGCCGGCGGTAGGTGCCCTCCTGCTGCAGCAGGTCGTTGTGGTGGCCCTCCTGGACGAGGTGGCCCGCCTCGAGCACCAGGATCCGGTCGCATGCCGCCGCAGCCGAGAGCTGGTGGCTGATCATCACCACCGTCCGCCGCTGCTCCTCGCGCACCGAGCGCAGGATGCCCGCAGCCGTGGTGTTGTCGACGCTGGCCAGGGCGTCGTCGAGCACCAGCAGGGGGGCGTCCACCAGCAGGGCCCGCCCCAGGGCGGTGCGCTGGCGCTGGCCGCCGCTGAGGGTGATGCCCCGCTCCCCCACCAGAGTGCGGTAGCCGTCGGGGAAGCCCTTGATGTCCCCCTCCAGGCGGGCCTGGCGGGCGGCCTCCTCGACCCGGTCCATGCCGGCCTCCGGATCGCCGTAGCGCAGGTTGTCGGCCAGGCTGGCGGTGAACAGGTAGCCCTCCTGGGGCACCAGGGCCACCTGACGGCGCAGGTCGCCCAGCCGCAGCCGCGTCACGTCGACGCCGTCGAGGAACAGCTGGTCGGGCGGCACCTCCACCATCCGTCCGAGGGCCCGGGCCAGGGTGGTCTTGCCGCAGCCCACCGGACCCACCACCGCCACCAGTTCCCCGGGGTGGATCGTGAAGCTGAGGTCCTCCAGGGACGGTTGCCCCGCCCCCGGGTAGCTGACCGTGAGGCCCCGGGCCACGACGGCCCCGAGCGCCGGCCGGGCCGGGGGCAGGGGGACGGCGGGGGAGACGATGGCGGGGGGATGGCTGAGCAGGGATTCCACCCGCTCCAGGCTCACTTGGCCGGTCTGGAAGGTGTTGAGGGTGAATCCCAGCAGGGCCGTCGGGAAGACCAGGCGCTCCACGAACAGGATCAGGGCCACCAGATCGCCGATGCTCAGCCGCCCGCTCTCCAGCTGGCCGCTGCCCAGGGCCAGCAGCAGCAGGAGGCTGAGGGAGGCGATCCCCTCCAGCATCGGAAACAGGGTGCTGCGGGTGCGTGCCAGGGAGAGCTGGGCGTCCAGATAGACCTTGTTGAGGTCGGCGAAGGCCTTCTCCTCGGTGGCTTCCTGGCCGTAGATCTTGATGGCGCCGATGCCGCTGAGGTCCTCCTGGACGAGGTCGCTCAGGTTGGCCAGCACCTCCTGCTGGCGGCGTTGCTGCTTCATCATGCGGCCGCCGAACAGGCGCACCACCATCAGCATGCCGGGATAGAGCGAGACGGCCGCCAGGCTCAGCAGCGGATCGATCGCCAGCATCGCCGGCAGGGTGAGGGCATAGGCCAGCACCGTGTTGGTGAGGCTGAGCAGGGCGAAGCCCAGCAGCCGCCGGATGTTCTCCACATCACTGGTGGCCCGGCTGATCACCTCGCCGCTGCCGGTGGTCTGCACCCAGCCGGGGTCCTGGGTGAGCACGTGGTCGAAGATCCGCTCCTTGAGGCTCGCCTCCACCTGGCGGCCCACCCCGAACACCAGCATCCGGGAATAGAGACGGGTGGCCCCCATCACCGTGGCCATCACGACGACCAGGCCGGCCACGCCGAGCACGTCCGCCAGCACGAAGCCGGGCTTGAGCTCGTTGATCGACTGCCGCACCACCAGCGGGATCGCGACCCCCAGCAGGTTCACCACCACCAGGGCGGCGGCCCCCGTCAGCACCGTGCGTCTGTGGGGCCGGAGGTACCGCCCGATCAGATCCAGCCGCAGGGCAGCCATGCAGGGAGGCGGGGCAAGGGGGTCCCTAACCTAGGCATTGCTCCCCTGGCCCCCGGGCCGCCCGGGCCATGGACGACCAGAACCATCCCCTCCATGCGATCGATCGGGAGACGGTCGACCGGCTGCTGGCGGTGGAGCGACCCGAGGACGGGCACCTGGTTGATGCGGCGAGGCTGCAGATGCGCTACGCGGGCTTCCCCGGCGCCGCCGACATCCGTGACGATCTCGAGCGGGTCCTGCGCCTCTGGGGTCTGGACGTCGCGGCGCTCCACGCCCGTACCCGGGCCATCTGGGCCGCCGGATTCCGCCCCGGTGCCGCACCGGTGGCCGAAGCGGTGGGCTCGGGCTTCGACACTGCCTCCGACGACGCCGGCTGAGCGGCGGCGGCGGGACGCTGTCCATCCCATGGTCTGGGACCGGTTGCGTCCCGTTGGTCAGAACGGCCCACTTCGGGCGATAGTGGGAGCGTCCCCATCACCCGGCCCGGCGTGCTCTGCACCCGGGCTTTTTTCTTGCGCTCCTTACCCCCGTTCCAGCCCATGGCCGGACTCCCGTAAGTTGCCGCTGATGCTTCAGCGTTCGGTGATGTCCGCCTCCCCCACCTGGCCCCAGCTGCTGGAGCAGCTCCTCAACGGCCGGGATCTCCAGGCCGACCAGGCCGAGGCCCTGATGCGGGGCTGGCTGGCCGGCAGCATCGACCCGGTGCTCACCGGTGGGCTGCTGGCCGCCCTGCGGGCCAAGGGCACCAGCGGCGAGGAACTGGCGGCGATGGCCGCCGTCCTGCGGGAGGCCTGCCCCCTGCCGGGTGAGCGGCCGCCGCTGGAGCTGATCGACACCTGCGGCACGGGCGGGGCCGGCGCCGACAGCTTCAACATCTCCACCGCCGTTGCCTTCACGGCCGCCGCCTGCGGCGCCCATGTGGCCAAGCACGGCAACCGCAGCGCCAGCGGCCGGGTCGGGTCGGCCGACGTGCTCGAGGCCCTCGGCCTCGACCTGGGGGCGCCCCTGGCCACGGTGGTGGCGGCCCTGCCGCGCACCGGCGTCACCTTCCTGTTCGCCCCGGGCTGGCATCCCGCCCTGGTGGGGATGGCCCCCCTGCGCCGCACCCTCGGCGTGCGCACTGTCTTCAACCTGCTGGGACCGCTCGTCAATCCCCTGACGCCCGAGGCCCAGGTTCTCGGAGTGGCCCGGCCCGACCTCCTGGATCCGATGGCCGATGCCCTGCGCCGGCTCGGCCAGAAGCGGGCCATCGTCGTCCACGGCCATGGCGGCCTCGATGAGGCCACCCTCTCGGGGCCCAGCGAGCTGCGCCTGCTGGAGGACGGCGAGGTGCGTCGCGACTGGCTGGACCCCGCGGCCCTGGGGCTGGCCCCGGCGGATTTGGACGCCCTCAGGGGTGGGGATGTGGCCGCCAACCGGGCGATCCTCGAGGCGGTCCTGCAGGGCGGCGGCACCCGGGCCCAGGCCGATGTGGTGGCGCTGAACGCCGCCCTGGTGCTGTGGGCCGCGGGGCTGGAGCCGTCCATCGCCGCGGGTCTGGAACGGGCCCGCCAGGCCCTGGTCGGCGGCAGCGCCTGGGCCAGGCTGGAGGCGTTGCGCGGCGCCCTGAAGGGGTCTGAAGGATGATCGGGATTCCTGCCGACGCCCCCCTGGACACCCCACAGGCGGCCCCCGAGGCCCCCAGCACCGACGGCGACACGCCGGCCGTGCTTGTTCTGGCCGATGGCACCGTGCTGCGCGGGCTGGCCTGCGGCGCCCGCGGCAGCGTCTGCGGCGAGGTGGTCTTCAACACCGGCATGACCGGGTACCAGGAGGTGCTCACCGACCCGAGCTACGCCGGCCAGCTGATCACCTTCACCTACCCCGAACTCGGCAACACCGGGGTCAACGGCGAGGACCTGGAGGCCGACCACGCCCACGCCCGCGGCTGCATCCTGCGCCAGCTCGCCCCCCCGCCCAGCAGCTGGCGCTGCGAGGAGACCCTCGACCACTGGCTGGCGCGCCAGGGGGTGGTGGGCATCCGTGGGGTCGACACCCGGGCCCTGGTGCGCCACCTGCGGGAAGGCGGCGCCCTCAACGGCGCCATCGCCAGCGACGGCACCGACCCCGCCGCCCTGCTGGAGCGGGTGCGGGCCGCCCCGTCCATGGACGGACTCAACCTGGCGGCCCGGGTGAGCACCCGGGAGCCCTACACCTGGGACCGCAGCTGCGCGGCCGCGTTCGACACCCGGCTCCAGCCCCGTCCCGACCGTCCCTACCGGGTGGTGGCGATCGATTTCGGCATCAAGCGCGCCATCCTCGAACGGCTGGTGGCCCATGGCTGCGCGGTCACCGTGCTGCCGGCGGACGCCACCCTGGACCAGGTGCTGGCCCTGGAGCCGGAGGGGGTGTTCCTCTCCAACGGCCCCGGTGACCCGGCCGCCGTGACCGAGGGGATCACCCTGGCCCGGGATCTGCTGCTGCAGCCCCAGCTGCCGGTCTTCGGCATCTGCCTGGGCCACCAGATCCTCGGCCTGGCCCTGGGGGGCCGCAGCTTCAAGCTCGGCTACGGCCACCGCGGCCTCAACCACCCCTGCGGCTCCCCCGGCTCGGTGGAGATCACGAGCCAGAACCACGGCTTCGCCCTCGATGCGGCCTCCCTGCCGGACCAGCGGGTGCGGATCACCCACCTCAACCTCAACGACCGCACCGTGGCCGCCCTGGCCCTGCGCCACCAGCCCGTCTTCGGCATCCAGTACCACCCGGAGGCCAGCCCCGGTCCCCACGACGCCGACCACCACTTCGCCCGGTTCGTGGCGCTGATGGCGGAACGTCGCTGAATCGGCACGTTTCGTTGCGGTTCCCGCATTCGGGAGAGGGGTCTCTACAGTTCGGCGCGTTCAACACCTTGAGGACTGGGGCCATCACCGACCTGCAGCGACTGACCGTCTCCCTGAGAGGGGGCAGCGAACGGCGGGATGAGTGCCTGCTGTTCAGTTTCACGGGGCAGCTGGACGCCTATTCCGACAAGCAGTTCACCGAATTCATCACCGACCGCCACAAGGGAGAGACCCTTCCGGTGGTCATCGACCTCAGCCGGATCGACTTCATCGATTCCTCCGGACTCGGTGCCCTGGTGCAGCTGGCCAAGCTGTTCAACGACAGCTCCCGCCAGTTCATCGTGGTCGGCAACGCCCGGGTCGTCCAGACCGTCAAGCTGGTGCGCCTGGAGGCTTTCCTGCACCTGCAACCCGATCTGGAGTCCGCCCTTGGCAGCCTCGCCCCCGCCTGAGGGGTCCGGCCACTGGGTGGCCTCGGTGCCACCCCAGGCACCATCGGCGGCCCTCGCCACGGCCCAATTGGCCTGGCTGGGGGATGCGGTCTGGGAACTGCACCAGCGGCTGCGCCACTGCCGCCAGCCCGCCCGGGCCGCCGATCTGCACCGGGCGGTGGTAGGGGAGGTGCAGGCCGAAGCCCAGGCCGAGGCCCTGCGGCGACTGGATCCCCTGCTCAGTGAGGCGGAGCGCCGCCTGGTCCTGCGCGGACGCAACCAGGCCGGCCGGGGCCCCCGCCGCGGGGCGCCCCACGCCTATGGGCAGGCCACGGGATTTGAGACGATGCTGGGATGGCTTTTTCTGCAGGACCCCAGACGGCTGGCTGAGCTGCTGGACCATCTCGAGAAGACCGAACCCCGTTCCCCATCCGCCAGCCCATGAGTCCCTCCCCTGACCGCCGCGGCGACCGTCGCCCCGACCGTCGTCCTGACCGCCGTTCCGACCCCGGCGCCGACCGGACCCCCCGGCGTCTCGGCTCCGGCGCCGGGGGGCGCCCCGTCAGCCGCGGTTCCGGCTCCGCCCGCCCCCGCCGCCCCGGCGAGGGCTACGGCCGTGACAGGCCCCCCTTCGATCGGGACCGTGGCGTTGAGAGGGGTGGCGAGCGGGGTGGTGAGCGGCCGGGGGGGCCCGATCGAGCGGGCGGGAGCCCCTACGGCCGTCGACCCTTTGAGGGCCGCCCCGGCGCCGATCGCCCCGACGACTCCCGCGGCGGCGGCGGACGGCCGACCCGCGAGCGGCGCGGTGGGGACCGCTTCGTCCCCGCCCGCCCCTCCTTCGGCCGCCCCGTCCCCGGCCGCTCTGGCGCCGGACGCCCGACCACCGGCCGTCCCATCCCGTCGCGGACCGGCGGGCCGGCCCGCCGCGGCCCGGCCCTGTTCCGGGACGCTGACCGCGCCCCGCGCCCCTTCCAGGGCCGCAGCGGCCCCGATCGGCCGGAGTCCGACGGCTCCGATGTCGACTTCCGTGGCGCGGCGGAGGCCTTCGCCGCCTCCGCCCCCACCGACCTGATCTGGGGTCGCCACACCACCCAGGCCACCCTGGAGAGCGGCCGGCCGATCCACCGGGTGTGGTGCACGCCTGAGATGCGCTTCAACCCCCGGTTCCTGCAGCTGTTGCGGGAGGCCAAGGCCTCCGGCGTGCTCGTGGAGGAGGTGACCTGGGCGCGCCTGGGCCAGCTCACCGGGGGGGCCGTGCACCAGGGCATCGTGCTGCAGCCCGCCGCCGCCGAGACCCTCGACCTGACCAGCCTGATCGAAGGCTGCCGCAGCATCGGTGAGGCCCCCCTGCTGATCGCGGTGGACGGCCTCACCGATCCCCATAACCTCGGCGCCATCGTCCGCAGCGCCGAGGCCCTGGGGGCCCATGGCATGGTTCTGCCCCAGCGCCGCAACGCCGGCCTGACCGGTTCGGTGGCGAAGGTCGCCGCCGGCGCCCTGGAGCACCTGCCGGTGGCCCGGGTGGTCAACCTCAACCGCTCCCTCGACACCCTCAAGCAGGAGGGCTACCGGGTGGTGGGTCTGGCGGAGGAGGGCACCGTCAGCCTGGAGGAAGTGGACCTGGAGGGCCCCCTGGTGGTGGTCACCGGTTCGGAGGGGGACGGCCTGTCGCTGCTCACCCGCCGCTCCTGCGACCAGCTGGTGCGCATCCCCCTGCGGGGCGCCACCCCGAGCCTCAATGCCTCCGTGGCCACGGCGCTGCTGCTCTATGAAGTGGCCCGGCGCGGCTGGATGCGGGGCCTGACGGGCACGGCTCCCGCCCCCAGGATCGTGCGTCCGTCCATGCCGGCCCCCCCCGACCCCGAGCCGGAGATCCGGCCCGAAGCGCTGGTGCTGCCGGAGGCGGAGGCCATGCCGGAAGCGGAGGCCATGGCCGAACTGGACGCCCTGCTCCTGGAGGAAGCGGCCGCCGAGGAGCTCGATGGCGAGCTCAATGGCGAGCTCGATGATGACAACGGGCCTGCCTGGAGCGACCCGGAGGCCCAGGCCGAACCGGTGGCCACCGAGTCGGCCGAACCGGCCGCCGCCGAACCCGACCCGGACGACCTCCCGGTGTTGCCGGAGGCGACGGCTGCTCCGGTCGCCGAACCCCCGGTCAGCCCCCTGGAGTCCCTGCCCTACCTGCCATCGCCCCAGCCGGGCTTCGACGGTGACATCCGCCTCTGATGTCACCGGGGGGGTGGTCCAACCGCCCCCCAGAATGGCCACCTCGCCTCCCCCTCCCCTCCATGAACCCACTGCTCTGGCCCACGCGCGGCATCGCCAATGGGTTGGGCCTGGCCTGGTGGGCGCGGGTGGAAACCCGCTCCCCCGACGCGGTTTACTGGTTCGGGCCCTTCGTGCGTCGGCGGACGCTGGAGCAGGCGCTGCCGGCGTTCCTGGACGATCTGCGGGCGGAGTCCCCGGCGTCCCTGGAGCACCAGTGCCTGCGCACCGGCCGCCGGGAGCCGTTCACCGAATTTTCCGATCTGGCCGACTGATAGCGTCCATCGCAGCTGGCTAGCGGTTGGATGGGCATCGCCGAATGGCGGGAGCAGCTTCGGCGGGGCGAGGTCTCGGCCCGGGAGCTCACGGATCGCCACCTGGCGCGCATCACGGCGGTCGATCCCACCGTGCACGCCTTTCTGGAGGTCACCGCCGAGCGGGCGCGGGCCGATGCCGATCGCATCGATGCGGCCCGGGCGGCCGGTGAGGCCCTGCCCCCCCTGGCCGGCATCCCCCTGGCCATCAAGGACAACCTCTGCACCAAGGGCATCCGCACCACCTGCTCCAGCCGCATGCTGGAGAACTTCGTGCCCCCCTACGAATCCACGGTGACCGAGCGGCTCTGGCGGGCCGGCGCGGTGCTGCTGGGCAAGACCAACCTCGACGAGTTCGCCATGGGCAGCTCCACCGAGACCTCGGCCTTCGGCGCCAGCCGCAACCCCTGGAATCCGGACCGGGTGCCCGGCGGCAGCTCCGGCGGCAGTGCGGCCGCCGTGGCCGCCGGCGAATGCATCGGTTCGCTGGGCTCCGACACCGGCGGGTCGATCCGCCAGCCCGCCAGCTTCTGCGGGGTGGTGGGCCTGAAGCCCACCTACGGCCGGGTCAGCCGCTGGGGTCTGGTGGCCTTCGCCTCCTCCCTCGACCAGGTGGGCCCGTTCAGCAGCAGCGTGGCCGATGCCGCCGAGCTGCTGCAGGTGATCGCCGGGGAGGACCCCCGCGATGCCACCTGCCTGCGGGCAACGGTGCCCGATTACTCCGCCGACCTGGAGACACCCATCAAGGGCCTGCGGGTGGGGCTGATCCGCGAGTGCTTCGACCGGGAGGGGCTGGACCCTGCGGTGAAGGACTCGGTGCTGGCGGCCGCCGCCCAGCTGGAGGCCCTGGGCTGTGAGCTGGTGGACGTGAGCTGCCCCCGTTTCAACGACGGCATCGCCACCTACTACGTGATCGCCCCCTCGGAGGCCTCCGCCAACCTGGCCCGCTATGACGGTGTCAAGTACGGCTTCCGGGCCGCTCCCGGGGAGCCGGGCAGCGACGGCCTGGCGGCGATGACGGCCCGCAGCCGGGCCGAGGGTTTCGGTGAGGAGGTGCAGCGGCGCATCCTGATCGGCACCTATGCCCTCTCCGCCGGTTATGTCGATGCCTACTACCGCAAGGCCCAGCAGGTGCGCACCCTGATCCGCCGCGATTTCGACCGCGCCTTCGAGACCGTCGACGTGCTGCTGACCCCCACCTCGCCCACCACCGCCTTCCCCAGCGGTGCCCACGCCGGCGATCCCCTGGCCATGTACCTGGCCGATCTGCTCACCATCCCCGCCAACCTGGCCGGCCTGCCGGCCATCAGCGTCCCCTGCGGCTTCGACGCCCAGGGCCTGCCGATTGGCCTGCAGCTGATCACCGGTGTGCTGGAGGAGCCCAAGCTGCTCCGGGTGGCCCACCAGTACGAACAGGCGGCCCGGGTGATGGACTCCCGGCCTGCGGCGGCGCTGGTGGCCTGATCCCTCAGGGCAGCTCCATCCGGTTGAGTCGCTCCAGCGGACACCGCAGGATGATCCGGGCACGTAGGAGCGTCTCCCGCAGCAGGCGTCGCCTGACGCTCCAGGGGTGGAGCGCCCGCAGCTGCTGCAGGACGCGCGCCTGGATCACCTGGCGATCCGACAGCGTGCCGATCACCCCGCGTTCCCCCTGCGGACAGGGTTTCTGAAGGACCGCGCAGGCCTCCCCCCAGAAGGCGTTCTCCGGGTAGGCATAGCTGGTGTCCCAGTGGGTTTCGATCACGTCGAGCCCGGCCTGCCTCGCCAGTGCCGCCATGCCGTCCGGGTAGAACCGCCAGCAGTCGAGCGGAAAACGGTGCACCGGGCCGGCCGAAGGGGCGATCACCATGGCCAGGCCACCGAAGCGCAGGACCCGGGCGATCTCCCCCATCGTCCGCCAGGGCTGGTCGATGTGCTCCAGCGCCTGACCGGAGACCACCACATCCACGCACGCATCGGCCAGCTCCGACCAGTGGTAGGGGTCCTCGGGCACGATGTCGACATTGGGAGCGGCTTCCACATCCAGGCCCAGATAGGTCCATCCCGGGGTCAGGAACAGGGGGCGGTAGCTGCCCGCCTCCCCGGCCACGGCGGCGCTGCCCACATCGAGGATGACCAGTGGCCGATGGCGGTGCTCATCGAGATAGCCCTCCCGGAAGGCCTGCATCTTGTCGAAGGAGGAGCGATGCATCAGCCCGCAGCTCCCCCCTGCAGCGCCACGGGAGCGGACAGGTGATGTTCGATCAGAATCGCCAGTGTTGGATGAATGTTCAGGCTGGAGATGATTCGGCCTATGCCCGCACTGTCCCGGCTGAAGTCCTGTCTCCAGAACCATCCCTTCAGCCCGTCGACCAGCGACTTCAGGTGGTCCGCAAAATGGCTGACTAAGCCAGTTGCACCATGGAACGCGTCCTTCGAGTCGGAGGAGAAGAGATCGTCAACGCCGTAGACATCGCCCTCCTCGAGATGGGGGATGGTCGTGACGACTGTCGTCTTCTGATCGGAATGGGCATGGGGGCCATCGTCGATCCCGAGGTCGAAGGGTCCGTGACTGGAGGCCACCTGGTCCAGAAAGGCCGCGTCGTCCTGCTTGCCGATCTCCAGAAGGGAGATCGACTCGCCGGACCAGTGGCGGAAAAGGTGGTCGTTGATCCGCTCATCATGGGGCCATTGGAAGAGTCTGGCCCCGCAGTGTGTGGCCACCAACGATTCCAGGGGTGAGCGGGCTTTCAGCCATGGGCGCAGATGGTGCCAACCGGAGAGTTCTCGCTCAAGGACACCCATGTGCTGCATCTTCTGCCATGGAATCGGCCATCATTAGAGCATGGGATTCAGGCCATTCAGGACCATGCCGACCATGACGGACAGATCCTTCGGCCCCGCATCCCCTGGCCGCAACGGACCGCTGCCGAGGGGGTCCATCCTTGAGCTGGGCCATGTCGGCTATCTATCTCATGTGCTCCCGGATTCGGTGTGCTGGATCGCCATCGGCAGCCCCGATCCCCAGCCTTCGGCGAGCCTCGTCCTGGCGGGCGCCGGGGCCGCACGACGTCTGCCCCGTTTTCGTCGTCTGCTCCGCCAGCCCCAGCTGCGGCTGGTGGTCTGCCGCCTCCATCACCATCCAGGGCGTGTCTGGCGCCTGGCCGTTCGCCTGCTGCTGGCGAGCTGTCGGGTGCCGATCATCGTGCTGGATTTCGAGGATGAGGACATCCTTCATCCCGCCCATCGGCCGTTGATGGCCGCCGCCCATCGCATCTTCAAGCGGGAGTTGCCCTTGGATCGCTGGCGCCTGGCCCGGCCCTTCCCCATGGCCTCGGTGCAGGAGGACCGGCTGCGCAGGGATCCCCAGGCCCTGGCCCTGGTTCGCAAGCTGCGTCCCCTGCCCCTGGGTCTGCCCTTGGGCCTGCCGGCCCCCCCACCCCCGGTTCCCCGCAGCCACGACCTGTTCTTCGCGGGGACGGGAGTGGATGTTCCGGGCCATCGCCAGGCCGGATGCGCCGAACTGGCGGCGCTGGCGTCCGAGGGTCTGCGGTTGGACCTCCCCAGCGGGCGGCTGTCGTGCCTGGAGCATCTGGGCCACTGCCGCGCCGCCCGGCTGACCTGGTCCCCGCCCGGCTATGGCTGGCAGTGCTTCCGCCATGCCGAGGCCGCCCTCTGCGGCTCCGTCCCGTTGCTGAGCTACCCAACCGTGGAGACCCACGCGGGGTTCGTGGACGGCCGGCAGGCCCTTTTCTACGACCCCGCACCGGGCGGGCTGACCCTGGCGGTGCGTCGGGCGCTGGCCGATCCCGACCGGCTGGGGATCCTGGGGGAGGCGGCCCGGGAGCACGTGCTGCGCCACCACACACCGGAGGCCATCGCCGCCTACATCCTGCGGGACTCCCTGGACAACTGACGACCGCGCCGCTGTCCTTCAGCCCCGCGATCGCCCGCGGCTGGCCAGCAGCACGGCCTCCACCGCGGACAGGGAGGTCTCGAGGTCATGGGCCAGGGCCGCGACCCTGGCGGTTGCACCCATCCGTTCCCGCAACGGTGCATCGAGGAGCCGCTGCAGGCGATCCGCCAGAGCGGCCTCGTCAGCGGCCGGGACGAGGAATCCCGAGTGTCCGTCTCTGATCAGTTCGCTGGCCCCATTGCGGGGGGTGGTGATCACCGGCAACCCGCTGGCCATGGCTTCGATCGTGACCAGGCTGCAGGCGTCCCAGCGGCTGGGATGCACCAGGGCATCCGCCGCCGCATGCAGGAGGGGGATGTCCTGGCCAGGCCCCAGAAACAGCACCCGGCCCTCGAGGCCGGCCCGGCGCACCCGTTGCCGCCATGGAGCGTCAGCTTCGCCACCGGCGATGGCGAGCCGGGCCCGGGACCCGGCGGGGAGGCGTGCCAGGGCGGCGATCGCCGTATCCGCCCCCTTCAGGAGCAGGTTGTGGGCGACCAGCAGGAACAGCGGTTCCTCGCCCACTCCCAGCTGCCGGCGGGCGCTGAGCCGACGCCGTTGGCGGGCTTCGGGATCAAAGAGCTGCGTGTCGACGCCGTTGTGGATCACCTGGATCCGCCCGGCCGCTACCGGGTGCAGACCCAGCAGCAGGTCCCGCACCAGCGCTGACATGGCGATCACGGCGCCAGCCTGGCGGTATTGGTGGCGTTCGAGGGACGCCATGGCCCGATGCCGCAGGAACACCTTCGGAGAGACGCGGGCCTTCAGGCGGTGCCCCGGGCCGCCCGCGGCGATCACGGCCCGTTCGCTGATCCGCTCCGAGCCCGTCGCTGGCTGGAAGACGTCGGCAAGGGGGGCAACGCCGCTGTCGTGGACCAGGTCCGGGCGCAGCCGCCCGAGGCAGGTCGCCACCTCCCGAGCCCGGGCCCAGGGATCCCCGGGATCCCGGAGACGGTGGGCCTCGCCGGCGACGGTGACAGGGCCGGGTTCGAATCCGATCAGGTGCACCTCATGGCCCCGGCGCCCCAGATGGGCGGCGAACTGGCCGACCCAGCGGGCGAGACCACCGGACTCCGGATCGAGCCGGGGGGCCGTCAGGGCGATCCTCAGCGGGACCGGGTCACCAGCCAAGCCCATGGACCTGGCGCAACCTGTGCATCAACGGATCCAGGTAGGACGCGGGAGTGACCTGGCCGCCGGTCTCCCGTTCCACCTCGGCGGCGGTGTGCAGCAGCCGGGACACATACCAGGCGTGAAACACACCACCCGCCACGGTCGGAACCCGAGGATGGCCAACGGCGTAGTCGGTCGCCAAGGTGATCGGATGACGCACGATGTTGTGGCCGGCCGCCAGGACCCTGATCGTGGCTTCTTCGCCGGTGTCGGTGGCCTCGCCGCGACACTTCCTCAGCACCACCAGCGTCTCGAAATCCGAGCGCAGAAACGCCATGAAATGGGGGTGGATGTACCAGCCGTGGGGGTTGCCGGCATGGGTGTCCACGAAGGCGGCCCCGGCCAGTCGGGTGCTGCTGTCCAGTCGATCGACGGAGCCTTCGAGCCACCCTGGCGCGACGGGATGGGCATCGGAGTCGATCAGGACGATGCGTTCATGTCGGGCGGAACGAATGCCCCTGGCCGCCGCCTCGGCATGGCCATGGCCCCGCACGCGCCACTGGCCGAATCGCAACAGGCGCACATCCGGTTGGCCTTGCAGCCAGCGGCGGGTTCCGTCGACACTGCCGCGGTCGACAACGATGATTTCGTAGTCCCGGTCCCCTGCGAACTGCCGGACTTTCTCGACCAGGAGCCGGGTGAAGAACAGTCCATCCCGGGTCACCGTGACGATGCTGACGGGGGGGAGAGCCATGGCGCCATTCTGGCAGCGGGGACCGCGCCGCCCCCGAAGCTTCAGCTGGATGGCGTGACCCGATGACCGACCACGTCAGGATCAGTGTGCTGCTGCCCGTTCGTGATGGCGAAGAGCATCTCATCGCGGCCCTGGAGAGCCTGATCCATCAGAGCGAGCACCGGATCGAGATCATCGTCATTGACGATGGCTCCAAGGACGCCACCCCCCGCCTCCTCGCCAGGATGGCGGCTCGCGATCCGCGCATCACGGTCGTCCGTCAACCGCGCGACGGGCTGGTCGCGGCCCTGAACCGGGGGCTTGCGCTGGCCCGTGCACCCCTTGTCGCCCGGATGGACGGGGATGACGTGGCCCATCCCGAACGGCTGGCGCGCCAGGCCGCGTTCCTCGCTGCCCATCCCGATGTCGCGGTCGTCGGCAGCGCCATCCGCGTGGTCGATCGCCACGGCCACTGGCTGCGGGACCAGGCCTACCCCACCGAGCCGGCCGCCGTGGCCCGGGCCCTGGAGCGGGCCAACTGTCTGGCCCATCCGTCGGTGATGCTGCGCCGGGAGGTGGTCCTGGCGGCCGGCGGCTACCGCACTGCCTTCGTGATGGCCGAAGACTTCGATCTCTGGCTGCGCCTCTCGGAGCGTCACGCCCTGGCCAATCTCCCCACCCCCCTGCTCGACTACCGGGACCACCACGGCCAGGCGAGCTGGCGCCACATCGAACAGCGCATCCTCTCCGAGCTGGCGGCGCTGGCCTGTGCCCGGGCGCGCCGTGCGGGCCGCCCCGATCCGGCCCCCCGGAGCGTGGTGACCGGCGGCCACCTGCAGGCCATGGGCATGGACGGCCCATGCGTCGCCAGGGAGACGGCGATTCGGGCCATCGGTGCCGTCCGTGATGCCATGGCGTCCGGACACCGGGAGGCCGGGGCGGCCGCCCTCCAGCTCGCCTGGCGCCAGAGGGGCCTGCCCTGGCGCCTGGGGCTGCGCCGTCTGGAGGTGACCGGCCGCTTCCGCTGCTGGAAGCGGCGGTGTCCGGTGGGCTGAGCCTGGCCTCAGTCCATGGATCCGGCGGCCGCCACCATCTCCCTGGCCACGTCGGCCCAGTCCCGGTGGCGATAGCCCCGGGCCACGAACGCCTCCTGCGCCCGACAGGCGGCGGGGTCCTCGATCCACTGGGCCATGGCCTCCGCCCACGCCCCGGGATCGTCCGGCGGCAGCAGCCGGGCCAGTCCCCCCGCCGCCTCGGGCACGGCGCCGGCCCGGGAGGCCAGGACCGCCTTGCCCCGGGCGAGGGCTTCGACGACCGGCAAGCCGAAGCCCTCGTAGGCCGAGGGATAGAGGCAGAACCCGGCCTTGGCGTGCAGGGTCTCCAGGGCGTCGTCGGGCAGGCAGGGGAAATGCATGACCGTGCCCTCCAGGGCCCCGGAGTCCCCCAGCCGCTGGAGCACCTCCTCCACCATCCAGCCCGGCCGGCCCACAAAGACCAGCCGAAAGCCGCTGCGTTGGGGAACGCCCCGCCGCAGCAGCCGCTGCCAGGCGTCCAACAGCAGACCGTGGCCCTTGCGCGGTTCGATGGTGCTGATGAAGAGGGCGTAGTGGCCTTCGCTGAGCCCCGATGGAAGGTGCCAGTCCCCTTCGCTCTCCCGTGGGCGATCACAGCCGAGCGGCACCACCCGCAGCGCCGGGGTGGGTAGCCCCTCGTTGCGGCAGAAGCGCTCCACATCAGCGGCGATGCAGAGGGAGTTGACCAGGAGCGTGTCCGTGCTGGCCATCATGTTCCGCCAGTGCTGATGGAAGGTTCCGATGACCCCATCGAGGAAGAACTGAGGGTGCGTCAGGGGGATGAGGTCGTAGCAGAGCACCGCCAACCGGAATCCGGCCCGGCGCTTGAGGCTGTGAAATCCACCGGAGTTCTTCTGGTCCCAGTCGGAGCTCACGGAGATCAGCCGATCGTCCGGTCCCATCGCCACCGACCCGCCGAGCGCAAGAGCGATGGGAACGATGGATCGTCTCTCCCCGCGGCCATTGTCGAAGACGAGGGCCCCCGGGTGGAACCGATACAGCAGCCGTTGGGCCCTGTCCCATCGTGCGGCCGCGCCTGGGGAGGCGCTCGTCAGCCGTCGCCGCTCCATCGCCAGGAAGATCTGGTAGCGCCGTGGCAGCAATCGACGCAGCCCACGGTGGGATCCATGGGCGGGATCGAGGGCTTCGTCCCAGTCACTGAGGCGTTCATACCAATCGCCCCTGAGGTAGCGAAAACAGCCCTTGCAGGGGTCGAAGACCACCGGCTCGGCCCCCTCCCGATCGACGGCCCAGCGCACCACCTCCCTCTCGACCCGGAGCATCCCGACGGCAGGACCGCTCCATCGGGCCAGGGATGACATGTCGACGAACAGGCGCCCCACGAAGCAATCGTCCCCGAACGGCCTCGATTCGCCTCGTTATCGAAACGAGGGTGAATCAATTAGTGCAACTAATGGTACTCTCCCGATAAGTCCCTTTGGGGTCCAAGGAGCTGTCTGTGACGTTCATGGGCATCACGATCAGGCTGTCGATCAATCTGTTGATCAATCTGTTGATCACGTTGTTGAATAGCTTGTTCATCCCTGCCCTGACGCCTGTTGCCCAGACGGACTGGAAGTCCGAGAACAACGACAGCCTTGTGGATAGATCGTCCGGCTGGGCTCGGAGAACGGGTCGTCGGCAATGACGCTGTTGCGGATTGGTGTGGATGCCAGGCCCCTGTGCGCACCGTATACGGGCGTCTCCAATTACACCCTGAACTTGCTTCGCGCCCTGCTGCTCCATCAGCCTTCCATCCACTTCTATGGCTACCATTCGTATCGCTGGAACCTTCTGGATGAGGCGTTTCTGCGTCATCGCAGCGCCGGGGCGGAGGCCTCTGCCGCCGGTGCTTCACCGATGGCCGCGGGTCTGCAGAGCCTCAAGGGCCTCCCCCTGATCCGGGGAGTGGCCCGTCTGATGCAGGGAATGGCGTACGGCGTACGTCCAGGAGGCCGGAGCCTGGCGCTCTTTCATGCCTTCCAATATGTGGCGCCAGGGCAGAGCGATCTCCCCACCATTCCGGTGGTCTATGACCTGTCGTTCCTTCGCCATCCCGCCTGGCACCCGGTCTCCCGACTGCTGGCCCTTCTGCCCCTGGCCGATCAGTGTCGCGTTGCACCGGTGGTGCATACGATCTCCGCCTTCAGCGCCGCCGAGATCCACTCCCTGCTGGGGGTGGACCGCCGTCGCATCCACATCATTCCTCCCGGCGTGGGGGCCGCCTTCCTCGCGGACGGGCCGCTCCAGCCCACCACCCTCGCGGCCTTCGATCTGCGGGCGGACGGTTTTTTTCTGGCGGTCGGCACCCTGGAGCCTCGTAAGAATCTCCGCACCCTGATCCAGGCCTACGCCCGGCTGCCACCGTCTCTCCGTCGCCGCTGGCCCCTCTGTGTGGCCGGGCCCGATGGCTGGGGAGACATGGATCTGCCTCCGGAAGCGGCCGGGCTGGTTGAGCTCGGCATGCTGCGGTTCCTGGGCTATCTCGCCGTCGACGATCTGCGTGATCTCTACTGCGCCGCCAGGGTGGTGCTGTATCCCTCGCTGTACGAGGGGTTCGGGATGCCGGTGATCGAGGCGATGGCCTGTGGTGCGCCCGTGGTCTGCAGTGATGCCGCCGCCATCCCGGAAGCCGGCGGGTCACTGGCCACCTATGTCTCCCCCCTGGATGTGGACGCCTGGACCCAGGCGCTGATGCAGGTGATCGATTCCTCGGCGTCCATGGACCAGGACCTGCGGCAGCGGCGCCGTGCCCATGCCCTCGGTTTCCGCTGGAGTCTGGGGGCCGAGCGGGCAATGGGGCTCTACCACGCGGCCCTCGCGGGCCTGGGATGAAGGCTCACCTCTCGCGGGTCGCGGCATTGCCCCTGCGCATGGTGCCTGTCCTGCTGCTGCCCGCGCTGGTGGCGATCGGGATGGTGGCCGGCCATCTGCAGGATCCCGGTGGCCTGTGGCGCGATCCCTATCACGACCGGAACTCCCATCTCGCCCTCGGCCTGGGGTTGGCCCTGGCGCTGCGATCCGGCGACCTGGGCGGTCTGCTCCATGACCTGGCGCTGCCTTCGGCGTGGCCCCCCCTGCATGGGATCCTCCTGGGCGTCACCATGGCGGTGCTCGGCCCGGACCACCGGTCCGCCGTTCTGCCGAGCGTGGCTGGATGGCTGCTGGCCGTGCTGGGCCTTTGGCCCCTCTGCCGCGCCGTGCTGAAGGATCCCGCTGGCGGCGACGCCGCCGGTGCGGTGGCCGTGGCCCTGGCGGTGGGCAGTCCTGCCTTTCGCCTGCTGGGGTCCGATGTGATGCTGGAGGGGCTCGGTGCCGGGCTCACGGTGTCGGTGCTGTGGGCCTGTCTGCGGCGGCGCTGGACCCTGCTGGCGATCCTGCTCACGCTTCTGTTCCTCGAAAAGTACAACTACTGGGCGATGGCTCTGGTGGCGATCGCCGCCTACGCCCTGCCCGGCGGCTGGCCCGCCGCCCTCTGGCGGGCCCTGCAGGCGCTGCCCTGGCGGCGCCCGCTCAGGGACCCGTGTCTTCTCAGCGGCGTTGTGCTGGCCATGGCGTCGGTCCTGCTGCCGGTGGATCCCCCCCGCGTGCTGGCCTGGGGACCCTTGCGGGTCACCCTCCTCCCCTCCAGCCTGATCGCCATCGCGATGGGATTCCTCGTGCTCGCCGCGGCCAGGGCCTGGAGGGATCGTGGTTCCGGGGTCGACCAGGCGATCGGTCCCGCCGGAAGGGCTCTGTGGCTCGGCCATGGGCTGCCGGTGGCCCTCTGGCTGATGATTCCGGGCAAGCTGGCGGCCCTGCTGTGGTTCCTGGGACCGGGAAACCGGAATCCGGAGCTGGCGATGGGATGGACCGAGCGGCTCACCCTCCAGTGGCAGGGATTCGCCCATGCCTTCCATGGCGGGCCGGCGGTCGCGTTGCCGGTGTTGCTGCTGGCGGTGTCGGGAGCCCGTCGTTCCTCCCTGCTGGCCTGGTTCGCGGGGGTGGGGGTTGGGGCCCTGCTCCTCCATCCCCAGCAGCAGATGCGTTTCCAGGCGACGATCCTGCCGGCGGTCTGGGCCCTGGCCGGCCTCGGGGCAGCAGCGCTGGTTCAGGGGATGGGAGCGCGCTGGCTGCGGCTCACCCCTTGGCTCGCCCTGCTTCTGGGGACGGCCTTGCTGGCGTTACCCGATCCGGTCCACACGCAGGCGGCAGCGATCCGGCGACCGGCCGCGCCACGCGACCTCAACGTGGCCGCCGGCTGGGCCGACGTTGTTCCCGACCCCGGTGGAGTTCTCATCCTGACCTCGATCGGCCGCACTGACCTGGTGGAGTGGACCCTCAGGGAGTCCTGCCGGTGCCGGGTGCCGATCCTGCAGCCCAACCTGCTCACCCTGCCGGACCGGGCCTCTGCCCAGGCGGCGTTGGAGCGGACCCTGGCCGAGACTCCCGCCCGGTCCCTGATCGCCGTTCATCTGGCCGCCCCCTACCCCCTGCCCGGCCTGCCGACGCGGGACCCGGGCGCCCTGGGAGCGGCTCTGGAGGGGGCCCTGGCGCGCCAGAGCCGCTTCGTCATAGCCCGTACCATCGCCCTGCCTGAGGAGGGTGCCCGGGTTGCGATCTGGTCGTGCCGGCCGGGATCTCCCCTGCCGGTCCGTCCTCCCGGTCGTCACCTGGCCGAATTGGTCACGGCTGGGCAGGGACTCCTCGTCGCCGGCCTGCTGCTCCTGCCCCGGAACAGGGCTGACGCGGTGGGCTGAGTCCGGGCGCGGGCCCGACCGTAGGGTTGTTCCCACGATCGGTTGTCGCCGGCCATGCATGCGGACGAGGTGGCGATCCGAAACGTGCTGGACCAGTGGGCCGAGGCCACCCGGGACGGCCGCCAGGACGAGGTTCTTGCCCACCATCAGGACGATCTGGTGATCTTCGATGTCCTGTCGCCGCTGCGCTACACCTCGGCGGCGCAGTACCGGGACAGCTGGGAGTCCTGGCAGCCGGACGCCCGGGATGCCGTGCAGTTCGCGTTGCAGGATCTCGCTGTCGAGGCGGGAGCTGACGTGGGGTACGCCTTCGGCCTGCTCCAGTGCGGGGGGACACTCCCGGACGGACAGAGGTTCAGCGATACCGTGCGGATCACGTTCTGCCTGCGCAAGCGTGATGGGCAGTGGAAGGTCGCCCATCAGCATGTCTCCAGACCCGTCTATAGAGGCTGATTGATCATGCGAACCGCCATGGAGTTCCTGCGAAAACGCGGCGTGGCCGTCCTGCTGTTCCTGATCGCCGCCGCCCCTCCCGTCCGGGCTGATCAGGACAATGTCCGCTGCCTGAGATCCATCGGCGTGCAGCCACTTCTGAGAATTCAGTTTGGCCTGAAATCGACGAGCGATTCCAGCGCCTCTGTTCTCTACGAGGGCGGTCGTGGGCCCATCCCCTTGAAGTTGTTGAAGGTGACGGAGCTGAGAAGGGCTGAGGGGGGAAGGCCATCGGAGTTCGAAACCCAGTGGATCGAAGCGATAGCCCCTCAAGCGGCGGGGCGTTATCTCTACACCAACGAAGGTGCACTGATCGATGACTTCCAGCACATCCGCAGGGATGGAAGGATCATCAGGTTCGTTGATGATGCCGATGTCCTGGACGTTGGCCGATGCACCTGGGCACCACCCTAGGCCGCCCTCGCGGCACATCAGCCACTGATCTGCCTCACCGCTATCAGCGCCCGGCTTCCTGACTAGAGAGGAGTATGGATAACCTCTCCAATCGACAGAACAGGACCTGGTTCGCGTTGGTTTCGTCCGTTGTGCTGGTGGTGGGCGGTTTCGCCATCCTCAACCACCAGCATCAGCAGCGGCTTGAGGCCGAGTCCCGGGCCCAGGCTGCCCAGGATCAGGCGAACCGGGCGGTGATGGAACGGGTGCAGGGCGAACTGGCCCTCAAGAACGAACTGGAATCGGCCTCCCAGCGCGAGGCGGCCCTGCAACTGCAGCTCAGGGAGATGGACGCAGGTGCAACCCGGCTCCAGGCGGCCGATGGCCAGCAACAGGCCAGGCGCCAGCAGGCGGAACGGGAGCTTCAGGAGCTCCGGACCCAGCGCGCCAAACTCGAGAAGCAGGTCGACTGTGCGCGGATTCAGCTGACGGTGAACCAGCTCAGCGCCAAGGGCGACACCGACCAGGCCGCCAAGCTCCAGACCCTCTGGGCCACGCCCTGCCCCAATCTCCAGGCGGCCAGATAGCCAGGGCACCAGATCTGGTGTTTCCCCCGGTAAGGTGGCCGCAACATGTGGTGGCGCTGCCCTCCGACGCCGTGGCCTTCGTTCCGCTCCACAACCACAGCGACTACAGCCTGCTGGACGGGGCCTCCCAGCTGCCGGCGATGGTGCAGCGGGCCGTCGAGCTGGGCATGCCGGCCCTGGCCCTCACCGACCACGGGGTGATGTACGGCGCCATCGAGCTGCTCAAGCTCTGCACCAAGGCGGGCATCAAGCCGATCATCGGCAACGAGATGTATGTCATCAACGGCTCGATCGAGGATCCGCAGCCGAAGAAGGAGCGCCGCTACCACCTGGTGGTGCTGGCCCGCAACGCCGTCGGCTACCGCAACCTGGTCAAGCTCACCAGCATCAGCCACCTGCGCGGCATGCGCGGCCGCGGGATCTTCGCCCGGGCCTGCATCGACAAAGCCCTGCTGCGCCAGTACAGCGAGGGGCTGATGGTGGCCACCGCCTGCCTGGGCGGCGAGATTCCCCAGGCGATCCTGCGCGGTCGGCCCGACGTGGCCCGGGAGGTGGCGAGCTGGTACCGGGAGGTGTTCGGTGACGACTTCTACCTGGAGATCCAGGACCACGGCGGCGTCGAGGACCGCATCGTCAACGTCGAGATGGCCCGGATCAGCGCCGAGCTGGGCATCCCCCTGATCGCCACCAACGACGCCCACTACCTCACCAGCAATGACGTGGAGGCCCACGACGCCCTGTTGTGTGTGCTCACCGGCAAGTTGATCAGCGACGAGAAACGCCTGCGCTACACCGGCACCGAATACATCAAGAGCGAGGCGGAGATGGCCCGGCTCTTCGCCGACCACCTGGAGCCGGAGGTGATCGCAGGCGCCATCGCCACCACCGCCCGGGTGGCCGAGAAGGTGGAGGACTACGACATCCTGGGGCGCTACCAGATGCCCCGCTTCCCGATTCCCGAGGGCCACACCGCGGTGAGCTACCTCAGCGAGGTGGCCCACCAGGGACTGCGGGACCGGCTGGGGATCGCGGCCGATGCCGCCATCGATCCGGCCTACGGGGAGCGGCTGGCGTTCGAGCTGCAGGTGATGGAGCAGATGGGCTTCCCCACCTACTTCCTGGTGGTCTGGGACTACATCCGCTTCGCCCGCGAGAGCGGCATCCCGGTGGGGCCGGGCCGGGGTTCGGCCGCCGGTTCGCTGGTGGCCTATTCCCTCGGCATCACCAACATCGACCCGGTGGAGCACGGCCTGCTGTTCGAGCGCTTCCTCAACCCGGAACGCAAGTCGATGCCTGACATCGACACCGACTTCTGCATCGAGCGCCGCGGTGAGGTGATCGATTACGTGACGCAGCGCTACGGCGAGGACAAGGTCGCCCAGATCATCACCTTCAACCGGATGACCTCCAAGGCGGTGCTCAAGGACGTGGCCCGGGTGCTCGACATCCCCTACGGCGAGGCCGACCGGCTGGCCAAGCTGATTCCCGTGGCCCGGGGCAAGCCGGCCAAGCTCGCCGAGATGATCGGCGCCGAGTCGCCGGTGCCGGAATTCCGCGAGAAGTACGAGAACGACCCCAAGGTGCGCCACTGGGTCGACCTGGCGCGCCGCATTGAGGGCACCAACAAAACGTTCGGTGTCCATGCCGCCGGCGTGGTGATCGCCGCCGAACCCCTCGACGAGCTGGTGCCCCTGCAGCGCAACAACGACGGCCAGGTGATCACCCAATACTTCATGGAGGACGTCGAGGCGATGGGCCTCCTGAAGATGGACTTCCTGGGGCTCAAGAACCTCACCATGATCGAGAAGACGCTGGATCTGGTCGAACAGAGTGTCGGCGAGAGGATCGATCCGGATGCCCTTCCCCCCAACGACGAGAAGACCTACGCCCTGCTGGCCCGGGGCGATCTGGAGGGCATCTTCCAGCTCGAATCCAGCGGCATGCGCCAGATCGTCCGCGATCTCAAGCCCTCCTCCCTGGAGGACATCTCCTCGATCCTGGCCCTCTACCGGCCGGGCCCCCTCGATGCGGGCCTGATCCCCAAGTTCATCAACCGCAAGCACGGCCGCGAGGCCATTGATGTGGCCCACGCCAAGCTGGAGCCGATCCTCAAGGAGACCTACGGGATCATGGTCTACCAGGAGCAGATCATGCGGATCGCCCAGGATCTGGCGGGCTATTCCCTCGGTGAAGCCGACCTGCTGCGGCGGGCGATGGGCAAGAAGAAGGTGTCGGAGATGCAGAAGCACCGCCACCAGTTCGTTACCGGCGCCAGCGAACGCGGCGTGGACGCCTCCATCGCCGAGGCGCTGTTCGACCAGATGGTGCTGTTCGCCGAATACTGCTTCAACAAGAGCCACTCCACCGCCTACGGCGCCGTCACCTACCAGACCGCCTATCTCAAGGCCCACCATCCGGTGGCCTACATGGCGGCCCTGCTCACGGTGAATGCCGGCACCACCGACAAGGTGCAGCGTTACATCGCCAACTGCCAGGCCATGGGCATCGAGGTGATGCCGCCGGACGTCAATGCCTCCGGCATCGACTTCACCCCCGTGGGCAAGAAGATCCTCTTCGGCCTCTCGGCCATCCGCAACCTGGGCGACGGCGCCATCCGCCAGTTGATCGAGGCCCGCTCCAGCGGCGGTCCCTTCCTGCACCTGGCCGATCTCTGCGACCGGATCCCTGGCCAGCAGCTCAACCGCCGGGCGCTCGAGTCCCTGATCCACTGCGGCGCCCTCGATGGCCTGGAGCCCAAGGCCAACCGGGCCCAGCTGATGGCGGACCTCGATCTGGTGCTCGACTGGGCCAGCTCCCGGGCCCGCGACCGGGCCAGCGGCCAGGGCAACCTGTTCGACCTGTTCGGCGGCGGTGCTGCGGGGGCTTCCGAGGGCGCCGCTGCCGTGGAGGCTCCCGCCCCGCCCAAGGCCGCTCCGGTGCCCGACTATCCCCCCACCGAGAAGCTGAAGCTGGAGAAGGAGCTGCTGGGCTTTTACATCTCCGACCACCCCCTGCGCCAGCTGGCCTCCCAGGTGCGGCTGCTGACGCCGATCGGCCTGGCGAATCTCGAGGAGATGGCCGACAAGGCCAAGGTGAGCGTGGTGGTGATGGTGAGCGAGATCCGCCAGGTGACCACCCGCAAGGGCGATCGCATGGCCGTGCTGCAGCTGGAGGACCTCACCGGTTCCTGCGAGGCGGTGGTGTTCCCCAAGAGCTACGCCCGCCTGGCCGACCACCTGATGGTGGATGCCCGCCTGCTGCTCTGGGCCGGCGTCGACCGCCGCGATGACCGGGTGCAGCTGCTCGTGGACGACTGCCGCAGCATCGAGGATCTGCAGCTGGTGATGGTGGAGCTGGCCCCCGAGCAGGCGGGTGACATCGCTGTCCAGCACCGCCTGCGGGAATGCCTGACCCGCCACCGGCCGGGACAGGAGGAGGCGGGGGTGCGGGTGCCGGTGGTGGCGCTGGTAAAGCACCAGGACGAAACCCGCTTCGTGCGGCTGGGGGGCCAGTTCTGCGTCGCTGACGCGCCTGCGGCCGTGCAGACCCTGGCCTCGGCCGACTTCAGGGCCTGGCTGCGCTCACCCCTGGGGAGTGCCTGAGCCGGAGCCCGGGCCCGCGGCGCCCTGGCGCATGGCCCGCACCGAGGCCCGCACCCGGCCGATGTTGACGCCGATCTGCTCGAAGCCCAGCAGGCTGCCCGGGGCGTCCTCCCAGCTGGCCGAAAGCACGCCATAGCTGAGGCCCAGCAGGCCCAGCAGGAAGAAGGCCCCGGAGCCCACCAGGGTGAGGCCGGGTGGTATGTCGAGCACACCCCGGCTCACCAGCAGGTAGCTGGCGACGAACACCCCCATGCCCAGCACGGTGGGGGTGCCGGTGGCGATGGCGATGCGCCGAACCATGCGGTTGGCCACCGCATCGGGGATCACCTGCTGGCGGGGCGCCCTGGCCGGGGGCGTCGGTGCGGGACGGTCTGCCCCGAAGGATTTCGGCTTCGGCCGACGGGCCATGGAACCGTCCTCAGCCGCGGATGCCGAGCTTCTTGATCAGTTCGGCGTAGCGGGTCTCGCTCTGGGCGCGGAGGTAGCCGAGCAGGCGCTTGCGGCGGCCGATCATCTTGAGCAGCCCCTGGCGCGAGGAGAAGTCGTGGATGTTCTTCTGCAGGTGGCCACTGAGTTGCTGGATCCGCTCGCTCAACATCGCGACCTGCACTTCCACCGAACCGGTGTCGGTGCCGTGGGCCTGATGGGAATTGATCAGTTCCTGTTTCTGGGTGGTGGTGAGCGGCATGGGCGGATCTGAGCCCGAACGGTGCAAACCAACACCTTAACGTGCGGCCCGTTGACCCTCCCCCGGATAGGCCCGATTCAGGCCACGGCGCGGGACAGCCAGCGCAGACTTTCCCTGATCCAGTCGTCGGCGCCGGCGGAGCCGTCGATCCCGGCGGCGACGGCCCGCAGGGCCCGGTGGATTTCCAGGGGCTCGTAGCCGAGGGCCACCAGGGTGATCTGCACCTCCTCGCGGCAGGGGGCCGAAGGGGCCCCGTCGATCCCATCGCCAGGCTCGCCGTCGTCCTCCAGGGGATCCACCAGGCCGCTGAAGCGCTCCTGCAGGCGCGCCCGCAGCTCCACCGACAGCCGTTCGGCCGTGCGCTTGCCCACCCCCGGAGCCAGGCAGAGGCTGCGCAGGTCGGCGTGGACGATGGCGCGCACGAGATCGGGCACCTCCAGGGCCCCGAGCAGGCCCAGGGCCATCTGGGGGCCCACGCCGCTCACGGCCACCAGCTCGCGGAACAGGTCCCGCTCGCGGCGATCCGGGAAGCCGTAGAGGGTCCAGCCGTCGTCGCGGATGCTGTGGTGGATGTGCAGGGCCAGTTCGCTGCCCTCCTCCGGCAGGCGACGCCACTGCCGCAGGGTGAGCTGCACCTCGTAACCCACCCCCTGGCAGAGCAGCAGCGCCCCGCAACGGTGAGCCTGCTGCCATGGTTCGGCCAGTCGCCCCTGCAGCCAGCCGATCATGGTGAGACGTGCGTCAGCCCCCATGCTGCCCCTCCTGCCAAGCCCCCCGGCTCGCCTCCCGTCGCTGCCGGCCCCGCTGCTGGCGGGGCTGCTGGCCGTGCTGCTGCTTCTGGGGGGCTGCGGCAGGGTCGGACAGCCCCCCAGAAGCGTGCTGCTGGAAGCCCTTTCCCTGCAGATCCAGCTCACCCAGGGAGCCATCGCCCAGGCCCTCGATCTCCAGGCGGACGGGCTGCCCGAGGTGAGTCGGGTGCGGGTCGATGCCCAGGATGCCGTTGCCATCGGGGCGGACCGCGGCCTGCATCTCACCGGTCGCTTCGACTGGCGGCTGCCGGGGGATGCCATCCGGGTCGACAGTCCCTTCGAGCTCTACCTGCAGCCGGGTTCCAGGGGGGAGAGCTGGCGGCTGGCCCGCCCCAGCGGCAGCAGCGACGGCAGCAGCCAGGACTGGATCACCGATCCCCTGCCCCTGCGCTCAAGGGGCTGAGGGGGCCCCTTCGGAGAGCCGCAGCCAGCGGGCCACGTGCGGCAGGGTGAGGCCCTGCACCAGCAGGTTGATCACCACGACGCAGAAGACGATGCCGCCGGCGTTCTGCACCAGGGACGGCACCGTGGCCGCGTCGATGCCGCGCACCTTGGGGATGGCGTCGACCATCTCGAAACTCAGGGCCAGGGGAACGGCTCCCCGCAGACCACACCAGGACACCAGGAGCGAATCCCTCAGAGTGAAGGGGGAGAAGCGCTGCAGCAGCAGCACACTCGCCGGCCTGGCCACCAGCATCATGGCGAGGGCGACGACGATGCCCTCGGGCAGCGCCGGCAGAAGTTCGAGTGGATGGACGCTCAGACCGAAGATCAGGAACACGGTGATTTCGGTCATGTTGTTGAACGGCAGCAGCGTCTGCTGCAGGGCTTCCGGTGTGATCCGTTCGTTGCTGTAGGTGTGGTTGCGCAGCATCAGGCCCGCCACGTAGGCACTGATGAAGCCGGAACCACCCATCAGCTCCGCCACGCCGTAGGAGATCAGGCTGATGGCGATGCCCAGGATCAGCAACTGGTTGCTTTCACGGACCAGCCGGTTGAGGCTGAAGCGCCCCAGATAACTCACGCAGACCCCGATCAGCAGACCGGAGCCGATCTTCTGCAGGAAGGTCTGCAGCTGCTCCACCACGACCCCCTGCTGCCCGCCGCTGGCCCCCTCCAGGGTCGTCAGGCCGATCACCACGCCCAGAAACAGGATGCCGGTGGGATCGTTGACAGAGGATTCGAACTGCACCAGGGCCGCCAGCCGCTTTGGGATGGCCCGCTCCACCAGCTGCAGCACATTCATCGTGGCCCCGGCGTCGGTCGACCCCAGACAGGCGGCGATCAGCATCGCGACGGCCAGCGGCACCTGCCGGAAACCGAGTTCGATGCCGGCCGCATCGGGGGAGGCCACAAACCAGATGATCAGCCCCAGCATCAGGCTGGAGAGGATCACGCCTCCCACCGCCAGGATGATGCCGTACTCCAGAAAGCCGCGAATCGAGCGGATATCGGTTTCCAGTCCGGCGTTGAACAGCAGGATTGAGAGACTCAGAACCTGCAGTCGCAGGATCGTGTCATGGCTGAACAGGGTGACGGAGGGGTTGATCAGCAGGCCGAACAACAGAACGCCGAGAATCGCCGGCACCCCGATCTTCAGCGAAAAGCGACTGATTGCCAGGGTGCCGAGAAAGATGCCGCCGATGGTCAGCATCATCAGCGGCAGCGGGACGATCCCCGGCGCGATCGGCGGCCTGATCAATGGCGTCTCCGCCCCCTGACTGAAGCTCGCCACCACCGTGGCCAGCCAGCAATGGAGCCCAACGGGAAATGGCGGGGACAGCAGAGGGACCCAATCCGGCGGCGTCATCGTACGGGTGGCTCCCGCGCCGATGGGACCGCCCCGGCGACTCCCGGAGGCTTGCCCAGGCTGATCAATGTGGCGACCAGGATCAGACCCGCACCACCCGCCGTGGGCAGATCGATGGGTTCCCCGAAGATCCACCAGCCCCAGAGGGCGGCGAATCCCACCTGCACGTAGCTGATCGCCGTCGCCCGGGCCGCCGGCAGCTGGGTGAGGGCCCGGGTGAGCCCCACCTGGCCCAGCTGGGTGAACACCCCCACCGCCACCAGCCAGAGCAGCTCGGGCGGGGTGGGCAGCACCGGATTCAGCAGCACCGCCGGCAGGCTGAGGGGCACGGCCACCAGCGGGAAGTAGAGGATGATCACGGCCGGATGCTCGCTTTCCGCCAGGCGCCGCACGCTCACGTAGGCCACGGCGGTGAGGAGGGCACCGGCCACCGCCACCAGCACCCAGACCGCCGGCAGGGGGGCGCTGGCCGTCGGCCGGGCCACCAGCAGCACCCCCAGCCAGCCCAGCCCCATGGCCGCCAGCACCCGTCGCCCCAGCCGTTCGCCCAGCAGCAGCCAGGCCAGCAGCGCCGTGAAGGTGGGGTAGAGGTACTGGAGCACCGTGGCGGCGGCCAGGGGCAGGTGCACGACGGCCGCATAGACGCAGAAGAGGGCGGCGCTGCCCACCAGACCCCGCACCACCAGCAGCCCCCGGCGCTGCCCCCAGGGATCCACGCCGATCCGGCGGACCATCGCGTAGCTCAGGGCCAGGCTCACCAGGGCCCGGGCCAGCACCACCTCGGCCAGGGGAAGGCGGTCGCCCACCTGCTTGACCCCCACCACCATCAGGCTGAAGGCGAGGGCACTGAGCACCATCCAGGCCCCGGCCGGGAGGGCACCACCGCCATCGGCAGGGCTGATTCGGTTCACCCGGCGATCTCCATCGGTGGTGGCAGGCCCCAGAATGGCGGCAGCCCGACCACCACTACTGGGGGGGCGCCTGCACCCGTTCCCCCATCCGTTTCCCCCCTGAGCCTCCAGTCCTGAGCCTGCACCCTTGAGCCTTCACCTTTGAGTCTTCCCCGTCTCCACCCCCGCACGATCGAGGCCGTCAAGGAGCGGGCCGACATCGTTGATGTGGTGGGGGAGCACGTGGTGCTCAAGAAGAAGGGCCGGGAATTCGTCGGGATCTGCCCGTTCCACGACGACAAATCCCCGTCGATGACGGTGTCGCCCGCCAAGCAGTTCTATTACTGCTTCTCCTGCGGGGCCGGCGGCAACGCCATCAAGTTCCTGATGGAGCTGCAGCGCACCAGCTTCAGCGAGGTGGTGCTGGATCTGGCCCGCAAGTACCAGCTGCCGGTCGAGACCCTCGACGGCCCCCAGCAGGAGCGGCTGCGCCAGCAGCTCTCCCGCCGCGACCGGCTGCACCGGGTGCTGGCCCTGGCGGCGGGCTGGTTCCAGGGCCAGCTGCGCTCGCCGGAGGGGGCGGCGGCCCTCACCTACCTGCGCCAGACCCGCGGCCTCAGCGAGACCACCCTCGAAGCGTTCCAGCTGGGCTATGCCCCGGCTGGCTGGGACGGCCTGCTGCAGCACCTGCAGCAGGTGGAGGGCCTCGGCCCCGACCTGCTGGAGGCGGCCGGCCTGGTGGTGGCTCGCAAGGGCGGTGGCGGCTTCTACGACCGCTTCCGCGACCGGGTGATGGTGCCGATCCGCGACCGCCAGGGCCGGGTGATCGGCTTCGGCGGGCGCGGCCTGGACGGCGCCGAGCCGAAGTACCTCAACTCCCCGGAAACGGAGGTGTTCGAGAAGGGCAAGCACCTGTTCGGCCTCGATCGGGCCGCCGACGCCATCCGCCGCGACGACCGGGCCGTGGTGGTGGAGGGCTACTTCGATGTGATCGCCCTGCACGCCGCCGGCATCACCAATGCGGTGGCCGCCCTCGGCACGGCCCTCAGCTCCAGCCAGATCACCCAGCTGTGCCGCTGCTGCGACAGCCGGCGCCTGATCCTCAACTTCGACAGCGACGGGGCGGGCATCCGCGCCGCCCAGCGGGCCATCGGCGAGGTGGAGCAGCTGGCGCTGCAGGGCCAGCTGGAGCTGCGGGTGCTGCACCTGCCCGCGGGCAAGGACCCGGACGAGTTTCTCCAGCAGCACGGCCCGGGGGAGTACCGCTCCCTGCTGGACCAGGCCCCCCTCTGGCTCGACTGGCAGATCGAGCAGGTGCTCGAAGGCAAGGATCTGGCCCGGGCCGACCAGTTCCAGCAGGCCGTCTCGGCGCTGGTGCAGCTGCTGGGCAAACTGCCCCAGTCGGCCGTGCGCAGCCACTACCTGCAGCAGGTGGCGGAGCGCCTTTCGGGCGGCCAGGCCCGGCTGGCCATTCAGCTGGAGGAGGACCTGCGCCAGCAGGTCAAGGGCCAGCGCTGGCACGGTCGCTCAACCCGATGGGAGCAGCCCGGGGAGGTGGGCCACCGGGAGCGGGCCGAGGCGGAGATCCTGCGCCTCTATCTGCACTGCCCCGCCTGGCGCGGCGTGATCCGCGCCGAGCTGCGCCGCCGTGAGCTCGATGACTTCGCGCTCCAGCACCACCGCCAGCTCTGGGCCGCCATCGGGGAGCTGGAGGAGGACAACCTGGGGGCCGGCCGGCTCGAGGCCATCAATCGGGGCACCGACCCCGGCCTGGATCTGGCCGACCTCGATCTGCCCCGCCTGCTGGGCGACCGGCTGCTGGTGGAGCAGAGCGCCCTGCTCGGCCGCCTCACCCCCCTGCTGGAGCCCAGCGAGGTGCAGCGGCTGGCCCTGGCCCACCCACCGCTGCAGCTGCGGGGGGCCACGGCGTCGCTGGAGCGCCAGCGGGTGCTGCGCCGCTGCCGCCACCTGCTCGATGCCTGGTCGAGCCAGCGCCTCCAGACCCTCGAGCACTGCATCGCCCGGCTGCTGGAGGAGGAGCGCGACGCCCCCCCGGCCACGGCTGCCCCCCTGGCGACGGCTGCCCCCCTGGCGACGGCCGCCCCCCCGGCCCCCGGCGCCGGCCTCGACATGGAGACCCGCATCCACGACCTCTTCGACGCGCTCAACGGCGACGCCCTGCGCTTCCAGGAGGCCTATTACGCCGAGCGCCGTTACCTGAATCAGCTGGATGACGGCCGCCGTGCCGGCTACGAAGAAACCCTCACGGTTCCGGCCGCCTGACGCCGGGATCCGCTCGCCGCCACCCGTTCTGCCTACAGTTTCTGTGGAGGCAAGGTCCCATGGCGTCATATCCGGCCTTTCCCGTCCCCGCCGATGAGGACCAGCGGCTCCGCGACCTCGAGCGCTATGGGCTCTTCGAGGCCGACAGCGATGAGCACTTCGACCGGATCCTGGATCTGACCGCCGCCATCTTCCAGACCCCCATCGTGGCCCTCTCCCTGGTGGAGGCCGACCGGCAGTGGTTCCTGGCCAGGCGTGGCCTCGACGTGCGCGAAACCCCCCGTGAGATGGCCTTCTGCTCCCACGCGATCGTCCACGACGACGTGATGGTGGTGCCCGATGCCCGCGCCGACGAGCGCTTCCGCAGCAACCCCCTGGTCTTCGCCGACCCCCACATCCGCTTCTATGCCGGCGCTCCGCTGCAGACGCCGGATGGCCACAATCTCGGCACCCTCTGCGTCATCGACCGGGAGCCCCGGGACCTCAGCGCCGAGCAGCGCGCTGTGCTGCACCGCCTGGCCCAGCTGGCCATGCGTGAGCTGGAACTGCGGCGCCTCGCCCACCTCTGCCCGGTCACCGGCCTGCCCACCCGCCACACCTTCCTGACCATCGGCGAGCGGGAGTTCGGCCGGGCCCGCCGCGATCACCATCCTCTGTCCCTGCTGCTTTTCGATGTCGACAATCTGCGGCTGATCAACAACCGCTGGGGCCACCCCGCCGGCGACCGGGTGCTGGCCGATCTGGTCCAGCTGGCCCGCACCTTCCTGCAGGAGCAGGACTTTGCCGCCCGCCTGGGGGATGGGGAGTTCGCCCTGCTGCTGGTGGGCATTGACGCGGATCAGGCGATGGCCCTGGCCGAGGCCCTCCGCACCGCCGTCACCCACATGCCCGGCGTGCACACCCATTCCGACTTCCGCCTGCACATCAGCGGCGGCCTCACGGCCCTGGCCCCCCAGGACCACGCCTTCCCCGACCTGATCCTGCGGGCCGAGCGGGCCCTCGCCCTGGCCAAGGGCAACGGCCGCGACCAGGTCGCCAGCCTCTTCGAGGGCCCCTGAGGGCCTCAGGCCCGCACCACCGGCACATCGCTCAGGCGGGTGGTGGCCGCCCGGGACAGGCGCGAGCGGCGCATCGTCCAGCGGGGCTGCAGGCCGCAGGCGGCCCACTGCACCGTGCCGCTGCCGTAGCGGCGGTTGAGGCCGTCGACGGCGGCCATCAGGGCCTCGCGCCGTTGCTGTTGCTCCGGTGGCAGCGGCACCAGCAGATGGTGCTGCAGCAGCGCCACCGGCTGCAGATCCTGCAGCAGCACCCCCGCCTTCTGCAGCGGCTTGTGGGGCCGGAACAGCCGCTCGGCCAGGGGCAGGGCGGCGGCGAGCAGCACGGCGGTGTCGTTGCTGGGCAGGGGCAGGGCGACGGTGGCGGCGTTGGCGTAGAAGCGGGTGCCGTTGAAGGGGCTGCTGCGCACGAACACCGTGACGCTGCCCGCCCGCTGCCCCTGGCGGCGCAGCTTCTCACAGGCCCGGCTGAGGTAGGTGGCGATCGCCTGCCGCAGGCCCTCGAGGCTGGTGACCGGCTCGCTGAAGCTGCGGCTGACGCAGGTTTCCTGTTTCGCCGGCGGCACCGCCACCAGGGGCAGGCAGCTGTGGCCGCGCAGCTCCTGCTGCAGACGCACCCCCACGACGCCGCAGCGATGCCGCAGCTCGCCGCTCGGCATGTCGCGCAGGGCCCGGGCGTTGGCGATGCCCCGCAGCCGGCACCAGCGGGACAGCTTGCGGCCGATGCCCCAGACGTCCTCGATGGCGATGGCCTCCAGCCAGGGGCCCGGATCCCCTGCCTGGCCCAGGTCGAAGACACCGCCATGGGAGGGGTCGCGCTTGGCGATGCGGTTGGCGATCTTGGCCAGCACCTTGGTGGGGGCGATGCCCACCGCCACCGGCAGGCCCAGCTGGCGGCGCACCTGGCGGCGCAGGTCCCGCCCCCAGGCGCTGAGGTCGCCGTCGCCGGGCGGGCGGTGCAGGCGGCCGAAGGCCTCGTCGATGGAATAGATCTCCAGCTCCTCCACCCAGGCTTCGAGGCTGGCCATCAGCCGCTGGCTCATGTCGGCGTAGAGGCCGTAGTTGGAGCTGCGCACCACCACGCCGCGGCGTTCCAGGTCGTGGCGCACCTGGAACCAGGGGGTGCCCATGGGAATGCCCATGGCGCGGGCCTCGGCGCTGCGGGAGACGATGCAGCCGTCGTTGTTGGAGAGCACCACCAGGGGCTTGCCGATCACGGCGGGATCGAGGGCCGCCTCGCAGGAGGCGTAGAAGTTGTTGCCGTCGATCAGGACTGTGGCCTGGGCCATCGACCTCCCGGCAGCGAACGGATCACGTGCAGGGCCACGCCCCAGAGGCGGTCGTCGTCGCTGCCGCCGAGGGCCAGGGGCGGGTAGGCGGGGTTGGCCGCCTCCAGCCACCAGCGCGGCCCTCGGCGCACCAGGCGCTTGAGGGTGAACCCCCCCTCCAGCAGGGCCACCACGATGCGGCCGGAGCGGGGAGCGACCCCCCGGTCCACGACGAGCAGGTCGCCGTGGCGGATGCCGGCGCCAACCATCGAGTCGCCGCAGACGCGCAGCAGCAGGGTGCGCTCGGGGTGGAGGTTCAGCTGGGTGTTGAGGTCGACCCCCGGGCCGGGATCGGGGTGACGCGGATCGGGGTGGTGCGGGTCGGGGTGACGGGGATCGGGCAAGGGCCCCGGGCGGCAGGTCTCACCCTAGTACGAATGTACTGGTCAGTCCCCATCCTCGAGCAGCAGCTGCTGAAAGGCGGTGTAGAGCTCCCGCTCCGTGTCGTCGGCCGGGGGCCGCCGGTTCGCCCCGCTCGGGAGATTCGGGGTGCGACGCCGGGTGGGGGCCCCGGGGGAGGCGCCATCGCCGCTCGGGACGCTACGGCGGTCGCCGCTCGGGTCGCCGGCCGGGCCGGGGCGGGGGCTGCCGGCGGGGGGGCTGCCGGCGACGGTGGGAGGCGTCTCCAACTGCCGCAGGCGCTCCAGCAGATGGGGCGGCACGCTGCCGTCGGCGCTGACATTCATCAGGGCGCGGAACAGCTTCTGGGGGTCCTGCTCGGTCTCCACGGGATGGCGACGCTCGAGCGCCGATGACCCGGGGGCCGGAGTGCCGGTGGCCGGGGTGGGAGGCGCCGGGGCGGGCAGCGGGCGGGGCAGCTGGCGGCCGAGGGCCTCCAGCCGCTCGCGGCTGCGGGCATCGAAGCTCATCGGGGCGGAATCAGCTGCAGTTCAGTGTGTCGCGGGTGAGCCGGCCCGTGACGGGATTGGTGCCGCTGGCGGCGGCACAGAGGGTGGTGAGGGCATCACCACGCAGGGGCACGTTGGTGAAGTCGGCGCCGTCGATGAGCACCCCACGGAACTTGGTGTTGAAGGCGAAGGCGTCGTCGAGGCGGGCGTTGCGCAGGTCAGTGCCCTCGAACACGGCCGAATCCAGGGTGGCGTCCCGCAGGTCGCTGCCGCTCAGGTCGGCGTCCTGGAGCTTGGCGCCGAAGAGGCTGGCGCCACGCAGGTCGGCCCCCGAGAGATCGGCGTCGCGCAGGTTGGTGAGGTTGAAGGTGACGCCGCGCAGATCGGCGCCGTGGAAATCGGCCCCGATCAGCACCTGTTTGGCGTAGTCCATCGCCGCCGCCACCGGCACGGGTCGGGCCAGCAGCAGCAGTCCATCCAGCAGCAGGGCCAGGAGCAGGGCCAGCAGCAGAGCCGGGAACCGGGGCAAGGAGAGTGGCAGGGAGAGGGGGCGCGTCATCGGTGATGAAGCGGAGAACGCCAGCCTAGGCAAGGGCTCCACGCCGCTCCCGGCCCGGGGAGGGATGCCGATGGAGAGAGGGCGACTAGCGTGAGCCAGGACCGCATCGACGGCCCGTTCGATCTCCGCAACCATTGATGACCAGGGACTTCCTGCCCAGGGGCTTCCGGCGATCAGGGGCCGGTCGCTGGCCCCGCACCACGGAGCAACGATGGTGAGCCACGTCGCCGAAGCAGGGGAGCCAGGGGCCGGAGCGATCGAGGGCCTGCTGGAGAGAATCGAGCGGCCGGCGGCCCTGGCCGATGGACAGGGGGTGATCCTGGCGGCGAACGGGGCCTTCTGCCGGCGTTCGGGGCTGGAGCTGGCTGCGCTGCGCCAGCGGTCCCTGCAGGAGCTCAGTGCCGCCGACGTGGCGCCGCTGCTGGAGGGGGCCGTGGCGACCCTGCGCAGTGATCTGGTCGGTGTGCCGCAGGCCGATGCGGCGATTCCCCTGTCCCTCACCCGCCTTCCCGCCACCGCCGGGCCGGGCCCGCTCTGGTGCCTGCTGGAGCTGCTCGACCAGCGGGTGAACCTGGCCGATCTGGATGGCCTGGTGACGGACCGCTACGCGGACGGCGCCGTGCTGCTGCATCTGCAGGTGCTGCAGCTCGACCTCGTGCGCGGCCGGCTGGGCATCGCCGCCTGCGAGGCCCTGATCGAGGAGATCGCCCACCGCCTGGAGGCTGCCCTTCCGGCCGGTGGATTCTTCTCCCGCCAGGGGGGAGACCGCCTGCTGGCCCTGGTGCCGGGAGCGATGGGCATCGATGCGGTGCGAGACATGGCCGGTGGGCTACTGACCAGCCTGGAGAGCCCCACCACGGTGCTGGAGCACGTCATCGAGCCGTCCCTGAACGTCGGCATCAGCCGCGCTCCCGACGACGGCAGCGAGTTCTCGGTGCTCCTGGATGCCGCCACCCGGGCGCTGGAGGAAACCCACCGCCAGCCCTTCCCCAGCTGCTGCATCGCGGCGCCGGTGGAGCGGTCGGTCCAGCTGCAGGAACTGCTGGCCCGGCCCCTCGCCCTGGCGATCGAGCAGGAGCAGCTGGAGCTGGCCTTCCAGCCGATCATCGAGCTGGAATCCGGCCGGGTGATCGCCGCCGAGGTGCTCTGCCGCTGGGATGACCCGGTGCTGGGGCGCCAGTCCCCCGCCGACTTCATCGACGTGGCCGAGGCCACGGCCCAGATCTCCTCCCTGGGGCGCTGGGTGATGGAGCGGGCGTTCGAGGCCCTGCACCGCTGGGACCTTGCCGGCCTGCAGCTCGGCAGGATCTGCGTGAACGTCTCGCCGCTCCAGGTGCAGGATCCGACCTGGAGCAGCGACCTGCTGATGGCCCTGGAACGGCACCAGCTGACGCCCGGTCGCATCGTGCTGGAGCTCACCGAGGGCAGCATCCTGGAGATGTCGGCCCACGTGGCCGACCAGCTGCGGGATCTGAGGCGGCAGGGGTTCGCGCTGGCCATGGATGATTTCGGCACCGGTTATTCCGGCCTGCAGCGGCTCACCGAGCTGCCCTTCAGTGAGGTCAAGATCGACCGGAGCCTCATCTCCGCGATCGACTACGACCAGTTGCAGCAGGCCATGCTCAGCGCGGTGATCCGGCTCAGTGACGCCACCGGGATCATGGTGGTGGTGGAGGGGGTGGAACGCTCCCGGCAGCGGCAGATGCTGCTCACCCTCGGCTGTCGCCACGGCCAGGGGTACCAGCTCTCGGCCCCCCTCTCCGAACTGGAACTGGAGGCCCTGCTCCAGAGCCAGATCACGCCGGAAGCCTGAGGGGATCCCCGGATGGCCTGGAGCCTCGCCCTGCTGCTGTCCATCGACATCGGCGATGGGCGCTCCGTGGCGGGGCTCTCCAAGGCGATCCAGCTGTCGGTGGCGCCGGTGTTCCTGTTCACCGGTGTCACCGGGCTGCTGAGCCTGTTCAGCTCCCGGCTGGCCCGGATCATCGACCGCACCCGTGTCCTCCAGGAGGCCCTGGCGAAGAGCCGGGCGAAGCAGGATCCCGATCCCGAGGACGGGGACCGGCTGGAGCAGGTGCTGGCGGTGCAGCGGCGGCGCACCTTCCTGATCAACCGGGCGATCCTGGCGGTCACCGTCACCGCCCTGCTGGTGGCCGCCGTGGTGGCGGTGCTGTTCATCAGCGCCGTGGCGGCCCTCGATGTCACCGCCATCGTGGTCCCCCTGTTCGTGGCGGCCATGGGCGCCATGATCGTGGGCCTGCTGCTGTTCCTGATGGAGGTGCAGCTGGCCATCAGCCAGAACCCGCGCCGGTACTACTGAGCCCCGGCGGCCTCCCGCCGCGCCTGGGTGGGGCGGCCACGGGGAACCCTGGCTCAGCGATGCCCTGCCGCCATGCCCGCCAGCCCCGCCCAGCGACAGGGAGCCTGGGCGGAGCAGCGGGTGCTGCGGCTGCTGCGGCTCCGCGGCTGGCAGCTGCTGGAGCGCAACTGGCGCTGCCGCTGGGGCGAGCTCGACCTCATCGTCCACAAGCCGGGACGCCTGCTGCTGGTGGAGGTGAAGGGGCGCCGCCGCGATGGCCTGGATGGCGGGGGAACGGCGGCCCTGCGCTGGTCAAAGCGCCAGCGGCTGGCGCGGGCCTGGGACTGCTGGCTGGCGGCCCATCCGCGCTGGGGGCGGACGCCGGTGGAGCAGGTGGCGGCCCTGGTGCCGCTGCCGCCCTCCCGGGCGCCGGTGCGCTGGATCCGCCTGGGCGACTGAGCCGGACAGGGAGGGGGAGCCGGTCTCAGGGCTTGCTGGACGCAGGGGCGGCCGGCGTCGTCGTGGCTGGAGCTGGGCTGGCCGGAGCTGTTGTGTAGAAGACCGTGCAGCGGTAGCGGGTGTTGTCCATGCCCACCTCCAGGTCCTCGCAGACGGTGCGGGTGATCGTGGCGCCCTTGGGCACCTGGCTCTTGGCCTGCTGGCGGGTCGCCTGACGGTCGAAGATCGATTCGGCGGTGACGCTGCCGGCCCGGGCGGGGATCGCCAGAAGGGCAAGGCCGCCGGCGAGCAGGACACCGGTCAGTCGGAAACCGCTGCGTTGGGAACCGCTGCGTTGGGAACCGGGGGCCATGGCGGGGAGGGGGAAACGCTGCTCCAGCTCTAGCCAGGCCTGACGGCGCTGCAATCTGGGAAGACCTGCCGGCGCCTCCATGACCTTCAGCGGCCACCGGGCCCGCAAGCGCTTCGGGCAGCACTGGCTCACCGATGGGCTGATTCTTGATCGCATCGTGGCGGCCGCGGATCTGCGGGGCGACGACCACGTCCTGGAGGTCGGCCCGGGCCGGGGCGCCCTGACCGAACGGCTGCTGGCCTCGCCGGCGGCGTCGCTGCTGGCGGTGGAACTGGACCGGGACCTGGTGGCGGGCCTGCGGCAGCGGTTCGGGGGCGACGGGCGCTTCACCCTGATCGAGGGGGACGTGCTGGAGCTGACGCTGCCCTTCCCCGACCGTCCCGCGCCCACCAAGGTGGTCGCCAACATCCCGTACAACATCACAGGACCGCTGCTGGAGCTGCTGGTGGGGCGCCTGGGCCGGCCAGCCCCCTGCCGCTTCGAGCGCCTGGTGCTGCTGGTGCAGCAGGAGGTGGGCCAGCGGATCCGGGCCCGGCCGGGCTCCAGTGCCTTTTCGGCCCTCAGCGTGCGTCTGCAGCTGCTGGCCCGCTGCAGCAGCGTCTGCCCGGTGCCGGCCCGCTGCTTCTCCCCGCCGCCGAAGGTCACCTCGGAGGTGATCGTGATCGAGCCCGTCCCGCCGGAGTCCCTGCCGCCGCTGGCCCAGGCCCTGGCGGTGGAGCGGCTGCTGACGCGCTGCTTCGCGGGACGGCGCAAGATGCTGCGCACCACCCTGGCGGGTCTGCTGCCGGCGGCGGACCTGCCGGAGGTGGCCGCCGCCGCCGGCGTCGATCTGCAGCAACGGCCCCAGGAGCTGGCGCCTGACCGCTGGCTGGCGCTCGCCACCGGCTTGAATCGGGCATCGAGCGCCGATCCCGGCGGAGCGTGAACCCGATGGCAGATGTGACGGTGCGGGCCCCCGCCAAGATCAACCTGCACCTGGAGGTGCTGGGCCTGCGGCCGGACGGCTACCACGAGCTGGCGATGGTGATGCAGAGCATCGACCTGAGCGACACGCTGGTGCTGCGGTCCACCGCCGACGCCGCGATCCGGCTGAGGAGCGACAGCCCGGAGCTGCCCAGCGACGGCACCAACCTGATCGTCAGGGCGGCGGAACTGCTGCGCTCCCGGGTGGGCCTGCCGGAACTGGGGGTGGACATCACGCTGCACAAGCGCATTCCCATCGGCGCCGGCCTGGCGGGGGGCTCGAGCGATGGGGCCGCCGCCCTGTTCGGTCTCGATGCCCTCTGGGGCCTGGCCCTGGGCCCGGAGCGCCTGCATGGGCTGGCGGCCGAGCTGGGATCCGACATGCCGTTCTGCCTGGAGGGCGGCACCCAGCTCTGCTTCGGCCGCGGTGAGCGGCTCGAGCCCGTGACGGCCGCCGGCGCGCCCGGGCAGGCGGTGCTGCTGATCAAGCATCCGGAGGCCAGCGTCTCCACCCCATGGGCCTACGGCCGCTGCAGGGACCTGCGCGGTGATTTCTATCTCGATGCCGAGGAGGACTTCGAGCAGCGGCGCCAGGCCCTGCGCCAGGGCCCCCTGGTGGCGGCCCTGGCCGGCCGGGGCCCCCTGCCCCATCTGCGCAACGACCTGCAGGCGGTGGTGGAGCCGGAGGTGGAGAGCATCCGTGCCGGCCTCAACCTGCTGCGCCGCGGCCCGGCGGCCCTGGCCGTCGCGATGAGCGGCTCGGGGCCGAGCCTCTTCGCGCTCCACCCGGATCTGGCCACGGCCGAGGCGGCCCTGGCCGCCCTGGCGGAGCCGCTGGCGACGCTGGGCTTCGCCGCCTGGTGCTGCCGCTGTGGCGGATCCGGTGTCAGCCTGGTGACGGATGGATCCGCGCCATGACCGACGAACGCCCCGCCCCGCCGCCGCGCAAGGGACCCCTCAGCTTCCTGTCCGGCGCCCTCACCAGCGGTCTGCTGGCCTGGCTGAGCCTGGGGGTGAGCCAGCGGGTGGTGGGCTGGTACGTGACCCACCCGCCCCACTTCGACTCGGCCTTCGCCCAGAGCATCGCCACCGCCATGAAGACCCTGATGGTGGGGATGTGCTTCCTGGCCACCTTCACCTTCGCCTTCATCGGCCTGGGGCTGTTCCTGGTGTTCATCCGCAGCCTTTGGCCGGCCGAGGCCGAATCCCCTTCCTAAGCTGCCCGCCAGCCGCCCCTCCCCCCGATGACACCGCACGATCTGGGTCTGCTGGTGGTCCTGCTGCTGCCGGGCATGCTCCTGTCGGTCCTGCTGCTCAGCACCTTCGCCGCCGGAGGCTGAGATAGGTTGGCCGCGCACAGGCCCCTGCTCCGTGGCTGAAACTCTCCTGTTCAACGCCCTGCGCGAAGCCATCGACGAGGAGATGGCCCGCGACCCCCATGTCTGTGTCATGGGAGAGGACGTGGGCCATTACGGCGGCTCCTACAAGGTCACCAAGGACCTCTGCGAGAAGTACGGCGAACTGCGGGTGCTGGACACCCCGATCGCCGAGAACAGCTTCACCGGCATGGCCGTCGGTGCCGCCATGACCGGCCTGCGGCCGATCGTGGAGGGTATGAACATGGGCTTTCTGCTGCTCGCCTTCAACCAGATCTCCAACAACATGGGGATGCTGCGTTACACCAGCGGCGGCAACTACACGATCCCGGCGGTGGTGCGCGGACCCGGCGGCGTCGGCCGCCAGCTCGGTGCCGAGCACAGCCAGCGTCTCGAGGCCTACTTCCATGCCGTCCCCGGCATCAAGATCGTGGCGGTGAGCACTCCCACCAATGCCAAGGGCCTGATGAAGGCCGCCATCCGCGACAACAACCCGGTGCTCTTCTTCGAGCACGTTCTTCTCTACAACCTCAGCGAGGACATCCCCGAAGGCGACTACATCTGCGCCCTCGACCAGGCCGAGGTCGTCCGTGAAGGCAAGGACGTCACGATGCTCACCTATTCGCGCATGCGCCACCACTGCCTCAAGGCGGTGGAGCAGCTGGAGGCCGAAGGCGTCGACGTCGAGCTCATCGACCTGATCAGCCTCAAACCCTTCGACATGGAGACCATCGCCCGCTCGATCCGCAAGACCCACAAGGTGGTGGTGGTGGAGGAGTGCATGAAGACCGGCGGCATCGGCGCCGAGCTGATCGCCCTGATCACGGAGCACTGCTTCGACGACCTCGACGCCCGGCCGGTGCGCCTCTCCTCCCAGGACATCCCCACCCCATACAACGGCAATCTGGAGAACCTCACCATCATTCAGCCCCACCAGATCGTCGCCGCGGCGCTCGATCTGAAGGCGGGTCGTCGCTGAGATGGGACGTCAACAGGGCTGGTTCGCCCTCATCCTTGCCCTCACGATCGCCTCCGGGGCCCTGCTGGCCAACTACGGGCTGCAACTCGGCCTCGATCTCCGCGGCGGCAGCCAGCTCACCCTCCAGGTGATGCCCGCCGGGGCCATCACCCGGGTGGACACCGAACAGCTGGAGGCCGTCAAGGACGTGCTGGAGCGCCGCATCAACGGCCTGGGAGTGGCCGAATCCACCCTCCAGGCCGTGGGCAGCGACCAGCTGGTGCTCCAGCTTCCGGGCGAGCAGGATCCCAGCCAGGCGGCCCGGGTGCTCGGCAGCACGGCACTGCTGGAGTTCCGGGCCCAGAAGCCCGGCACCGAGCAGGAGATGCAAGGCCTGCTGGGTCTCAAGCGCCAGGCCGAGTCGGTGCTGCGCTCCAAGCGCCCCCCCTCCGCCCTCGACGACCCCACGGCAACACCGCCACCGGCAACGCCTTCCCTGTCGGCGGAGGATCTGGCCAAGGCGCTCACGTCGCTCGGGATCCAGGTTCCCGCCGGCAGCAGCGAGGTCGACCAGCTGGAGCTGCTGCTCCGGGAGACCAATCGCCGCATCCTTGCCCTCTACGGGCCCCCGCTGATCACCGGCAAAGACCTCACCAGCGCCGGCCGCCAGCAGCAGGCCACCGGAACCGGCTGGGAGGTGACCCTGGGCTTCAACCGTGAAGGGGGCGAGAAATTCGCCGCCCTCACCCAGTCGATCGCCGGCACCAACCGGGTCCTGGGCATCGTCCTCGATGGCCGCTCGATCAGCGAAGCCACCGTCAGCGATCAGTTCAAGGTGGCCGGCATCACCGGCGGATCCGCTTCGATCAGCGGCAACTTCAGCGCCGAGGAGGCCCGTGACCTGGAGGTCCAGCTGCGGGGTGGCTCCCTGCCCCTGCCGGTCAAGATCGTCGAGGTGCGCACCGTCGGCCCGTCCCTGGGGGCCGAGAACATCCGCTCCAGCCTGGTGGCTGGCCTCTCGGGCCTGGTCCTGGTGGCGGTGTTCATGGCGGTGGTCTACCGCCTGCCCGGGATGGTGGCGGTGGTGGCCCTGAGCCTCTACGCCCTCTTCAACCTGGCCATCTATGCCCTGATTCCCGTCACCCTCACCCTGCCGGGCATCGCCGGTTTCATCCTCTCGGTCGGCATGGCCGTGGATGCCAACGTGCTCATCTTCGAGCGCATCAAGGAGGAGCTGCGGGCCGGCAACACCCTGATCCGCTCCATCGACACGGGCTTCTCCTTGGCCCTCTCCTCGATCATTGACGGCCACGTCACCGGCCTGATCAGCTGCGCGGCCCTGTTCTTCCTGGGCACCGGCCTGGTCAAGGGCTTTGCCGTCACCCTGGCGATCGGCCTGGTGCTCAGCCTGTTCACCGCCCTCACCTGCACCCGCACCCTGCTGCGCCTGCTGATGAGCTACCCGGCCCTGCGGCGCCCCACCTACTTCCTCCCCGCCCGCCAGCTGCCCCCCGCCAGAACCGCGGCGGCCCAGCCGGGCGTGGCTTGAATGACCTCCATGACCTCCGTCTCCCCCCCGTCCCCCCGCTTCCGCATCAGCCGCCACCGCCGTCTGGCCTGGGTGGGTTCGATCCTGGCCTGCGGCCTGAGCCTGCTGGGCCTGGCCCTCTGCTGGCTGAACCCGTCGATCGGCGCTCCGCTGCGGCCCGGCCTCGATTTCACCGGCGGCACCCAGGTCCAGGTGGAGCGGGACTGTGCCCCCTGCAAGCCTGTCACCGCCGCCGAGGTCCGCCAGGGACTGGCCGGCCTGGCCCTGCCCTCCCCGGAGGGTGAGGTGGCCCCCAGCCTCGGCAGCGCCTCGGTTCAGGTGCTCGACGGCGGTCGCTCCCTGCTCCTGCGCCTGCCGGCCCTCGATGCCGACCAGAGCAAGGCCCTCATCGATGACCTCGCCACCAGGGTCGGCCCGCTGCTCAAGAGCGGCACCTCGGTCAACACGATCGGACCGACCCTCGGCTCGCGGCTCCTGCAGGGCAGCCTCGTCTCCCTGTTGGTGAGCTTCGCCGGGATCGCCGTCTACATCACCTTCAGCTACAGCGGCATCTTTGCGGGGCTGGCCCTGCTCTGCCTGGCCCACGATGTGCTGATCACCTGCGGACTGTTCGCCTGGCTGGGGCTGCTCCAGGGCATCGAGGTGGATTCCCTGTTCGCCGTCTCCCTGATCACCGTGGCCGGCTACTCCGTCACCGACACGGTGGTCGTCTACGACCGGATCCGCGAGCAGCGCCGTGTCCTCGGGGACCTTCCCCTGGTGGAGCAGGTGGATGTGGCCGTCGATGCCACCCTCACACGCTCGCTCTACACCTCGTTCACCACCCTGCTGCCCCTGGTGGCCCTGATCTTCTTCGGCGGCAGCACCCTGTTCTGGTTCGCCGTGGCGCTCACGGTCGGCATCGCCGTCGGCAGCTGGTCGAGCATCGGCCTGGCACCCACCCTGCTGCCGGTGTTCTCGAAACGATGAGGGGCCCCGACCGCACCGAGGCGGCCAGGAGCGGCTGGCCCCTGCTGCCGGTGGTGCTGCTGGTGCTGGCCCTGATCGACCTGCGGGTGGAGCTGATGCTGCTCTGGGACCACCTCACCCTGACGTCCCTCACCGCCGCCATCCGATCCCATCTCCTGGCCGTCACGGTGCTCGTGGCCCAGCCCTCCCTCTGGCACCACTACCGTCGCCTCCGCGGCTGAGGCGGGCCGACCCCCCAGGGCCGATCGGCTCAGCCCGCTGCTCAGGTGCGATCCCAGCGGTCCATCACGTCCCGGACAAGCACCTCCTCGCAGGCCACCTGCAACACCACCACCAGGGGCAGGGCCAGCAGCAGACCGGGCAGCCCCAGCAGGGCCCCCAGGCTCAGCTGGGCCATCAGGGCCACGGTGGGCAGCAGGTTGACGGTGCGGCTGAGCAGGATCGGGGTGAGCAGGAAGGCTTCGCCGTTCTGGAGCAGCAGACGCAGCACGAGCACCTGAACCACCTTGGCCGGCGAGATCAGCAGGGCGACCGCCAGCGGCAACAGGGTGGCGGCCGTGGGACCGATGGTGGGCACGAAGGTGAGCAGGCCGCAGACCAGGCCGCTGAGCAGGGCCAGCGGCACCTGCAGCAGGGCCAGACCCGCCCAGGTGGTGACGAACACCACCGTGCCCGAGATGGTCATGCCCGCCAGCCAGCCCCCGAGGGCCTCGCGGCATTCCCCCAGCAGCTGTTGCATGCGAGGGCGGTAGAAGCGCGGTGTGGCGGCGATCAGGAGCCGCTGGTGGCTGGCCGGATCGAGCGCCATCAGGATTGCCAGCAGTAGCATCAGCAGCAGCTGGATGGTGCTGTTGGCGGCGCCACCGGCCACCCCCAGCAACTGGCCGCCCAGGGGCTGCAGCCGGTCCCAGAGGGTTCCCTCGGCCAGCTGCCGGTCGAGGTCGCGCAGCAGGGGCGCCTTGGGCACCACGTCCCCCAGCCGATCCAGCAGTTCGGGGACCAGCTGGCTGAACTGGCGGATCTGGTCGATCAGTTCCGGCAGCAGCAGATTGCCGAGCACCCAGCCGATCACGAGCAGGGCCAGGAGCACCAGCGACAGGGCCGCCCCCCGGTTCAACGGCGTCAGGCGCCGCAGCAGGCTGGTGGGCACATCGAGGGCCACCGCCAGCACCACGGCGCCGAAGAGGATCAGCAGCACCCAGCGCAGTTCCCACAGCAGCAGGAACAGCGCCACCAGGGCCAGGGCCCCGAGCAGGGTGCGTGCCTTCATGTCTGCCGCCGTTCCCGCTTCCAGGGATCGAGGATGTCATGGATCAGCACATCCCGCAGCAGCACCTGCAGGCACACCGCCAGGGGCAGGGCGAGCAGCAGGCCGAGGGGTCCGAACAGGAGGGTGAACAGCAGCTGGGCGGTGAGGGTCAGGCCGGGCAGCAGCTGGAGCTGGTGGTGCATCACCGAGGGGGTGATGACGTAGCTCTCGAGGTTCTGGATGATCACGTAGACCACCAGGACGGCCAGGGCCTTCCAGGGGGCATCCAGCAGGGCCACCGACATCGGGAAGACCGTGCTCAGGGTCGGTCCCACGTTGGGGATGATGTTGAGCAGGCCCGCCAGCAGGGCGTTGGCCGCCACCAGCTTCACCCCCAGAACGGACAGGCCGATGGCCGCCAGCAGCCCCACGCAGACGGAGCTGATCAGCACCCCCACCATCCAGCTGCTCAGGGCGGTGCCGCAGGCCACCAGCACCTGCCGCAGCCGACGCCGGTAGAAGGAGGGCGCCAGCAGCAGCAGGGCCTCCCGGTAGCCGGTGGGCTGGGCGGCCACCATCAGGGAGACGGCCACGACAAAAAGGGTCTGGAGCAGACCGGCACCGAGATTGCCGGCCACCCCCACCAGGCCAATCGCCCCACCGCCGAGCCGGCCAAGCAGATCGGGGGGCAGGGTGGCGGGAATCGAGAGGGTGGATTTGAGCCAGTCCAGGTTGCCGTCCCGGCGGCCGTACACCATCTGTGACGCTCCCTCGAGTGCCTGGCGCACCAGCTTCAGCAGCTCGGCCCAGGCCCGCGGCACCTGCTGCACCAGTTCGCGGAACTCGGCGATGAACGGCGGGATCACCACCGTGGCCACCAGCAGCACCACCAGCGTCAGCAGCAGCAGGGCCAGCAGCAGGGCGATGGGCCTGGCCACGCCCAGGCGTTCCCGGATGGCGCCCACCAGGGTGCAGAGGGCCATGGCGAGCACCACAGCGGCGAACAGGAGGATCAGGGCGTCACGCAGGCTCCACAACAGAGCGAGCGCCGCCAGCAGGGCGATCAGGCCCAGCCACTGGCCGAATTTCAAACCTCCTCCTGAGCCTCCTCGGCCGCCTCATCGCCCTGGCCGGCGAAGCCGAGGCCGTGGCCGTCGGCGTAACGCTGGGCGAAGCGCATGAAGCGCTCGAAGTCGGCGGTGCTCTTCCAGGTGTAGGTGGCTTCCAGGGCGCTGGCCTTGCCGTTGACGAAGCGGGCCTTCACCTCCCGGGTCACCATCTCGCCCTCCTCATCCAGCATGAACATGCCGGTGATGTCACCCACCGACTGGGGGGCCAGGGCTTCGGGCTCCTCGAACACGAAGGTGGCCTGGCCGGTGCGGCCATCCCGTGAGCGGGTCAGGCGGATGTCGGGCACGACCGTCTCGTCCACCCCGCGGAAGAACTGAATGGCGGCGGCCATGGCACTCGCTCAAAAGGTGACTTTAGGCAGAGCCCGTCCCCGCTCTTTCTGCGCCCTGCGGGGGGCCTTACAGGGGGGCCTACGGGGGGGCCCAGGGCCGGACCCGCGGCCCCAGTCCAGTGCCTATCGGTCCTGACATAGTGGGACCCACCTTGCTGCCTCTACGGCCGGTCAACTCCCCCATGCTCTCCGGTCCTCCGGTTTCCAGCACCGTCGATGCCGATCAGCTGCTGGAGCGTTTCCTCACGGGCTCGATCCGTCAGCGCCGCAGCCTGCTGGCCACGCTCGGCCAGGCCGGGTCGGCCCTGCTGGATCTGATCCCGGACCGGCTCGACCACCTCGATGCCACCGGAGACGACTGGGCCGCCGGCCACCTGATCCAGCTGCTCCTGGCCTCGGGTGATAGCGCCCGCCAGGAGGCCCTGCTGGCCCGCCACCCCCAGGGCTGGCTGGCCGTCACCAGTGTCGCCGGGCTCGACTACGCGCCCCTGCAGCACCACCTGATGCGGCAGGCGTTCGAGGAGGCCGACCGGCTCACCAGTGATCACCTGCGTCAGCTGGCCGGCGAGGGGGCCGTGCGCCGGGGCTACGTCTATTACAGCGAGGTGGCGGTCATGCCCGCCACCGATCTGACCAGCCTCGACCGCCTCTGGACCTGCTACTCCCAGGGGCGCTTCGGCTTCTCGGCCCAGGCCCGGCTGCTGCTGGCCTGCCAGGGGCAGTGGGAGCGCCTCTGGCCTCGGCTGGGCTGGAAGGCCGACGGCACCTGGACCCGCTACCCAGGCTCCTTCCAGTGGTCGATCGACGCCCCCGAGGGCCACATGCCCCTGATCAACCAGCTCCGGGGCGTGCGCCTCATGGATGCCCTTCTGCAACATCCCGCTATCCAGGCGCGCCTGGAGGAGGCAGCGGCGGGGCGCCCGCGTTAGGTTCCGGTGAGGCGAATGGGAATTCCTGCTTCATGCAGCTCCGCTGGGCCGACTACATCACCCCCTCCACCCTGCAGCTGGGCCCGCTGGTGGAGTTGCTCCTCGAACCCATCGGCTGCGCCCTGCGCCAGGCTGAGCTGCAACTCGGTCTCCAGGAGGCGCTGGTCAATGCGGTGCGGCACGGCAACGGCTGCGATCCGGGCAAGTGTCTGAGGATCCGGCGCATCGTCACACCGCGCTGGGTGGTGTGGCAGGTGCAGGACGAGGGGCCCGGCCTGCCGGTCCATGCCCGCCGCGGCTGCCTGCCCTGCCAGGAGGATGCCCCCTCCGGCCGGGGCCTGTTTCTCATCCATCACTGCTTCGACGACGTGCGCTGGAGCGGTCGTGGCAACCGCCTGCAGCTGGCGGTCCGCCGGGCGGCCGTCAGCGCCCGTGGGCAGGACAGCCCGGATCGCTGATCTCGGCCTTGAGCCAGGCCTGGGCGTTCTCCAGCAGGGCGATGGCGCGCAGGCGGCCGTCGCTGGGCGCACTGGCACCGGGATCATCGGCGGCGAGCAGCTGCACCAACGCCGCCGCCACCTGTTCGGCGGCCCGCCGGGGCCGCTGACGCTTCAGGGCATGCCACTCCCGATCGCCGATGCTGAGCTGGCGGTGCAGGCGCTCGGCCAGGGGCAGGGCTTCGGCGGGCCAGGCGCGACTCGCCGGGATGGTGGCGCCGGCCGTGGAAGGGGATCCGGCTGGAGCGGAGGGGGCTTCCACTGGACGATCGGACCGAAGTGGATCCATCCTGTCGCTCCAGGCCACGCCCTGTCGATCGCGCCGCCATGAGACGTCCCCAGCGCCCCCGCCGCTCCCCGTCCCCCGGAGTGCTCCACCATCTGGCGGCAGTGCTGAGCCTGGCCGGTCGCCCCGGGGCGGCCGCCGCCAGCGGTGTCAGCCTGCGCCGCAGGCGCCAGCAGCTGGAGCTGGCCCAGCGGCTGCTGGACCCACTCCCGGAGACCCTGCTGCCGCGTGGCCGCCACGGTGATCGCTTCTGGACGGCCCTGCGCTGGGGGGGGCTCGGGCTGCTGCTGGCCTGGCTGCTCAGGCCCTGACCCAGGCGTTGGCTTCGCCGACGAACTCCAGCGGATGGGGTCGCTGCCGCAGGGCTTCCACCTCCCGCCGCTTCAGGGCGATCCAGTCATCGAGCAGTTCCCGGCCGAAGACATGGCCCGCCAGCAGGTAGTCGTGGTCGCCTGTCAGGGCCGCCAGGGCGGCGCCCAGGTCGGCGGGCAGCGCCGCAGGCTGATGGGCGGTCTCCCGATCGGCGGGGGGGCCGGGATCGATCTGGTGGCGCACCCCATCGAGGCCCGCCAGCAGCATGGCGCTGAAGGCCAGGTAGGGATTGGCCAGCCCGTCGGCCTGGCGTAGGACGAGCCGCCGCCGGCCCGGATCGCCGTCCGGCTCGGGAACCGCCACCACGGTGGCCGGGTCGTTGCGGGCATAGGCCAGGCGGGTCGGCGCCTCGGGCCCGCTCCCCAGCCGCCGGTAGCTGTTGGTGCCTGGGTTGGTGAAGGCGGCCAGGGAGGGGCCATGGCGCAGCAGCCCCCCCAGGTACCAGCGGGCGGTCTGGGACAGGTCGCCGTAGGTGCCCTCGCCGGCGAACAGGGGGTGGCCGGCCTTCCACAGGCTCTGGTGCACCGCCAGGCCGGCGCAGGTGTGCTCCAGGGTGGGCCTGGGCAGGAAAGTGGAGCTCCAGCCGTGGCGACGGGCCACGTTGCGCACCACGTAGCGGCTCACCATCAGCGCGTCGGCGGCCCGCAGCGGATCGCTGCTCGCCAGGGTGAGGCTCTGCAGCGGACCTGCCGCCGGCTGGAGCGGCAGGCGGGCCCGGACCCCCAGGGCCGCCAGGGTCAGACCCAGCTCGCTGTGGAGAGCCTCCGGCGCTGCGGTGCCGGGGACGACCCGGCAACCGCAGCCGAGGTCGTCGGCCTGGGACGCGAGTTCCTGGAACAGGAAGAAGCCCGCCTCGGCGCCGAAGCGGGCGGCATCCGCCAGTCCGCTGCCCGCCAGCAGGGCCAGGGCGCGCCCCGCCAGGGTGCGCGGGCAGTGGCGGTGGTGCCCATCGCCGTCGGGCGGCCCCTCGACCGCGGCGATCAGGCTGAGGCTCCGGGGGGCGAGGAAGGGGTCGATCCAGGCGGTGGCCGGGTCTGGATGCAGCACCAGGCCGTCGAGGGGCAGGCCGTGCTGGAAGGCCCCCTCCCCGAAGCGATGCGCCTCCAGTCCGATCGAATGCCAGCGTCCCTCCAGGTCCGTCACCTTGAGGTCGATGCGCTCGATGCCGTCGTCTCCGAGGCGGCGCAGGACGTCCTGGGCGGAGGTGGCCATGGCGGGAGGCGGGAGGGGAGGCTGCCGCCACGATGGTGCCGCCCCGATCGGCCGGTGGCCGCGTAACCGTTTCTGTCAGATTCTCCAGAACCAGCCGCAGCACAGGAATCTGGCGGATTGCGAGTGCTACCTTCCGCTTCAGGTGCGTCGATCCGTTTCGTCCATGCGAGATGCCATCACCGGTCTGATCGGTCGCTACGACCAGCTGGGCCGCTATTTCGATCGCTCCGCGATCGATCGGATCGATTCCTATTTCGGTCAGGCGGAGTTGCGGCTGGCCGCCGTCGAGCTGATCAACCGGGAAGCCGCCACCATCGTGCGGGAGGCGGCCCAGCGCCTCTGGCTGGAGGACCCCGAACTGCTGCTCCCCGGCGGCAACGCCTACACCACCCGGCGTCTGGCGGCCTGCCTGCGCGACATGGATTACTTCCTGCGCTACGCCAGCTACGCCCTGGTGGCCGACGACTTCACCATCCTCGACGAGCGGGTGCTCAACGGTCTCGACGACACCTACAAGAGCCTGGGGGTGCCCACCGGTCCCACCGTCCGCAGCATCGCCCTCCTGGGTGAGGTGATCGCCGAGATGCTGGCCGACGCCGGCATGGTGGACACCGCTCTGGTGCGGGCCCCCTTCGAACACCTCTGCCGCGGCCTCTCCTCCAGCAACGTCCGGGCCCGCTGAGGCGACCGTTCCCTAATCTCAGTTCACTTCTGCCGCCCCGCCAGGTCTTGCCTTCTCTTCCAGTGCCTCCATCCGTCAGCAGCACCCACCGGCTCGCCCTGGACCCCATCGCCACCCCCGAGCGTCTGCTGCTGGGCCCAGGTCCTTCCAACGCCCACCCCACGGTGCTGCAGGCCCTGGCACGGATGCCGATCGGCCACCTGGATCCCCTCTACATCGACCTGATGGGTGAGGTGCAGGAACTGCTGCGCTACGCCTGGCAGACCGACAACCGACTCACCATCCCGATGAGCGGCACCGGCAGCGCCGCCATGGAGGCGACGCTCGCCAACACCATCGAACCCGGCGACAAGGTGCTGGTGGCGGTGATGGGCTACTTCGGCCAGCGCCTGGTCGACATGGCCGGCCGCTACCGGGCCGAGGTGGCCACCATCGAGCGTCCCTGGGGGGAGGCCTTCGATCTGGCCGAACTCGAAGCCGCCCTGATCGCCCACAAGCCCGCCATCCTGGCGATGGTGCATGCCGAGACCTCCACCGGCGTCTGCCAGCCGATGGAGGGCATCGGCGACCTCTGCCGTCAGCACGACTGCCTGCTGCTGCTGGACACGGTCACCTCCCTGGGGGCGGTGCCACTTCACATCGATGCCTGGAAGGTGGACCTGGCCTACAGCTGCAGCCAGAAGGGCCTCAGCTGCCCCCCCGGCCTGGGCCCCTTCACCATGGGCCCCCGGGCCGAGGCCAAGCTGGCCGCCCGCACCGGCAAGGTGCCCAACTGGTACCTCGATGTCTCCCTGCTGAACAAGTACTGGGGCAGCGACCGCGTGTATCACCACACCGCCCCGGTCAACATGAACTTCGGCATGCGGGAAGCCCTGCGGCTTCTGGCCGAAGAAGGACTGGAGGCCGCCTGGGCCCGCCACCGCAGCAATGCCGAACGCCTCTGGGCCGGCCTGGAGCGTCAGGGCCTCGAACTGCATGTCAGTGAGCCCCTGCGGCTGCCCACCCTCACCACCGTCCGGATTCCCGAGGGCGTCGACGGCAAGGCCTTCAGCCGCCACCTGCTCGACCGCTTCGGCATCGAGGTGGGCGGCGGCCTGGGGGATCTGGCCGGCAAGGTGTGGCGCATCGGCCTGATGGGCTACAACAGCACCCCCGAGAACGTCGACCGCCTGCTCGCCATCTTCGAGAGCGAGCTGCCCGCCTTCCGGTCGTCGCCGGCGGCCGTCGCGGCCGCCATCGCCTGAGTCAGGCCGGGCCCTCTTCCCGGGCCCGGAGCTCCTGCCGGGCCAGCCGCCGCTGCCGGAACCACGCCTCCAGCTGTTCCCCGGCCCGCTCCCCCAGTACGCCCCCCCGCACCACCATGTGGTGGTGGGCGCTGGGGTGGCAGGAGAGATCCAGGCTGCCGCCGAGGCCGCCCCGCTTCGGATCGGCCGCCCCGTAGATCACCGTGCCCACCCTGGCCTGGATCAGGGCGCCGGCGCACATCGGACAGGGCTCGAGGGTCACCAGCAGGGTGCAGCCGTTGAAGCGCCAGTCGCCCCGGGCCGCTGCCGCCCGCCGCAGGGCCAGCAGTTCGGCGTGGCCCAGGGGGTCCGCCCGCCGGTGGCGCCGGTTGCTGCCCCAGCCCACACAGCGGCCAGCCTCATCCAGCAGGGCCGCTGCCACCGGGATCTCCCCCCCGGCCCCGACCGCGTCGGCGAGGCGCAGGAGCCGGTCCATCCACAGCAGGCTGGCGGCGTCATTCAGCATGGACGCGTCATGCAGGATGGATTCCTTCTAGCCATGCTTCCGGAGGGGCAAGCGGCAGAATGCCGAAGCCCCCACCGTCGCCGTTGGCCAGCGTCCCCCCCGCCCAGCGGCACGTGCCGCCCCCCAGCGCGTGCGGCTCCTTCGTGGATCCGTTCCAGGTGGATCCGGCCCTCGAGGCTTTTCTGCAGCAGGCGTCGAGCCTGCTGTGCCGCTGGCTGGGCCAGGCCGGCCACGGCACCCCCCTTCCGGGACTGAGCGTGTTGCCGGTGGTGGAGCCGGAGGCCGAAGGCCTGGGCAGCGACCGGCTGCTGGCCGATCTCCAGCTGGTGATGGAAGGGGCCTACAACCCCAACCATCCCGGCGCCCTGGCCCACCTCGACCCGCCGCCGCTGTCGGCCTCGATCGTGGCCGACCTGATCTGCGCCGGGCTGAACAACAACCTGCTGGCCGAGGAACTCTCCCCCAGCCTGAGCCGCCTGGAGCGGGCCCTGTGCGCCTGGATGGCGGGGCGTCTCGGCCTGCCTGAGGGCGCCGGCGGCGTGGCCGCCAGCGGCGGCAGCCTCAGCAACCTGATGGCCCTGGTCACGGCCCGCCACCAGCGGGGTCTGGCGACCCGGGGCGACGCGGTGGTGCTCTGCAGCGAGGAGGCCCATGTTTCCCTGATCAAGGCCGTCGCCGTGATGGGCCTGCCGGCCGAGGCCCTGGTGCGGCTGCCGGTGACCGCGGCCGGTGGCCTGGAGCCCCTGGCCCTTGAGGAGCGGCTGGCCCGGCTGGACCGGGCCGGCATCCCCGTGATCGCCGTGGTGGCGACCTCCGGCACCACCGTGCGGGGCGCCCTCGATCCCCTCGAGCCCATCGCCGCCCTCTGCTGTCGCTACGGCCAGTGGCTGCACGTGGACGGGGCCATCGGGGCGATCTTCGCCTTCAGCGAGCGACTCCGGCCCCTGCTGGGCGGCCTGGGGCTGGCCGATTCGATCACGGTCAACCCCCAGAAGCTGCTCGGCATCACCAAGACCTCCTCCCTGCTGCTGCTGGCCGATCCCCGCCACCTGCAGCGGGCCTTCGGCACCGGCCTGCCCTACATGGAGCCCAGCTGGGGCGGCGGCCACCAGGGCGAGGCGGGCCTGCAGGGCACCCGGCCTGGGGAGATCCTCAAGCTCTGGCTGGGGCTGCGCCAGCTGGGCCTCGACGGCATGGCCGCCCTGATCGAGGCGGCGGTCCGGCGCCGCAGCGAGCTGGAGCGTCGGCTGCAGGCCATCGGCGGCCTGACCCTGAGCAGCGGTCCCCTGCACCTGCTGGCCTTCCGTCCCGAGGGCTCAGGCGCCGTCGGCGCCGATCGCTGGAGTGCGTCCACCCGGGCGGCCCTGCTGGGCGAGCAGCTAATGCTCTCGCGGCCCGTCTACCGGGGGCTCCACCACCTCAAGGCGGTGCTCGGTAACCCCCACACGGGCAGCGAGCACCTGGAGCGGCTGGCCCTGGTGGTCCAGCGGAGCCTGGCGGAGGCCGCCGATGGCTGAACCGAAGCAGGAGCCGGTGGCGCCGCCGCGCCCCGCCAACGACCGCCGCGGCCGCTGGGTGGCGATCCTCACCGGCGCCCTCTCGATCCTGATCGGGGTGGCCTACCTGGTGCTGATCACCGTCCTGGATTCCCGCGGTCCCCTTCAGCCCCCGCCCCCCGAGGCCCTGGGCGTGGCGGCAGCCGCCGCGCCTGCCGCTGCTGCAGCGGTTCCACCACCCGGCTGAGGGCCGTCTCCAGGAAGCGGCGCAGCATCCCCTCCCGCTGGTTGAGGTCGTACTCGCGCTGCAGCACCTCCTGCAGCCCGCCATCCCCCCAGTCCTGGTTCTGGCGGAAGTAGGTGATGAAGCTGCGGCCCGCCACCCGGGTGAGCCAGGCCGCACTGACCGCCTGCACCGCCCGGCTGACGACCAGGGCGGGAAGGCTGAGGCTGAGGGCCGAGGTGATCAGACCCACCCCCCCCTTGATCAGGCCGAGGCCCGCCAGGGTGCGGCCCACGGAGAGGGCCAGATCCTGGGCATTCTCGCGGCTGAGGCTGACGCCGTAGACCCGGCCGATCTCCACCACCATCTGGGCGTTCACGGCGGCGGTGGCGAGCAGGTCGATGCCCGGCAACGGCGTCACCATCACCACCCCGGCGCCGATCCACATGTAGCGGTCGACGATCATGCCGGCATCGCTGCGGCGTTGGCGGTCGAGCAGATCCTGGCTCGCCTGGCTGAGGCGACGGCACTGCAGCAGCAGGTTGTCGGCGATCAGTTCCTCCCCATCGGCATGGAGGACGGCGGCGATGCGGCGCAGCAGGGCCTCCACCTCCGGCTCCGGCTGCAGCGGCTTGCCGCCCGGCATCGGCACGCTCTGGGGGGCGGCACTGGCGGGGATCACATCCTCGGGGCCGAGGCGCGCGGCGCAGCGCTGCCGCAGCAGCTCCAGCAGGCGACGCTCCTCCTCCTCGCCGCGCAGGTCGCATTTGTTGAGCACCAGCAGCAGCCGCTTGCCGAGGCCCGCCAGGGCTTCGAACACCTCCAGTTCGCTGGCCCGTAGGTCCCCGTCCAGCACCAGCAGCAGCAGGTCGGCCCGGGCGGCCAGTCCCCGGGCCACGCGCTCCCGCTCCCGGCCCTCGCGCCCCGCTTCGAGAATGCCCGGGGTGTCCTCCAGGATCACGGCCCGCGGCAGATCCTTCAGCCGCAGCCGGTAGCGGGTGGCGGCGGTGGTCGAGCCCATCGGCGCCCCCACCTCCCCCACCAGCTCCTGCAGCAGGGCGCGGATGAGGGAGGTCTTGCCGGTCGAGCCGGTGCCGAACACGACGATCACCAGGTCGCCCCGCTCCAGCTCCGCCTCCATCCGCTGCCGTTCCTGACGCAGGGCCTCCCGCTCCACCGCGTCGCGCACCTGGGCCAGGGTGCGGTCGATGGAGCCCAGGTTCCGCTGGGCCGCCTCCCGGCGGCTGGAGGGCACCGCCGCGGGGGCGGACTTGCCGGCGCCCATCGCCCCGCCCTGCCGCAGCCGGCGCAGCCAGGGCCAGCCCACTTGGGCCAGGGCGACCGCCAGGGCGGCCAGCATGATCAGCATCAGCGGCCCCACCATCCAGTAGGGCAGCCAGGTGCTCAGGGTCCACTGCAGCTGCTGGATCGCCTGCAGCACCATGCCCAGCACCACCAGCGCCAGCAGACCCAGAAAGACCCAGATCCAGAGCCGCGGCGGCAGCTTCACGGGCCCGGCGGTGCGGAGCGCACGATCTCGCCGAACAGGGAGGCCGCCAGGGCGCTGCTGGCGGCGGTGGGCCGGTTGTCATCGTTGCCCAGCCAGATGCCGATCACCCACTGGCGTTTAGGGGCGTACCCCACGAACAGCAGGTCCCGGCCTTCGTTGGTGGTGCCGGTCTTGCCCCAGCTGCCGGCGCCCACGTAGGCGGCGCTGCCGGTGCCGCCGCTGACCACCCCCTCCAGCAGCGTTCGCATCGCCTTGGCGGTGGCGGGGCTCATCACCCGCCGCCCCGGGCTGGTGATGGCCCTGGAGCTGCCGGTGGAGGCCCGGCACTCCGCCCCGCCCGGTGCTGCCCCCGCCTGGGAGGCGGCGCAGGCCTCGGCATCGGTGAGCCTCCGGATGGTGGTCGGGGCGCGCCAGAGACCGTCGGCGGCGACGGCGGCATAGGCCGCCGTGAGCTCCAGCAGGGTCACCTCGCTCTGGCCCAGGGCCAGCCCCGGCACCGGGGCCAGGGGGGTGGTGAAGCCCAGGTCCCGGCCCTTGCTCACGACCGCGTCGAGGCCATCCTTGCGGGCCAGCCGCAGGGCGGCGGTGTTGCTGCTGATCGCCATGGCCTGGCGCAGGCTGAGGCTGCCGCCGCAGCCGCTGGTGAAGTGCTGGCCGCCCCAGTCCAGCGGTCCGCAGTCGATCCGGTCCCCGGGTCGGGCGCCCCGCTCCAGGGCGACGACGTAGGGCACCAGCTTGAAGGTGCTGCCCGGCTGGCGCAGGGCCATGGAGGCCCGGTTGAACTGGCTCTGCAGATAATCCCGGCCGCCGGCGATGGCGCGGATGCCGCCGGTGCGGCTGTCGAGCACCACCACCGCCCCCTGGCTCACCCCCAGGAATCGGCTGGCATCGATCCGCTGGCGCAGCAGCAGCTCGACCCGCTCCTGCAGCAACGGGTCCAGGTGGGTGTCGATCAGGAAGTTGCCTTCGGCGGCCACCGCCTTGCCCACCTGGTTCTCCAGGTCGCGGCGCACCTGGTCGGTGTAGAAGGGCGCCCCGCGCTGCTGGGCGGAGCGGCAGGCGTCTGCGGCCAGCCGGATCGGCTGGCGCCGGGCCCGTCGGGCCTGGTCGGCGGAGATCCGGTTGGTGGCCGCCATCTTGTCGAGCACCTGGTTGCGGGAGGCCAGGGCTGCCGCGGGGTCGACGCAGGGGTCGTAGCCGTTCGGGGAGGGGAGCAGGCCCACCAGCAGGGCGGCCTCCTCGAGCTTCAGCGCCGAGGCCGGACGGCTGAAGAAGCGCCGGGACGCATCCTCGAACCCCCAGACGGCCCCGAGATAGACCCGGTTGAGGTAGCTGAGCAGCAGCTCCTCCTTGCTGAAGCGGGCCTCCAGCTGCAGGGCCACCAGCAGCTCCCGCCACTTGCGCCCCAGGGTTTCCCCCTGCCCCACCTGCTCCGGGTAGAGGCTGCGGGCGATCTGCTGGGTGAGGGTGCTGCCGCCCTCGAGCACCCGGCCCCCCAGGAGGTTGGTGACCAGGGCCCGGGCGGTGCCGATCGGGTCCACGCCCGGATGCCACCAGAAGCGGTTGTCCTCGCTGGCCAGCAGGGCATCGATCAGCACTGGGGGGTAGGCCCCGAGCTCGGCAAGTTCGCGACGCTTGCGATCGGCCACGGAGGCCACCGGTCGATCCTGACGGTCGTAGAGGAGCAGGGGCCCCCGCACCGTCGCCAGGCTGCCGCGGGTGGGCACCTGCAGCAGGGACAGGGCCAGCAGCAGGCCGCCGCCGCCGGCCACGGCCGCCGCCGCCAGCGCTCCCCAGCGGCCGATTCGGTCGAGGCGTGTGCTGCCGTCGCGCTCGAACAGGAGCGTGGGCAGATCCGCCTGATCGGCGGGTCCGAAGCGCACCCGGTCCCCCTCGCGCAGCACCAGCTCCCGCACCCGCCGGCCCCGCCACCACAGACCGTTGGTGGAGCCGGCGTCGCTCAGCAGCCAGTGCCCGCCATGGTTCTCCAGCAGGGCATGGTGGCGGCTGACCGCCGTGTGGTCGATGACGATGGCGTTGTCGGCGGCGCGGCCGATCCGGTAGAGGCTGCCGTGCAGGGGCTGCTCCAGCTCCGGCAGGCCTGGCCGCAGCACCTTGAGCCGGGGGCCGCCGGTCCGGGGCCGCAGCCGCTGCTCCAGCCGTTCAAGGATGGCGGTCGGCATGGGGTCGCAGCAGGTCGATGAGGAAGCACGCCACGGCCAGGTTGATGGCGACGTCGGCGAGGTTGAAGATCGGGAAATGGATCGGGACGAACTCCAGGAAGTCCACCACGGCCCCGTGGCGCCAGCGGTCGATGCCGTTGCCGACGGCGCCCCCGAGCAGCAGTCCCAGGGCCAGCACGTTCCAGAGGCCGGCGGGGGGACGCCACAGGATCCAGAACAGCAGGCCGAGGCTCACCAGGGCGCTCACCAGGCCCAGCTGGTTCGGCGCCCCGGCGAAGAGGCTGAAGGCCGCCCCGGTGTTGCTGACGCGCTGCAGCTGCAGCAGGCCGGGCAGCAGGGGCTCAATGCTGCCGCTGGGCAGGTGTTCGACGGCCCAGCGCTTGCTGAGCTGATCCAGCCCCACGGCGACGGCCGCCACCCCCAGGGGGGTCAGCCGCTGGCGCAGCGTTCGGGCCATCACGAGGGCACCAGCAGCAGACGGCGCAGCAGCCAGGCCAGGACGCCGGCGGCGCAGCAGAGCAGCAGCTGGGGTAGCAGGGCCAGGCTGTAGCCCACCACCAGGGTCAGGGTGTCCCCGCCCCAGCGGCCGGCCAGGCTGCCCAGGAGCAGGTTGGCGAGGCCGCAGAGATGCAGCACCACCAGGCCGATGGCGGCGGCGCCGGCGAGGGTGAGGGGGTCGTCCATGCCCGGCTGGCGCGCCAGCTTGCCGGTGATCCAGGCGGCCGGCAGGAAGCCCGCCAGGTAGCCGAAGCCTGGATCGAGCAGGTAACCGATGCCGCCCCCTTCATGGAACACCGGCAGCTGGAACAGACCGACGCTGAGATAGGCCACGGCGGCCAGGGTGGCACTGCGGGGACCGCAGACCAGGGCCGTCAGGAGCAGGGCCGGCACCTGCAGGGTGATGCCGAGCGGACGCACGGCCCAGCCCGCCGCCTCGTGGACCGGGAAGGCCGCCGGCACCAGACCGCCGACGAGTATCAGGAGAAGGCCGGCGATCGCTCCGCTCCAGGTGGCAAGGGCCCGCAATGAACCGTCCGTCGCTGGCGCCCATCCTGCTGCAGCTAGGTTCGGCTGAGAAGGGCCCCCAGCCCGCCCGCCGGGCACCCGCACCGCCGGACCCCCCTACCGCCGGATCCCCGTACCGATGCCGGATTCAACCCCCACCGACCCGCCCGCCGCGGAGGAGATGGCACCGACGGTTCCGCCGGTGGAGATCCACCTGGGGGATGCGGTGCGGCTGCGCCAGCCGCTCCGCTACCTCAAGACCGCCGACCCGATGCCGATGCTGCGCCCACCGGACCTGGTCGATCCGGGGGAGGTGGGGCGCGTGGTGGAGATCCGGGCCCTGGACCTGCGGGCCATCCGCTTCCGCCGCGGCACCTTCCTGATCAACGCGACGGATCTGGAACCCGCCCCGGCCGACGGCTGAGGTCGTGGTTCTGCCAGGCCTGGTGCGCCTGCTCCAGGGCCGGGGCCGGACCCACCAGGCTCAGGGACGGGGTGGCGAGCCAGCGGCGGGCGGCCGCGCGCAGATCCCCGGCGCTGAGGGCTGGGGCCCGCTCCAGCACCTGGCGCACATGGTCGGTGGGCAGGCCCTGGCTGAGCACCAGCGCCAGGCGCTCGGCAATCTGGGAGCAGGTCTGGCGCCCCATGGCGTCCTGCCCCTGGAACTTGGCCAGGGCCAGCAGCCGTGAGCCCTCGTCCAGCGACGCCTCCAGGAGCCGTTGCCACTCGTCCAGCAGGCAGGTGGTGGCTTCCGCCACCCGCTCGGCCGAGGTGGACAGGTGCATGACGAACGGCGCACCGCCGGCATGGGCCGGCAGGTGCACGCCGACGTCGTAGGCCAGACCACGCTCCTCCCGCATGGTGATGAACAGCCGGCTGGACATGCCGAGGCCCAGGTGCGCCTGCAGCAGCCGCAGGGCCAGGGCGTCCGGGTGGGCCAGGGGAACGGTCGCCGCCCCCAGCATCAGCACCACCTGTTCGGTGTCCTGCACCTGCTGGCCCAGGTGACCCGTGGCCAGCGGTGGACCGGCGAAGGGCCGGGTCACCGGGGCGTGGGTGCTCCAGGGGGACGCCGCCAGTTCCCGCTCCAGCACCTCCCCCAGGGCGGCGGGGGCGTCGCCGCAGAGCACCAGGACGGCGCCGTCGCTGCCGAGCCGTTCCACCAGGGGGCGCAGATCGTCCGGCCCCAGGCCGGCCAGTTCCGCTTCGATGCCGAGGGGGTCATGGCCGTAGGGCCCGTCGCCGTAGAGCAGCCGGCGCAGCTGGTCATGGGCCAGCTGGAAGGGGTCCTCCTTCTGGCGCTGCAGCATCTGCAGGTTGAGCTGGCGCTCGATCGCCACCTGCTCGGGCTCCAGCCGGGGCCGCCGGGCCATCGCCAGCAGCAGTGGGACCAGGGTGGTGGCGTCGTCGGCGGCGCACTTGAGGGCCAGCACCAGGCCATCCTCGTGGGCCTCCACCCGCAGGGCGGCACCGGCCCCCTCGACACAGTCGGCGAGGGCCTCGGCATCGAGCCCGCCGCAGCCGCGCGTCATGCTGCCGGCCAGGAGCTGGTGGGCGCCGCGGGCACCGGCGGGGTCGCGGCCGCTGCCGCCGGGGATGGCGAGGCGGGCCGCCAGGATCGCCGGCCCGGGCCGGTGCAGGATCCGCAGCGGCAGACCGCCCTCCAGGACGCGGCAGTCCTCACTGCCTGGGAGTTGGCTGCCGGGGGGTGGGGCGATGCTCATGCCGGCACCGCCTCGAGCACGCAGGCCCGGGCCGGATCCAGCAGGGGCAGCATCTGCTCCTGGAGCCGCTGGGGCGACCAGCGCTCCAGCAGTTCCAGGGGATGGCCAAGGGGCTGGGGCCGGCCCCAGAGGCGGCTGCTGCCGATCAGGGAGGCCACGCCGCCAGGGGATTCCAGGGAGAAGCGGTAGCCGTTGGCGACAAGGCGCCGGGCCCGCCCCCACTCCTGCTCCCCCAGGGCGTCCTGGCGGAGCTCCTGCCACACCTGCTCGATGGCCTGTCGCACCTCGCCCAGCTCCTCGGGATCGCAGACGGCCTCCAGCAGGGCGATGCTGCCGCCCTCCATGGCATGCAGATCCAGATCGACGCTCTCCACGATCTGCAGCTGCTCCCGCAGCCGTTCCACCAGGCGGCTGCGGCGCCCTTCCGCCAGCACGGTGGTGCCCAGGTCGGCCCCGACCATGGCCTCCAGATCGGCGGCGGGCGGCAGCCACCACAGCATCAGCAGGCGGGCGGCCTCGAGCCGCGGCACCGCCAGCCGGTGCTCCCCCGGGGTGACCCGCAGTTCCGCCGGGGCCATCGGCGCGCCACTCGCCGCCAGGGACGCGAGCGGGCCGGCGGCGGCCCGCTCCATAAGGGCGCCATCGCCGACGGCACCGGCGAGGGACAGGACGCAGCGGCCGGCGGCGTACTGGCGGTGGTGGAAGGCCGCCATGGCGGCGGGGTCATGGTCGAGCAGGGCCTGGCGCCGCCCCAGGATCGGCAGTCCGTAGGGATGGTCGGGACAGGCCAGGGACAGCAGCCGCTGCAGGGCCACCTCCTCGGGCTGGTCCTCGCTCTGGGCCAGCTCCTCCAGCACCACCTGCCTCTCCATGGCGAAGCTGTCGGGGTCGAGCCGGGGCTGCAGCACCAGATCCATCAGCAGATCGAGGGCCTCGGCCGCCCCCTCCGGGGGCATCAGGGCGTGGAAGTGGACATCGTCAAAACCGGTGGCGGCGTTGCTGCTGCCCCCCAGGGCCTCGATGCGGCGATCGAACTCCCCGGCCGCCAGCCCGTCGCTGCCCTTGAACACCATGTGCTCGAGGAAATGGGCCAGGCCGCTCTCCGTGGGCGTCTCGAAGGCGCTGCCGGCGCGGCACCAGAAATCGAGGCAGACCAGGGGGGCGTCCTCCAGGTCGAGCTGCACCAGTTCGACCCCGTTGGCGAGCTTGTGGCTGACAGGGGCGGCCAGATCGGGCAGCAAGGACCCGCAACAACCCAGGGAATCGCTCACGGATGCATGGCAGGATCCGCATTCTGCTGTGACGACGTGTCCATGGGTGAGGTCGCACCGGCCGTTGACGGTGGCATCCATCCCCTGGTGGATTCCCTGGCGGAGCGGATCCGGCTCTGTCGCAACACTCTGCCGGATCTGGCCCCCCTGGCGATTGACCCCGAACTGGAGGCGATCAGCGGCAGCCTGGACGGCGATGCCCTGTTCATCCGCAACGAGGTGCACCGCTGCCGGGGGCTTCGCAAGCTGCACCTGGAGACGGCGCGCCTCGGGGCCGGGCTGCAGATCCTCCACTGCGTGTTCTTCCCCGATCCCCGCTACGACCTGCCGGTGTTCGGTGCCGACATCGTCGCCGGCAAGGCCGGGGTGAGCGCCGCCATCGTCGATCTCTCCCCCGTTGGGGAGAGCCTGCCGGAGGCGATCGCCGCGGCCCTGGCCGACCGGGACCGGCCCGCCTTTGCCCAGGTGCGCGATCTGCCCCCCTGGGGGTCGATCTTCTCGCCCCATGTGCTCTTCGTGCGGCCGGAATCGGAGGCGGAGGAGAAGGGGTTCGTCGAAGAGGTGGCGACGTTCCTCGGCGTGCTGGCCACAGCGGCGGCGACGAGCCCTTCCCAAGCCCATGACGATCCGGCTACGGTTGCCCGATGGCGCGGGCAGCTGAGGTATTGCAAGCAACAGAAACAAAACGACAAGACCCGGAGGGTGCTGGAGAAGGCGTTCAACCCCCAGTGGGCGGACCGCTACATCGAGGACCTGCTGTTCGACGACCCACCGGTCCCTGGCGCAACGGCCTGATCGTCGCCGGCGTGGCGGGTCTGCTGGTGGGTGGTGTCGTCCTGTACCAGCGCCTTCAGCCCGCCAGGCCGCCGGCCGCTGCCGTGGCCCGTCCGCCGGCCCCGGTGGAGGCCGTGGCGGCCCTGGGCCAGCTGGAGCCTGACGGTGACGTGCGCATCCTGGCGGCGCCGATCACCGGCATCGGCGGCAGCCCCCGCATCACGGAGCTGCTGGTGGCCGAGGGCGACCGGGTGCGGGCGGGCCAGCTGCTGGCCCGTTTCGACAACCAGCCGCTGCAACGGGCGGAACTCGAGCTGATCCGCACCCGGATCGCCAATCTCAGCCGCCGGCTCACCATCCAGACCCGCGACCTGGCGCGCTACCGCAAGCTAGCCAGCGACGGCGCCTATTCCGCCGCCGATCTGGACGTGCTTGAGCAGCGCACCCTGGAGCTCCAGGGCCAGCTGCAGGAGGCCCGGGCCTCCCTGGTCAAGGCCACCACCGACCTGGTCAACACCGAGCTGCGGGCCCCGATCGATGGCACGGTGCTGCGCATCCAGTCCCGCGTCGGCGAACGGCCCGGCGACAAGGGCATCCTCGAGCTGGGGGCCAGCGATCGCATGGAAGCCTCGATCGAGGTCTACGAAAGCGACATCGATCGGGTCCGGGTCGGCCAGGCCGTCACCCTCACCAGCGAGAACGGCGGCTTCGACGGCACCCTCCGGGGCACCGTGCGGCGCATCAGTCCCCAGGTCCGCCAGCGGGAGGTGCTCTCCACCGATCCCACCGGTGATGCCGATGCCCGCGTTGTCGAGGTGCGGGTGCGGCTCGATCCCCAGGACGGGGCGAAGGTCGCCGACCTCAGCGGCCTCAAGGTCATCGCCCGCATGCAGCCATGAGCCTCTGGCAGGGACGCCGCATCCCGCTGGCCTGGCTGCTGCTCACCCGCCAGCCGATGCGCCTGGCGGTGGCGCTGGCCGGGATCACCTTCGCCGGGATCCTGATGTTCATGCAGCTGGGATTCCGCGACGCCCTGTTCGACTCCAGCGTCACGGTGCACAAGCTGTTCGACACCGATCTGGTGCTGCTCAGCCCCCGCAGCAAGAGCTCGATCAGCATGACCGGCTTTCCCGAGCGGCGGCTCGTGCAGGCCAAGGCCGATCCGGACGTGACCGGCATCACCCCGGTGCACTGGAACCTGCTGCTCTGGCGCAACCCCGAGACGAAGGGCACGCGCTCGATCCTGGCCCTGGGCTTCGAACCGGGGGATCCCCTCTTTCTTGATCCGGCCGTCACCGCCCTGGCGCCCCGCCTCACCCAGAAGGGCCGGGTGCTTTTCGACGACCTCTCCCGCGATGAGTTCGGACCGGTGGCGAAATGGTTCCGGGAGGGCCGGACCGTGGAGAGCGAGGTGGCCGGCAAGCGGCTGCGGGTGGCGGGCCTGTTCAGTTCAGGGCCCTCCTTCGGTGCCGACGGCAACCTCCTCACCAGCCGGGAAACCCTGCTGAGCCTGGTGCCGAACAACCCGCCCGGCAGCATCGAGCTGGGTCTGATCCGCCTGCGCTCCGGGGCCGACCCCGCCCAGGCGGTGGAGCGGTTGCGCCGCCTGCTGCCGGAGGACGTGACCGTGCTCACCAAGCAGGGCTTCCTGGATCTGGAGATGGACTACTGGCGCACCAGCACCGCCATCGGCTTCATCTTCACCCTGGGCGCCGCCATGGGCTTCGTGGTGGGCTGCGTGATCGTCTATCAGATCCTCTATTCCGACGTCAGCGACCACCTGCCCGAGTACGCCACCCTGATGGCCATGGGCTACAGCCTGCTCACCCTGCTGGGGGTGGTGGCGCGCGAGGGGCTGCTGCTGGCGATCTTCGGCTACGTGCCCGCCTACATCGCCGGCCAGGTGCTCTACGGCGTCATCCATGCCGCCACCAAGCTGCCGGTGTCGATGGCCGGCGACCGGGCCACGACCGTCTTCCTGATGATCCTGGTGATGTGCATGGGGTCGGCGGCGATGGCGATGCGCAAGCTGGGCGATGCCGATCCGGCCGACATTTTCTGAGCCATTCCCGAGCCGATGACCACCCTCCTTCCCGGATCCGCCCCTGCGACCGCCCCCACCGGTGAGGGTCCCGCCACCGTGGCGGTGCGGGGTCTCAGCCATTGGTACGGCACCGGCGCGATGCGGCGTCAGGTGCTCCAGGGCATCGACCTGGAGATCCACCCTGGCGAAGTGGTGCTGCTCACGGGGCCTTCCGGCTGCGGCAAGACCACCCTGCTCACCCTGGTGGGGGCCCTGCGCCAGGTGATGGAGGGCTCGGTGCGGGTGCTCGGCTGCGAGCTGAACGGCTCCAGCCGCCAGGAGCGCCAGCTGCTGCGCCGCAGCGTCGGCATGATCTTCCAGGGCCACAACCTGCTGCGTTGCCTCACCGCCGAGCAGAACGTGCAGATGGGGGCCGACCTGCTGCCGGATCTGGGTTACCGCGCCCGCCGCGACCTCTCCCGCGAGTGGCTGCGGGCCGTGGGCCTCTCCGATCACCTCGGCAAGCTGCCCCACGACCTCTCCGGTGGCCAGAAGCAGCGGGTGGCGATCGCCCGCGCCCTGGCCGCCCACCCCCGCCTGCTCCTGGCGGATGAGCCCACCGCCGCCCTCGACAGCCGCACCGGTCGGGAGGTGGTGGAACTGCTCCAGCGCCTGGCCCGGGACGAGGGCTGCGGCGTGCTGATGGTGACCCATGACCCCCGCATCCTCGATGTGGCCGACCGCCTGGTGCGGATGGAGGATGGCCGGCTGTGGGCCGGGGAGGCCGTGGTCGGGTGAGTAGGGTGGAACCTCACAGTCTTTTCAAGGCTCACAGCACCTATGTCGAAACGCAGGAACCTCAAGAAGGAAAAGCAGGAGCGCAACCGGGCCTACGCCCGCAAGTTCAAGAAGCGCAAGCTGCGTAACGACGGCCGCGGTGAAGGGGCCGGCAACGGCGTGACCGGCACGGCCAACAACGGCGGCGCCGCCGACTGACCGGCGCGATCCGGCCAAGGCACCGGGGGGATTCGCTGCGGATCCCCCCTTTTTCATGGCCCCTCCACCGTGGTCCCCGCACCGTCACTCGATGTTCATCAGCGTCGTCATCCCCACCTACAACCGGCTGCCGATCCTGCGCCAGTGCCTGCAGGCCCTGGAGCGCCAGGAGACCGGCGGTCCCCTGCAGGCCTATGAGGTGGTGCTGGTCGACGACGGATCCACCGACGAAACGGTGCGCTGGCTGGATGCCCATGCCACCGCCTTCCCCCATCTGCGGTTGATCCGCCAGGACCACGGCGGACCGGCCGAGGGGCGCAACCGCGGCGTGAACGAGGCCCGCGGCGATGTGATCGTCTTCATCGACAGCGACCTGGTGGTGACGGAGCGGTTTCTGCTGCACCACGCCACGACCCTGGCGCGGGCCTGGGAGGAGAGCGGTGACCGGCTCTGCTTCACCTACGGCGCGGTGATCAACACCCACAACTTCGAAGCGCCCACGTCGGAGCCCCACAAGCTGCGGGATCTCTCCTGGGCCTATTTCGCCACCGGCAACGTGGCGATCGACCGCCGGGTGCTGGAGCAGTCGGGCCTGTTCGACACCGGCTTCCGCCTCTACGGCTGGGAGGATCTCGAACTCGGGGAACGGCTGCGGCGCATGGGCGTGCGGCTGGTGCGCTGCCCCGATGCCGTGGGCTACCACTGGCATCCGCCCCTGAGCCTCGAGCAGATCCCCGATCTGGTGCGGGTGGAGCGGGAACGGGCCAAGATGGGCCTGGTCTTTTACCGCAAACACCCCACCCGGCGGGTGCGCTTCATCATCCAGTACACCTGGCTGCATCTGGCCCTGTGGGAGCTGCTCACCCTCGGCGGCCTGATCAATGAACGCAGCCTGCGGCCTCTGCTGCGCTGGCTGATCCGCCACGACAAGGCGGGGCTGGCGATGGAGCTGCTGCGGCTTCCCCTCAACCGCTTCGGGGTGCGGGCCCTCCATGCCGAAGCCCGCCAGCAGGGCCATTTGGTAGGTTGACCCGGTAACCCAACACCGCACACCTGCACGTTTCGGGTGATCCGCTGCCTGTCCTATGGCGCGGCATCCCTGGCAGGTGGAGGCCAACCCGAAACCCCCCAACCCCCATGGCTGTCGTCACTCTCTCCGAGATGATGGAGGCTGGTGCCCACTTTGGACACCAGACCCGTCGCTGGAATCCCAAGATGTCGCGCTACATCTATTGCGCGCGCAACGGAGTCCACATCATCGATCTTGTGCAGACCGCCGTCTGCATGAACAACGCCTACAAATGGACCCGCAGTGCCGCCCGCAGCGGCAAGCGTTTCCTGTTCGTCGGCACCAAGAAGCAGGCCTCTGAAGTGATCGCCCAGGAAGCGGCCCGCTGCGGAGCCTCCTACGTCAACCAGCGCTGGCTGGGCGGCATGCTCACCAACTGGAGCACGATGCGCGCCCGTATCGATCGCCTCAAGGACCTGGAGCGCATGGAGTCCTCCGGCGCCATCGCCATGCGGCCCAAGAAGGAAGCCGCCGTGCTGCGCCGGGAACTCGACCGTCTGCAGAAGTATCTCGGCGGCCTCAAGAACATGCGCCGCCTGCCCGATGTGGTGGTGCTGGTGGACCAGCGCCGCGAAACCAACGCCGTGCTCGAGTGCCGCAAGCTCGACATCCCGCTTGTGTCGATGCTCGACACCAACTGCGATCCGGATCTGTGCGACGTGCCCATTCCCTGCAATGACGACGCCGTGCGCTCGGTGCAACTGGTGCTGGGCCGCCTCGCAGATGCCATCAACGAAGGCCGCCATGGAGCCCAGGATCAGCGCGGCGACGACGACGCCTGAGCCGTTCTCTCCCTCCCGACCTCCCCTACTCCCACCCCATGGCTGAGATCACTGCCAAGCTCGTCAAGGACCTGCGCGACAAGACCGGCGCGGGCATGATGGATTGCAAGAAGGCCCTCACCGAATCCGGTGGGGATGCCACCAAGGCCGCCGAATGGCTGCGCCAGAAGGGCATCGCCACCGCCGAGAAGAAGGCCGGTCGCACGGCGGCCGAAGGGGCCGTCGGCAGCTACATCCACACCGGTGCCCGCGTCGGCGTGCTGGTGGAGGTGAACTGCGAGACCGACTTTGTGGCCCGCGGTGAGCTCTTCCAGGAGCTGGTGCGCAACGTGGCGATGCAGATCGCCGCCTGCCCCAACGTGGAATACGTCAGCACCGACGACATTCCCCCCGAAGTGGCGGAGCGGGAAAAGGCCATCGAGATGGGCCGTGACGATCTCGCCGGCAAGAAGGAGGAGATGAAGGTCAAGATCGTGGCGGGGCGCATCGGCAAGCGCCTCAAGGAACTGGCCCTGATGGACCAGCCCTTCATCCGCGACAACACCCTGACCGTCGGTGAGATGGTCAAGTCGGCCGCCGGCAAGACCGGCGAGAACATCCGGGTGCGCCGCTTCACCCGCTACACCCTCGGTGAGGGCATCGAGGTGGAGCAGTCGGATTTCGCCGCCGAAGTGGCGGCGATGGGCAAGGCGGCCTGAGCCGGAGCCGTTGAGCGACCCGTCCGATTCGATCGATCTGCCGGGTCAGCTCCAGGCCCTGACCCGGCGGCTGACGCAGTCGAACCCGGAGCTCTATCGCCACGTCGCCCTGTACCTCCAGGTGCTGCGCCAGGCGCTGCCCCAGCAGGTCCGCCAGGCCTGCTTCCATCTCGCCACCCAGGTCCACCCCCAGCGCTACACCGAGCTCCCGGTTGAGCGACGGCGCCTCCTGCACGGCCAGATCCAGGAACTGGTGGGTCGCTGCTGCAGCCTGCTCACGGTGGAGCAGTTGGTGATCCTGGCGGCCCAGATCTCCCGGGAGCGCCTGCGGCGCGACCGTCACGACCGGGAACAGTTGCTGGAGGAACTCACCTGGGAGGGGGACAACGGAGGCGGGGAACCGGAGTCCCTGCCGCCGGGCTCGGTGCAGATCGGCTTTGCCCCGCCCCTTGCCGGCGGCTCCTTCCTCTGGGGGGCGCTCGGCCGTGGGGAAGCCCCCCCGCCGGATGCCGACGATGGGTCGCAGGACGATCCGGATGACGCGCCCCCCCACGACCGGGACGACGACAGCCAAGACGATCCCGATGATGGCCAAGACGATCCCGAGGAGGAGCCTGACGAGGAGCCCGAGGATGGCCCCGAGGAGGATTCCCTCTGGCAGGCGGGGCGGCTTCCCGAGGATCCCGAACGGGTGCTGCGCTGGATGGACGGCATGGAGCTGGCCCTGGGCCGCCGCCTCCGCAACCTTTCCCACGCCGTCAACGTGGAGTTGCTGCGTGGTGGCGTGAGTCGCAGCCTGCTGCCGGTCAGCCTGCTCGATGCGGTGCTGGCCGGTCAGCTGGAGACCATGGCCGCCCCCGCCAACCTGATGCGGCTGCCCCTGCCCTTCCCTGGCGCGCGCGCCCCCCAGGCGCAGACGCTGGCGGTGCTTCTACGGCCCACCGACCTCGAGCTGGAGGAACCCCGCCTGCGCACCTGCCGGCGGCGGCTGCAGCAGCATCGGCAGGAGGTTCGCAGAATGGCCCAGCAGTTCCGTCGCCTGCAACGGCGGCTACGGATCCATCAGGCCGAACAGCTTTGGCTGCAGGACATCCGCCCCCCATCGATTCCGAACGACTGAACGGCCCCCCCTCCGTGGAGGGGCCGGCCGCGTCCCCGTCCGAAGCCCTGGTGCAGGCCCTGGAGCGCTGGTGCACGCCCCTGCAGCTGGCCTGCCGCCTCGAGGCCGATGCGGGCTTCGGTGATCTCCAGGGACGGCGCGACCGGTTCAGCGGCTTCATCGACACATCCCTGGCGGCAGCGCCGGAGGGTCTCGAACCCGCCGAGATGCAGCAGCTGGCCGCCCTCGCCCGGGACTTCACCGGCTATGGCGCCCTGGCGCTGGCGGGCCGGCAGTCCCTGGTGCGGCGCCTGAGGCAGGCGCTGCACGAGCTGCGCCGCCGCCGGCAGGAGGTCCGGCCCGTGGGACCCCCACGCCTGCGGCTGGGACCCCCCGACCCTGCGGCGGGGCCCTCCGCCGGCGGTGCCCAGCGGTTCGATCCCCAGACACCCCTGGCGGAGGTGGCCGGCATCGGCCCGAAGACCGCCACCCGCCTCGCCGCCCTCGGCCTGCTGGTGGTGCGGGATCTGGTGCATCACTACCCCCGCGATTACCTCGACTACGCCCATCTGGTTCGGATCGCAGCCCTGGAGCCGGGACGGACCGCCACCATCGTGGCGACGGTGCGCCGCTGCCATGCCTTCGGCAGCCCCCGCAACCCCAACCTGGCGATCCTGGAGCTGCAGCTCCAGGACGTGACGGGCCGCCTCAAGGTGACGCGCTTCTTTGCGGGTCGCCGCTTCAGCAGCCCGGGTTGGTTGAAGGCCCAGCAGCGGCTCTACCCGGTGGGGGCCACGGTGGCCGTCAGCGGCCTGGTGAAGGACAGCCCCTACGGCCCCGGCTTCGCCGATCCCCTGCTGGAGGTGCTGGAGGCCCCCGGTGCGCCGGTGCGGTCGGAGCGGATCGGACGCTTCGTGCCCGTCTACGCCCTCACCGAGGGGCTCAGCGGCGAGACCCTGGCCCGGGCCATCGCCGCCGTGCTGCCGGCGGCGAGCCGCTGGCCCGATCCCCTGCCGGAGACCCTGCGCCTGGACCTGGGCCTGGTGCGCCGTGGCGAGGCGCTGCTGGGGCTCCATCGCCCCGCCGACCGCGAGGAGCTGCAGCGCTGCCGGCGGCGGCTGGTCTTCGACGAGTTCCTGCTCCTGCAACTGGCCCTGGGACAGCGGCGCGAGCGCCTGCGCCGCTCCCCGGCCCCGCCGCTGCTCCTGCCCAGCGGCGGCGAGGACCTGGTCAGCCGCTTCCTCGACCTGCTGCCCTTTCCCCTCACCGGCGCCCAGAACCGCGTGCTGGCGGAGATCCGCGCCGACATGGAGCGCCCCCAGCCCATGGCCCGGCTGGTCCAGGGGGATGTGGGCAGTGGCAAGACGGTGGTGGCCCTGGCGGCCCTGCTGGGGGCCATTGCCGCCGGCTGCCAGGGGGCCCTGATGGCCCCCACCGAGGTGCTGGCGGCCCAGCATTTCCACAAGCTGGCCGGCTGGCTGCCCCAGCTCGACGTCAGCATCGAGCTGCTCACGGGCTCCACCCCGGCCCGCCGCCGCCGCCAGGTGCTGCAGGACCTGGTCAACGGCCAGGTGAAGCTGCTGGTGGGCACCCATGCCCTTCTCGAGGATCCGGTCCAGTTCGACCGCCTTGGCCTGGTGGTGGTGGACGAGCAGCACCGCTTCGGCGTGCGGCAGCGCAACCGGCTGCTGGCCAAGGGGCTCCAGCCCCACCTGCTGACGATGACCGCCACCCCCATTCCCCGCACCCTGGCTCTCTCGATCCACGGCGACCTGGACCTCAGCCAGATCGATGAACTGCCGCCGGGTCGCACGCCGATCCGCACCCGCCTGCTGCGCGGATCCGAGCGCGCCGGCGCCTGGGAGTTGGTGCGCGAGGAGGTGGCCAAGGGGCAGCGGGCCTACGTGGTGCTGCCCCTGGTGGAGGAATCGGAGAAGGTCGACCTGCGCTCGGCGGTGGAGGTGCACCGGCACCTCGATGAGGAGGTGTTTCCCGAACTCACGGTGGGGCTCTTGCACGGTCGGATGACCGGCGAGGAGAAGCAGCGGGCCATCGGCGCCTTCCAGGAGGGGCGCTCCCAGGTGCTGGTGTCCACCACGGTGGTGGAGGTGGGGGTGGACGTGCCGGAGGCGAGCGTGATGGTGATCGAACATGCCGAGCGCTTCGGCCTGGCCCAGCTGCACCAGCTGCGGGGCCGGGTGGGCCGGGGGGCCGCCGCCTCCCATTGCCTGCTGCTGCATGCGGGCGACAACGCCATGGCCCGCCAGCGGCTGGAGCTGCTCGTACGCAGCAGCGACGGCTTCGAGATCGCCGAGATGGACCTGCGGCTGCGGGGCCCCGGCCAGGTGCTCGGCACCCGCCAGTCGGGCCTGCCGGACCTGGCCCTGGCCAGCCTCAGTGACGACGGCGCCGTGCTGGAGGAGGCGCGGCTGGCGGCGCGGCGGATCCTGGCGGAGGACCCCGACCTGGCCCGCCAGCCGCACCTGCGCGACGCCCTCGAGGCCCAGCGGCGCCGCTCGGTGGAGGCGGCCCAGTTGAATTGACCCAGACCACCGGGCCGAGCCGGACCCGCCGCCCCCATGCCGCCCCTGCGCCCCTGGAGTCCGATCCCCATCGCCGATGGGGGCGAGCCCCTCAACGACCTGCCGCCGACCCTGTGGCGGCTGGAGCCCCATCCCTACCAGGCCCTGGGGGCGCCCTATGGCACCGGCGCCAGTCCCTTCCGGCTGCGCCGCGGGGTGATCGATCGGCTGGAGCGGGCCCAGGAGCGGTTGCAGCAGGACCGGCCCCACTGGCGGCTCGCCATCTTCGACGCCTGGCGTCCCATCGCCGTTCAGGCGTTCATGGTCCGCCAGGCTTTCCGTGAGGCCTGCCGCGAGCGGGGCCTCGACCCCGACGCCTTCGGCCTCCCCCAGCAGGCCGTGGCGGCGGAGGTGGATCGCTTCTGGGCTCCCCCCAGTGCCGATCCGGCCACCCCGCCCCCCCACAGCACCGGCGCCGCGGTGGATCTCACCCTGGCCGAGGCCAACGGCCGCACCCTGGCCATGGGCGGGGAGATCGATGCCATCGGCGCCATCTCCGAGCCCGACCACTACGCCGGGGCCGCCCCCGGCAGCGAGGCCTCCGACTGGCACGAACGGCGCCGGCTGCTGGCGTCGGTGATGGAAGACGCCGGCTTCGCCCAGCACCCCAACGAGTGGTGGCATTTCAGCCACGGCGACCAGCTCTGGGCCTGGCGCCGCGGCGAACCGCGGGCGCTCTACGGCGCCGTGGTCGGGGAGGGTGCGGGCTGAGCGGTGACGGGTGCCGGGCTGCTGGTGACGGGGATCACGGTGCCCGGCAGGGTCAGGCCCAGCTCCCGGAACAGCACGCTGGCCTGGGGGCGGGTCAGCAGACCCTTCTGGACGCAGCGCTTGAGGCTGGCCAGGGTCATGTCGTCCTGCACGCGGCGCAGTTGGGCCAGGACCGCCGGGCTCTGGTCGGCGAAGGGCTGCAGATGGGTCTTGTAGGCGGCCCTGATGGCGTCAGGCTGGCAGGCCAGGGGATCGGAATGGAAGTGCTGCACCGGAGCCTCGGGCGGGCGAGGGCGCTCCGCCGCGTCACTGGCTCGCCCTGAGCAGGGCAGAAGCCCCGCCAACACCGTGCCGAGAAGGGCGCCCAGCAGGGGCTGGATGGGGCCAGCGGAGTGACGGCCCATCAGGCGGCGGCGAGCAGCCCGGTGACCCGCTCGGCCCCGATCCGCTCGATGAAGTCGCCGAAGCGGCTTCGGGAGCCGCCCTCGTCGCGCCAGGCCACCAGCAGGGGCTCCAGGGTGGCCTCCAGCTTCTCCAGGGGCATCTTCTCCAGGTAGGGGCTGGCCAGCCGGGTCAGGCCGTGGCTGCCGCCGAGCCACAGCTGGTAGGTGTCCACGGCGCTGCCCACCAGCCCAATCTCGGCCATGTAGGGGCGGGCGCAGCCATTGGGGCAGCCCGTTATGCGCACCAGCAGGGGTTTGCTGATCTCCAGCCGCTGCAGCAGGGCCTCGAGGCGGTCGAGCACCTCGGGGAGGATCCGTTCGGCTTCGGTGATCGCCAGGCCGCACAGGGGCAGGGCCGGACAGGCCAGGGCATGGCGGGCCAGGGGGGCCGGCGCCTCGGGAGTGGTGAGACCGAGGTCCGCGAGACCCTCCCGCACCGAGGCCCGCTGGGCGCTGCCGATGTTGCAGAGCAGCAGGTCCTGGTTGGGGGTGAGCCGCACCTCCAGCTGGTAGGTCTCGATGAGACGGCGCAGGCCGCTCTTGAGCTCCCCCTGCAGGCGTCCGCACAGCACCGGCAGGCCCACGAACCACAGGCCCGGGGACTGGCGGTGCCAGCCCAGGTAGTCGGTGAGGACGGCGGGGGGCTCCCGGCGCATCCCCTTGATCGGATGGGGGAAGTACCGGCCCAGCTCGGTGCGGAACCAGTCCACCCCCCGGTCGTGGATGAGATATTTCATCCGGGCGTGGCGACGCTGCTCCCGGTCGCCGTGGTCCCGCTGCAGGGCGACGATCGCCTGCACCAGCTCCAGCACATGGGCGGCGCTGACGTAGCCGAGGGGATCGGCGGTGCGGGCGAAGGTCTCGTCCTTGTTGTGGGTTCGGCCCATGCCACCGCCCACGTAGACGTTGCAGCCCAGTGGCCGGCCGGAGGGGTCGCTGAACAGCACCAGGCCGATGTCCTGGGTCAGCAGGTCCACCGAGTTGTCCCCGGGGACGGTGACGGCCACCTTGAACTTGCGCGGCAGGTAGGTGGAGCCGTAGAGGGGTTCGGCCGCGTCACCGCTGAACACGGCGCCGCTCTCCTGAAGACGGCGCGCCTTCTTCACCGGGCCCTTGGGCTTGATGCGATAGCTCAGGTCCCCGTCGACCCAGAGGTCGAGGTAGGAGCCCTCGGCGGCCTGGGGGGCCAGCAGGTCGGCGATGCGATCGGCCAGCAGGCGGGCCTCCGGGTAGCCGTCGCGCTCGAAGGGGGCGGCCGGGGCCATCACGTTGCGGTTGATGTCCCCGCAGGCCGACAGGGTGGAGCCCAGGGCCCGCACGATGCCGCCGATCACCTCCTTGAGGTCGGTCTTCTGGACGCCGTGCATCTGGAAGGCCTGGCGCGTCGTGATCCGCAGGGTGCCGTTGCCCAGCCGATCGGCGAGGGAATCCAGCGCCAGGTAAAGGGAGGTGGGGATGCGCCCGCCGGGGTTGCGCAGCCGCAGCATCATCTGCCAGTCCTTGTCGGCGCCCTTGCGGCGTTTGTCCCGGTCGTCCTGCTGGTAACTGCCGTGGAACTTGAGGATCTGGACGGCGGGATCGGTGAAGCTGGGCAGATCGTTGCCCAGTTCGCCCGCCAGGGGATCATGCAGGTGGCCGCTGCCGGCCTTCAGGGCCTCCTGCTTGGTGGGGGGCTTGGCGGGGGGAGCCGATGGGAGCGACGTGCTGTCGGCGACCGTCGTCGAGGACATCGGCATGCGGAACGGTATCTGAACTGAAACTAGCGAACGGGACGGGTCGCTCCGCCGGAGGTTCCGGCCGTTTCCCTCCTTTGCATACAGTCGCCTCCTGCCCGTTCCCCTGCATGGCCACCTTTCTTCTGGAGATCGGAACCGAGGAACTGCCGGCCGATTTCGTGCGCCTGGCCCAGCCCCAGCTGGAGGCGATCGTGGCCCGCGACCTGCGGGAGGCCCGCCTCGCCTGCGACGGCATCCGAACCGGCGGCACCCCCCGGCGCCTGGCGGTGACCGTCACCGGCCTGCCCCGGGAGCAGGAGGACCTGGTCGAGGATCGCAAGGGTCCGCCGGCCCAGCAGGCGTTCCGCGATGGCCAGCCCACCCAGGCGGCCATCGGATTCGCCCGGCGCTGCGGCTGCAGCCCCGACCAGCTGGAGATCCGCGAGACCGACAAGGGCCCCTTCGTGTTTGCCCGCACCACCGAGGCCGGCCGCCCCACCGCCGAGGTGCTGGCCGGCTGCATCCCCGGTTGGATCCGCTCCCTGCAGGGGCGACGCTTCATGCGCTGGGGCTCTGGGGATGGGCGCTTCAGCCGGCCCCTGCGCTGGCTGGTGGCGCTGCTCGACGAGGCGGTGGTGCCAGTGGCGCTCACCGACGTGGATCCGCCCCTGGCCAGCGATCGCCTCAGCCGCGGCCACCGTCTCCATGACGGAGCGGTGACGATCCCCTCCGCCGCGGGCTACGCCACCGCCCTCGAGGCCGCCGATGTCCAGGTCGACCGGGAGGCCAGGGGCGCCGTGATCCGCACCGCCCTGGAGGCGGCGGCGACAGCGGCGGGGGCCGAACTGGATCTGCCGGAGTCGCTGTTCGATGAGCTGGTCGACCTGGTGGAGTCCCCCCGGCTGATCGAGGGCTCCATCGACGTCGACTATCTGGCCCTGCCCCCGGAGGTGCTCAGCACCGTGATGCGCTCCCACCAGCGCTACGTGCCCCTGCGCCTGGCGGACGCCCCGGCCGATCCCCTGGCCCTGGTGGCCGGGGAGGCCCTGATGCCCCGGTTCCTGTGCCTGTCCAACGGCCTTGCCGGCGCGGCCGACACGATCCGGCGCGGCAACGAGCGGGTGCTGCGGGCGCGGCTGGCGGATGCGGCCTTCTTCCTGGCGGCGGATCGCCGTCAGAGCAGCGCGGAGCGGGTGGAGGCCCTCGATCGGGTCACCTTTGCCGAGGGGCTCGGCAGCCTGGCCGATCGCAGCCAGCGCCTCGCCTGGCTGGCGGATCTGCTCTGTCGCCGCCTGCCGGTGGGTGATGCCACCGCCGTTGCCGCGCGGAGGGCCGCTCCTTTCTGCAAGCACGATCTGGTGAGCCAGATGGTGGGGGAATTCCCGGAGCTGCAGGGGGTGATGGGGGCCAAGTACCTGCTGGCGGAGGGCGAGTCCCGCGCCGTGGCCCTGGCGGTGCTGGAGCACTACCAGCCCCGCGGTGCCGGCGACGCCCTGCCGGGTTCCGAGGCGGGGGCGGTGCTGGCCCTGGCCGAACGGTTGGAGCTGCTGCTCAGCATCTTCGCCAGGGGGGAGCGGCCCAGCGGCTCCTCCGATCCCTATGCCCTGCGCCGCGCGGGCAACGGACTGCTGCAGATCCTCTGGGATCGGGACTGGTCGCTCGACCTGGTGGGCCTGATGGCCGAGGCCACCGCCCACTGGCAGCGGCTGTTGCCCGGTCTGGAGGTGCAGCCGCTGGCCCTGGCCGCCGACCTGCTCGACTTCCTGCGCCAGCGCCTGGCCAGCCTGCTGGAGGAGGAGGGCTCGAGTGCCGACCTGGTCCAGGCCGTGGCCGGCGACGGGGTCTCCCTGGAGCGGCTCCTGCGGGATCCCGCCGATGCCCGGGCCCGGGTGGAGCTGCTGCGGCGTCTGCGCAGCGAGGGAAGCCTGCCCCTCGTGCAGGCGGTGGTGCAGCGGGCCTCCCGTCTGGCCGATCAGGCCGATCTGGCGGCCGATCTGCTCAGCCCCCTGGGGGTGGTGGATCCTGACCTGTTCGGTTCCCCCAGTGAGACCGCCGTGCTGGCGGTGCTGGAGCGGCTGGCGGCCCATGCCGCCGACACCGGAACCGCCCGCTACGAACCGCTGGCCCGGATGCTGGGGGAGAGCGGCGCCACCCTGGCCGCCTTCTTCGATGGCCCCGACAGCGTCATGGTGCTCTGCGACGAACCCGAGGTGCGCCGCAACCGCCTGAGGCTGCTGGCGGTGCTCTGCAACCAGGCCTCGGTGCTCGCCGACTTCAGCCGACTGGGGGGCTGACGCGGACCGGCGCCTCCGGGCCCCCCGTGCCCGGCTCACGCCAGCAGAGCCACCTCGATGCACAGGCCTGGCCCGAAGGCCATGGCCAGGCAGGGTCCGGCAGCACCGCTGCGGCGCAGGCGCTCGAGGATGAACAGCAGGGTCGGGGACGACATGTTGCCGTAGTCCCGCAGCACCGAGCGAGAGGGTTCGATCAGCCCTGGATCGAGTCCCAGCCCTTTCGTGACCGCCGAGAGGATCCGGGGGCCACCGGGGTGCACGGCCCAGGAGCCGATGGCGTCGAGGCTGAGGTTGTGTCCGGCCAGCCAATCCTCCAGCCATGGCCGCAGATGCTCGCCGATCAGGTCGGGGACCTGCGGCGACAGACCCATGGCGAAGCCGTGGTCTCCGATCCCCCAGGACATGGCCTCGGTGCTTGCGGGCACCAGCAGGGAGCCGCTGGCGATCAGCTGCCCCAGCGGTGCCGTGGCCGGTGCTGCCTGCTGCGGCGGCTCCCCCGTGGCCACCAGGGCGGCGGCGCCATCGGCGAACAGGGCATTGGCCACGATCCGTTCGGCATCCCAGCCGTACTGGAGATGGAGGCTGCAGAGCTCGACGGCGCAGAGCAGCACGCAGGCCTCCGGCTGGGCACCGGTGAATCCGGCGGCGACCCTCAGACCATTGAGCGCTCCATGGCAGCCCATGAATCCCACATGGGTGCGGGCCACGCCGGCGTTCAACGGCAGGGCGGCCATCAGGGCCAGATCGACGCCGGGCGCATGGAAGCCGCTGCAGGACACCGTGACCAGATGGGTGATCCGCTCCGCAGGCAGTCGGGATTGGGCCAGAGCCGCCTGGACGGCCCGCAGGGCCAGGGGCGGCGCTTCGAGGGCGTAACGCCGCATCCGCTCCGCGGTGCCGGGGCTGGTGGCTCCGAAGAACGTCTGTCGGGGGTCGCTGCCGGCGGGATGGAGCAGCACGCTGTGGCGGCTGGCGACACCCGAGCGGCGGTGCAGGGTCTCGAGCAGTCGGCGCTGGCCTGGAGAGGGGATCTGGCTCGGCAGGGCCATCTCGGCAGCAATGTCGGCGGCATCGACCTGGGTGATCCGTTCGGGGGGCAGGGCCGTTCCCAGCCCCTGAATGGTCAGGGACATGGGTGGGGGACCAGGGTCTTCAGGTCGACGCCGTCGAAGGGGTGCAGGAAGGGGGCGGCCAGCACCGGCCAGCGCTCCACCGCCGCCAGGGCACAGCGGCTGAGGCCAGGGCGGCGCAGGACGAAGGCCAGACCCCGGCAGAGCCGCTGGCGGGATCCGATCAGCCGCCCGTACCGGCGGACCCATTGCCGCTCCAGCTCCCTGCTCCACTGGCGTTGCCCCTGCACGGCCAGCGGCACCACCGCCAGGGCCCCCAGCAGGGCCCAACCCATGCCCTCCCCCGTGAACGGTTCGACGTAACCGGCGGCATCCCCCAGCAGCAGCACCCGCTCGGCCGCCGGCGGCCACTGGCGGCCGGTGAGGGCCGGGGTGGCCAGCCAGGCGGCGGCAGAGGCCTCGGGGACCGGCTCGAACCCGGCCTCCGCCAGCACGCCCGCGGCGGCAAGCGCGGCTCCTCCCGCCTCGATCAGATGGTCCCGGTCGAAGGCGGCCGCCAGGTTGAGATCTCCGGCTTCGGTGCGCACCAGCCCCACATAGCCATGGCGGCCGATCGCCATGTGGATCGTGCCCCGGCCGTAGCCGCTGGCGCCGGTGTCGACGCGGCAGCCGGCACCCACCCTGGAGTGCGCCGCGACCTGCCTTTGGATCGGGTTGGCAGGGGTCAGGCCCGGGCTGCCCAGCCCGGTGGCCACCAGCACCACCCGGGCACGGGTGGTTTCCGTCGCGCCGCCGCTGCACAGCCGCACCTGCCGGCCGCCCGGGCAGGGACCGGCCACCTTGGCCTCGGTGCCTTTCCGCCACACCGCGCCTTCGGCCACCGCCGCCTCGCCCAGGGCCAGGTCGAGGCGGCCCCGGGAGAGGGAGCGGCCCAGGGGCAGCTCCAGCTGCGTCTGATGGTGCTGCAGGCCGAGGTGCAACCGGGCGAGGGGCACACCGCCGAGGCGGTCGACCAGGTCCGCCAGGCCGGCCTGGGCCAGGGCCCCGAGGGCCACCCCGTTGAGACAGGTGCCACAGACCTTCCAGCGGGGAAAGGTCCGTTTGTCCACCAGCAGCACTCGCAGCCGTTGCCTGGCCAGCTGGTGGGCCGCCAGGGCCCCGGCGGGTCCGGCCCCGAGCACGATCACATCCCACTCCGGAGCCGTCATGGCGCCTCCAGCGCCCCGTCAGGACGGCGCCAGCTGAGCAGGAAGCGCTCGGGCCACTGGCGCCGGATGGTGGCTCCCCCCAGGCCGGCCCGGGCGGCCAGATCAAGCGCTTCCCCCATCTGGAAAGCCCCCTGCACCGAAACGGGACCATCGAAGTGCACGATCGGCGAACGACTCAGCAGCCGGCAACCCGCCCAGGCCAGGCCGTAGCCCAGCGGACTGCGGATCAGGTCGTTCACCAGCACCAGATGGCGGCAGCTCTGGCCCAGGCGGCGGAGCAGCTCGACGGCGTCGGCGTCCTCGAGGTGATGCAGGAAAAGACTGCAGACCATGACGTCGTAACCGGCCGGCAGGGGATCCACCAGAACGTCGGCCTGGAAGAAGGTGCTCCCCAGGGGGGCGCCGGCGGCATGGTGGCGGGCGATGGCCACCGCCTGCTCACTGCGGTCGCAGCCGTCGACCTGCACCGCCAGACCGGCCCTTCGGCAGCGTTCCGCCAGGGCGACGGTGTTGTCGCCGCCACCGCAGGCCACGTCCAGGATCCGCAGGGGCCGGCCATGGCCCAGGGCGGCGGCCAGGGCCTGGACCGGGGTGAACAGGCACCCCACGGCGCCGCTGATGGCGTTGATCCGTCGCAGGCCTTGGAGGGCCTGGTCATGGGCAGCGGCGTCGAGGCCGGCCTGATCCATCCACTCCGGCTGTCGGTTTCGCTCAGCCAGGGGCTGCCAATGCATCGGAGAAGGCCGCTGGGGATGGGTGGCTTCGCTGGACTCTGGAGCAGGGTCTCGCGGCAGGGACCTTCAGCCGTCGTCACCTAACTTGTCGTTTCTGTCCGTCCGCTGGCCAAGGGGCCATCACTGGATTTGCCGATGCTGTTCGACGGTTTTCTGATTGTCCTTCTGATTCTGATCAACGGGATCTTTTCGGGTTCGGAGCTGGCCATGATGTCGGCGCGGAGATTGCGCCTTGAGCACCAGGCAGAGGCTGGGGACCGCAAGGCGGACGTGGCTCTGAAACTAATCCGATCCCCCAACGATTTCCTCTCGACGGTGCAGATCGGCATCACATTGATCGGCATTCTCAGTGGTGCCCTGGGCGGCTCACGGGTGGCCGAGGGGTTGCGGCCGCTGCTGCAGGCCGTGCCGCCGCTGCGGGCCTGGGCCGATCCCCTGTCCCTCGGCCTCGTGGTCACCGTGATCACCTTTCTGTCCCTGGTGCTGGGGGAGCTGGTGCCCAAGCGCATCGCCCTCCATGATCCGGAGCGCATCGCCTGCCTCGTGGCGCCAGCCATGCGCACCCTGTCGCGCTGGATGGCCCCCCTGGCCCATCTGCTCGGCTCCTCCACCGACCAGCTGCTCAGCCTGCTCGGCATCGGCGAGCGGGGCGAACCGGAGATCACCGAAGACGAGATCAGGACCCTGCTGCGCCGCGGAACCGAATCAGGCCTGTTCGACGTGGCGGAGCACGCCATGGTGGAGCGGGTGTTCCGCCTGGCCGATCGGCCCGTCAAGGCGATCATGACCCCCCGCACCGATATCTGCTGGCTGGATCTCTCCGAGTCCCGCCAGTCCCATCTCGAGCGGGTGATGGAGGTGAATCACTCCCTGTTTCCGGTGGCGCGGGACAGCCTCGACGCCTGTGTGGGCGTGGTGCGTGGCCGCACCTTTCTGGCCGCCCAGCTCTGCGAGGGGCCCAGGGAGATCGAAGCCTTCCTGCAACCGCCGCTGTACGTGGGTGAGAGCACCAGGGCGCTGAAGCTGATTGAGCAGTTCAGAACCAGCGGGGTTCACATCGCCCTGGTGACCGATGAGTTCGGCGGCATCGAAGGACTGGTGACCCTCAACGACATGATGTCCGCGATCGTCGGTGATCTTTCCGCCGCCCGGGATCAGGAGGACCCGATGGTCGTGGTTCGCCAGGATGGATCCTGGCTGCTCGACGGTGCCCTCGATATCGCCGACTTCAAGGACCTGGTGGGCAAAGACCACCTGCCGGAGGAAGTGCGCGGGGGTTACCAGACCCTGGGTGGCTTCGTGATGCACCACCTCGAGCACATTCCCCGTTCCGGGGAGGTCTTCGAATGGGAGGACCTCCGCATCGAGGTGATGGACATGGATGGAAACCGGGTCGACAAGCTCCTGGTGAGCCGCCTTGAGAAAGTCTCAGACCAACCCGAAGGGTCGGCCTGAGACGACCATCAGGACGGCCTGGAGCTCACTTGGCGACCAGCACGGGCTCCTTCACGGAGTCGGGATCGGCATCCGGATCCACGGACGGGGCCGCGGCATGGACACCGGCCGGCTTCATCGATGAGCGGGGCTCAGCGGCCGCCAGGATCGCTTCCGCCTCCTCGACCGAGCGAACGGCGCTGGGGACCGGCTTGTAGCCGGCGGGGGCCAGGGCCTGACCCCGCAGAACGGCTCCCAGGGTGAGCACGGTGAGCTTGATCTGCTGCCAGGGGTTCATCGCCACCACCCGCTTGTAGAGGTAGCTGTCGAAGGTGAGGCGCTGCACGTCCTTGTCATCGCACATCTCCACGAACGCCTCGCGGGCGGCATCGTTGCTGTAGAAGATGTTCTGGAGCAGTTCCAGCACCTTGTAGGTGGCGCCGTACTTGCGGTCCCACTTGCGGATGTAGACCTTGAGATCCTTCTCGGTGGGGATGCGGCTGCCGGAGGCGCTGGCGGCGACGATTTCCTCGGCGCACATCCGGCCGCTCTTGGCGGCGAAGTAGATGCCTTCACCGGAGCTCTTGGTGACGTAACCGGCCGCGTCGCCCACCAGGGCCATGCGGCCCACCACCCGCCGGGGGCGGGGATGCTCGGGGATGGGGTGGGCCTCCACCTTGATCACCTCGCCGCGCAGCAGCCGGCGGCTGGCCCGCTCGCGGATTCCCTTCTGGAGCCCCTTGATCAGGGACTGGTTGGCCTGCATGGTGCCGGTGCCCACGGCCACGTGGTCGTACTTGGGGAAGACCCAGGCATAGAAATCGGGCGACACGTCGGTGCCGACGTACATCTCCGCCAGATCCTCGTAGTAGGCCATCTCCTCGGCGGGGAGGCGGATCCGCTCCTGGAAGGCGATGGCCACGTTGTAGTCCCCGGCATCCATGGCCTTGGCCACCCGGCTGTTGGCCCCGTCGGCGCCGACGATCAGATCCACCTCGAGGGTCTTGAGTTCGCCGGTGGGGCCGCCGGAGGAGTAGTCGGCGTAGTGGAGGGTGTAGGGGCCCTGGCGCTGGCTGCCGGTGTCGATGCTCTGCACCAGCCCGTTGACCAGATGGGCACCGAGGTCGGCGGCCCGGTTGCGCAGGAAGCCGTCGAGAACCTCCCGGCGGCACATGCCGATGTATTCGTTGCTGTTCTCCAGGTGGATGTCCACCTCCCTGTTGGAGGGAGAGATCATCCGCATGTTCCGCACCTTGCGGTCGATGATCGATTCCGGCAGGTCGAATTCCTCAACCATGCACAGGGGGATCGCGCCACCGCAGGGTTTGGCGTTGTCGAGCTTGCGCTCGAACAGCCAGGTCTCGATGCCGGCCTTGGCGAGAACTTCCGCAGCACAGGAACCGCTGGGGCCGCCGCCCACGACTGCCACTCGCAACATCTTGAAACCTGCTCCGCCATTGGGATGTGGGACGGAAGCTAACACCGCCGCACGGGTGGCTGCCCGGTAGAGAAACCTATGAAATGACTCCCCACCTAGGATCGCTGGGGCTCGGAGCTGAGGCCGTGTCCGCCTCCCCATCGGTGATGGCCATCGGTGATGCCCCTCGGTGATTCCCCTCGGTGATGCCCCTCGGTGACGACATCCCGCTGGCCCGGCGCACCACGCCCCGCCCGCGCCGGCCGGCCTCCCTCCCCAGGCGGGTCGTCCAGATCGTGCTCAGCGGCGCCCTGCTCGCCGGTGGCAGCGTTCTGCTGCTGATCGGTCCCCTGCGCAGCTGGATCACCCCCACGCCCGTTCCCGGCCTGACAGCCCGTCTCGGGCCGGATGGTCGGCTCCTCGGCCACTTTCCCTATCCCGAGGCCGATCCCGCCGACCTGGTGGCCATCGCTCCCGGCCTGCGCCTGCGGCCGGATGCGGCCCGCGCCCTCGAGGCCATGCGCGCCGCCGCCGATGCCGACGGTGTCACCCTGACCGTCCTCAGCGCCTGGCGCAGCGTCGATCTGCAGAAGCAGCTGTTCTTCGATGTCAAAGCCGAGCGCAACCAGACCTCCGCCGATCGGGCCCGGGTCAGTGCGCCGCCGGGCTTCTCCGAACACAGCACCGGCTTCGCCGTCGATCTGGGGGACGGCCGCCTGCCGGCCACCAATCTCATGGAGAGCTTTGAGACCACCGAGGCCTACCGCTGGCTCGATCGGCACGCGGCGCGCTTCCATTTCGTGCGTTCCTTCCCCAAGGGCAACAGCCAGGGCGTGAGCTACGAGCCCTGGCACTGGCGCTTCGAAGGTTCCACCGAAGCCCTGGAAATGTTCGAGCCCGCCCAGCGCCTGGCCCGCTGAACCGCAAGGTTCGGGGACCCGCCGCCGGTGCCTCGGGAGGGGGTAGGAGTAGGATAAAGATTCGCTTCAACGTTCGCCACATGTCCCACCGGGCCGGCGCGGCAGGGTTCCCCGAAAACCTTGACGAAGCGTCAGAGCGCTGGTTGGTCCCTGTTCAGGTCCCCGGACTCCCCGTCCCCCTCACCTGAACACCTGGCTGAACGCAACGTTGGCAGCGACATGTCTTCTTCGTCTCGCCATCAACGCCCCGTTTCCCTGGAGACGACCACCGTCGATTCGATTCCGTCGAACCCCTTCCCTCACCTTCGCAGGACGACATTCCCATGAGCGGCGACATCAAAGGCGCCCCGATACGCAATATCGCGATCATTGCCCACGTCGACCACGGCAAGACCACCCTGGTGGATGCCCTGCTCGAGCAGTCCGGCATCTTCCGCGAAGGTGAAGCGGTGCCCACCTGTGTGCTCGATTCCAACGATCTGGAGCGGGAACGGGGGATCACGATCCTCTCCAAGAACACCGCCGTGGATTACAACGGCATCCGCATCAACATCGTTGACACCCCCGGTCACTCCGACTTCGGCGGTGAGGTGGAGCGGGTGCTGGGCATGGTTGATGGCTGTCTGCTCATCGTCGACGCCAACGAAGGCCCGATGCCCCAGACGCGCTTCGTGCTCAAGAAGGCCCTGGAGAAGGGCCTACGGCCCATCGTCTTCGTCAACAAGATCGACCGGGCCCGTGTCGATCCGGAACAGGCGGTCGACAAGGTGCTCGATCTGTTCATCGAGCTCGGCGCCGACGACGACCAGTGCGATTTCACCTACCTCTTCGGCAGCGGCATGGGCGGTTACGCCAAGCCCGACATGGCCACCGAGAGCGACAACATGAAGCCGCTCTTCGACGCCATCCTGCGGCATGTTCCGCCGCCGGTGGGTGATCCCACCAAGCCCCTGCAGATGCAGGTCACCACCCTCGACTACTCCGATTTCCTCGGCCGGATCATGATCGGCCGGGTCCACAACGGCACCATCGCCGGTGGACAGAACGTCGCCCTGATCCGCGACGACGGCAGCATCAAGCGCGGCCGCATCAGCAAGCTGCTCGGCTTCCAGGGTCTGCAGCGGGTGGAGATCCCCGAAGCCCGGGCCGGTGATCTGGTGGCCGTGGCCGGTTTCGATGAGGTCAACATCGGCGAGACGATCGCCTGCCCCGACCACCCCGAGGCCCTGCCGCTGATCAAGGTGGACGAACCCACCCTGCAGATGACCTTCGTCGTCAACGACTCCCCCTTCGCCGGCAAGGAAGGCAAGTTCGTCACCAGCCGCCAGCTGCGCGACCGCCTGCAGCGGGAGCTGCTCACCAACGTGGCGCTGCGGGTGGAGGATACCGATTCCCCCGACCGCTTCTCCGTCTGCGGCCGCGGTGAGCTGCACCTCGGCATCCTGATCGAGACGATGCGTCGCGAGGGCTTCGAGTTCCAGGTGTCCCAGCCCCAGGTCATCTTCCGCACCATCGACGGCACGCCCCACGAGCCGTTCGAGACCCTGGTGATGGACGTGCCCGAGGAGGCGGTGGGCAGCTGCATCGAGAAGCTGGGCATCCGCAAGGGCGAGATGCAGAACATGGAGGCCACCAGCGACGGCCGTACCCAGCTGGAGTTCGTGGTGCCCTCGCGGGGCCTGATCGGCTTCCGGGGCGAATTCATCCGCGCCAGCCGCGGCGAGGGGATCATGAGCCACTCCTTCCTCGACTACCGGCCCATGCAGGGCGACTTCGACGCCCGCCGCAACGGCGTCCTGATCGCCTTCGAGGAGGGCACCGCCACCTTCTATGCCCTCAAGGGCGCCGAGGATCGGGGGCAGTTCTTCATCACCCCCGGCACCAAGGTCTACAAGGGGATGATCGTCGGCGAGCACAACCGTCCGCCCGACCTCGAACTCAACGTCTGCAAGGCCAAGCAGGTCACCAACATCCGCTCGGCCGGCGCCGAGGTGCTCGACACCCTCCAGTCCCCCATCCAGATGACCCTGGAGCGGGCCCTTGAGTACATCGGCCCCGACGAGATGCTGGAGGTCACCCCCGAGTCGATCCGGCTGCGAAAGATGCCGGTGAAGAAGCCCGCCAAGCGTTGAGTCCCGGCGCCCCATCCTTCGATGAGGAAACCCTGCTGCAGGCCGATCCACGCCTGCGGCAGGCCGTCGACCACTTCAATGCGGCCGAGTGGTATGCCTGCCACGACGGCTTCGAGGAGCTCTGGCATGAGACCCAGGGGCCGATGCGGCCCGTGCTCCAGGGTCTGCTGCAGATCGCGGTGGCTGAACTGCATCTGGAACGCGACAACCGCCGGGGCGCCACGGTGCTGATGGGCGAGGGGCTGGGCCGGCTGCGGGGCTGCGGCGACGAAGCCCTGGGCCTGGCCCTGGGGCCGGTCCGGCTCCTGGCCGCCCAGCGGCTCGAGACCCTGCAGCAGCAGGGCGATCTCACCGGCCTCCCCCTGCCGCGCCTGGAACTGGCGCGGGGAATGGGCACGGCGCCGGTACATTGAGCACACTCAAGGCCTCCACGATTTCCACCTTGACCCTGCCCCCCCGCCCACTGCTGTTCGTGCTCGCCGCGGGGTTCGTGGGCGCCGCCCTGCTGGTGCTCCCGTCCCGCCCGGTCGCGGCCCAGGCACCGGCCGCCACGGCCCAGACCCCGCGGCCGAAGACGCCCGCCACCGGCATGGTCACGATCGAGTCCGATGTGCAGCAGGCCGACAACCAGAACGGCATCGTCACCGCCACGGGCAACGTGCGCATCGTTTACGCCGACCGCGGCATGACGGCCACCTCCCGTCAGGCCCAGTACTTCAGCAACGAGGGTCGCCTGGTGCTCACCGGCGATGTCGACGTGATCGACACCGATGGCCAGCGGCTGCGGGCGGAGCGCCTGGTGTACCAGCTCGACAGCGAGCGGATGCTTGCTGAGCCGCCGGCCGGCAAACAGGTCTTCAGCAAGTTCCGCCTGCAGCAGCAGGGCACCGCCAAGCCTGGCACCGCCAAGCCGTGAGCCTGGTACTGGAGAGGGTGGCCATCACCCTCGCAGGCCGTCCCCTGGTGAGCGACGTGAGCCTGGATCTACGCCCGGGGGAAGTGGTGGGGCTGCTGGGTCCGAACGGCGCCGGCAAGACCACCACCTTCAATCTGATCACCGGCCTGCTCCGGCCCGACTGCGGCGAGGTGCTGCTGGATGGGGAATCGGTGGCCCACCTGCCGATGCCCCGTCGTGCCCGCCTGGGCATCGGCTACCTCCCCCAGGAGGCGAGCGTGTTCCGCCAGCTCAGCGTCCGCGACAATCTGATGCTCGCCCTGCAGGAGAGCGGATCTGATCCGGCCGGCCGCCGCCGGCGCCTGGAGGTGCTGATCGAGGACTTCCATCTGGGCGGCTTTCAGCACCGCCGCGGCTACCAGCTCTCCGGCGGGGAGCGCCGCCGCTGCGAGGTGGCCCGGGCCCTGGCGGTGGGTGATCAGGGCCCCCGCTATCTGCTGCTCGACGAACCCTTCGCGGGGGTGGATCCGATGGCCGTCGCCGATCTCCAGGCCCTGATCGACAGCCTGCGCGGCCGGGGCATGGGGGTGCTGATCACCGATCACAACGTGCGGGAGACCCTGGCGATCACCGACCGGGCGTACATCCTGGCCGATGGCAGGATCCTTGCCTCCGGAGCCTCCCTTTCCGTGGCCAACGATCCCCTGGTGCGGCGTCACTACCTCGGCGAGGGCTTCCAGCTTTGAAAGGGGCCCTGCTGGAGAAGCGCCCCACCTGGCTGCATCTGCCGGGCGGCGAACGGCTGCGCGACTGGAAACGGGCGCCACGCTGGCGGGATCTGCCCCTGCTTGACCGTTGGCTGCTGCAGGAGCTGCTGGGGCCCCTGCTGTTCGGCATCGCCGCTTTCACGGCCGTCTCCCTTTCGGTGGGAGCGGTGTTCGAGCTGGTGCGCCGGGTCGCCGAGTCCGGCCTGCCGGTGCTGGCGGCCGTCAGGGTGCTGCTGCTGCGCCTGCCCTCCTTCCTGGTGCTCTCCTTCCCCATGGCCACCCTGATGGCCACCCTGCTGGCCTACAGCCGGCTCTCGGGGAGCAGCGAACTGACCGCCCTGCGCAGCGTGGGGGTCAGCACCCGTCGCATGGTGCTGCCGGCCATGGCCCTGGCCCTGGCGATGACCCTGCTCACCTTCGTGTTCAACGACGCGATCGTGCCCCGGGCGAACCTGGCGGCCACCAACAGCCTGGAGAGGGCCCTCGGCAAGGCCATCGCCACCGAGCAGAGCGACAACGCTCTCTACTCCCGCTTCACCGACGTCAAGCTGCCCAACGGCGAGTCGGTCAAGTGGCTGACCCACATTTTCCATGCCCGCCAGTTCCGCAAGGGGGTCATGCTCGATGTCACCCTGCTCGACTTCTCGCGCCACGGCTACCGGCAGATGCTCACGGCGCTCACCGGTCGCTGGAACGAGGAGCAGGGCATGTGGGAGTTCAACAAGGGACGCATCACCAACATTGATGTCGCCACCGGCACCACCACCTCCGCCAGCTTCGACCGCTACCTCTACCCCTTCACCCGCGACCCGATCGAGGTGGCCCAGCTGCCCACCGACGCCAGCACCATGACCGTCGGCCAGGCCCTGACGGCGGAGCGGCTGTTGCTGGAGGCGAACAACACCAAGGAGGCGCGGCGGTTGCGGGTACGCATCCAGGAGAAGTTCGCCTTCCCGGCCATCTGCCTGGTGTTCGGCCTGATCGGCAGCAGCCTGGGGGTCCGCCCCAACTCCCGCACCAGCCGCAGCCAGGGGTTCGGCATCAGCGTGCTGCTGATCTTCGGCTACTACCTGATGTCCTTCATCTTCAGCTCCCTGGGGATCACGGGCACCCTGATGCCGTTCCTGGCGGCCTGGCTGCCGGTGGTCATCGGCCTGGCCGGTGGGCTCTGGCTGCTGCGACAGGCGAGCCGCTGAGGCCCCCGCCGGGGAGACGGCACGGCAAAGTGGATCGGTTTCGATCCGCACCCTGGTGAACGATCCGGTCATCGGCCTTGGCCTTGCGGCCTTCGCCCTGCTCCTGCTGGTGCTGCCCATCGCCTTCTGGTCCGTCAGCGGCGGCCACAGCAACCCGGTGGTCAGGATCCTGGTGGCCTCGGCCAATCTCTGCCTCACGGCCCAGCTGGTGCTGCGCTGGTGGGAGTCGGGCCACTTCCCGATCAGCAACCTCTACGAGTCGCTCTGTTTCCTGGCCTGGGCCTGCACCCTCACCCAGCTGCTGGTGGAGCGCAGCTGGCCCAACCCCCTGGTGGCGGCGGCGGCCACGCCGATGGGCCTGGGCTGCGTGGCCTTCGCCAGCTTCGCCCTGCCGGATCGCCTCCAGGAGGCCTCCCCCCTGGTGCCGGCCCTGCGCTCCAGCTGGCTGGTCATGCACGTCAGCGTGATCATGGTCAGCTACGCCGCCCTGCTGGTGGGCTCGCTGCTGTCGGTGGCCGTGCTGTTCGTTGACCGCAACGAGGATCTGGAATTGCGCAGCAGCTCGATCGGCAGCGGCGGCTTCCGCCAGGCCCGGCTGGCCAGCGACGGCCCCGGCGCCATGGCGCTCAGCAGCAGCAGCTTCCGCATCAGTGAGCAGCTCGACAGCCTCAGCTACCGCACCATCACGGTCGGCTTCCTGCTGCTCTCGGTGGGCCTGGTGAGCGGGGCGGTCTGGGCGAATGAGGCCTGGGGCAGCTGGTGGAGCTGGGATCCCAAGGAAACCTGGGCCCTGATCTGCTGGCTGGTGTACGCGGCTTACCTGCACACCCGCCTGATCCGCGGCTGGCAGGGGCGTCGTCCGGCGCTCGTGGCCTCCGCAGGCCTGGTGGTGATCGCCGTCTGCTACATCGGCGTGAATCTGCTCGGCATCGGCCTGCACAGTTACGGCTGGTTCCTGGGTGACTAGGACGGGGCCTGCCTGGAGGGGGTTACCGGAACCTCGGTTCCGGATCCCCCTGGTCCTGCTGGCAGGGCTGGGATTGAGGCTGGCACTGTCCGCCATCCTGCCGCCGGGCTACGACGAGGCCTACTACACCTTCTACGGCCAGCATCCGGCCCTGAGCTACTTCGACCATCCCGCCGCGGTGGGGCTCTGGGCCTGGGCAGGCCAGCGGTTGGGGGGATCGATCCTGGCCCTGAGGATCCCATCCCTGCTGAGCTACACCCTCGCACTCGCCCTGCTGGCCGAGGCGACGAAGCGCTGGTTCGGCCAGCGAGCCGCCCTGTTCAGTGCCCTGCTGGGCAGCTTCTGTCCACTTCTGCTGCTTTGCGGAGGTGTGCTGCTGCTGCCGGACAGTCCCCTGCTGCTGGCCCTGGCCGTCCTGCTCTGGTGGCTGTCCAGACACCCGAAGGTGATTCCCGGCACGCCGGGGGAGGCCATCGGCCTTGGCCTGATTCTGGGTCTTGTCACCCTGGGGAAGTACCACGCCTTCCTGGTGCTGCTCTCCCTGCTGGGATGGTGCCTTGGATCTGCCCATCGGCAGGCCCTTTACCGCAGTCCCTGGCCCGCTTTGGGGTGGCTGGTCTGGCTGATCGTGTCGGCGCCTCTGTGGCTCTGGAACGTCAACCATGGCTGGGTCTCCTTTCTGTTCCAGGGCGGCCGGACCGATGCCGGGGTCGGCTATGCGCTGGCCGCACCTCCCCTGTTTCTGCTCTCCCAGCTGGTGCTGCTTTTCCCGACGCTCGGCGTCGTTCTGCTGCTGGCTCTGTTGCCCCGATCTGGCCGGGATCGGTCCGTCGCGGCCAGGCAGCTGCTGAGGTGGCTGGTGCTGCCGCAACTGGTGGTGTTCGTGGCCCTGACCGGACGGATGCATGTGCTCGCCAGTTGGCTGGTGCCGGCCTGGTGGCTGCTGCTGCCCCTCGCCGCTGACTGGCTGGCCGGCCTGCAACGGCCCAGGCTGCTGCGCCCCTGGATCGTGGCGGGGGGCTGGAGTACGGCCCTGGTGCTGCCGCCGTTGCTGCTGACTCTGGCGACCCAGGTGCGCTGGGGCGTGTTTGACCACTGGTTGCCGGCCGGTCTGGACACGTCGACCCAGCTGATGCCGCCGGACAGCCTGCGCCGGGATCTGCAACGCCACCCTGCCCTGTGGAAAGCCCTCCAGGAGGCCGAGCTCATTGCCGCCAACCGCTACGACCTGCCGGGGTTCCTGTCCCTTGCCCTGGGTCGCAGCCATGGGGTGGCGTTCACCACCTTCAACCCCGACGCCAGGGGCTTCGCCTGGTGGCAGCCTGCTGACGGCTACCTGGGCAGCACCGGCGTGGTTTTCGGGCTTGAAGAGCCTGGCCAGCCTCTGGTTCCGGACTCCTGGCGGCCCTGGATGGGAACCGTGGAGTCCCTGGGCACCGTGGCCATCCATCGCGCCGGACGACCGGCTCTGCGGCTGGCCTTTGCCCGCTTCGGACCCCTTCCTTACCCATTGCCTCGCTTCTACGGACCCAGAGCCCTGGCGGGCCCGTTGCCCTGAGGGTCTGGGCCCGCCGACCGGGTGGTGGTTCAGACCAGGGCCGGTTCGGGGCGGCGGCTGTTGCGGATGCCGGTGATCGCCTCGGCGTAGTCAGCGTGACCGAAGACCCCCGAGCCGCTGACGATCGCGTTGGCGCCGGCCTCGATCACCTGCCAGGCATTGCTGCCCTTGACGCCGCCGTCCACCTCGATCCAGGGATCGAGACCCCGCTCGTCGCAGAGGCGACGCAGCTGGCGGATCTTCTCCACCTGGGAGGGGATGAAGCTCTGGCCGCCGAAGCCGGGGTTGACGCTCATGATCAGCACCAGATCACACAGCTCCAGGCAGTACTCGAGGGTGTCGAGGGGGGTGCTGGGGTTGAGCACGGCACCGGCCATCTTGCCCAGATCCTTGATCTGGCTGAGGTTGCGGTGCAGGTGGGGGCAGGCCTCCACCTGGACGCTGATGATGTCGGCGCCGGCCTTGGCGAAATCCGCCACGTATTTCTCGGGCTCGACGATCATCAGGTGCACGTCCAGGGGCTTGGACGTCACCGGGCGCAGGGCCTCGACGATCAGGGGGCCGATGGTGATGTTGGGCACGAAGCGGCCGTCCATCACGTCCACGTGGATCCAGTCGGCACCGGCGGCGTCGACGGCCCGCACGTCGTCGCCAAGGCGGGAGAAGTCGGCCGAAAGGATCGACGGGGAGATCACCAGGGGCTTGGTGCTCATGGACGGCCACCGCAGCGGAAGAATGAAGGGATTGTAAGGAGCCGCCCACCGTGGGCCTGCTGGGGGGCTCCCGTGGGGCTCCCGGGCGCGCTGATACGATGGCCCCGCTTCGATTCCGAGAGGCCTTGCAGCGGCAGGAACTTTCCCCGCTTTGCCTGCGGTCCGCCTCCGGCGTGCCGGCCCCTCGTTGAGGCCCCTCCCCCTGCCGGACCGTTGTGGATCGCACTCTCATCCAGGAACTGCTCGAAGTCGTCGAGCAGGCCGCCATCGCCTCCGCCCGCCTGACCGGGCTCGGCAAGAAGGACGAAGCCGATGCGGCCGCCGTCGAGGCGATGCGCACCCGCATGGGCAGCATTGCCATGCAGGGCCGGATCGTGATCGGGGAAGGGGAGCGCGATGAAGCCCCCATGCTTTACATCGGCGAGGAAGTGGGCAGCGGCACTGGCCCCGGCGTCGACTTCGCCGTCGACCCCTGCGAAGGCACCAACCTCTGCGCCAACGCCCAGGACGGCTCGATGGCCGTGCTCGCCGCCAGCGACCGCGGCGGCCTGTTCTATGCACCCGACTTCTACATGAAGAAGCTGGCGGCGCCCCCGGCCGCCAAGGGCAAGGTGGACATCCGCAAGAGCGCCACCGAGAACATCGCCATCCTGAGCGAGTGCCTGGGTGTGCCCGCCAGCGACCTCACCATCGTGGTGATGGACCGCGCCCGCCACAAGGCCCTGATCGCCGAGATCCGCGCCACCGGCGCCCGCGTCAAGCCGATCAGCGACGGTGACGTGCAGGCCGCCATCGCCTGCGGCTTCGCCGGCACCGGCACCCACTGCCTGATGGGCATCGGCGCCGCGCCCGAGGGTGTGATCTCCGCCGCCGCCCTGCGGGCCCTCGGCGGCCATTTCCAGGGCCAGCTGGTGTACGACCCCGCCATCGCCCAGACCAGCGAGTGGGCCGACTACACCAAGGAGGGCAACATCGCCCGGCTCAACGAGATGGGCATCACCGACGTCGACAAGGTCTATGAGGCCGAGGAGCTCGCCTCCGGCGAGAACGTGGTTTTCGCCGGCAGCGGCATCACCCCCGGCCTTCTGTTCAACGGCGTGGTCTTCGAGGCCGACTGCACCCGCACCAGCAGCCTGATCATCAGCACCCTCGACCGCAGCGCCCGCTTCACCGATACGGTGCATATCAAGGAGGGCGCCAAGAGCATCGCCCTGCGCTGATCCCACCAGAGTCCGGACCTCGGAGCCCGCCTCCATGCACATCGCCGTCGTCGGTCTGAGCCATCGCACGGCTCCGGTGGAAATCCGCGAGCGCCTGAGCATCCCCGAGCAGACGATGGAGGACTCCCTCCAGCGGCTGCGGGCGGATGAGCAGGTGATCGAGGCCTCGATCCTGAGCACCTGCAACCGGCTGGAGATCTACACGCTCCTGCGCCATCCCGAACAGGGCATCACCGCCGTCGGCGACTTCCTCAGCCGGCAGTCCGGACTGGCGGTGGAGGAGCTGCGTCCCCATCTGTTCACCTACCACCACGAGGAGGCCGTGGGCCACCTGCTGCGGGTGGCCGCCGGGCTCGACAGCCTGGTGCTCGGGGAGGGTCAGATCCTCTCCCAGGTGAAGAAGATGGTGCGCCTCGGCCAGGAGCACCGCTCCGTCGGCCCGATCCTCAACCGCCTGCTCAACCAGGCGGTGAGCACCGGCAAGCGGGTGCGCACCGAGACCAACCTGGGCACCGGGGCGGTGTCGATCAGCTCGGCGGCCGTCGAGCTGGCCCAGCTGAAGGTGGGCCAGGCCCGGGGCACCGATGAGCTGGTGCCGCTCGACCAGGAGCAGGTGGCGGTGGTGGGGGCGGGCCGCATGGCCCGGCTGCTGCTGCAGCACCTGCAGGCCAAGGGCTGCCGGGGGGTGGTGGTGCTCAACCGCACCGTCGCCCGGGCCGAGGCCCTGGCGGCCGATTTCCCCGCCCTGCCCGTGCAGTGCCGTCCCCTGGACGACCTCGACCACTGCCTGAGCACCTGCTCGCTGGTCTTCACCAGCACCGGCGCCGAGGAGCCGATCATCACGGCCCGACGGCTGGAGGGGCTCAACCGCCGCTCCAGCCTGATGCTCATCGATATCGGCGTGCCCCGCAACATCAGCGCCGATGCGGCCGAACTCCAGGGTGTCGACAGTTTCGACGTCGACGATCTCCAGGAGGTGGTGGCCCGTAACCAGGAGGCCCGGCGGGAGATGGCCGCCGAGGCCGAGGGGCTGCTGGCCGAGGAGGCCAGGCTGTTCCTGGAATGGTGGGATGGCCTCGAGGCGGTGCCCCTGGTCAACCGGCTGCGTCTCCAGCTGGAGGACATCCGGGAGCAGGAGCTGCAGAAGGCCCTCAGCCGCATGGGCCCGGACCTTTCCGCCCGCGAGCGGAAGGTGGTCGAAGCCCTCAGCAAGGGCATCATCAACAAGATCCTGCACACGCCCGTAACCCGGCTGCGGGCCCTCCAGCCCCGCCAGCAGCGGCGGGCGGCCATGGGGGTGCTGCAGGACCTCTTCGAGCTTCACGACGACCCGCCGGAGGCCTGAGCCCCGCCTCCAGGGCGGGTCTCCCCTTCAACGGCTCCAGCACCCCATTTCACTGCAACGGAACATGAACCGAGAAGCAGCAGCGCGGCGCTCCGCGTCACCACGCTCCAGTACGGTCTGGCCAGCCAAGGACCGAGGACTGGGCTCATGAAACGCGTTCTGGCCATCATCCTGGGGGGCGGTGCGGGAACGCGTCTCTACCCCCTCACCAAGATGCGGGCGAAGCCCGCCGTTCCCCTCGCCGGGAAATACCGACTGATCGATATTCCCATCAGCAACTGCATCAACTCCGAGATCAACAAGATCTACGTGCTGACGCAGTTCAACAGCGCCTCGCTCAACCGTCACCTGACGATGAGCTACAACCTCTCCTCCGGCTTCGGCCAGGGCTTCGTGGAGGTGCTGGCCGCCCAGCAGACCCCCGACAGCCCCAGCTGGTTCGAAGGCACGGCCGATGCGGTGCGCAAGTACCAGTGGCTGTTCCAGGAGTGGGACGTGGACCACGTGCTGATCCTTTCCGGTGACCAGCTCTACCGGATGGACTACAGCAAGTTCGTGCAGCACCACATCGACTGCGGCGCCGAACTGACGGTGGGTGCCCTGCCGGTGGACGCGGCCCAGGCGGAGGGCTTCGGCCTGATGCGCACCTCCTCCGACGGCCGGATCCTGGAGTTCAGCGAGAAGCCCAAGGGCGATGCCCTGGAGGCCATGCGGGTCAACACCGAGAGCCTCGGCCTCTCCGCCGAGGAGGCCGCCAAGCGGCCCTATCTCGCGTCGATGGGGATCTACGTCTTCAACCGCAACACCCTGTTCGACCTGCTGGCCAGCCATCCGGAGGCCACCGATTTCGGCAAGGAGATCATCCCCGCCTCCCTCGGCCGGGGGGACCACCTGCAGACCTTCCTCTTCGACGACTACTGGGAGGACATCGGCACGATCGGGGCGTTCTACGAGGCCAACCTGGCCCTCACCGACCAGCCCAACCCGGCCTTCTCCTTCTACGACGAGAAGTTCCCCATCTACACCCGGCCCCGCTACCTGCCCCCCAGCAAGCTGCAGGACGCCCAGGTGACCCAGTCGATCATCGGGGAGGGATCCCTGCTCAAGGCCTGCAGCATCCACCACTGCGTGCTCGGTGTGCGCTCCCGGGTCGAGGACGAGGTGGTGCTCCAGGACACCCTGCTGATGGGGGCCGACTTCTTCGAATCCTCCGAGGAACGGCTGGTACTGCGCGAGCGGGGCGGCACCCCGATCGGCGTGGGCCGGGGCACCACGGTGAAGGGGGCGATCCTCGACAAGAACGTGCGCATCGGCCGCGACGTCACCATCGTCAACAAGGACCGGGTGGAGGAGGCCGACCGGCCGGAGCTCAACTTCTACATCCGCAACGGCATCGTCGTCGTGGTGAAGAACGGCACCATCGCCGACGGCACCGTCATCTGAGGCCCGCCCCGGGGGAGGGCTGGGCCAGCAGTTGCTGACATCCCTCCCCGGGACACCGACGCTCCGCCGACCGCTGGCCACAGTGGCGAGGAAGCAAGACATCCACGCTCCTATGGGCAAGGCGCATTTCGGACTCATCGGCCTCGGCGTGATGGGTGAGAATCTGGTTCTCAACGCCGAGAGAAACGGTTTCTCGAGCGTCGTCTACAACCGGACCTACGCCAAGACCGAGGAGTTCCTGGCCGGACGCGGCGCCGGCAAGGACATCGTGGGAGCGGCCACCCTTGAGGAGTTCGTGGCGGCGCTGGAGCGGCCCCGCCGCATCCTGATGATGGTGAAGGCGGGCGATCCGGTGGACGCCACCATCGCCAGCATCTCGCCGCTGCTCGAGGAAGGGGATCTGCTGATCGACGGCGGCAACTCCCTCTACACGGACACCGAACGCCGCGTGAAGGAGCTGGAGAGCAAGAGCTTCGGCTACATCGGCATGGGCGTCTCAGGCGGCGCCAAAGGGGCCCTGGAGGGGCCGAGCATGATGCCCGGCGGCACCAAGGCGGCCTACGACGCCATCGAGAGCCTGGTCACCAAGATGGCCGCCCAGGTGGAGGACGGCCCCTGTGTCACCTACATCGGCCCCGGCGGTGCCGGCCATTTCGTCAAGACCGTCCACAACGGTATCGAGTACGGCATCGAGCAGATCCTGGCCGAGGCCTACGACCTGATGAAGCGCATCGCCGGCCTCGACGGCGACGCCATGGCCGATGTGCTCGGCGGCTGGAACCAGACCGAGGAACTCGCCTCCTTCCTGGTGGAGATCACCGAGGTGTGCCTGCGCACCAAGGATCCCGAAAGCGGTGGTGATCTGGTGGAGCTGATCGTCGATGCCGCCGGCCAGAAGGGCACCGGCCTGTGGACCGTGGTCAGCGCCCTGGAGATGGGGGTGCCCGTCCCCACCATCTACGCCGCCCTCAATGCCCGCGTGCTGAGCTCCCTGCGCAGCGAGCGGATGGCGGCCGAAGCGGTGCTGCACGCCCCCGCCCCCCACAGCTTCCCCCTCGGGGAGCCCGCCACCGGCATGGCCCCGCTGCGGGATGCCTGCATCCTGGCCTGCATCGCCAGCTACGGCCAGGGCATGGCCCTGCTGCAGGAGGCCTCCAAACTCCACGACTACAACCTCGATTTCTCGGCCATCGGCCAGATCTGGAAGGGGGGCTGCATCATCCGGGCCCGGCTGCTGCAGCGCATCCAGGACGCCTACGGCACCGATCCCTCCCTGCCCAACCTGATGCTGGATCCCTGGTTCGCCGCCCAGGTCAACCAGCGCCTGGCCGGCCTGCGCCAGGTGGTGGCGGGGGCGGCCCTGGCGGGCATTCCCGTGCCCTGCCTCAGCAGCACCCTCGACTACATCGACAGCTACCGCACCGGCCGCCTGCCCCAGAACCTGGTGCAGGCCATGCGCGACTGCTTCGGCTCCCATACTTATGAGCGCACGGACCGCCCCGGCGCGTTCCACACCGAGTGGCTCGTTTGACCGAACCCAGCACGCGCTACCAGCTGATCGTCGCCACCAGCCCAGAAGATCTGGCCCGCCAGGCGGCCGAGCAGATCGCCTCCGGTATCGATCTGGCCCTCGCCGAGCGCGACCGGGCCCAGATCGCCCTGGCGGGCGGCGAAACGCCCCGGGCGGCCTATGCCCGGCTGGCCGAGGAACACCTGCCCTGGGAGCGGGTCGATGTGCTGCTGGGGGATGAGCGCTGGGTGCCGGCCGACGACCCCTCCAGCAATGCCCGCATGCTGCGGGAAACCCTGCTGGCGCAATCGCCGGCCAGCCGCGCCCGTTTCCATCCGGTGCCCACCGACCGCCCCACCCCGCAGGCCAGCGCCGAGGCCTACGCCTCCGAGCTGGCGGTGCTCTGCCCCGGCGCGCTGCCCCGCTTCGATGTGCTGCTGCTGGGCCTGGGAGACGACGGCCACACCGCCTCCCTGTTCCCCGGCACGGCGGCCCCCGGCGTCAGCGATCGACCGGTCACCATCGGCGAGGGCAAGGGCCTGCCCCGCATCACCCTCACCGCGCCGGTGCTCTCGGCGGCCCGCCGGGTGATCTTCCTGGTCAGCGGCGCCGGCAAGCGCCAGGCGCTCGCCCGGCTGCTCGACCCGAGTGAGCCCGCCGAACGCACCCCCGCCCGGCTGGTGCGGCCGGCCGGCGGGGTGGTGATCCTGGCCGACGCCGCCGCCGCCGCCGACCTCCCCGGCGCCTGAGCGGTCCGATGCAGGTGATCCGCGGCGATGGCTTCAGTGGCTGGCATGCCCTCAACGACACCGTCATGGGGGGGCGCAGTTCGGGGCAGTGCACGGTCAGCAGCCGCGGGCTGCGGCTGGAGGCGGAGGTGGTGGAACAAGGCGGTGGTTTCGTCAGCTGCCGCTCGCCCATTTTTTCCCCTCCCCTCGATCTCTCCAGCGAGGCCGCCTTCGAGCTGGAGCTGCACGGCGACGGCCGCCACTACAAGCTGGCGGTGGCCTGCGCCGACGGGGTGGCGGGGCTCACCGAGATGATCCCCGGCGGTGTGCGCTGGGTGGCGAACTTCGCCACCGACCCGGCGGGCCCCTGCCGGGTGCGGATCCCCTTCGCCCAGCTGCGGGCCTCGATCCGGGCCAAGCCGATCGAGGCCCTGCCCCTCGGCCTGCCCCTGCGCTTCGACGCCGAGCGGATCACCCGGCTGCAGATCCTGCATTCGAAGTTCGGTGATGACGGCTCCGCCAACCCGGGCTTCCGGGCCGGCCCGCTCAGCCTGGAGGTGATGGCGATCGATGCCGTCGCCTGAGTCCCCCATCGGCAGCGCCAACACCGACCTCTGCCAGCTGGTGGCGGCGGCGGCCGACCTCTGCCGCAAACCCCTGCGCCATGCGGTGGTCAACCCCGACCCAGGCGCCCTGGGGGCTGGGGTGGAGGCGGCGGCCGAGGAGGTGGACAGCCTGGATCTCTGCCTGCGGCTGGAGGCCCGCACACCCGAGGGCGAACGGGTGCCGGCGGAGGATCTGGAGCTGGAGATCTACCGCAGCGGCGGGGAGCTCAACCTCACCCTGGCCTGGCGCCAGGGGGAGGACCATCCCCTGCTGTGGCAGGGCAGCCATCCGGTCTGGATGGATGGGGCCACGGGGCTGCGCTGCAGCTGTCCGCCCCAGGGGGAACCGCTGGAGGCCCTGGCCCGCCGACTGCGGGCCCTGCTGCGGCCCGATCAGGGCTGAGGCGAAGGCAGCACCATCAGCAGCGATCCGGCCCCCATCGGCGACGGCAGCGGCCAGAGTTCGGCCCTGGTCTGCAGGGTGCGGCCATCGCGATGGCGCAGGGGAAAGGACTCACTGACGAACAGCGGCCCATCGGCGGGCGCATCGCTGGGGGCGGCGGCCATGGCCTCCTCCGGCAGCTGGCAGAACAGGGAGGCGGGTGACCCCATCAGGCTGTCGCGCTCGAAGCCGATCCGGCTGCAGAGGCTGGCGTTGACCATCACCACCCGCTGGTTGCCGTCGAACACCGCCACCGAGAAGCTGGGACTTCGGACCAACGTCTCGAACAGAACCGAGAGATCGCGGCCATGCTCCTGGGCCTGGCGCTGCTGGGTGACGTCGGAGAGGGTGCCGACCACATAGCGGTCCATCTCCTCGGTGAGCACCTTGGCGTTCTCCGTCACCCAGCGCTGTTCGCCATCGCGGCGGATGATCCGGTACTGCACCGACCAGCCCCCCTGGGCCGGGTCCCGGGCAGCCCAGACCCGATCCCGGTCCTCCGGAAGGATGGCGTCGTCGAGCAGCTGGGGATGGGCGAACAGCTCGGCCGGGCTCCAGCCCGTCAGGGGCAGGATGCGCTGGCTGGCATAGAGCAGCCGGTGCAGGCTGGCGTCCCGCTTCCAGACCGCCTCCTCGAGGGCATCGGTGAGGCTGGAGAAGGAATCGAGGGAGTCCTCGGCGGCCTGGCGCAGGGCCAGCAGTTCCGACACGTCGGTGAGGGTGATGATCGCCCCGAGCCGCTGCCCCTCCCGTTCCTGGTAGGGCAGCACCTGGGCCAGGTAGGCGATGTCCTCGTTGACCGCCTCGATGTTGCGCCGTGGAGCACCGCCCACCACCTCCGCCAGGGCCGACCGCAGTCCCGGCAGGGGCACCGTGGTGGGAATGCCCAGCAGGGGCCGGCCGATGTCGTCGTCCACCAGGGCGAACACCCGCACCGCCAGGGGGGTGAACCGGGTGATGCACAGCTCCCGGTCGACGATGACCATGCCCTGGTTGAGGGAGTTCTGGATGTTCTCCAGGTCGGTGCTGAGCAGCTGCAGCTCCGTGCTCCTGGCCCGCAGCTCCTGGTTGAGGGTGGCCAGTTCCTCGTTGGTGGCCTGCAGCTCCTCGTTGGAGGATTCCAGCTCTTCGTTGGAGGACTGCAGCTCCTCCGATGAGGCCTGCAGTTCCTCGGCCGAGGCCTCCAGTTCCTCGTTGGCCTCCTCCAGATCCGCCAGGGAGCGGCGCAGGGTGTCGTGGCTGGTGAGCAGTTCCTTCTCCAGCCGGGCGATCTGCTGGTCGAAGTCCGGATCGCGAATCAGCGGCGCATCCGTTGGGGCCTGCTCCGAGCCCTCGAGGGTTTCCCGCAGGAAGCTGAGCAGGGTCAGCACCCGCTCGTTCACGTGGAGCGGCCGGGCCTCCAGCCGCAGGTGAATGGCGAAGTCCGGCAGGTGCAGCAGCCGGCTGCGGACCGGCTGGCCATCGGCCCGCACGATCAGCAGCAGGGCGCGGGCCTCGGCCTGGAGCTCCGGGAGCAGGAAGGACGTGGCGGCGGTGGAGATCCGGCCCTCGGGGAGACGGCAGAAGGGACTGACATCGCCGATCACCTCCACCAGTCCGTGGTTCTCATCGAGGATCACGCAGGGGGGAGAGGTGCTGCGGACCAGCGCTTCGAGGGTGGCGACATGCTCCTCGACCACGGTCTCCCGCAGGATCGAGATCCGCCCGACCGGGGTGAACAGGGTCGGTGGGCGCTGGGAGGGCTGCACGGCCGCGGTGTAGCGGGCGGACTGTTGTTCCGCGGTGCGATGGAAGATGCGGTGATCGGCGTTGGCCACCTCGAAGCCCTCGGTCCTGTGGCCCAGGGACTCCGTGCGGCCCAGGAACAGCAGACCCGAGGGGAGAAGGCCGAAGCGGAACTGCGCCAGCACCCGATCCTGCAGGGGCTGGGTGAAGTAGATCAGTGTGTTGCGGCTGGAGATCAGGTCCAGACGCGGGAAGGGCGGATCCACGGCCACGTTGTGGCGGGCGAAGACCACGCAGTCACGCAGGGCCTGGCAGATCTGGAGCTCGCCGTTGCAGGGCACCGCGAAGCGTTCCCGCAACGGCTCCGGGATGGCCAGGCTGGAGGCGGCCGGATAGGTGGCCCGGCGCGCCACGGCCAGACTGTCCTCGTCGAGGTCGGTGCCGAAGATTTTGAGGTGATGGGTCAGGTCCTGGGGGTGGCCGAGCACCTCGCTGATCAGCATCCCGATCGAATAGACCTCCTCGCCGGTGGCACAACCCGGCACCCAGACCCGCAGGCGGTCCTTGCGGCTGCGCTGGGCCATGTAGGCCTGCAGGAGTTCGCCGAGGACCGCGAACGACTCCGGGTCGCGGAAGAAGGAGGTCACGGTGACCAGCAGGTTGTGGACCAGGGCCGAGACCTCCTTGCTGTCGGCCGCCAGCACCCGCAGGTACTCCTCCATGCTGTCCATCTGGCGGATCGCCATGCGCCGCGCCAGCTGACGCTGCAGGGTGGACGCCTTGTACTGGCTGAAATCGATGCCGCTGTTGTGCAGCAGCATCTCCAGGGCACTGGAGACGTTGAGGCTCCTGGGATCGGGAACGTTCAGCTCGACCCAGTCGCCGCTTGAGCCCATCAGGTCGCAGAGGTGATGGCCGATGGCGGCCGGTTCGAGGACGAGGTCGGCCCCACCCATGGCGACGGCGGCGGTGGGCATGGCGGCGAACCGGGCGCTCTCTGGGGTCTGGGCGATGGTGAGCCCACCGGCAGCCCGCACGGCCCGCAGGCCGCGGGCCCCGTCGGAGCCGGTGCCCGAGAGCACCACGGCGGCCCCATGGCCGTTCCAGTGGTCGGCGATCGACTCGAACAGACGGTCGATGCTGGGGCTGGGGCCGAAGCGGGGTTCGGGCTCCACAAGCTTCACCCGGTTCCCCTCGACGCTGATGTCGTGGTTGGGGGGGCAGACGCTGACCGTGTCCGGCAGCAGCAGGGCCCCGTCGACCGCTTCGACCACCTGCAGCTCTGTGACCCGTGCCAGCAGTTCGACCATCAGGCTGCCGTGGTCGGGCGAGAGGTGCTGGGCCACCACATAGGCCACGGTGCCGCCGTGGGAGAGGCTGCCGAGCAGGGCCTGCAGGGCCTCGAGGCCGCCGGCCGAGGCCCCGATGCCCACCAGATGCATGCCGGGTTCGGCAGCGGGAGACGTGGCTGGCACCGGGGAAGACTCCGCGTCAGTGGATTCTTCCATCGACAACCGCAGCCTGAACGTTCGGTTTCAATCTACGCCGCTGATGACCACTTGTCCGTCGCCGAGAGAAAGATCGAAGCGGTGACATCGCGAGGGAGGACGACGATGGCGGTCGCTGCTGGGCGGTGACGCCTGCCATGGGTTTCACCCGTTGGCAATTCTGTCACTAACCAACACAACGTTTGATCGCATTCTGGTGTCTCTCCATGAAGATAATGAGGTAGCGGCCGATACCGGCCTCGCCATGGACAACGGAGCTGGCTTGGCGGAAACGACAACACTTCTGTGATACAGTCAATCGAGGTAGAAATTCAAGGAGGTGAGGCTTCGTATGTTCAGCGGGCCTCGCTTTCCAGAGTTCGCTCATCACGAAGCCGGCTGCTTCTCCAATCCTCTGCTGCGCCAGCTACGGCTGACGGAGGATCCCCAGTCCCGCACGTCTTTGCTGCAGGAGGCGCTGCCGCTGGTGGAGATCATCCCGCTGGAGCCCGAGGCCTCCTGGTGGTTTTACGGCGCCAATCTCCACCTCGGCAGCCTCGTGGCGACGGCCTGGACGGCCAGGCCGATGCGGATGGCCTTCTCCGAACGCCAGGAGCACATCGTCGTCCTGGGCTACGGCGGAGAGCAGCGTCTGCGCCAGGCCTCCACCACCTGGCCCTGTGTCAAGGGGGGGTGCGTGCTGATGGCGAGTGCGGCCTGCACGATGGAGAGCACCCTCTCGTCGGCCGTGGCCTTCGCTCTGACGAGGGATCGACTGCTGGAAACGGCGATGGCCATGGGCGGCTATTTGCAGAAGCCGAAGGGCTGGGATGAGAGTGTCGCCCAGGCCCATGGCTGGAGCCCGCCCCCGAATCAGTTCGGCCCTTCCCTGCTGATGGCCTTGCAGCAGACCGTCGCCACGGCGGGGCAGCTGTCGGGGTATGGCCTTGGGCTGTTGGATCGCCTCCAGTTCGACGACCAGATCTATCGATTGATGGTGGCCATGCTGCTGCCGGAGATCCGCCAGGACAAGACCCTGGATCGGCTCCTGCACCGGCAGAGCCAGGGCCGAGATTCCTTCGACGAACTGATCGAGTACATCAAGCAGAATCTGGGCGAACCGCTCACTCTCACCGACCTGGAAACGAGGAGTCATTACTCCCGCAGGTCCCTGCAATATGCCTTCGCCGAGCGCATGGGCTGCACCGCCACCAAGTGGATCAAGATGCAGCGTCTTGACCGTGCCCGGCAACGGTTGGAGCGGCCGAATCTGAACGACACGGTGGGGAGCATCGCCCGCGAGTGCGGCTATCGCTCCCTGGGACTGTTCAGCGTGGATTTCCAGCAGCGCTTCCATGTCAAGCCGTCCCAGCTGCTGCGGGAGTCCCGGCAGGAGTAGCCGGGACCGCCGTGTTCACGCCCGGCGTCGGAACGTATCCGCCGACTCCATGCGGCCCTGGTTGTGCTCGCTCGGGTGCCCGCCTTGCAGGGCCGACTCCAGCAGGTAGGCGGCCAGGTTGGAGAGGGAGCGTCCCTGGACGTTGCTGCGCTCCACCAGGGCCTGGTAGGCGTTGTACGGGACCGTGATGGTGACACGCACCGGTCGCAGGAAGGGACCGGGTTCGGAGTTGCTTCGCATGGGTCGATCGGGGGGGCTTCCTCTGCTCTAAGCCCAATCCCACGGCTGCGCCCCGATGCTTCATGGAGGGGGCCAGCGTCTCCAGGGGTGAGTTTCCAGTGCTGGTAAGCGATTCACCCTGCTGCGGTCAGCAGCAGGGGGCCTGCGCCGTCAGTGCAGGCCTGCATCGCCCTGCGCAAACTGCACGTTTCTGAAATCCGGCTGAGGCCTTGGGCCTCAGTCCGGGTAAAGGTCGGTGACGGCCCCCAGGCTGCTGCTGCTCACCAGCCGGGCGTACTTGCCGAGCACCCCGGTGCGGTAGCGGGGGGCGGGCTTCGTCCAGGCGTTGCGGCGGTGGTCCAGCTCCTCCTCGGCCACGTTGAGCTGGATCAGCCGCTGCTTGGCATCCACCGTGATGCTGTCGCCCTCCTGGACCAGGGCGATGGTGCCGCCCACGGCGGCTTCCGGCGCCACGTGGCCCACCACCATGCCGTAGGTGCCGCCGGAGAAGCGGCCGTCGGTGATCAGGGCCACCGAATCCCCGAGCCCCTCACCGATGATCGCGGCGGTGGGGGCGAGCATCTCGCGCATGCCGGGCCCGCCCACCGGTCCCTCGTAGCGGATCACCACCACATCACCGGGGCTGATGCGCTTGGCGAGGATGGCGGCCAGGGCGTCCTCCTCACTCTCGAACACCCGCGCCGGGCCGGTCATCACCGGGTTCTTGACGCCGCTGATCTTGGCCACGCTGCCCTCCTCGGCCAGGTTGCCCCGCAGGATCGCCAGGTGGCCCTGGGCGTAGAGGGGGTTGGACAGGGGCCGGATCACGTCCTGATCAGCCGGAGGTTCGGAGGGCACGTCGGCGAGCACCTCCGCCAGGGTGCGTCCCTCGATCGTGCGGCAGTCGCCGTGCAGGAGGCCGGCGTCGAGCAGCAGCTTCATCACCTGGGGGATGCCGCCGGCCCGGTGCAGGTCCACGGTCACGTAGCGGCCGCTGGGCTTGAGGTCGCAGATCACGGGCACCTTCTGGCGGATCGTTTCGAAGTCGTCGATCGTCAGCGGCACGCCGGCGGTGCGGGCGATCGCTAGCAGGTGCAGCACCGAATTGGTGGAGCCGCCCACCGCCATGATCACGGCGATGGCGTTCTCGAACGCCTCCCGGGTGAGCAGGTCCCGGGGGCGGATGCCGGCCTCGATCGCCTGCACCAGCACCTCGGCCGAACGGGCGGCGCTCTCGGCCTTCTCCGGGTCCTCCGCCGCCATCGTGGAGCTGTAGGGCAGGCTCAGCCCGAAGGCCTCGAAGGCCGAACTCATCGTGTTGGCGGTGAACATGCCGCCGCAGCTGCCAGCGCCGGGGCAGGCGTTCTTCTCGATCGCCAGCAGCTCTGCCTCGTCGATCCGGCCGCCGGAGAGCTGCCCCACCGCCTCGAAGGCACTCACCACGGTGAGATCACAGGGGCCCAGTTTTCCCGGCTTGATCGTGCCGCCGTAGACAAAGATCGCCGGGATGTTCATGCGGGCCATGGCGAGCATGGCGCCGGGCATGTTCTTGTCGCAGCCGCCGATGGCCAGCAGACCATCCATGCTCTGGGCGTTGCAGGCGGTTTCGATCGAATCGGCGATCACCTCGCGGGACACCAGGGAGTACTTCATGCCCTCGGTGCCCATCGAGATGCCGTCGCTGACGGTGATGGTGCCGAACATCTGGGGCATGGCTCCGGCCCCATGGGCCGCCTGCTCGGCACGCCGGGCCAGGTCGTTGAGGCCGATGTTGCAGGGCGTGATCGTGCTGTAGCCGTTGGCGATGCCGATGATCGGCTTGCCGAAATCCCCGTCGCCGAAACCGACGGCCCGCAGCATGGCCCGGTTGGGGGAGCGTTGGAGGCCCTTGGTGATGGCGTCGGAGCGCAGCATGGCCGGGGAGGAACGGGTCTGCAGCAACTTACCGAGGGGCCTGCGCCTTCAGGCCTGGGGCTGCAGCTGCTCGAGCTGGCGCCGCACCTCGTCGATCGCCTGGTTGAGTTTCTGGACGCGGTCGTGCAGCTGGTCGCTGCTCACCGGCGGTTCCTCGAAGGCTTCGCTGAGGCGGGAGACGCGCAGCATCCGCAGCTGGCGCTGGGCAAGCCGGTGACGATCGGCCCGGCGCAGCAGCCAGACCGCCAGCCCGGCGGCCCCCATCACCGCCCCGGCGGCCCCGGCCAGCAGGACCAGACTGCCGCTGGCGGACGATTGCTGCCTGGAATCAGCCATGAACCTGCAAAGGAAGGGGCATCTGGACCTGAGGGGCCCAGCCTAGGCAGTGGCGGCGGCGATTCCATACAGCCGCTCGCTCACCTCGCCGAAACCGGGAACGACCCGGTGCCGGCTGTCCACCTCGGGGTCGATGCCGGCGCAGTAGATGGTGAGCTGGCTGTGGCGTTCGCCGACGACCTTCAACCCGGGGCTCGCCGCCAGGGTCGTGATCACCCGCAGCCGCTGGCCCTCCACCCCCAGCCCCGCCAGACGGTCGAGCAGGGCCAGCAGGATCGAGCCGCTGGCGAGGACGGGCAGGAACACCAGCACGCCGCTGCGGGGATCGATGGTGGCGGGCAGATCATCGAGGAACCAGTGGGGCTTGTGCTCCGGCCCGCAGGGCTCGATGCCCACATGGGCCAGCTGGGCTGAGGGCAGCACCGACTGGGCCCCCTGCCACAATCCCAGGCCCCCCCGCAGCACCGGGATCACCAGCAGGGGAACCTCCGGATCGACCACCTGGCCGTCGCACTGGCCCAGGGGCGTGGTGACCGACACCGGGCGATGGGGCAGCCAGTCGCGCAGGGCCTCATAGGTGAGCCAGCGGCCCAGCTCCGCCATGGCCGTGGCGAACAGGGGGGAGGGGGTGGCTCCGTCGCGCAGCAGGGTGAGCCAGTGGCCGATCAGGGGATGGGGGGGGACCACCACCCGCAGGGACATGCTCATGACGGGCTGCGTCTGCCTAGCTTGATCCGGCAGCGTACCGGTGTGGCATGGTCCCCAGCTCCCTTACCTTCCCCGTGATCCGCCAGCGGCCCTGGGCTGCGCTGGCCGGCCTGCTGGGGTCCGTCCTGGGGGCGGTGCTGGGTCTGCTGCTCGTCTGGACCGTGGTGCCGGTGGCCCCGGCCCAGGCGATCACCGCGCCGGAGCTACGCGCCCAGCGCTCCTTCCAGGACCTCGACCCCGACCTGCGGGGCCGCAACCTGCAGCAGCAGGAGTTTCTCAAGGCCTCGATGGAGGGCTTCGATCTGCGGGACGCTGACCTGCGCGGGGCCGTGTTCAACTCCACCGATCTACGCCAGGCCGACCTGCGCGGCGCCGACCTGGAGGACGTGGTGGCCTTCGCCACCCGTTTCGACGGGGCCGACCTGCGCGGTGCCCAGTTCCGCAACGCCATGCTGATGCAGAGCCGCTTCCGGGATGCCCGCATCGACGGGGCCGACTTCAGCGACGCGGTGCTCGATCTGCCGGAGCAGAAGGCCCTCTGCGCCCGTGCCGCCGGCAGCCATCCCCTCACCGGCGTCGACACCAGGGAGAGCCTGGGCTGCCGCTGACCCCGGCCGGCGGCGCCTCCCCTAGGTTTCGGTTCCCCCTGCCCCCTCCCCGATGACCGCCACCAGCACCCGACGGCTGCCGGTCACGGTGGTGACCGGATTTCTGGGGGCCGGCAAGACCACCCTGCTGCGCCACCTGCTCCTGGAGAGCGGACTGCGGCTGGCCGTGCTGGTCAACGAGTTCGGCGAGGTGGGCATCGACGGCGATCTGATCGCCTCCTGTGGCTTCTGCCCCGAGGACGAGCTGGACGACCGGCTGGTGGAGCTGGCCAACGGCTGCCTCTGCTGCACCGTGCAGGATGAGTTCCTGCCCACGATGCAGCGCCTGCTGGAGCGGGCCGACCGGCTCGACGGCATCGTGGTGGAAACCAGCGGCCTGGCCCTGCCCGAGCCCCTGGTGGCCGCCTTCGGCTGGCCGGAGATCCGCAGCCGCACCCGGGTGCACGGGGTGGTCACGGTGGTGGATGGGGAGGCGATGGCCGCCGGCCACGTGGTGGGGGACGCCGAGGCGGTGGAGGCCCAGCGCCGGGCCGACCCCAGCCTCGACCACATCAGCGCCATCGAGGACCTGTTCGCCGACCAGCTCGGCGCCGCCGACCTGGTGCTGGTGAGCCGGGCCGACCGGCTGGAACCTGAGGCCCTCGCCCGGGTGACCGAGGCGCTGCGCGCCGACCTGCGCCCCGGCACCGTGGTGCTGCCCATGGCCCGGGGCCGCCTCGACCCCTCCCTGGTGCTGGATGGTCCCGGTCGGGAGGCGGCCCACGACCACGACCATGGCCATGACGATGACCACCACGATCACGACGACCACGATCACGATCACGACCACCACGACCATGCCCACGTGGCGATGGAGTCGATCGTCGTGAGACGGGTCGGCCAGTGGGGGCGGGCTGCCCTGGAGGCCCAGCTGCAGCAACTGCTGATCGACCATCCCGTCGTGCGGCTCAAGGGGCGGCTGCGCCAGGGCGGCAAACGGTTGCCGCTGCAGATCCAGGGGGTCGGCCGCCGCCTCGACTGCTGGTACGAGGAGCGCTCGGGGATGGCCCCAGCCGCCGCCCCCGCCGAGGGTGATGGCCCCGACGGCCTGGAGTTGGTGGTGCTGGCCACCGACGGAGCCGTCGGCCCCCTGCGCGACGCCCTCGAGCGCCTCTGAGCCCCAGGGGCGGCGCCCGGGCAGCGGGCCCGCTTCAGTCGAGGGGGATGTCGCCCCGGGCGCAGATCCCGTCCCAGCAGAGATCGGTGTTCTCCACCCAGCGGCTGTTCACCGGCTGCCAGCTGCCGGAGGGTTTGAGCATCGTCACCCGGCCCCGGCCGTCGTGGCGGAACTCGATCCTCTGGCCCCCCACCAGCAGGAACCAGTGGAGGCCGAGCTCCTCGACCTGCATGTGGCACTCCTGCCAGGGGCCATTGGCCACGCGGCACTGCAGCGACACCAGCCCCGGCAGGGAGTGGGCCTGCAGGGCCGTGCAGGCCATGGCCAGGCCCGCGAGCCAGGCCAGCAATCCTGGCCCCAGCGGATCCAACAGAAACCGTCTCAGGGAGGGCACCACGACCAGCGGTGCAGAGCTTCAACTCCAGGCTGGTCCTGCGCCAGGGGGGTGGTGGGGCGTGCTGCCAAGATTTAACAAACGTCCGTGCCACCGGTGCCGCTCTTCAACGCCCGCGTCCAGGTTTCCCTGCGCCCCTCCGTGCTGGACCCCGCCGGGGAGGCCACCCGCGCCGCCGCCGCCCGGCTCGGGGTGGAAGGCGTGAAGCGCCTGCGGATCGGCAAGGCGATCGAGCTGGATCTGGAGGCGCCGGACCGGGCCACCGCCCAGGCCCGGCTCGAACTGCTCAGCGACCGCCTGCTCGCCAATCCGGTGATCGAGGACTGGTCGCTGGATCTGGCCGAAGCGGGTTGAGGGGCGGACCGATGACCGTCGGCATCGTTGTGTTTCCCGGCTCCAACTGCGACCGGGACGTGGCCTGGGCCCTGGAGGGCTGCCTGGGCATTCCCGTGCGATTCCTCTGGCATGAGGAGCGCGACCTCTCCGGTCTCGAGGCCGTCGTGCTGCCGGGCGGCTTCAGCTACGGCGATTACCTGCGCTGCGGCGCCATCGCCCGTTTCGCCCCCGTGCTGGAGGAGGTGCGCAGCTTCGCGGAGCGGGGCGGGCCTGTTCTCGGCATCTGCAACGGCTTCCAGGTGCTCACGGAGATGGGCCTGCTCCCCGGAGCCCTCACCCGCAACCGGGATCTTCATTTCCTCTGCCAGAGCAGCCCCCTGGAGGTGCGGCCCGGGGCCTGCCGCTGGCTCGGTGCCTATGGCGCCGGCGAGCGGATCAGCCTGCCGATTGCCCACGGGGAAGGGCGCTATCAGGTGGAGCCCCAGGAGCTGGAGCGCCTTGAGGATCAGGGCTGTGTGGTGCTGCGTTACGTCGCCAATCCGAATGGATCGCGGGGTGATGTGGCCGGTCTGACGAACCCCGGGGGCAATGTGCTCGGCCTGATGCCCCATCCGGAGCGGGCCTGTGATCCAGTCACCGGCGGCCTCGACGGTCGCCGCCTGCTGCAATCCCTGCTGGGCTGAGGCCTCAGTCCAGCGCCGCGAAGAAGGCGCGGCTGCCGCGGGGATCGGGGGCCAGGGTGCGGGCTCCGGGCGTCCAGTCGGCCGGACACACCTGGCCGGGCTGGTTCCGCACGAGCTGGAACGCCTGCAGCACCCTCAGGGTTTCGTCCACGCTGCGGCCGACGGCCACGTCGTTGACGGTGCTGTGGCGGATGACGCCGTCGGGGTCGATCAGGAACAGTCCCCGCAGGGCCGTGCCGGCCTCCTCGTCGAGCACGTGGTAGGCCCGGGCGATCTCCTTGTTGAGATCCGACACCAGGGGGTAGGCCACATCCCCGAGCCCCCCGCTCTTGCGTTCGGTCTGCACCCAGGCCAGATGGCTGTAGGGACTGTCGACGGACACAGCCAGGATGGCGGCGTCGAGGCGGGCGAAGTCCCCGTGGCGATCACTGAAGGCCGTGATCTCGGTCGGACAGACGAAGGTGAAATTGAGGGGATAGAAGAACAGCACCACATCCCTGCCGCGATAGTCGCGCAGGGAGAGCTCCCGGAACTCCTGGTCCACCACCGCGGTGGCGCGAAAGTCGGGGGCTTCGAGGCCCACGAGCCTGCCGCTGCTGGTCATGGTGGGCACCGTCTCAAGGAGTAAATGACACCCATGCTGGCCTGAAGGAGCCAGGCCCCTACGATGCTTGTCAACGTAGCAATGCCTCTGCCATGGGTTGGGATCCGACCGTCCTGCGCAAATACAACACCACCGGCCACTTCCGCCTCATCAATCAGCTGCGCTCCGAACTCAAGGGCAATCCCCTGATCCGCCCCAAGGATGGGGAAACTGTGGGCGCCGCCAACCGCAGCAAGAGCCTCACCCGTGCCCTCCAGAACCGTTCCCAGGCAGGGGGTTACGGCCGCAGCCGCCGTTCGGTCCAGACCTCCCAGCCCGTCGTCGTCACCCCCGCACCTGCCCTGCCCGTGATCGCTCCGGTGCCGGCCCCGGTCGAGACTGTGGAAAGCCAGGAGGCGGCCAATGCCCGCAGCTTCCGTGAACGGCTCAACGCCATCGAGATGCGCTGAAACAGCGCCTTCGGCGTTAAAGCAACGTTGCGGCAACCCTGCTTCAAGCCGCAACCCTGCAGCACAGTTTCCACAGCGGCAGATTCGCTTCTGCCGTTGACGTTCAATCGGGGTGGAATGGATCCACCCCGCACACCTGGGATCAGGAAGCAATAATGACCCAGAACAATGGCTCGGGGGAGACTTGAACTCCCGACCTTGGGGTTATGAATCCCACGCTCTAACCAGCTGAGCTACCGAGCCAATCGATCTGACTTTAGACGATGGCCGGTTGGCCCCCGGCCGGGTCAGGCTCGGGGGGGGAGCATCTGCAGGGGGTTGACCGCACCGCGGCCGGGGGGATGGATCTCGAAGTGCAGGTGGGGACCGGTGCTGCGGCCGGTGCTGCCCATCTGGCTGATGACCTGACCCTGGGCCACCGTCTCGCCCCTGGCCACCAGCAGGCGGCTGTTGTGGGCGTAGAGGGTGCGGCTGCCGTCGGGATGGGCGATCTCCACCAGGAAGCCGTAGCCACCGTCATGCCAGCCGGCGAAGACGACCTGGCCCTCCCGGGCGGCCATGATCGGTGTGCCGACGTTGTTGGCCACATCGATGCCCTTGTGCATCCGGCCCCAGCGCCAGCCGAAACCGGAGGTGAACACCCCGCGGGTGGGCCAGATCCAGCTGGTGGAGGGGGACGTGGTGCCACCGTCGAAGGGCGGCTGGGGGTCGCCGAACTCGGGAAGCTCGGGCCAGCTGATGCCGCCGCTCACGGAGGGCTTCAGGCCCAGCAGCATGCGGGAGCGGCCCGGCGCCGACTGGGCCAGCCGCACCTGGCTGCCTACCACCAGGCGGGCGGTTTCCAGACCCGGATTGAGGCGGATCAGCTCGGCCACGCTCAGGCCGTAGCGCTGGGCCAGCTTCAGCACCGTGTCGCCGAAGCGGACGACGCCATCGTTCTCGACCGGGGGAGGGGTGGAGACAGGGGGGCTCTGGCGCTGGACGGAGGCGTCGAGGGAGGCGATGCGGCCGAGGCGCTCCTTGCCGCGGGAGGGCACCACCAGCCAGTCGCCGTTGCCGAAGCGGTGGTCTTCATCGACGTCGTTGAGGCGGGCCAGGCGGCTCTCATCGAGGTCGAGGGCGGAGGAGAGCTCCTCGATGGACACCGGACGGCGGACCTTGATCCAGACCCGGTCGTTGGTGGTAGGCAGGGAGGCCAGCAGGGTCTCGGTGGACACCGTGCTGGGGGAATCGTCAGCGAGAACGGCCACGAGCGGCACGACGGCCGGTGTGGAGAGCAGAAAGGGAAGAATCAAGCGGAAAGGCTTCATGCATTTCACATCCAGCGGACAAAACCCAGCAGAGAAGCCAACATCTGCGGGTCCGGCAGAGAGTAGCGCTATGAACCACAGGCGGCAAGGTTCCTCAGGCACAACTCGGTCGGGACATCGGGACCGTCCCTCTCGGGTCTCAGGTGTCGCTGCCTGCGGCGGGCCCGATCTGGCGCAGGGCCTCGAACAGCACGATGCCAACGGACACCGAGAGATTCAGGCTGCGGACACCCCCCTGGCCCTCCCTGGCCCGGCAGGCCATCGGGATGGTGAGCCGGGCCTCGGCCGAGGCCTGCAGGGCGTTCGGTAATCCGTCCGTCTCCCGTCCGAACAGCAACCAGTCGTCGGGATGGAAGCGGAAGTCGGTGTAGGACGCCTCCGCCTGGCTGCTGAGGGCCACCAGGCGACCCCCCCGCCGCCCGCGCTCCGCCTGGAAGCGCTCCAGGTCGCTGTGGCGGTGCAGCGACACCCAGGGCCAGTAATCCAGGCCGGCCCGGCGCAGATGGCGATCACTGATCGTGAAGCCGAGGGGTTCGATCAGATGCAGTTCGCAGCCGGTGGCGGCGCAGGTGCGGGCCACGTTGCCCGTGTTCGGCGGGATCTGGGGCTGGTAGAGAACGACGCGGGGCATCCGGGGTCGGCCCTCAGGAGCCGGAGGGCACGGGCTGGCTCAGGGCCAGCAGGTCGATGGCACGCCCCTGCAGGACAAGCCAGGCCGCCTCGCTGTGGACCTGGAGTGTCTCCTGCAGGGCTCCGAGCCGGTCGCGGAAGCGGGATCCGGCCGCCGTGGCCGGCACCACCCCCCAGCCGGTCTCCTCGCAGACCACCAGCAGCGGGGCCGGGCAGGCGCCGATGGCGCTGAGCAGTTCGTCGCAGCGGAGCCGCCAGGCCGGCGCCTCCAGGTCCAGGTGGGCGGCCACCCAGGTCCCGAGCGAATCCACCAGGCCCAGCTGCCCGGCCTGCAGACGGCCCAGTTCGGCGGCCAGCTCACCGCCCACCTCGCGGCAGCCCCATGCGGGGGGACGCCGAAGGCGGTGGCGCCGCAGCCGCTCCTGCCAGGTGTCGTCGTCGGGCAGGGAGGGCCCGGTGGCCAGATAGATCACCGCCAGACCGCTGGCGGTGGCCAGATGCTCGGCCCAGCGGCTCTTGCCGCCCCGCGAGGGCCCGCTGACCAGCGTGAGCTGGGGATGGCGCCGGACCCCGGACGGGGACTCAGCCGCCACCTCAACCCCCACCGTTCATGTTGCGCAGGGTGGCCACCGAGGACGGCGAGACGCGGTTGAGGTAACGGAAGATCCAGTACTTGAAGATCGTGGCCAGCACCACCGGGAAGGTGGCGATGAACAGCATCACGAAATTCTCCCGGGCCGGTAATCCGAGGTGGTCGGCAACACCGTCGAGCAGCACTGTCCAGCCCTCCGGACTGTGGAATCCCACGAAGATGTCCGTGAACAGGATGATGGCGAAAGCCTTGGCACTGTCGCTCAACCCATAGACCATTTCGTCGATGAACCCCCGCAGCACCTGGATGTCACGCCGGCCGAGGAACGCCACCACCACGAAGCCGATGAAGCCGCACACGTCGGCCAGGACGTTCTTGATGGCGTGGGTGCTCTCCTGGTCGGCCTCCTCCTTGAGCTCCTGGGCCCGCTTGGCCAGCTCCGACTGGAGCTCCTCGCGGCTGGGCAGGGCCTTGCCCGCCAGCAGGGCGTCGAATTCGATCTCCGCCTGGTACACCCGCAGCTTCTCGACGGCCCGCTCCTCCAGGTGGGGTTTCGGGTAGGTGAGGAAGGCGTTGTCGGGGGCGAAGCGATCCACCAGGGGCGACACCACGTAGGTGCGGCTCACCTGCTGCACCAGCACCGGCACCAGCACCAGCAGCAGCAGGATCCGCAGCGACACCAGGGTGGAATCGCGGCGGCGGCGGAATCCCGCCACCACGCTCGCCTCCGCCTCCGGGTCGAGCTGGCGTCGCACCTGGTCGACCACGCTCACCAGGCTGCGGGGCAGCATCTCCGGGGTGCGGCTCAGGGCCGGCAGCTCCTCACGGGCCACCGCATAGCGGGAGGTGACCGTGTCGATCAGCTGGTACTGGCGCAGTTCCTGGCCGGAGAGCTCCTGCCGGTACGGGGCCAGCACGTCCCTGGACTGGCGGCAGACCTGCAGGGCCGCCCGGAAGCGGCGCAGCACCTGGGCCTGCATCGCCCGCGGGATGCTCAGCTCCAGTTCGGGACGCACCGGACGGTCGTTGTAGTGCTCCATCTCGATGCTCTGGATGAGCAGGGCGGCTTCATAGCCGCGCTCGAGATCGGAGCTCAGGTCGAGGGAGCGGGCCCGCCCGAAGGTACCCATCCAGTTCGTCAGTCCCATGGGGAGGCGGGCAGCGGGGGAATCAACGGGAGAAGACCCACCAGGTGAGCATCGGCACCACGGTGCCCACCACCAGCAGGACGATCACCCAGGTGAAGGCGTTGCTGCTGGAGGTCTCCTCCCGGGTGGGGATGTTGCTGACGACGGCGGCGGCCTCCTCGACGACGGGTTCGCCGGAATCTTCCCCGCCCTGGAGAACGGTGGCAAGGCGTTGCAGGGCGTCAACGGCCGCCTGGCGGTAGCGGTCGCCGCTGCGCAGCGGCTGGGCCATCGTGGTGGCCGCGGTGCTCTTCAGCAGCTCGCTGGGCAGCTGGCGGTCGAGGGGGGGCTGGGCCGCAATCGCCGTGGCCCGGGTCTGGGTATCGATCAGCAGCAGCAGCAACGGATCGGGACTGCCGCCGGCGTGGGGATCGGCCGACCAGCGCTCCACCAGCTGCCCGGCCAGGGTGGAGAGATCGAGGCCGTAGTCGAGCCGGCTGAGCGTGATCAGACGGGCATCCACCCGCTCGGCAGCGAAGGCCTGCAGCTGGCGCTCGATCTCGGCCTTGCCCGCCCGGCTGAGCACGTCGGCGCCGTCAAGCACATGCTCGGCCGGTGGGCTGGCGGGCAGGTCCGCGGCCGAGAGGGCCCGGGCGGCCGCGACCGGAGCCGCCAGCACCAGGCCGAAGGCCAGCACCAGGGAGAGCAGGGAGCGGAGCAGCCCGGCCCGGCGGGTGGGGCCGGGGTGGGCTGCCGCCACCGGAGGCGTCACTGAAGCCAAGGCCATCGTGCAAGACGCCACCAGTCTGCCGTTGCGGCTCCGTTCCGGCATCCTGAAGGCAGCTTCGCTCCCGCCACGACTCGCCCCGCCGCGCCACACAGCGCTTCCCAACGATGACGATGTCCGCCCCCGCCCGCGTCGTCCTGGCCTGCGGCGCCACGGGCCTGGCCTTGGTCGTGCTCAATCAGATGACCGCCCCCAGCCTGGAGCCGCCCCTAGAGAGGGCCTCGGTGCTGGCCAGCATCCTGGCGGTGCTGCTGCTGCTGGTGGCCCTGCTCTGGCAGCGGGTGGAGCCCGTGGCCCCGGAGCGGGTGGCGCTGGAGGGCCGGGAGGGGCTGCGGCTGGCGCCGGATCTGGAGGCGGCCCTGGCCGAGGAGCTGGGCTGGGGCAGCACCATGCTGCTGACGGCGACGCCGGCGGCGGTGGTGCTGCTCCACTGGCGCGGCCACACCCTGCTGGAGCGGGGCGTGCTGGGCAGCGGCGACTTCCTCCCCGGGGCGATCTGCCGGCGCAGCATGGCCAGCGGCAAGCCCATCTCCCTGGTGGATCTGAAGCTCTACCCGGGCCGGGACGAGTTCAGCAGCCTGCCCACCGGGGTGCCGGCGGTGGTGGTCCAGCCCCTTGGCGAGGAGGGGGTGCTGGTGCTGGGGGGCTGGTCACCCCGCTGCTTCAGCCGCAGCGATCTGGTGTGGGTCGAGGGCTGGGCCCGCAGGCTCACAGGCGAATTGGCTCGGGTTTCGGACGCGGCGCGACCGGCCGTGGAGGTGTCGTCGACGGCGGCACCTGGAACTGGCTGAACACCCGGCCGCCGGGGTTGGTGACCACCACGGCCCCCTTGTTGCCCAGCTGGCCCCGCAGCACGCTGCCGCGGGTGAGCTGGCGGCTGGCCGGTCGCTGCAGCAGCACCGAGCCATCGGCGGTGACCGCCTGGGTCTGCCAGTTCCAGGAGCAGCTCTGGGCCTCGAGGCTGGCTCCGTCCTGCTGGAGGAAGCAGCCCGAGGGGATCCGCACCAGATGCTGGCCGGCGTCCACCTGCAGGGCCTTGCCCCGGGCGCTGGCGCCGCCGGCCACCGCCGGGTCGCTGAACAGGACCGGCGGCCCCAGGTTGAACAGCTGCGTCTGGGTGTTGCCGGTCAGGGAGGTGGCGGTGAGGGTCTGAAGGGGCGCGCTGGCCGGTGAGCCCGGCGGCCGCCGTTCCCCCAGCACCGGCCCGCGGGCGGTGAGGGCGCCGCTGCCGGGTTGCCAGAGCACCGAGGTCACCGTCAACAGGATCTGGGGGGCTCCGGCGGGGTTGGCCCGGAAGGGATCGAAGGCCTGGGCCCAGCGCCGCAGCTGCGGCTTGCCCTGCAGCTCCAGGGTGTCCTTGTCGATCCGGAAGGTGGCCCGCTCGGCGGAGAGTCGGGTGTGGGGGTCGAAGCCCTCCGGATGGCGGTCGATCTCCATCAGGTTGCGGGAAGGAATCCAGCGCACCCGCGAGCCCTGGATCATCACCGGCTCCTTCCCCAGCCGCTGCAGCCGGATCCGCCCCTCCAGCAGGATCACGGCCCCGTCGTTGATCACGGTGCCGGTGGAGGCCTCCACCCGATAGGACGGCTTGCCGTCGCTGTAGATCACCCCGCGGGGTTGCAGGGCCCGGGCGACGCGGCGGCGCAGGTCGTAGCGGGCCTCGGGGCTGGTGAGTTCCCAGTTGGGCCGGCCGAACACATCCTGCTGGCGCAGATCCAGGGAACGGAACACGAAGGGGGTGGGAGCCGTCTCGCGGGCGACGTCGCTGCGGCCGCAGCCCGTGAGCAGCAGCACCAGCAGGGCCGAGAGGCGCCAGGGTCGCGCGGGGAGAGGAAGCGTCAAAGGGGGGAATCCAGTTCCAGTCGGTGCATCACCGGCGTCGGTTCGGGCAGGGCCAGCTCACTGGCCAGCTTCCCCCAGTGTCGGGCCGCCGTCCAGCCGCTGGCGCCATCCAGCAGGGGCTGGGCCAGCTGCTCGAGCATGCGCCCGGAGAGATCCGGCAGCAGCGGGGCCAGCAGCACCGCCACCCAGCGGCTGGTCTCCAGCACCGCATAGAGGTCCTCGGCCACTCCGGCGCGGCCTTCCTCGACCTTGATCGCCTTCCAGGGGGCGCGATCGTTCAGGAAGCCGTTGGCCGCCTCGGCCAGCTCCAGGATCGCGGCGGCTGCCGTGCGGAAATCCAGCGCCTCGAGGGCCCCGTCGACGGTCTCGGCGCAGGCCAGGCAGCGCACGGCTAGGGGATGGTCGGCGGCGGCGGCAGCTCCGGCCGGCGGTACGCCGCCGTCGAACCAGCGCCGTGCCATCGAGGAGGTGCGGTTGAGCAGGTTGCCGATCGTGTTGGCCAGGTCGTTGTTGACCAGATCGCTGAAGCGCTGCTGCTGGAAATCACCGTCATCGCCGAAGGGGATGTCCCGCAGCAGGTACCAGCGCACCGCATCGGCACCGCAGCGCTCCAGCAGGACGTCGGGATCGAGCACGTTGCCCAGGGACTTGCCCATCTTCTGGCCTTCCCGGGTGAGGAAGCCGTGGCCGAAGACCTTCTCCGGCAGGGGCAGCCCGGCCGAGAGCAGCATGGCCGGCCAGTAGACGGCGTGGAAACGCAGGATGTCCTTGCCGATCACATGCAGCTGGGCGGGCCAGCCGCGCTGGGCCAGCAGGTTCAGGTCGGCGGAGTCGTCGGGCTCCAGCAGGGCCGAGAGGTAGCCCAGAAGGGCGTCGAACCACACATAGAAGGTGTGGCCCTCGTAGCCGGGCACGGGGATGCCCCAGGGCAGGTCGAGTCGGGAGATGGAGAAGTCCCGCAGGCCGCCGGCGACGAAGTTCTCCACCTCCCGGCGCCGGGAGCGCGGCGCGATGAAGCCGTCGCTGGCCACCAGTTGCTCGATCTGCTCCTGGTACCGGGAGAGGCGGAAGAAGAGATTGAGTTCGTCGCGCCACTCCAGGGGGCGCAGATGGATGGGGCAGTGGGGCTCGGTGGCCGCCGGCGATTCCTCCTTGAACTCCTCGCAGGCGACGCAGTACCAGCCCTGCTGGCGACCTTCGACCACATCGCCGCTGGCCTCGACCCGGGCGAAGAACTGCTCCACGATCGCCCGGTGGCGGGGGTCGGTGGTGCGGATGAAGCGGTCGTTGCTGATGCCCCAGCGGCGCCACAGGTCGCGGTACTCGCCGCTGATGGCGTCGCAGTGGGCCTGGGGGGTGAGGCCGGCCGCCTCGGCCGAGCGCTGGATCTTCAGACCGTGCTCGTCGCAGCCGGTGATGAAGGTGACCCGCTCCCCCTGCAGCCGCCGGAAGCGGGCAATGCTGTCGCAGGCGAGGGTGGTGTAGGTGCTGCCCAGGTGGGCGCGGTCGTTGACGTAATAGAGGGGGGTGGTGAGGGTATAGGTCATCGGCAGGCGACGTCGGCCGGGTCCGCCGGCGGCAGGAAGGATCCCCGTGACGCCCGTGGGCCCAGCCCGGGGCCCGGATCCTAGCCGTGGCCCCGGGATGGGATGCTGGCCCCCTGACCCCGGCCCCTTCTCCCCGATGCGCACGGGCTTCGATCGCAGGGCTGAGGTGCTCGTGTGGGGCGGCGGCAGCGGTGGAGTGGCCGCCGCGCTGCAGGCCGCCCGCTCCGGCGCCGACACCCTGCTGCTCACCCCCGGCCCCTGGCTGGGGGGGATGGTGAGCGCCGCGGGAGTCTGCGCCCCAGACGGCAACGAACTGAGCCCCTGGCAGAGCGGCCTGTGGGGGGCCCTGCTGCGGGCTCTGCAATGGATCGAGTCGGAGGGGCTGGATCAGAACTGGGTGAGCTGCTTCGGCTACCGCCCCGCCAGCGCCGAGCGGATCCTGCGCCGCTGGGTGGCCGCCGAGGAACGGCTCGAGTGGTGGTCCGGCGTGCGGCTGGAGGCGGTGGAGCGCGACGGCGACCGCATCGGCGCCGTGACCGTGGAGCACAGGGGCGCCCTGCGGCGCCTGTTGCCGACGGTGGTGATCGACGGCAGCGACCGGGGCGAGCTCTATCCCCTTGCCGGGGCCCCCTTCCGCTTCGGCTGGGAGGCCAGGGAGCAGTGGCAGGAACCCAGCGCCCCCACGGCCGAGCGCCTCAGCAGTGATCCCTTCTTCCAGCGGCAGCCCATCCAGTCGCCCACCTGGGTGTGCCTGGGCCAGCTGGACGAACGGGGCGGCCCGGCGGCCCCCGAAGCCGAGGCCTGGCGCCGCACCCCCCCTGCCCTGCCGGAGCCCTTCGCGGCGGCCACCGAGTCCTTCGGCCTGGAGCGCACCCTCACCTACGGCCGCCTGCCCGGGGGGCTGGTGATGCTGAACTGGCCCCTGCACGGCAACGACTGGCACCACGGCCTGGAGCGGGCCTTCCCGGAGTGTCTCGCCGGCGGTGCCGCCGCCACCGAGGCGGCCGAGAGGGAGCTGCTGGCGGCGATGCGCGACCACAGCGAGGTCTTCGCCGCCGCCCTGCGCCAGGCCAGCGGCGGCTGGCTGGGGCCGGCGGCGGTGTTTCCCACGCCCGAAGAAGCCGCAGCCGGCCGGCTCCACGGCGGTGGCTCCCTGGCGCTGATGCCCTATTGGCGCGAGGGCCGCCGGCTGGTGGCCCGGGAGCTGGTACTGGAGCAGCACCTGCTGCCCCAGGGGGAGGGCGCCTGCATCGCCCCCCTCAGCAGCACCGCTGACGGCAGTCTCAGCAGCATTGCGGTGGGCAACTACGCCAACGACCACCACTACCCCGGCGGCGACTGGCCCCTGGCCCCCAAGAGCTGCCGCTGGGGCGGCCGCTGGAGCGGCACCCCGTTCACCATCCCCTACGGCGCCCTTGTCAGTGAGGGGGTGACCAACCTGCTGGCGGCCGACAAGGGTTTCGGCGTCAGCCACATGGCGAATGGGGCCACCCGGCTGCAGCCCCTGGTGCTCAACATCGGCCAGGCCGCCGGGCTGGCTGCGGCCCTGTGCGTGCGCGAGGGAGTGGATCCGGCCGCTCTGCCGGTGCGACGGCTGCAGGAAGCCTTGATCGGTGATCCGCTGGCGCCGGCCGGCGTGGTGCCGCTGTGGGACACCCCCTGGCACCACCCACTCTGGCGCGAGCGGCAGCTTCAGGCGCTGGAGGCGCCGGAGCGACTCGATCGGCACGGCCATCTGGAGGCGGCTGAGCTGGCGGGCCCGGCGGGCTGGGCGCCGCCGCCGGAGCCCGGCGAGCGCCTCTGGCGCGGTGAGCTGGTGCCCGACGGCCAGGGCGGCTACGTGCTCCATGGCGAGGCGGGGGCCTGGCCGGTGATCACCCTGGAGCCGGCCCTGCACCACTGGCTGCTGGGCCTCGATCGCCCCACCTCTGTGGCCCTGATCGGCTGTGCCAACCCCTGGGGACCCTGGCTGCGGGTGTCAAGGCTCGTGACGTGAAGCTGCTGTTCAGTGGCGCCGCCATCCTGCTCACCTTCGCAGCGTTCCTCCCCTACATCGTCTCGATACGGGCCGGCCGCACCCGACCCCATGTCTTCTCCTGGCTGATCTGGGGCGTCACCACCCTGCTGGTGTTTCTGGCCCAGAGGGCAGGCGGGGCCGGGGTCGGCGCCTGGCCCACCGGCGTGTCGGCCCTGATCACCTTCTCCATCGCCTGGCTGGCGTTCGTCCATGGCGCTGACCGGGCGATCACGACGAGCGACTGGCTGTTTCTGGCCGGCGCCGCCTCGGCCCTGCCCTTCTGGTTCCTCACCGCCGATCCCCTCTGGGCGGTGGTGGTGCTCACCCTGGTGGATCTACTGGGCTTCGGACCCACCCTGCGGCGGGCCTGGAGCCACCCCGACCAGGAACGGATCGGCTTTTTCAGCCTGTTCGTGCTGCGCAACCTGCTGGTGCTCCTCTCCCTGGAGCGGCTGGCCCTCACCACGGCCCTGTTCCCGGCGGCGGTGGGCCTGGCCTGCGTGGGGGTGGTGGTGCTGCTGCTCTGGCGGCGGCGCCGCCTGCAGGGCATGGGCCAGCCGGCCTGAGGTCGGCCAGGATGGGCTGGATCAGCGCCCTTGCCCCATGGTTTCCGCCATCCCAGGATCCGCTCTCCGGCCCCTGCCCGTGCTGCTCGCGGTGGCGGGTTCGGCGCTTCTGCTGGCCGCCCTTCCCGCCCGGGCCCAGGGCCTCAACAACATGCGCGACCAGCTGATCATCCACTACTGCACCCTGGCGGTGAATGCCGATTTCGCCAAGGCGGGCAAGCCGGTGCCGGCCGGCCTGGCGAAGGACACCTGCACCTGCGTGGCCCAGCAGGTGAACGCCCGGGCGACGATCCCCCAGGCCGAAACGATCTGCAAGCAGCAGGCGATGGGCAAGTACAACCTCAGCCCCTGAGGCGCCAGGGTCAGCCCGTCGCGGTGAAGCGCAGCAGGTCCCGCAGGGAATCCACCTGCTGCAGCCGCACCAGCAGGGCGTCGCCGGGGCCGCAGTCGCCATGGCACTCGGCGGCCAGGTCCATGGCCAGATCAGGGAGATGCACCAGGCCGAGCCGGTCCTGGGGCCGCAGCCAGCGCAGGAACAGCCCCGGCCACTGGTGCTGCTCCTGGGCCTCGAACCACACCTGCTGCCAATGGCGCTGGTCCTCCCGGGCGATCTGCAGGCCCTGGCGGATCGCCCCCTCCAGCTCACCCAGCAGCACCGCCAGTTCCGCCTCCTCCAGCACCGGCTGGCCCTGCTGGTGGGCCAGCAGCTGGCGTTGCACCAGCAGGTCGTTGTAGCGGCGGATCGGTGAGGTGGCCTGCACGTAGCAGGGCAGGCCCAGGGAGAAGTGGGGGGCGGGTGTGGTGCCGAGATGGCCCCGGCTGAGGCAGCGCTTGATGGCCGCGTGGCGCACCGGCCCGGCCGACAGGCTGGCCAGTTCCGCCTCAGGGGGCAGCTCCGCCGTCAGCTGGCTGCGGTAGGGCAGGGCGAGGCCCTGCTTCTGGCCTTGTTGGGCGAGCACGGCCCCGGCCAGGATCATGGCCTCGGCCACCAGCGTCCGCGACGGCGACGGCTCGGTGATCTCCAGCTGGGCCCCCTGGTCGTCGCAGCGGATCCGGCCTTCAGGCTGGTCCAGATCGAGAGCCCCCCGGGCCAGCCGCCAGCGGCGCCGCCGCTCCATCAGGGCGTGGATCTCACTGAGATACCGCTCCTGGGGCGGGGCCAGGTCGATCAGTTCATCGGCATCGGCATAACTGAGCCGATAGGCGGGCCGCACCCAGCTGGATTCCAGCCCGTGGTCCGCCACGGCGCCGTCCTCGTCCAGCTCCACCCACAGGCTCAGGGCCGCGCTGCGCTGGCCCATGCGCAGGCTCATCGGGCCGGTGCTGAGCACCTCGGGGAACATCGGCAGCGGCCCCCGGGCCAGGTAGAGGCTGCTGGCCCGGCGCCGGGCTTCTCTGTCGAGGGGGCTGTCCGCCGCCACCAGTCGGCCGGGGTCGGCGATGTGGATCCACAGCCGCTGCGCTCCGTCGGGCCCCTGCTCCAGGGAGAGGCCGTCGTCGATGTCACGGGTGTCCGCATCGTCGATGGTGACGGTATGCAGGCCGGTGAGGTCGCGGCGGCGCTCGTCACCGGGAAGCTCCGTGGCGGCCAGCTCCACCAGGCGCCGGGCCTCCGCCTCGAGCTCCTCGCTGAAGCCCGCCTGCCAGGTGGTGTTCTCCAGCGAGGGCAGATGGTGCCGCTCCCACTGACCCAGGTCCACCAGCAGGTGCCGGATCGGCGAGGCTTCCATCGGGCAGTGGGCCGCCTGCAGCGCGCGGTGCAGGTCGTCGGGCAGGGGCCGGCTGGTGTCGCCGCTGGCCCACTCCCGCAACAGGGCCAGGTGCTGGCGCTGCTCGGGATCGAGCTGCTGCGGATCGATCGGGCGGCGCTGGCGCAGGGCGTCCTGCCACTGGCGCCGGCGCTGCTCGGCCAGCTGCTGGAGGCGGGCCTCCCGCCGCAGCCGGCGCACATCCACCAGCGGCCGGGCCTCCACCTGCTGCTGGCGCCAGCGGAACAGGGTCTGGGGGCCCTGCAGCCACAGCCAGCAGGCAGCCCTCTGGCTGGGGTCGCCGCCGTCGCCGATCAGGTCGACGAAGTCGCCCAGCTCCAGGGACGCCGGATCGTCCAACAGCAACAGCCAGGCCGCCCCCAGTTCCCGGGGGCTGGGGGCGGCCTGTTGCAACGTTTCCGGACTCAGCCCCCAGGGGGGCTGGGACAGGCGGGAGGGCGGCGATTGATCGCCAGGGAGAGCGGCCAGCAGATCGAGCTGCCGGACCCCCCGCTGGACGGCCTTGGCCTCGAAACCCACCTTGAGATCGAGGCGCGTGCCCTTCTCGGCCACGACGACCGCCAGCAGGCTGCGGCTGTCGTCGTGGAGGCCGACCAGGTCACCCGCCGTGAAGCGACGCGAGGCGGGGGGCAACTCAGCCTTCGGGATTCACGAAGGGCAGCAGGGCCACGATCCGGGCCCGCTTGACGGCATTGGTGAGATCGCGCTGCTGCTTGGCCGTCAGGCCGGTGAGGCGGCGGGGCAGGATCTTGCCGCGCTCGGTGATGAACTTCTTGAGAAGATCGACGTCCTTGTAGTCGATCGGATCACCGGGTTTGATCGGCGACAGGCGCTTCTTGAAGAAGGAACTGGACATGGGAACGGAGTGGGGGAACGAAAGGAGAAAACTGCCGCTGCAGGGGCCGCGGGACGATCAGGCGATGGGATTCCGCAGGGAATCCAGCCTCACTTGATCTCCTTATGGACGGTGGAGGCGTTGCAGTGGGGGCAGAACTTCTTGAGTTCGATCCGTTCGGTGGTGTTGCGGCGGTTCTTCTGGGTCGTGTAACGGGACACGCCAGGGGACCGCTTGGCGGGGTTGGACCGGCATTCGGTGCACTCGAGGGTGATCACCAGCCGGACGCCCTTGTTCTTGGCCATGGAAGGACGTTGCGCCGCGGATGCGTTGCAGAGAGACGATCCTGCACCTTACCTCCCGATGGGTAGGGCCCTGATCGCTTCCTAAGCTGCACGGCTGCTGTGCAACCCTCCGATGCTGGTTTCGCTCCAATGGCTCCGGGAGCTGGTCAGCGTGGAACCGGCCGCTCTCGAGCCTGAGCACCTGGCTGAGCGCCTCTCGATCGCCGGCTTCGAGGTGGAGGCCATCGAGGATCTGGCGGCCCGGGCGGCCGGTGTGGTGGTGGGCCATGTGGTGCAGCGCGAACCCCACCCCAACGCCGACAAGCTCAGCGTCTGCAAGGTGGATGTGGGGGCCGGCGAGCCCCTTCAGATCGTCTGCGGCGCGCCGAATGTGCGCCAGGGCCTGCACGTGCCCGTGGCCCTGGTGGGCAGCACCCTGCCGGCGGTGGGGCTGACGATCAAGCCCGCCGAACTGCGGGGGGTGGCCAGCAGCGGCATGATCTGTTCCCTGCGGGAACTGGGCCTCGACGACGGCAGCGACGGCATCGCCGAACTCGACCAGCTGCTGGACACGGTGCCCCCCCTGGGAACCCCCGTGGGCCCGCTGCTGGGCCTGGATGATCAGGTGCTGGAGCTGGCGATCACCGCCAACCGGCCCGATGGCCTGTCGATGCGGGGCATCGCCCGCGAGGTGGCGGCCCTCAGCGGCGGTAGCACCACCTTCCCCGCGGCGGCGCCCGTGGTGGCCGCCCAGCCCCTGGCTGCCGCAGCGGCCGACCGCGAGGCCATCGAGGCGGGTGGCCTGTTCAGCCTCACCGCCCTCAGCGGTCTGAAAGTCGGTCCCTCCCCGGACTGGCTGCGCCAGCGCCTGGAGCGGGCCGGGGTGCGCCCCATCAACAACGTGGTGGACATCACCAACCTGGTGATGCTGGAGACGGGCCAGCCCCTGCATGCCTTCGACCGGGATCGCCTGGGGGCGCTGATGGGCGGCACGCCCGAACCGGCCAGCATCGGCCTGCGCCAGGGCCGCCCCGGGGAAGCCTTCGTGGCCCTCGACGGCCAGGAGCGCACCTTGAGCGACGAGGCCCTGGTGGTCACCTGCGGCGACCACCCCATCGCCCTGGCCGGGGTGATGGGGGGCCTCGCCGAGGCCGTCACCGAAGCCACCAGTGCCATCTGGCTGGAGGCGGCCGTGTTCGCCCCCCAGGCGGTGCGGCGCTCCGCCCGCAGCGTCGGCCTGCGCACCGAGGCCTGCAGCCGGTTCGAGAAGGGGGTGCCGCGGGAGATCACCCTGGCCGCCGCCGACCGGGCCGTGGCCCTGCTGCAGGAGCTGGCCGGAGCCCGTCTGGAGGGGCGCTGGCTGCACCAGCGGCCCGCGTCCCCCCAGCCGCCCCTGCCCCTGCGCCGCGACGCCCTCCACAACCTGCTGGGTCCGGTGCTGGTGGAAGGCGAGGCCCAGGACCTGGACGACGAACGCATCACCGCCACCCTTGAGGCCCTCGGCTGCGTGCTTGAGGAGGACGAGGAGGGCTGGCAGGTGCGGGTGCCGCCCGAGCGCGCCATGGACCTCAAGCGTGAGGTGGACCTGATCGAGGAGGTGGCCCGGCTGGTGGGCTACGACCACTTCGCCGCCCACCTGCCCGATCCCCTGATCCCAGGCGGCCTCGAGCCGGCCCAGCAGCTGGAACGCCGCCTGCGCCGGTCCCTCTGCGCCGCCGGCCTGCAGGAGATCGTCTCCCTGTCGCTGGTGGCGGCGGCTCCGGGCCGGGTGCCCCTGGCCAATCCGCTCCTGGCCGACTACGGCCACCTGCGCGACAACCTGCACCAGGAGCTGCTCCAGGCCGCCCGCCGCAACCTGCAGGCCTCCCTGGGCGGCTTCTGGGGTTTTGAAATCGGCCGGGTGTTTCCGGGTGGTACGGCCAGCGGTGAGGAGCGCCATGGGGAACGCACCCTGCTGGTGGGGGTGATCGCCGGGGAGCGCCGCGCCGAACGCTGGCGCAGCTCCGGCAAGCCGGCCCCCCCGGACTATTTCCAGGCCCGCGGCGTGCTGCAGGCCGGCCTGGAGCCCCTGTGCCTGCCCCTGGAGGACCGCCCGCTGGTCGACGCCCCCCTGCTGCACCCCGGCCGCGCCGCCCAGCTGCTGGTGGAAGGCAAGCCCGCCGGCTGGTTCGGCCAGCTCCACCCGGCCGAGGCCGACGCCCTCGACCTGCCGGCCGCCACCTATGTGTTCCAACTGGAACTGGAGCCTCTGCTCAGCGCCGGCACCCGCCGCAACCGCTGGCAGCCCAGCTTCCGCTCCTTCCCCACCGTGCCCGCTTCGGAGCGCGATCTGGCCCTGGTGGTGCCCACCGACACCACGGCCGCCGACCTGCTGGCGGCGATCCGCAAGGCGGGCAAACCGTTGCTGGAGCAGGCCGAGCTGATTGACCGCTACGAGGGCGCCCAGGTGGAGGCCGGCCGCTGCAGCCAGGCCTTCCGTCTGCGCTACCGCGACAGCGCCCGCACCCTCACCGACGAGGAGGTGGAGACTGCCCATGGGCGGGTGCGCGAGGCCCTCGAGCGCCGCTTCGGCGCCGAACAGCGCCGCTAGAGCCTCTCCAGGGCCGCCAGGGCCTCCACGTGGCTGGTGTTGGGGAAGAAGTCCACGGGCTGCACCCAGTTCAGCCGGTAGACCCCTGAGCCGCACAGCTGGGCCAGGTCGCGGGCCAGGGCCGCCGGATCGCAGCTGACGTAGGCGATCCGCTCCGGTCGCGCCGCCAGGATCGCCGCGGTGGTGAACGGGTTCAGCCCCTTGCGGGGGGGATCCAGCACCAGGGCCTGCAGGCCCTGGAGGCGCTCCTCCAGCACCTGGGGCACGTCGGCCTGCTCGAAGCTCGCCCGTCCCTCCAGGCCGTTGGCGGAGGCATTCAGCCGGGCCATGGCCACGGCACCCGGGTGCAGCTCCAGGCCGGACACCTGCCAGCCGGCGGCGGCCAGGGGCAGGCTGTAGGTGCCGATGCCGCAGTAGGCATCGAGCAGGGAGCCGCCCTCGGGAGCGGGACCGAGGGCCTCGCTCAGATGGGGAACCAGCCGTTCGGCCTGGCGGGTGTTGACCTGGAAGAACGTGTCGGCGGCGATGCGGAAGCGCAGGCCGGCGAAGGTTTCGTGGAGCCATTCCCGACCGCGGATCACCCGGGTCTCGTCGCCCATCAGGCGATTGGTGGGCAGGGGCTGGAGGTTGAGACAGACACCCACCAGTTCGGGCCAGCGTTCGCACCAGGCGTCGGCCAGGGCCTCGAGGCCGGGCAGGTCGTCATGGCTGCTGATCAGGGTGATGAGCAGCTCCCCGGTGGCCGCCCCCACCCGCAGCCCCAGGTGGCGCAGACCGGGACCCTCCACGGCCTCGGGGTCGTTGCCGTGGCGATCGATCGGCCAGTCGCTGGCTTCGATGTCGGCCTTGAGGGGGGCGATCAGGGCGTCGATGCGCGGGTCGAGCACCGGGCAGCGGGCCATGTTGACGATCTGGTGGGAGCCCCGGCGGTAGTAGCCGGCGCGCAGGCGGCCATCGGCCCGGCGCTCCAGCGGAATCAGGGCGCGGTTGCGGTAGCCGAGGGTCGGATCGGCCGCCAGCAGCGGCCGCACCGGGGCGCTCTGGCCACCGATGCGCTGCAGGGTCTGCTCCAGGCTGCGTTGCTTCCAGGCGGCCTGGGCCCCGTCCGCCAGGGGCTGGAGGCTGCAGCCGCCGCAGTTGTCGGCGAGGATGCAGGGGGGCCGGCGGCGGTCGCCGGAGGGCGTCAGCACCCGCAGCAACTGACCCACCAGATGGCGCCGGGCCAGCGCCTGCAGGCGCACCTCCACGGTGTCCCCGGGCAGGGCGCCGCTGACGAACACCACCTGCCCGTCGTGGCGCCCCACCCCCTGCCCGTCATGGCCCAGGTCGGTGATCTCCAGCTCAAGCCTGTCGCCCACCGAGGCCATCTGTCGTCCGCAGCACTGCAGCGACCCTATCGGGGGTCGTGCAAAGGGGCGTTACACCTTGCACCCGGAGCCCTGGCGGAGGCTTCGGGCTCGATAGGATCTGCCGGACTGTGGTCGCTGCTATGAGCGTCGTTCGCGATCTGATCCTCCAGGCCGATGATCAGCTCCGCTATCCCACCGGCGGCGAGTTGCGCACGATGGTGGAGTTCCTCAGCGGCGGGGCCCGCCGGCTGAGTGTCGTCAGGGTTCTGACCGACAACGAGAAGAAGATCGTCGCCGAGGCCTCCAAGCAACTGTTCCTGCGCAAGCCGGACTACGTGGCACCCGGCGGCAACGCCTTCGGCCAGAAGCAAAGGGCCCAGTGCCTGCGGGATTACAGCTGGTACCTGCGGCTGGTCACCTACGGAATCCTGGCCGGCAGCACCGAGCTGATCCAGCAGATCGGCGTGGTGGGTGCGCGCGAGATGTACAACAGCCTCGGCGTCCCTCTCCCCGGCATGGTGGAAGCGATGCGCACCCTCAAGGAGGCGGCCCTGGTGTTGCTGGGTGGCGAGGAAGCGGCCCTGGCCGGTCCCTACTTCGACTACCTGATCCAGGGTCTCCAGACCTCCACCTGATCTGTTCGGTCGTCTCGCATTGGTCTCCTGGCTAGCCCGATAGTGGGTCAACCATGAGACAGTCGAGCAAGCATCCCGATAGCTCCGAGGTTTCCGCCCCGTCACGATCGTGACGGGGCATTTTTATGGGCGCCTCCCGCGTTGGCGCCGGTGCCCAGATGGGCGTGCGCGGACCATCGCCTGAGAAGCGACCACGCTACATCGGGTATCTCCTATGAGACCCAGTTCCAGTCCTATAGCTAGACCCGACTCGGCAGGATGGGACTGCTTGCGCCGTTGTTGGGCCGGCTTCTTCATGGGGTGGCTGGCCGTGGTGCAGGTGACGGGCGGCTCCCCCTGGTCGGGAGGGTGATGGTCTGGCCGAAGAGGCCACGGCCGCATCCCGGGGGACGCAGGACCAGCAGCGGCTATGCAGAGATCCCAGATGAGACACGAGTCAGGTCTTGTCCTAGCTCCCATATGAGATGAATGCCAACCTTTGGCGCGGGATGGCCGGCGCGATGGACGACCGATGCCGGTGATGTTTCCCCTCCTGGGGCCCACGGAGCGGTTTATGCCGTGATCGAAAGCGTCGGGCCTCGCTTTGAGTCTGCGTATCTGTGTTAAAGACAGATACGCAGGATTCCTGGCCCCAGTCATGACGGTGCTTCTCAGGTGCTGTCCAGACTCTGGACAGTCCTCCTGGCCTGGGCCCAGCCGCTGGACACGCACCGGTCTCGAAGTGATTCGCTCGCCGACCGCCGAAAGCGACAAGCGCCAGAGGCTGGACGGTGCGGACAACTGAAATCGACGAAAAATCACGGTATTGATCGCCGCAGACGGGTCTATAGATAGGACACATGCATAGTCTCAACGGGGATGGCTGCGAATCGTGCCGCGCAGGACATCCGGCCCCGCGTCGCGAAGTGCTTACATGGGTCTTGCGCTCAGACATACGGCTAGACCCACATGAGACTCGCGACCCACCCTGCGTGGTCATAGCCGTTGCGTTCGGGTGGGAGGTCAGCGGTCGCTGGAGGCGCCCTGCCGGTAGAGCTCCTTGAGCAGCTGATAGGCCTCGTTAAGACGTCGCATGGCCTCCACGGATCCGCCGGCGTCGGGATGGTGGCTCTGGGCCATGTCCCGGTAGGCCTCCCGGATCTGGGCGAGGGTCAGGCGCTGGCCGGGATCGGTGGGCAACTGCAGCAGCCGCAGGGCACCATGCAGGGTCATGGTGTGCTCCAGCGTCTGGAAGGACGTGCCCCGGCGGCGGCGGCGGAAGCGGTGCACGAAGCGCCGGATCAGGGTCGGGATCCGCAGGCTGAGGGTTGAGCCGCTGAAGGGGTCTTCCAGCACACCGGCGGTGGCCATGACCCGCTCGAAGGTCGGCGGGCCATCGCTCCATCCGGGAACGAACTGCTGCATCACCTGGCAGGCACCCGACCAGGTGAACGTGCGGCCATCGCTCTGGTCCGACTGGGGCCAGATGTCCTGGGCCAGCCAGAGCATGGCCGCCTCCAGCACCGCCTCGTTGGCCGGGGACCCGTAGAGGTCGCGCCAGTGGTTGGCGGCTTCCTCCATCGCCTGCTGCACCACCTCCCAGCCCAGGGGCGGCAGGGGGGTCAGGGGAAGGGGGGCGGCGCTGTGCCGCGCCGGTGGCCGCAGGCTGCGCTTGAGGACGTCGGAGCGTCGCCGCACGAATCCGGGCAGATCGATGCCCCCGCCAGCCACCTGGGGGCGGGGGGGATGCTCCGTCGGCGCCTCCCACTCGAATTCCGCCTGCAGGGTGTCCATCGCCCCCCGTCCCACCAGCACCAGGGCCCCCTGTTCCTCCAGTTCACGCTCCTCGTCCCGGTGCCTCTGGCTCGCCCCGGGCTCAGGCACCAGGCCATGGCCCCCGGCGACGTCGCCATCCGCCCCGTCGTCACCCTCGCGGTCACCGTCCTCGCCGGAGCCGAACAGGTCGTCGAGCAGCCGCTCGAGCACATCGCCCCGGCTGCGGATGCCCCACTCCCGGCGCAGGTGATCCAGGTGGGCCACCAGCTCCCGGGTGAGGTCGAGGCTGATGCGTTGTCTGGAGTCGTTCGACTTCTCAGCCACGGCAGCCCTCCGTCAGTGCTGGGTTCGCTGGCATCGGACGGATGGTCAGGGTCCCCGCTGGTCGCGCAGGAACTGTTGCTGGGCCTCCACGGCCTCGCGGTAACGATCCACCAGCGAACCGCCGCCGGAGGCGGTGCCCGAGCGGCTGCGCATGGGCGTGATCATCGGGGACGGGGCCAGGACGCCGCGGTTCGATGAGGCCGGCGGCGGCGGCGGCGGATTCAGCCAGGCGGGGGTCGGTGCCGGCCGGAGGATCTGGGGCGGCGGCAGCAGGGGGCCGGTCCCCCCGATCGGCGTCGGGGTGATCGTGGCAGCCGGCGGCAGGATGGTCAGTGCCGGTGGGGCGACGGGCGGCTGGGACGGACGGACCGTGCCGGCCCGGGCCAGTTCCAGCTGTCGCTCCCGCTCCTGGACCATGGCCAGCTGGCTGGCGCTCACCACGCTCAGCAGATGGCCAGGGGTGGCATCGGCCGGGTAGACAAGGCTGACCCGGACGGGATTCACCACCCCTGGCGTGAGGTCGATCTGGCCCAGGGACAGGCTCTGCCCCGAGCGCAGCCCCACATGCACCTCCCGCAGGCCGGAGGGGGTCTGGATCTGAATCGACCCCCGGAAGGCCGTGAACGGCTGGCCGCCGATCAGGGTGGGGTGGCTCATCACCAGTTCGTAGGGGCCGTTGCCCTTGAGATTCAGGTCGATGTCGAAGCGAACCCCGTAGGTGCCGACGTTGTCGAGGGAGGAATCGACCATGCGGCTGGCCAGGGCGTTGACCTGCACGTCCCGGGTACCGAAGTTGTGCCGGTCGGTGCTGGTGAAGGGCACGTGCAGCGGACCCTTGATGTCGAGGTCGTGGCTGATCGAGGCCTGGTAGGCATCACCAAGGGCGACGCCGCCCACCCGGGAGAAGATGCGCCGGTTGTGGATGTCGTTGATCCGGCTCAGGTAGACCCGGCCGGGGGCCAGGCGGCCCTCATCCAGCACCGCCAGCACTTCGCTGTCGGAGTCCCGGTCCTTCGCGGCCACCACGGCGATCTGGAAGGGGCCGTCACTGCGGCCGCGCAGCAGGGCATTGGCGATGCCCAGGGCCGGCAGCTGGGTCTGGAAGAGAACGAGGCGGCTGCGGGCCGGAATCGTGATCTCGTCGGTGAGGCGGCTGTCCAGGCGGCCGCGGAGCATCTGAACGGCCGTGGCGTCACCAGGGCCGGTGTTCCAGGGACGGGGCCCCAGGGGCTTGACCCCCATCAGGTTGTTGGCGAGGTAGGGGGCCTCGAAGCTGTTGCGCACCGCCCCCTTCTCGAAGCGGATGTGCACCGGACGCACGCCCGGATTGATCAGGATCGCCGCCAGGGTCAGTTCGGCCCGTCGGGTGCCAGGGGCGATGGAACGGCGGTTGGGGGGAAAGTACTTGTGGTGCAGATGCATGCCGAACTCACCATTGAAGGTGTACTCGGCATTGCGTAGGGGTTGCCCCGTCTCGGTGGCGTAGGCGTAGCCGGGCGCGGTGTTGATCAGGATCCCCGGCCCTTCCACCTCCTCCGGCTGGTTGGAGTGGAGCACGGGCACGTTGTTGAAGGTGCCGTTCAGCGGCCTGGCCTTCTGACCCGCCATCAGGGCCACATAGGCATGGGCGGGTTGCGCAAGCACCAGGCCCAGACCCAGCGTCAGCCAGACACCGATGGGACCAATGGGGGGGACTGATCTCAAATTGCGACAGGCTGGTGGTGTGGGTGGCCAGAGGACGTTAAGGCGGGATGCGACCGTCCCAACCGTTGGGGGGTGCGTGGACCTGGGCAGCCCCGGATGGAACGACGGGCTCGCTAGAACGGACCCACTCTGCAGATTTTGTCATGATTCCTCCCTTCGGGTACTGCTCCGGGTCGGAGTCCGGAGCCAGCGCCCTGCGGCGGTATCAGGAACGCAAGCTACGCCTGCTGAGCTTCTGGCGCGATGGCATCGAACGCCAGCTGGCCGCGATGAACGCCGCCATCAGCACCCTGGAACAGCAGATGCACCGCGACCAGGCTGATCACCAGGGGTGAGTCCGCGGGCTTCCAGCTCCAGTCGCAGCTGCTCCAGGCCTTTGTGCAGCAGGCGTTTCACCGTCATCGGGCTGACCTCCATCTGGCGCCCGAGGCGCCGGTAGCTCCAGCCCGCCAGCACCACCTGGCGCACCACCAGCTGCTGGCGCGGCTCCAGCAGGGCCAGCAGCATCGCCACCGAAGGACCCGCCTCCTCCTGACGGCACGGCTCGCAGACGGTGCTGGCGGCCACGGCCTGGACCAGCATGGGATCGTCGAGGTTGGCGGGCCTGGCCAGCAGCCGCTGCAGTTCCAGCCGTCGCCATTCCGCCGGGCTGATCCCCATCGTTTCGCTGAGCATCGGGATCGCCCGGCCGGGGTCCGCCAGAAGCGCCGGGTGGCGGCTCAGCCGATTGAAGCGCTCCTGGAGTTCCGCCTGGCGCCGCGGCAGTCGCACCAGCGGGGCGGCATCCCGCAGGTAATGGAGGATCGCTCCGCGGATGTGGGGCCTGGCGAAGGCTTCAAACGGGGTCAGGCGATCTTCGCTGTAGAGCTCGGCGGCCCGGATCAACCCCATCAGGCCCACCTGGAGCAGATCCTCAAAGGATTCGCGGCTGCAGCGGGAGTAGTGCAGCGCCAGGGGGCGCACCACGGCCCGGTACTGCTCCACCCGCCGGTTGCGGCGGCTGGCGTGGGAGGAAAGGGTCTGGCGGCTGGCGGCGGGGGAGGTGGCCATGGTCGTGGGGCCTGGGGCGTCGGCGGGGTCGGGGGTGGGGGGCGTGCCGCGGCGCCGGTGACGGCTGGCGGTGCGTTCCTTTTCCAGAGAGGGCCAGGAGGCCCGAATCACACAACCGTGGAAACACGGAAGTTTTCCGATCCAGGACCCGGGCACCGGGAAGCGATGGGTCAGGAGCGGGGAGCCGCCACGTCCTTCAGCAGGGACCAGGGACCGTGCCGTTCCAGCCAGTTCCAGTCGGAGCCCTCAGTGATCAGCAGGAAGCCCGCGAAGCCCAGGGCGTTGACGCTGAACCCGGCCCCGTGCTCCCGCACCCGGCGCACGGTCAGGAACCAGTCGTCGTCGAACAGCAGGTTGTAGGGGTGCAGGGGCTCGCCATCACGGCGGGGATCCCCCAGCTCCAGGTCCCGGGCGTGGGCGTGGTACAGATCCGCCAGATCGGCGCCACCCACAGGATCGGAGCGGCGGCTGAGGCGGTAGGCCCAGCTCCAGGCGTGTTGCCCCGTCTCCAGCTGCTCCAGGAACAGCGGGGCCAGGGGGCAGCTGGGCTCGCCGTGGTGCCGTGGCAGCAGCTGCAGATGGCGATGGGGCTGACTGGCGCCGGAGCGGGTGCCGCTGTTGAAGAACCACAGGCCACCGGTGTCCCGGCCCACCTGCGCCACCGCCTGCCAGTCGCAGGGCTCGATCCAGCCGCCCTGGGGGCGCCAGTCCCGGGTGATCACCAGCAGGTGGGCCTCCTGCACCGGGTACTTGTTGAGCAGCAGCACATGGGCCGGCTCGAGCAGGTCCACCTGCAGGGGCCTGTCCCAGGGCAGGAAGGGATTGGGCCGGGGCCCCCCCTGGCGCAGGTGCTTGGGCGTGGAGGAGAGCAGCTCGCGGAGGACGAAGGGCTCCATGCCGGGAACCGGCAGGACGCGGGTATCGAGAGGGACCAGCGCTCCCTGGCGGAGGGCCAGCTCCGCCACCTCCCGGGCCCGTTGCCAATGACGCTCAGCTCGCACCGGCCTGCAGTCGGGCCAGGGAGGCGCCCCGGTAGTAGCGCCCGAGGATCTCGTTGTACCGCAGTCCCTGCTCGGCCAGATCCTGGGCACCGTGCTGGCTCATGCTGGCCCCCAGGTGGCCATGGGCCTCCTGGGTGATGCGGTTGGTGGCCGCGTAGAGGCTTTCGACGATGCCTCCCTGGTAGCTGAGGATCACCCCGGAGGTCGTCGCGGTGGCCTGGCGAGTGCGGGGGTTGACGCTGCCCAGGCCCCGGTAGGCCTGCCAGCGGGTTGTGTCGCCCAGGTGCCAGTGGGCGCTGGCCGGGCGGGCCATGTGGGCCATGGCATAGGACCGGGCCGCCACGGCCTGGGCCTTGAGGGCCTCCATGTGCCAGCTGCTGGGCATTTCGGCCCCCACCACCGAACTGATGTAGCGCTCCAGGGAGAGGTGGTTCACCAGCTGGAGACCCTGGGAGCCACGCAGCACCCTCAGCCGGCCTTCGTAGGGGCGTCCATCCACCTGCAGGACGTTCTCGGCCCCCGTTTCCATCCAGACTTCGGCCCGTCCGGCCATGGCCGCCGCCAGGTCGGGGGACTCACCGGGGCCGCCATCCTGAACCGGCCGCCCGTCCCGGTCGACCAGACGCCAGTAGCCGCTGGCGCCCAGCCGGGGGGAGGGCGAAGCGCCCAGGAGGGCCACCCGGATCTCGAGCGGCACCTCCGCTCCGGCCTCCGGTTCCACCAGGGCCGGGTCGGGATGGCTGAGGCTGGTGCGCTGGGCCTGCAGGGAGGCCGCCGCCAGCAGATCCTTGTCCGGGGCTTCGCTGGCTTCGGCGGCCTGCTGGGAGACCTCCCGGGGCTGGGCGATCAGGGCCTCGAGGAGATCGGGATCCGAGCGGGAGGCCCCCGCCGGGATCAGCTCCTGGGCGGCGAATCCGGCCCCTACCGCCACAACGGCCAAGGGGGCGGTGAGCAGGATCGGGTGGCGGCGACAACCCTGGAGCAGTCGCCGGCCCGTGGTCCGGAGAGCGGCGATGGCGGCCGTGACGTGCCGGCTCACGGCAGGGATTCACAAGAGGTTGAGTGGATCATGCCGGAGAATCCGTCCCCGTCGCCGCCTGGCGCAGGACGGTCGCCCCATTGCCCCGCGGCGGCGCCGTGCCGGCTCAGGTGGCCGCTTCCGCCCGCAGGTCGCGCTGCATCAGCTCCTGCACCGCCTGCCGGGCCTCCAGCTCGCCCGCCAGCAGACGCACCACCTGCCCACAGATGGGCAGTTGCCAGCCCTCCCTCTCGGCCAGGGCCAGGGTGGCGCGGGCGGTGCGGGGCCCCTCCACGGTGGCGCCGATCCGGCCGAGGGCGGTGGCCTCGTCACACCCCTCGGCCAGCAGGCTGCCGAAGCGGTAGTTGCGGCTGAGGCTGCTGTTGGCCGTGGCGAGCAGGTCCCCCAGGCCGGCCAGGCCGTAGAGCGTGGTGGGCTGGCCGCCGAGGGCCTGGAGCACGACGGCGATCTCCGCCAGGCCCCGACACAGCAGCGAGGCCTTGGCGTTCGCCCCCAGGCCCAGGCCGTCGCTGATGCCGGCGGCCAGGGCGATCACGTTCTTGAGGGCCCCGGCCGCCTCGGTGCCGATGGGATCGGCATTGGTGTAAAGCCGCAGGTGCGGGGTCCGCAACTGCTCTTGCAGCCGGCGGGCCAGCCCTGGGTCGTCGCTGCTGAGCACACTGGCCGCCGGCAGCCCCCGATCGAGCTCCTCGGCCAGATTCGGGCCACTCAGCACGGCCAGCGGCACCGCCGGCAGGTGGTGCCGCCAGAGCTGGCTGGCGGTGCACAGGCTGTCCAGATCGATCCCCTTGCTGCAGCTCAGAAGCGGCAGGCCCTCCGGCCAGCTCCCCTGCAGGCTCAGGCCCAGGGGGCCGACCCCCACCATCGACACGGCCACCACCACCAGGTCGCTGTCCTGCAGCACGGCCGCCGGGTCGCCCCCATCGCGGCGCGACCAGCTGCGCAGATGGTGCCCTTGGCGCTCCCAGAGCCGCAGCAACGTGCCGCCCCAGGCACCCCGACCCAGCACGGTGATGCGCAGACTCATGGACCGACGCGCGGGGCAGTTCCCCGGAAGGAACCGCCATCATGCGCCATCCCCGTGTCCGCCATGCCGACCGCCACCAACCCCTACTGGCAGGACTGGGAGGGTCAGGCCCTGATCGTGGGCCCCGGGGGGATCGGCCGGGCGCTGGCCGCCGAGCTGGCACGGCGGGCACCGCGCCTGCGGATCCGCACCGCCGGCCGCCGGGGGGCGGAGATCCCGCTCGATCTGGCCGATGACGCCACCCTGGCCGCGCTGGCCGACCGTGCCGCCGGTGAGCTCACCCCGCTCCGGGTGGTGATCAACACCGCCGGGCTGCTGCACGACGGCCCCCTCCAGCCGGAGAAACGCCTCTCCCAGGTGACCCGCCAGGCCCTCGAGCGCAGCTTCACCGTCAACGCCTTCGGGCCCCTGCTCCTGGCCCAGGCGATCGAGGCCGCCCTGCCCAGGGACCGCCCGGTGCATTTCGCCAGCCTCTCGGCCCGGGTGGGCAGCATCGGCGACAACCGCCTCGGCGGCTGGTACGCCTACCGGGCCGCCAAGGCGGCCCAGAACCAGCTGCTGCGCACCCTGGCGATCGAGTGGCAGCGCAGGCTCCCCCACGCCTGCGTCACCCTGCTCCATCCCGGCACCACCGCCACCCCGCTCTCGGCTCCTTTCGGCCGCTCCGTGCCGCCCACGGCCCTGTTCAGCCCGGAGCGGGCGGCCGGCCACCTGCTCGATGTGCTGGAGGGCCAGACGGCCGCCGGCAGCGGCGCCTTCCTCGCCTGGGACGGCTCGCCGGTGCCCTGGTGAGTCCCGGGATGCAGGGCGCCGCTCAGGCCGCGTGGCTGCGCAGGACCTCCAGGGGGATCACCTCGAGGGTGGAGAAGGCGGAGCTCTCCAGACGCACCGGTGGGGCCATGCCGTCCTCGTAGGCCTCCAGCCAGCGGGCGGCGCAGACGCACCAGTGGTCCCCGGCACGGAGGCCGGGGAAGTTGTAGGCCGGCATCGGGGTCGACAGGTCGTTGCCCTGGGCGCGGCTGTAGGTCAGAAACGACTCGTTCACCACGCAGCAGACCGTGTGGCGGCCGAAATCACCTGGATCGGCATGGCAGTAGCCGTCCCTGAACCATCCGGTGAGTGGTGCACATCCACACTCCTGCAACGGTTCTCCCAGCACGTTGTGGCTTTCGGCAGGGGGCTGCAGGGGGGAGGCGACCAAGGCCGGGGCGGTGCAGGAACGGGGAGAGTCTGACGGAGGACTGGCACAAATTGCCCCCAGGAGGTTGACGAATTCCGGGGGAGAGGGGTTAAAGGTCTTTCAGCACGACCCCCTTCATGAGCTGGGATTTCACCGAGGATGCGGCCTTCCTGGCCCTCTGCGACGCCTACAAGGAAAGCGGTGAGCCCTCCGCCATGGAGTTTCTGGCCCATGGCGAGGGTGCCTTCCACTTTCAGGAGCTCACCCAGAACGCCGCCGGTGAGGGGATTGACCTGAGCGACTCCGACGCCCTCGATGCCTTCCAGCAGGACGTGATCGACAGCCTGGAGGAGCTCTGCAGCTGAGCCCCTTCGCCGCTGTGCCCGTCGGCCGGGCTCAGCCGTAGAAGAAGGCGATCTCCTTGTCCTTGAGGCCCTCCCAGCCCGCTTCCCGCAGGCGTTGGTCGAGGGTCAGCCGATCGAGATGCTTGGCTCCGGTGCGCACGATGCGGTTGCGCATCGACTTCTTGACTCCGCTGCGGGCCCGGCGGCTCTCCAGTTCCATCACCTCGCCGTAGAGGGCGAGCATGGCGGCCGGGATCGGGGAGCCGTCCAGATCCACGCCCGCCGCGATGGCGTCATCGACGCCGCCGGGTCCTGCGATGGCCATGGCCAGGGATGCGAAGGGTGAGCAAAGCCTGCCATGGCCGGGGGGCCGGCCTCAGGCGCTGAAGTACCGGGCCTGGCTGTGCAGGGCCACCAGGGCGGTGGTGCTCTGCTCCGGCTCCAGCTGGTCGCTCTCGTCCATCGTCAGGCCGATGCGGTCAGTGCCCAGCCAGGCGAGCTGCTGGCGGGAGTCGGCCACGTTCGGACAGGCGGGGTAGCCGAAGGAGTAGCGGCTGCCCCGGTAGCGCTGGGCCAGCACGTCCCGCAGGGCGTCCGGCTCCGCCGCAGCGAAACCCATCTCCCGGCGGACGCGGGCATGGGTCCATTCGGCCAGGGCTTCGGCCATCTGGACCGCCAGGCCATGGAAATACAGGTAGTCGCTGTAGCGATCGGCCCGGAAGAGCTCCTGGGCGAAGCTGGTGGCCCGTTCGCCCATGGTGACCGCCTGCATCGGCAGCACATCCGTCGGCCGCAGGGCGCCGTCCGGGCCCGCTTCCAGGTCGCGGTAGAAGTCGGCGATGCAGTAGCGGTTGCCGCTCCTCTGGCGCGGCAGGGCGAAGCGCCCCAGCTCTCCGCCGCCGCTGGCGGCCGGGGCACCGTCGGCCAGCGCCCCGGGATCGAACACCACCAGGGCATTGCCGGCGCGGCCGCAGGGGAAGTAGCCGTAGGCCACTCGGGGGGTGAGCAGACCCTCCTGGCGGCAGCGGCCCAGCCACTCCTGCAGCACCGGCTCCGCCTTCTCGGCGAGCATGGCCTCGTAGGCCTCCCGGCTCTGCTGCTGGGTCTTGCGCAGTTGCCACTGGCCGGCGAAAAGGGCGTTGCGATCCAGATAGGCGAACACCTCGTCGAGGTCGATCTCCGTCTCGGTGAGCACCCGGGTACCCCAGAAGGGGGGCGCGATGGCCGGTTCGGCCGGCACCGCCGCGGAGCGGTCGTCGCTGCCGGCCGGCACGGGCTCGGCGGGCAGCGGAGCCTCACCAGGCTCCGTGGATGTCCCACCCGAATCGGCGGGTGCCGCAGAAGCCGCGGACTCGCCCAGCCCCAAGCCCTCGGGAGCGCCGTCGAGGAAACCCTCGTGGTCGTCCCAGCGGTCGGCCCCCTTGGCCTCCATCAGGGCATCCATGAAGCGCAGGTCGGCGAAAGCGTCGCGGCCATAAATCACCTGGCCCCGGTAAGCCTGGCGGCAGTCACCGTTGACGAAACGTGGCGTCAGTGCCGCTCCGCCGAGGATGACCGGGACGGAGATGCCGACCTCATTGAACGTTTCGAGGTTGTCCTTCATGAAGGCGGTGGATTTCACCAGCAGGCCGCTCATGGCGATGCAGTCGGCGCCGTGTTGCCGCTGGGCCTCCACGATGGCATCGACGCTCTGCTTGATGCCCAGATTCACCACCTCATAGCCATTGTTGGTGAGGATGATGTCCACCAGATTCTTGCCGATATCGTGAACGTCACCCTTGACGGTGGCGATCAGAAACTTGCCCTTACTGCTGGATTCCCCTTCCTTACGCTCCATGTGAGGTTCGAGGAAGGCGACAGCCGCCTTCATGGTTTCGGCGCTCTGCAGCACGAAGGGCAACTGCATCTGCCCGGAGCCGAACAGTTCACCCACCACCTTCATGCCATCCAGCAGGAAGGTGTTGATGATCTTCAGCGGTGGATGCTCGGCCAGGGCCTCCTGCAGGGCGGCCTCCAGACCGATGCGTTCGCCGTCGATGATGTGCTGCTTGAGCCGCTCCTCCAGGGGCAGATCGGCCAGTGACGGCCCTGAGGCCCGGGCCTCCTTGGCACTGACCCCCTCGAACTCGCTGGTCAGCAGGGTGAGGGGGTCATGGACGCAGATGCCGTCCTCGAAGCGGCGCCGGTCGTGGATCAGATCGCGGCAGATGAGCTGGTGCTCCTCGCTGATCTTCGCCAGGGGAAGGATCTTCGCCGGGCTGACGATCGCCGCATCCATGCCGGCGGCGCAGCAGTCGTGCAGGAAGACCGAATTCAGCACGATGCGGGCGGCCGGGGACAGCCCGAAGCTGACGTTGCTGACCCCCAGCACGACATGGACGCCCGGAAGATCCTGGCGGATCCGGCGGATGGCCTCGATCGTGGCCGCTGCGTTGGCGCGGTCCTCCTCGATGCCGGTGGAGATGGGCAGGGCGAGGGGGTCGTAGAAGATCTCGTGGGCCGGCAGGCCGAACTCGAGCGCATCCCGGTAGGCCCGCTGGGCGATGGCGAACTTGCGATCGGCGGTGCGGGCCATGCCCTCCTCGTCGATCGTGCCCACCACTACGCCGGCGCCGTAGTCTCGCGCCAGTTCAAGCACCTTGAAGAAGCGCTCGTCGCCGTCCTCGTAGTTGGTGGAGTTGAGGATGCACTTGCCGCCGGCCACCTTGAGGCCCGCCTCCATCTTCTGCCACTCGGTGGAATCGAGCATCAGCGGCAGGTTCACGTTGGTGACCAACCGGCTCACCAGATCGTGCATGTCCTTCACCCCATCGCGCCCCACGTAGTCGACGTTCACGTCGAGCACGTGGGCGTTCTCCTTCACCTGGCTCCGGGCCACCGCCACCAGGCCGTCCCAGTCCTCGGCATTGAGCAGCTCGCGCACCTTTTTCGAGCCGCTGGCGTTGAGCCGCTCGCCGATGATCAGGAAGGAGTTGTCCTGGAAGTAGGGGGTGACGCCATAGATCGACGCCACTGCGGGCTCGTAGTGGAGTGGCGGCCTTTCCAGGCGCTGGCGGGGCAGGCGCACCTCCCGCTGGGCGGGCTTCAGGTCGGCGGCGAGATCCGCCAGCGCGCCGATGTGGGCGGGGGTGGTGCCACAGCAGCCGCCGATCACCTGGACCCCCAGATCCTCGACGAAATGCATCAGCTGCATCCGCATCTCGGTGGGGGTGAGCCGGTAGTGGGCCACCCCGCCGATGTTCTCCGGCAGTCCGGCGTTGGGAATGCAGCTCACCACGAAGGGACTGTGCTGGCTCAGATAGCGGATGTGCTCCTTCATCTGCTCCGGGCCCGTGGCGCAGTTGAGGCCCAGCACATCGATCGGGAAGGGCTCCAGGATCGCCACAACGGCGGCGATGTCGGAGCCGACCAGCATGGTGCCGGTGGTTTCCATCGTCACCGAGACCATCAGGGGCCGGCGTTCACCGGCGGCCCCGAAGGCCTCCTCGATCCCCTGCAGGGCCGCCTTGATCTGCAGCACGTCCTGGCAGGTCTCGACGATGAACAGATCGACGTCCCCGGCGATCAGGCCCGCGGCCTGTTCGCGGAACGAGGCCTTCATCGTGTCGAAGTCGATGTGGCCGAGGGTGGGCAGCTTGGTGGTGGGACCCATCGAGCCGGCCACAAACCGGGGCTTGTCGGGGGTGCTGTAGGCGGCGGCCATCTCCCGGGCCAGTTCGGCGGCCCGGCGGTTGATGGCGAAGGCCTGGTCCTCCAGTCCGTACTCGGCCAGCACGATCGAGGCGGCCCCGAAGGTGTCGGTCTCGATCACGTCGCAACCCACCTCCAGGAACTGGCGATGCACCGCCTGGACCGCGTCGGGCCGGGTGAAGACGAGGTTCTCGTTGCAGCCCTCGAGGGCCGCGCCACCGAAATCCTCCGCCGTCAGGTTCATCTCCTGCAGGGAGGTGCCCGTGGCGCCGTCGAAGACGAGCACCGGTCGGGTCGGACCGTGCAGCCAGTCGAGGAAGCCGATGCGGTCGGTGGGGTGGTGGATGGCGGCGGTGACGACCATCAGGCGTCGATGCGGATGCGGGTGACCCAGTGGTCATAGGAGGGATCGCGGCCCTCCGTGATCGCCGTGAGGCGGTCGCGCAGACGCTCCATGACGGGGCGGTGGCTGGAGAGGTCGGTGGACTCGATCCGGCGCACCGGGGTGACCCGGGCGGCCGTGCCGCTGAGGAACACTTCGTCAGCGATCATCAGCTCGGTCTTGTCGACGGCCCGCTCGAGCACGGGGATGTCCATCGCCCGGGCCAGCTCCATGATGCTGGCCCGGGTGATGCCCTCGAGGATGTCCTGATCGACGCCGGGGGTGATCAGCACGCCGTCCCGGACGATGAACAGGTTCATGCCGCTGGCCTCGCTCACCTTGCCGCGGCTGTTGAGCAGCAGGGCTTCGTCGAAGCCGCTCTTGACGGCTTCCGTCTTGGCCAGCGAACTGGTGATGTAGGCGCCGCTGATCTTGCCCCGCAGGGGCAGGGAGCGGTCCTCCTGGCGGCACCAGCTGCTGATCCGGCAGCTGACCCCCTCGGGGGAGAGATAGTCACCCATCTCGATGCCGTAGATGAGGAAGTCGGTCTGGATGTTGTGCAGCCGCGGGGCGATGCCGAGATCGCTGGTGTAAACGAAGGGCCGCAGGTAGATCGGGCAGGTGGGCCGGTTGGCCTGCAGAAAGGCATGGATGGCGTTATGGATCGTCTCCTCCGCCAGTTCCGTCAGCAGCAGCCGGGCGCTCTGGCTGAGGCGGCGGGCATGGCGATCGGCGCGGAACAGCAGGATCTCGTTGTTGTCGGCGGGGTTGGGGAGGGCCCGCATGCCGCCGAAGGCGCCCGTGCCGTAATGCAGCGCATGGGTGGCCACCGAGAGGGTGGCCTCGGCAAAGGGGACGCATTGTCCGCCGAACCAGGCATAGGGCAGGAACTGGTGCATGGAAGGCGGTGGCGACGATGCGATCTTCTCATCGCGTTCGGCAGGATGGGGTGATGCATCGACTCGCGTCCATCGCCGGGGACAGGACGGACGACGACGCCGGCCTCTTCGTGGAGCAGCCACCGGCGCCGGTGGTGCTGCTCAGCAGCGCCGACACGGATCTGCTGGCGGTGGCCCAGTTGCTGGAGGCCGAGCCGGAGCTGGTGCCGGCCGCGCTGCGGGCCCTCAACCTTTCGGCCCTGCAGCACCCGGCGGTGATCGACCACTACGTGGCCACCAGCCTCGCCAGCACCCGGCTGGTGGTGGTGCGGCTGCTGGGGGGACGCGGCCACTGGAGCTATGGGCTGGAGTGTCTGCGGCAGTGGGCTGGCGCGGTGGAGGGCCGCCAGCTGCTGGTGCTGGCCGGCACCGCCGAGGAGGAGCAGGCCCTGGCCTGCCTCGGCAGCCTCGACGGGCCCCTGGCGTCGGCCTGCGCGGCCTGCCTGCGGGAGGGTGGGCCAGCCAACCTGCGCCTGCTGCTGCGGACCCTGGCCGGCCTGCTGGTCGGGGAGCGTCCCGAGCCGCCTTGGCCCGCCCCGGCCGCCGATCCCCTCCCCCATGACTGGCGGGACGAGCCCGGGTCGCGGGTGGGGGTGATCCTCTACCGGGCCCTCTGGCAGGCGGGGGATCTGGCCCTGATGGAGGCACTGCTGGAGGCCCTGCGCAGCCGGGGACTGGCGCCGCGGGCCCTCTGGGTGAGCAGCCTGCGGGATGGGGCCGTGCAGCGGGGGATGGCCGATCTGCTGGCCAGGGAAGGGGCGGAGGCGGTGCTCTGCGGCACGGGCTTCGCGTCGGTGTCCTTCGAGGAGGCGGGGCTGGGGGCGCCCCTCTGGGAACGGTTGGGGGTGCCGGTGCTGCAGGTGCTCTGCAGTGGCCGCAGCCGCGGGGCCTGGAGCGCCAGCAGCATCGGCCTGGCGCCCCTGGACCTCAGCCTGCAGGTGGCCCTGCCGGAACTGGACGGGCGCCTCACCACCCGGGTGGGGGCCTTCAAGGAATGGAGCGCCACCAGCGACAGCCTGGCCACGGCCCTGCACCGCTATGTGCCCGACCGGGAGCGTCTCGACTGGATCGCCCGCCTCACCGGGGCCTGGATCGACCTGCGGCGCTCGCCGGCCGCCGGGCGCCGGGTGGCCCTGGTGCTGGCCAACTACCCCAACCGCAACAGCCGCCTGGCCAACGGCGTCGGCCTCGACACCCCGGCGAGCGCCGCCCTGATGCTCGGCTGGCTGGCGGAGGCCGGCTACGACCTGGGGGCGTCCGCCGCTCTGCCGGCCGATGGCGATGCCCTCATCCACCGGCTGCTGGAGGGCCGCAGCAACGACCCGGAAAGCGGCCATCGCCCGCCCCTGGACCACCTGCCCCTGGACACCTACCGGGCCTGGTACGCCACCCTGCCGCTGGAGGGCCGCCAGCGGCTGGAGGTGGTCTGGGGGCCGCCCGATCTCGACGCGGGACTGGAGACGGCGCTTCTGCCGGACGGGGGCACAGGCCCGGCGTTCCCGGTGCGGGGACTGCGGTTCGGCCGGGTGGTCGTGCTGATCCAGCCCGAGCGCGGCTACGACCGGGATCCCAGCCTCAGCTACCACAGCCCCGATCTACCCCCCACCCACGCCTACCTGGCCCAGTACCTCTGGCTGCGCCAGAGCTTTGGCGCCCAGGTGGTGGCGCACGTGGGCAAGCACGGCAACCTCGAATGGCTGCCCGGCAAGGGGCTGGGGCTGTCGCAGGACTGCTTCCCCGAGTGGGCCCTCGGCCCCCTGCCCCATCTCTACCCGTTCATCGTCAACGACCCGGGCGAGGGCAGCCAGGCCAAGCGTCGCGCCCAGGCCGTGATCCTCGACCACCTGACCCCGCCCCTGGGTCGGGCCGGGCTGCACGGGGATCTGCAGGGCCTGGAGGCCCTGCTGGATGAGTACTGGGAGGCGCGGCAGCTGGGCAGCGCCCGGGCCCCGCTGCTGCGGGAGCGGCTCGGCCAGCGGCTGGAGGAGCTGCAGCTGCCCGCCACGGCCCTGCCGGATCTGGACGGGCAGCTGGAAGCCGCTGATGGCTATCTGTGCGAGCTCAAGGAGGCCCAGATCCGCCTCGGTCTGCACACCTTCGGTACCCTGCCGGCGCCGGCCAAGTTGGCGGAGCTGCTGCTGTGCCTGGCCCGGCCCCCCCAGGCGGGGGTGCCCGGGCTCACCCAGGCCCTCGCCCTCGATCTGGGACTGGATCTGGACCCCTGGTCCGACCCTGAGGAGGCCCCCCTCTCCGTCGCCGACCGCGGCCGGCTCGCCGTCCTCAGGGGCAGCGGTCCCCTGCTGCGCCATATCGGCGATGGGGTGGCCCTACTGGAGGCCCGCGCCCTGGCTTTGGTGGAAGAGGAGCTGGGCGGCGCCTCCGAGGAGCCCGTGGCAACGTCGGAGCCGCCGGGGGCGGCCACCGAACGGGCGCTGGGGCACCTGCGACGGGCCCTGCTGCCGCCCCTGCTGGCCTGCGGCGCGGCGGAGCACCAGGCCCTGCTCACCGGCCTGGCAGGCGGCCGCATCGCCGCCGGGCCCTCCGGGGCGCCCACCCGGGGGCGGCCGGACCTGCTGCCGACGGGGCGCAACTTCTACAGCGTCGACCTGCGCGGCCTGCCAACGGAGGCCGCCTGGGACCTGGGGCGGCGCAGCGCCGAGCTGCTGCTGCAGCTCCATCTCCAGGAGGAGGGCGAGGACCTGCGCACCCTGGCGCTCTCGGTCTGGGGCACCGCCACCATGCGCAACGGCGGCGAGGACATCGGCCAGGCCCTGGCCCTCATGGGGGTGCGGCCCGTCTGGGATGGCCCCACCCGCCGGCTGGTGGACGTGGATGTGATCCCCCTGCGCCTGCTCGGCCGGCCGCGGGTGGACGTCACCCTGCGCATCTCCGGCCTGTTCCGTGATGCCTTCCCCCAGCTGGTGGGCTGGTTCAACCGTGCCACCCGCCTGATCGCCGGCCTGGAGGAGGCCCCCGAAGACAACCCCCTGGCGGCCTCGGCCCGGGAGGAGGGCCATGGGGCTCGGATCTACGGCTCAGCGCCCGGCGCCTACGGGGCCGGGCTCCAGGGCCTGATCGACAGCGGCCACTGGGAGGAGCGCTCTGACCTGGGCGAAGCCTTCCTTAACTGGAGCGCCTGGCGCTACGACGGTGACCCCGGCGATGGGGCCAACGGCGGCGCCATCGATGCCACGGCGGATCGTGCCGGGCTGGAACGGCGCCTGGCCCAGGTGCAGGTGGTGCTGCACAACCAGGACAACCGGGAGCACGACCTGCTCGATTCCGACGACTACTACCAGTTCCAGGGGGGCCTGAGCGCCGCCGCCGAAAAGCTCCAGGGACGGGCCCCGGCCGTCTGGTTCGGCGACCACTCCCGCAGCCAGCGCCCCCGGCTGCACCGGCTCGAGCGCGAGTTCGACAAGGTGCTGCGCTCCCGGCTGCTCAATCCCCGCTGGATCGCGGCCATGCAGGAGCACGGCTACAAGGGCGGCTTCGAGATGGCCGCCAGCCTCGACTATCTGTTCGCCTACGACGCCAGCACCGGGCGCGCCCCCGACTGGGGCTACGGCGCCATCAGCGCGGCCTGGCTGGAGGACGGGGCCGTGCGGGAGTTTCTGGGGCGCTCCAACCCCTGGGCCCTGCGGGACATGGCCGAGCGGCTCCTGGAGGCGCACCATCGCGGCCTCTGGGAAGGGGCCGATCCCGAGCGGCTGGAGCGGCTCCGGCAGCTGGTGCTGGAGAGCGAGAGCCTGGTGGAGCAGCGCTGAACCAGGCTCGAGGCGCCGGTTGGATCAGAGCTCCAGATCCCTCACCATGGAGCGGAACGGATCGGTGGTGCCGGGCTTGGCCGCCGGCTGGGAGCTGGCCGGCTGACCCTGGGCCTCGGCCTCCTTCTGCTGCTTCGCCGCCGCCGGACCACCGGGCAGGTTGGTGGGGGTGACGGCCGCCCCCTTCATGCGCTGACCGAGCTCGGCGGCGCTGATCTGCTGGGCGAAGGTCTTCTTGACGGGTTTGGGGATGCCGCCGGTGAGGTTGACCGAGCCCTGCTCGGCGGGCTGGATGCCGGCCAGACCGGGGGTCATCTTCTCGACCCGGGCCTCCATCGAGGCCACCTCCGCCACCATCTCCTTGTCGCCCGGGCTGTCGGCGTTGCCGGGGAAGGTGTGGCGGATCGTGTTGGACCGCTTCATGAACTTGACATCCCCGAGGCTGCTGGAGGCCTCGGGATCGAGGAAGAAGGTCTCGGCCTTGGGTTTGGCCTTGGCGGCAGCCTCAGGCTTGCTCACCGAAGCGGCACGGGAACCGAACAGACGATCGAACAGACCCATCGACGCAAGGAGGAAGGTGTCAGCAAACCCTAGCGGCCGCGGAGTACCAGCCCATGGGTATCCGTACCACAACTCATCAGAAGGCCCCGGCGCTCCAGGTCGGCGGCGATCGCCTCGCACACCAGCGGCGTCGGTTGCCAGCGGGTCTGCATGGCGTAGTCGTACCAGACCTCGGCGCCGTCGAAACCCATATCTGCCGCCGCCGCGATCAGGCGCTGGTGGGGCAGCCGGTAGCGGGCGGGGTGGGCCAGCAGCACCAGGCCCCTGGCCTGCCGGATCGCCGCCACCACCGCCTCGGCCCGCAGGGCCGGTCCCACGACGGCGTTGCCCTGCAGGTAGGGGTGGAGGGAGGGGTGCTCCGCGGCGAAGCCCAGCCCCAGCACGTGGACCAGGCAACCCTCCAGCAGGCAGCTGATCTCCACCCCGCGCCAGAGGGTGGGTGTGGCCGCCCCCCGCCGGCGGTGGTCGTCCAGGGCGGCGCTGATGGCGCCATGGGCGGCGAGGCCGTGGTGGTCGGTGACGGCCAGGTGCTCCAGGCCGATGGCCACCGCCTCCGCCGCCAGATCGTGGGGATGGAGGCTGCCGTCGCTGCAGATCGTGTGGCAGTGGAAGTTGAACCGCTCCGGGCAGCTGTCGGCCCGCACCTGGCGCAGCACCGGGGTGAGGGGATGGGCGAGAGCCTCAGGCCGCAGCACCGCCGCTCTCCTGCTGGGCCAGCCGTTCGGCGCGCAGCCGCCGCCAGCGGGCATAGAACTGGATCGAGGCGGCCATGAACACCACCAGGGCCACCAGGAACCAGGTGGCGGCACCGGTGGGGAACTGGTTCTTGAAGACCACCAGCATCACCACCAGCACCAGCATCAGGGTGGGCAGTTCGTTGAGGGCCCGCAGCTGGCGGCCGCTCCAGTTGCACTCGCCGCGCTGCAGCTGGCCCATCAGCCGGTAGCAGAGGTAGTGATAGACGAGCAAGGCCGCAACGACGGCCAGCTTGGCGTGCATCCAGGCCTGCTTCAGCCAGAGGGGCTCCACCAGCAGCAGGCCCACCGCCATCGCCACGGCCACCACCATGCCGGGGGTGGTGATGATGTTGGCCAGGCGCCGCTCCATCAGGCCGTACTGCTCCTCGAAGGCCTGGCGCAGGGGCGGCTCCAGCTCGGCGGCCTCCCGGTGGTAGATGAACAGGCGCACCAGGTAGAACAGCCCGGCGAACCACACCACGACCCCGACGATGTGGAGGGTCTTGAACCAGAGGTAGGCCTCGGGGGGCAAGGTCACGGCCAGGGACAGCGGCAGCGTCATGTCAGGGCCCGGGGGAGGGCGATCGGCGACGGACCGTCAAGTTAGTCGCCGTGCTGCGGTTCATCGCCATGGGGTGGGCTGGGTTCAGCCTTCCCCCACCAGACGGCAACAGCGGCGGGCCACGGCGGCGCTGTAGGCCCGGTCCACGGGCCCCTGCCGCGGACTGATGCCGCCATCGCGGCAATCCACCACGATCCGCTCCCGCCGGCTCTCCTGGTCGCTGACCCGGAGCTTCAGCTGCCAGTGGTGCTTGGCGCTGCGGCTGATCTCGTCGCCACAGACCGGACCGACACAGAGGCCCGGAGCCGCCGCCATCGGCGCCGGGACAAACGGCAGCAGCAGCAGCAGGGCTAGCAGCAGACCAGCCCAACCCCCCACACCCCAGACCCGCACGCCTGACCTCATCCCGCCAGCTCCAGGGGTTCCCCGTGGTGGGCATCGGCAGCGTCGGTCGCGTCCAAAGGGGGGTGGAAGTGCTCCCACACCTGGCGTGCCAGGGCCGGCCCCATGCCGGGGACCGCGGCGATCTGCTCGGGGCTGGCCAGCTGGATGGCGTCGATGGAGCGGAAGTGGGCCAGCAGGTCCTTGACCCGCTTCGGACCCAGGCCGGCGATGTCGCTGAGGCGGGAGCGCTTCATCCGCTCGCCCCGCTGCTGGCGGTGGAAGCTGACGGCGAAGCGGTGGGCCTCGTCCCGCAGCCGCCGCAGCAGCACCACCCCCAGCTGGTCGGCCTCGGTGTCGAGGGGCTGGCTGGAACCCGGCAGGAACACCTCCTCGCGCTGCTTGGCCAGGGAACACACCGTCAGGTCCTCGTGCAGATCCAGCTCCCGCAGGGCCTCCATCACCGCCGAAAGCTGCCCCTTGCCGCCATCGATCATCACCACGTCCGGCCAGTCGCTGAGGCCATCGGTGTGCAGGGCCGAGGCGCCGGCGCGGCGCAGGGCGGCCAGGTCGGCCCCCTCCGCCTTCGCCTGCGACCAGCGGCGGAAACGCCGCCGCATGATCTCCGCCATGGCCATGAAGTCGTCGGAATGGCCGGCCCGGATGCTGCTGCTCTGGATGCGGTACTTGCGGTAGTGCTGCTTGGCCGGCAGGCCGTCGATGAACACCACCTGGGAGGCCACCGCATCACTGCCCTGGATGTGGCTGATGTCGTAGCCCTCGATCCGCCGGGGGGGCACCGGCAGCTCCAGCAGCTGGGCCAGGTCCTCGGTGGCCAGCAACTGCTGCTCCGCCCCCCGCTGGGCCCTGGCCAGCTCGAAACCGGCGTTGCGCTCCACCAGCTCGATCAGATCCGCTTTCTGGCGCCGCTGGGGCACGGCCAGTCGCACCTTGCGTCCCCGCCGCTCCGCCAGCCAGTCGCCGATCAGATCCTGGGCCGGCAGGGGGTGCTGCAGCAGCAGCTCCGGCGGAATCTCCACCGGCTCCACCTGGCTGTAGTGCTCCTCGATCACCCGCTGCAGCACCTCCGCCGGGGTGGCGATCGCCGCGTCGGCGGTGTAGCCCAGCCGCCCCACCAGCTTGCCGGCACGCATCTGGAAGATCTGCACGGCCGCCACGCGATCATCCGCCGCCAGGGCGATCACATCCCGGCTGACGGAACTGTCCCCCAGGCTCATCTTCTGGTCGGCGGTGAGCAGGTCGAGGCCCTGCAGCTGGTCGCGGACCCGGGCGGCGGCCTCGAAATCGAGCCGCTCCGCGTAGCGCTCCATCTGCTGCCGCAACAGATCCAGGAGCTCGTCGTTGCGGCCCTGGAACACCATCGCCACCTTGCGCAGGATGCGGTGGTAGTCGTCGGAGCCGATCTTCTCCTGGCAGACCCCGGGGCAGCGGCCGATGTCGAAGTTGAGGCAGGTGCGGTCGCGGTAGAGGGGCTGGGGACGCTGGCGCAGCGGAAACACCCGCTTGACCACGGCCAGGGTGCGGCGCAGCAGGCCCACATCCACGTAGGGCCCGTAGAAGCGGTCGAGGGGACTGCGCAGCCGGCGGCGGCGGGTGATGAAGATGCGCGGGTAGGCCTCGCTCCAGGTGATGCAGAGGTAGGGGTACTTCTTGTCGTCCTTGAGCAGGACGTTGAAGTGGGGCTGGTGGTTCTTGATCAGGTTCGACTCGAGCGCCAGCGCCTCCGCCTCGCTGTCGGTGACGATGAACTCGATCTCGCAGACCTGTCGCACCATCAGGGCGATGCGCGGACTGATGTCGTGGGAGTCGCGGAAGTAGCTGCGCACCCGGGCCCGCAGGCTCTTCGACTTGCCGATGTAGAGGATGCGGTCGCTCGCATCCCGCATCAGGTAACAGCCCGGCTCCGCCGGCAGCTCCCGCAGCCGGGCCGACAGCCGCTCACGCTGGAGCACCAGCGGGCCGACGACATCGCCGCCCGGATTGCCGCCCGGAGTGCCGACGGGAGGCGCAACCGGCTCAGCCATGGCCCGGCCTCAACCGCCGTACTGCCAGCCCGTGGCGGACAGCTCCAGGGGGGCGGCGTCGCGATGCAGGGTCGCCGACTTCACTTCACCCACGAAGACGGTGTGGTCGCCGTGGGCCACCTGGCCCACCAGGGTGCACTCCACCGCCCCGAGGGCGTCGTCGAGCACCGGCAGGCCGAGGGGGCCGAGGTGGAACGGGGCGGCATCGAAGCGTCCCCCCACCCCCTTCTGGGGCTTGAAGAACACTGCCGCCAGGTCCTTCTGATCGGCGGCCAGCACATTCAGGCAGAAGCGCCCGCTGCGCTGGATCATGCCGTTGCTGGTGGAGTCGGCGCGCACCGCCATCACCACCAGGGGGGGCTCGAAGGAGCCCTGGGTGACCCAGCTGGCGGTGAAGCCGTTGACCTCGTCACCCTCGGCCACCCCGCAGATGAACACCCCGTGGGGGATCTTGCGCAGCAGGGTCTTCTTGGCGGCCGCATCCAGGGCAACGTCGGTCATGGGGTGGGCGGCAGGGATCGTTGGACTCTAGGAACTCGCCCGGGTCGGGGACCCCGCCAGGGCCCGTCTCCATAGGCTGGGGCGATGCGAGCCCTCTATCCCGGCAGTTTCGATCCCCTCACCCTGGGCCACCTCGACCTGATCGAGCGGGCGGCCGGCCTCTTCGACGGGGTCGTGGTGGCGGTGCTGATGAACCCCTCCAAGCAGCCCGCCTTCCCCCTGGAGCGGCGCCTGGAGCAGATCCGCCTGGCCACCGAGGGGATCGCCGGCATCGAGGTGGGCCACTTCGACGGCCTCACCGTGACCTACGCCCAGAGCTGCGGCGCCCAGGTGATCCTGCGGGGCCTGCGGGCGATGAGCGACTTCGAATTCGAGTTACAGATCGCTCACACCAACCGGACCCTCGCCCCCCGGGTCGAGACCCTGTTCATGGCCACCGCTGCGCACCACAGCTTTCTCAGCAGCTCGGTGGTGAAGGAGGTGGCCCGCTTCGGCGGCGACGTCGGTCACATGGTCCCGCCGGGAGTGGCGATCGACCTGGAGAGGCTCTTTAATCGACAGGCAGCTCCCGGAACCCGATATGGCTGAGGTCCGTTTCACCGTTCTCGATCAGCTGGATCAGCTGGAGGACATCGTTCTCGACGGCAGCCGGATCCCCTTCAGCGGTGGCCGTCTGGTGAACGAGCAGGACGCCATCGAGATGATGGATGCGCTGCGGGAGGCCCTGCCCGGGCAGATCTCCCAGGCCGAGGACCTGATCCGCCAGCGGGAGGGCTTCATCGAGAAGGCCCGGGTGCAGGCCGAGGAGATCGTCACCCAGGCCCGACGCGAGCGGGAGCAGCTGATCAACGCCGCCGCCATCCGCCAGGAGGCGGAGCGCCAGGTGACGGAGCAGCGGGAACTGGCCCGCCAGCAGTGCGAGCAGATGGTGCTCCAGGCCCGCCAGCAGGTGGCCCAGACCGAACAGGAGCACCAGGCCCGGATGGCCCAGTTCGAGCAGCAGTTCGCCGGTCGCCGGCAGCAGTTGGAGCAGGAGTCCCAGCAGCGTCGCCAGCAGCTGGAGCAGGAAGCGGCGGAGCGCAACCGCCAGCTGGTCGAGCAGCACGAACGCAGCCGGGCCCAGGCCCTGCAGGAACTGGAGGGCATCCGCCAGGAAGGGCTGCGGGTCCAGCGGGAAAGCCAGGCCGAAGCTGAGCGCCTCCACGCCGACGCCCTGCAGTTCCGTCAGCAGACCCAGCAGCAGTGCGATGCCCTGATCGCCCGCACGCGCCAGGAGTCTGCCGCCATCCAGGAGGGCGCCAACCGCTACGCCGAGCAGGTGCTCGGGGAACTGGAGGTGCGCCTCAAGGAACTCAGCCAGGTGGTGCTCGGGGGCCGGCGCGAGCTGGTGCGGCTGCAGTCCCAGGAGACCCAGGCCGCCAGCCGTACCCCCGAAGCGCCGATTCCCCTGGAGAATGCCGCGGTGGACCGGGCCCGGCGTGCCGCCGGCCGCCTGCGCCGTGCGGCCAGCCGGGGGCTGGCCAGCTGAGGCTGTCGCCTCAGGGCCGGCTCAGGCCGCTACGGGCAGGCCCCCACGGCCTGGACCTCCCGCAGGACACGGCCGATGGTGGTGTTCGGTGCCCCCGCCCCGGCGGACACGGCACTGACGTAGCGAGGCCCATCGGCCGTCTGAAGAACGCCGCTGATCGAGCGCACACCGGTGAGGGTGCCTGTCTTGGCGAAGAGCCGCCCGTCGAGGCTGGTGCCCTTGTAGAGGTTGCGCAGGGTGCCGCGCCGCCCGGCGATGGCCATGGAACTGATGTAGTCCCTTGAGAAGGGGTGGTGGTCCATGCGCAGCAGCAGGGCCACCAGGAAGCGGCTGGTGACGCGGTTGGAGCGGTCGAGCCCACTGCCGTCGACCACCCTGACCCCCTCCATGGGCAGGCCCTGCTCGACCAGCCAGATGGTGTTCAGGCGGCTGGCCTCGACCACGTCCCAGGTGCCTGCCCCCTGGCGCAGCAGCACCTCGGCGGTGAAATTGTGGCTTTCGGTGTTGGCCAGGCTCATCAGGCCGTGCATCGAGGTGGAGGCTTCCTCGTGGATCAGAACAGCGTCAGCGGGCAGGGGCTGGCGTGCGGACACCAGGGTCAGCTGCAGGGGCGACCCACCGCCCTGGTCCATGGCCCGACGCAGGAGCGTCTGGAGTCGGGAGGGGGGATTGCTCACCGCATCGTCGATGGCATTGCTGGTGATCGCCAGCCGGGTGATGGGGGCGCCGTAGGCGTAGGCCCGGTCGGCCACATTCCAGCCGCTGGGCCACCAGTTCTGGGAGGCTTCCTCCGCCAGTTCCAGGCGGACCGGAACGCCTCCCACCGGGGAGGTGGCCCCGGCGGCCATGGCCAGCCGGGCGAAACGCTGCAGCTGGGGCAGGGCCAGGTCGGGATCCCCCTGGCCCGTGAGCCGCAGGGTGCCGTCCTGAAGCTTCCAAAGCTGGGTGGTGAGCCGGTAGTCGGGGCCGAGGCGATCGAGGGCGAAGGCGCTGCTGACCAGCTTCTGGTTGGAGGCCGGCACCCGGGGCTGGCGCCCGTTGACGTCGGCCAGCAGCCGACCGCTGCCGTCGGCGACGCTGACGCTCCAGCGGGAGCGCTCGTCGCCCAGCACCAGGGCGACCTGGCGCTGCAGGCTGGGGCAGCTGACCTCCGTGGCCAGCCGCGGCATGCCCACCGGAGGAGGAGCCGGCGGCAGGGCCGCCATCGGCAGGGGCCGCTGGCTGCGGGCCGAGGGCAGGGCCGGCGCGTTCTGGGCCCAGGCCGCCAGCCCCGCCGGGCCGGTGCCGCCGGCGACCAGCAGCAGCGCCGCCAGCCTCAGGGGGCGGCGGGGACGGTGCTGGGCGGGGCGGACGGACAGGGTCATGTCAGGAGGTTCCGAGTTTCAGGCCTGTGACGGTGCCGTTGAAGCGGTAGTTGGTCCCTTCCAGCTCGACCGGGGCACCGATCTTGATGGTCTGGTTGCCGAAGACGACCCCACCGGCGGTGCGCCGCCCCTGGCCCTCCAGGACGAAGCGTCCATCGAAGGTGCTGAAGGTCTTCTGGTTGGGATCGGGGGCGCTCACCACCTTCCCGTCGGGGGTGAGGGTGGAGATGATCCGGTCGAAGGGGATAATTTCCTTGACCGCCACGCTGCCGTGGGGCTGGTTGCGGATCACGATCGCCACCTTCCCTTCCTGGCGGGCCTGCTGCAGCAGGTCCTTGGGAGCGGCGGCCGGTTCGCCGCGCACGTCGACCATCACAGTCACGGGCTCAAGGGCGCCGGTGGCCTGGGCCACAGCCCCGCTCAGGCGGGGGCTCCAGATCACGCCCCCGATCGCCAGCAGGGCGGCGACGGCGGCGCCGACGTCGACGAGGCTCAGGGAACGGGACCGGGGCGATTCGCTGGGCATGGGCATGGGAAAGCCCGCGAAGTGTACGCAGCCTTTCCGGGATGCACCAGCCGCCCCGGTCGGGACCCGCGGGGCCGGCGTCTCAGTTCTGCAGGTCCTCGATCATCTGGCCGAGGGCCCGCAGGTTGCCACCCAGACCGGCCTCTTCACGGCCGCTGAGGGCCAGGTCCTGCTGCTCCGCATCGGGTTTCTGCTCGAAGCTCCCCGTCAGCCGGAAGCCGTCGGGGTCGAGCCGATACAGCTCCCATTCGCCCGGGTAGGCGCAGCGCAGGGCGCGGTCGGCCTTGGGCAGCAGGGCATAGGCGGCCCGCCAGCCGGCCAGGAAACCGCGGCGACGCTGGCGCGCCACGCTGCCGATGCCGACGGCGGCATCCTCCAGGGAGGGATTGACGAGCACCACGGCATCGGCGTGGCCGCCGCACACCTCCTCCACCAGCTCGTACTCCGCCTGGCTCGCCCCCACCATCAGCAGCACGCCGCTGGAGGGTTCCTCCTGCTGGCGCCGTCGCTGGTCGGAAAAGCTGCCGATGTGGTCGGCCAGGGCCGGAGCATCCCGGCGGGCCAGGGCCGTGGCGCCGGCATCCGGAAACAGCAGCCGCACCCCGGGCCGCTCCGCCATCAGCCCCTCGAGCAGACGCAGCACCACCGGCATCAGGCGCAACCCTTCGAAGCGGAACTCCACGGTCCAGCGCCCCGCCGAACCGGCCATCAGGGCTGCCTGGAGAGCCTTGAGGGCTTCGGCTTCGGCGGTACGAAGGTCGGCGGGCAGCATCGGCTGGCGGCAGGGCTGAGCGGACCCTACCCAGGCGCTTCCGCCACGCTGCGCCGGGCCTGCTCCAGGGCCGCCGGCAGGCCGGCCAGATCTTCGGAGCTGAGCCAGGGGCCCAGGCTGATCCGCAGGCCGCTGGTGGCCACGGCGGAGTCGTATCCCATGGCGAGCAGCACGGCACTGGTGCCGGCCGTGCCAGCGCCGGCCCCGGCGCTGGCGCAGGCCGATCCACTGCTGACGGCATAACCCCGGCGGGCCAGCTCCCGCACCAGCCGCCGACCGCCCAGGGGCCGCCCCCCTGGCCCATCCACCAACAGGCTGATGTGATGCGGCAGGCGCCCGGCGGGATCGTCCGGCTCCGGGCCGCTCAGCCGCACCCCCTCCAGCCGCCGCAGGTCGGCGAGCAGGCGATCACGCACGGACGCCAGTGGGTCGGCGCCGCCATGGGCCGCCAGCCGGCGGTCGGCCAGCTCGAGGGCCGCAGCGAAACCGGCCACCAGCGGCACCGGCTCGGTGCCGCCGCGACGCCCCCCCTCCTGGGCCCCGCCGACCAGGGGCTCGAGCCGGACCCCGCGCCGCACCAGCAGGGCCCCCACCCCGCGCGGACCCTGCAGCTTGTGGGCCGCACAGCTCAGCAGATCCACCGGCAGCCGGCTGAAATCGACCGGGCGGTGGCCCACCACCTGCACCGCATCGACATGGAAGCGCACCCCGGCCTGACGACAGAGCGCACCGATCGCCTCGATCGGCTGGAGCGTTCCCACCTCGCTCTGGCCCCAGAGCACCGACACCAGTCGGGTCGGCGGCGTCAGCAGGCGCTGCAGGGTCTCCAGATCAACCACGCCGCGCCTGTCCACCGGCAGGAGCTGCACCTCCCAGCCCCGGCGCGCCAAAGCGGCGGCGGCGGCATAGCTGGCCGGGTGTTCCACCGCCGAGAGCAGCACCCGACCCGGCACCAGCGGTCCGTCGGAGCCGACGAGTGCGGTGTGGATCGCTTCGCTCCCCCCGGACACGACCACCAGTTCATCCCCGCCGCAGCCGAGCCGGGTGGCAAGGGCCTGGCGGTCACGCTCCAGGCGCTCCGCCGCCGCCAGACCGGGGCCATGGAGGCTGGAGGGATTGGCCCAGGCCTCCCGGTGGGCGCGGGCCATGGCCTCCAGGACCGCCGCCGCCGGGGGAGCGGTGGCGCAGGCGTCGAGGTAGATCTCAGGGTGCGGTGGCATCGCGGGAGAGGCGGCCCCGGGTGCGGGATTCCAGGGATTCGCCGGCCAGGGCCACCAGATCGTCGAGGGAGCGCCCCTCCAGCAGGGCCGTGACGCGGGCCCGGGCTTCGGCGCTGGGGCAGGCCTCCGGGCGCAGGCAGCCGTTGACGCAGGCGATGGCGCAGTCGATGGCGTCTTCGCCGGGGGCGGCCCCGCTCTCCACCGGGGCGCTGGACGGCGCGGCCACCGCCGTGGCGGGGGGCAGCGGCTCGCTCTCATCGACCAGCGATGGCGCCACGACCCCGTCGAACACCGCCTCGGCCGGACCGGTCATGAAGACGTGGCCGCTGGCTTCGTCCCAGAGGATCTCCAGGGGCCCCCCCGGCAGATCGAGCCGGGCGTGGCGGTCGGCCAGGCCGAGCCGATGGCAGGCCACCAGGGTGGCGCAGGCGCCGGTGCCGCAGGCGAGGGTGGGCCCCGCCCCCCGCTCCCAGACCCGCATCACCAGATGGTCGGGGGCGAGCACCTGGACGAAGTGGACGTTGGTGCGGGCCGGGAAGGCCCCGTGCACCTCCAGGGCGGCGCCGAGGCCCTCCAGATCAATGGCGGCCACATCGGCGACGGGCACCACGGCATGGGGATTGCCCATGCCGGCGGCCGCCACCGCCAGGCGCTGGCCGAGCACCTCCAGTTCGCCCACCGGCAGCCCCTGCTCCCCTACCGTCAGGTTGGTGGGCACGGTCTCCGGCGTCAGGAACGGCGGGCCCATGTCGACGCGGATGCGACCGTCCTCGGCCAGGGCCGGCACGATGCGGCCGGCGAGGGTCTCGATCTCCCAGCTCCGGGGGGCCTCATCGCCGTCACTGTCCGCCAGGAAACGGGCCAGACAACGGATGCCGTTGCCGCACATCTCCGGCTCGGTGCCATCGGCGTTGAAGATCCGCATCCGCAGTTCGCCGCCCTCCCTGGGCGGCAGGGCCAGGATGACGCCATCGCCGCCCACCCCGAAGCGGCGGTCGCAGAGCCGCCGCACCCGCTCGGGGGTCAGACCGAACGCGTCCTCAGGATCCTCTAAGCTGCGGCCGTCAAGGAGCAAGAAGTCATTTCCCAGTCCCTGGTATTTGCTGAATTGGAGCACCTGAAGCACCGTTCCGTGAGACCTGGAGGTTGGGGTCGATCCTATGCAGAGTTTCTTTGAGCGACGGGGACCCAGGCTCGACACGACCCTGCCCAGTGTCAGACACGTCCAGGAGCTGATCCGCATCCGCACCCCTGTGAACGTCGTCCTGCTGTCCGGCAAGGAGTTCGACGGCATCATCCGCTGGCAGGACAACCATTTCCTGGCGATGAGCACCGAACCCGGCACGCCGCTGCTGCTGATCAGCCTGGCCGCCGTGGCCTCGCTGCGGGCCCTCAGCTGAGCCTTTCCATGGGCTGTGACACGATCACTCCCATTCCCTGCGCCCCGTGACAGACCCTTCCCGCTATCGGCCCGATGCGATCGAGCAGCGCTGGCAGCTGCAGTGGGAGCAGCTGGGACTGCACACCACTCCCGATCCGCACGACGACACCGGCGAGCCCTACTACGCCCTCTCGATGTTCCCCTACCCGTCGGGGAGCCTCCACATGGGCCACGTCCGCAATTACGTCATCACCGACGTGATCGCCCGGGCGGCCCGTCTGCGGGGACGGCAGGTGCTCCATCCCATGGGCTGGGATGCCTTCGGCCTGCCGGCGGAAAACGCCGCCATCGAGCGGGGCGTCGACCCGGGCGACTGGACCGACCGCAACATCGCCCAGATGCGGGACCAGCTCAAGCGTCTGGGCCTCTCGATCGACTGGGACCGGGAGGTGGCCACCTGCCACGCCGATTACTACCGCTGGACCCAGTGGCTGTTCCTGCAGTTCCTCGATGCCGGCCTGGCCTACCGCAAGGAGGCGACCGTCAACTGGGATCCGATCGACCAGACGGTGCTCGCCAATGAACAGGTGGACGCCGAAGGGCGCTCCTGGCGCTCCGGTGCCCAGGTGGAGAAGCGCCGGCTGCGCCAGTGGTTTCTGAAGATCACCGCCTACGCCGATGCCCTGCTTGACGATCTGCCGTCCCTGGAGGGCTGGCCGGAGCGGGTGCGCACGATGCAGGCCAACTGGATCGGCCGCTCCCTTGGTGCCGAGCTGACCTTCACGACCGAGAGCGGTGCCGGGATCACCGTCTTCACCACCCGGCCCGACACGATCCACGGCGCCACCTACGTGGTGCTGGCACCGGACCACCCCCTGGTGGCCGAACTGACCACGGACGACTGCCGGCTCTCGGTGACCGCCTTCTGTGATCTGGTCAGCCGCCAGAGTGAGCAGGAGCGGACGGCCGAGGACCGGCCCAAGCGGGGCGTGCCGATCGGCGCCTGGGCGCGCAACCCCGCCAGCGGCGAACGCATCCCCGTCTGGATCGCCGACTACGTCCTGGCCGACTACGGCACCGGCGCGGTGATGGGCGTTCCGGCCCACGACTTGCGCGACTTCACCTTCGCCCGCCAGTACGAACTTCCCGTCAGGCGGGTGGTGATCCCCGAAGGGTCCGACCCCCACGCCTACGAGGGCCAGGCCTGGACCGAAGCCGGTGTGCTGATCGACTCCGGTTGCTTCGACGGGCTGACCACCGCCGAGGCCAAATCGGCCATCGTTGCCTGGGCCGAGGAGCAGGGCTGGGGACAGGGACGGGTGCAGTACCGCCTGCGCGACTGGCTGATTTCCCGCCAGCGCTACTGGGGCTGCCCCATCCCCGTGATCCACTGCGACAGCTGCGGTGTGGTGCCGGTCCCCGACGACCAGCTGCCGGTGGAACTGCCCCGGGACATCCCCCTGAGCGGCAAGGGGGGCACCCCCCTGGCCAAGTTGGCGACGTGGGTGAACGTGCCCTGCCCCACCTGCGGCGCGCCCGCCCGGCGGGAGACCGACACGATGGACACCTTCATGTGTTCGTCCTGGTACTACCTGCGCTACAGCGATCCCCACAACCGGACGCGGCCGTTCGAGCGCAGCGCCGTCGACCGCTGGTTGCCCGTCGACCAGTACGTGGGCGGCATCGAGCACGCCATCCTCCACCTGCTCTATTCCCGCTTCTTCACCAAGGTGCTGCGGGACCGGGGCCTGCTGGGCTTCTCCGAACCCTTCGCCCGCCTGCTCACCCAGGGGATGGTGCAGGGCATCACCTACCGCAACCCCCAGACCGGCCAGTACGTCGCCCCGGCCCAGGTGGCCGACCCCAGCGATCCCCGTGATCCCGTCAGCGGCGAGGTGCTGGAGGTCTTCTACGAGAAGATGTCCAAGTCGAAGCACAACGGCGTGGACCCTGCGGTGGTGATCGACCGCTACGGGGCCGACACCGCCCGCATGTTCATCCTGTTCAAGGCCCCTCCCGAGAAGGATCTGGAGTGGGACGACGCCGACGTGGAGGGCCAGTACCGCTTCCTGCAACGCCTCTGGCGTCTGGTGGACGGAGCCCATGGGCGCGGCCTGCGCCTGAGCGGCCCTGGGGTCCCCCGCCCGCCGGCACCGGATGGCGCCGCCCTCAGTGACGGCGAAAGGGAGCTGCGCCGGGCCGTGCACACCGCCATCGCCGCCATCAGCGAGGACCTGGAAGGGGAACTGCAGCTCAACACCGCCGTCTCCGAGCTGATGAAGCTCAGCAACGCCCTGGCCGCCCACCTGGAGGGGGTCGGCCCGGCCGTAGCCACCGAGGCCCTCGCTGCCCTGCTGATCCTGCTGGCCCCCTTCGCGCCCCACCTGGCCGAGGAGCTCTGGCAGAAACTCAACGGTGGGGCGGAGGGGCAACCCATCAGCGCCGCGGCGAGCGTCCATGCCCAGCGCTGGCCCGCCGTCGATGCGGCGGCCCTGGTCCGCGACACGATCCCCCTGGTGATCCAGGTGAAGGGCAAGATGCGCGGCAGTCTGGAGGTGCCCGCCGACGCCGATGCGGCCACCCTCGAGAAGCTGGCACTGGAAAGCGACGTGGCTCAGCGCTGGCTCGAGGGTCAGCCGCCCCGGCGGGTGATCGTGGTGCCCGGCAAGCTGGTCAACCTGGTGCCCTGAGGGCGGCGGCGTGGTGGCGGAGGTGGTCGTCGATGAAGCTGGCGATGAAGAAGTAGCTGTGGTCGTAGCCCTCCTGGACGCGTAGCTGCAGGGGGTGGCCCGCCGCCTCGGCCGCCGCCGCCAGGTCGGCTGGGCGCAGCTGGGTCTCGAGGAAGGGGTCGGCACTGCCCTGATCCACCAGCAGGGGCAGCCGTTCCGCGGCGGCGGGGATCAGCAGGGTGGCGTCCCAGGCGGCCCAGGCCCGGGGATCGGTGCCCAGGTAGGCCCCGAAGGCCTTCCGGCCCCAGGGACAGGCGCAGGGATGGCAGATTGGGGCGAAGGCGGACACCGAGCGGTAGCGGCCCGGGTGCCGCAGGGCCGCCACCAGCGCGCCGTGGCCCCCCATCGAGTGGCCGCTGATGCCGCGGGCGGGAGCCAGGGGCAGCTCGGATTCGAGCAGGGCGGGCAGCTCCTCCACCACGTAGGCGTGCATTCGGTAGTGGCGGTCCCAGGGAGCCTGGGTGGCATCGACGTAGAAGCCGGCCCCCTGGCCCAGATCCCAGCTCCCATCGGGGTCCGTGGGCACATCCGCTCCCCTGGGACTGGTGTCCGGTGCGATCAGGGCCAGGCCGAGCTCGGCGGCGAGCCGGTGGGCTCCGCCCTTCTGCATCACGTTCTCGTCGGTGCAGGTGAGGCCTGAGAGCCAGTAGAGGGCCGGCACCCGCTCCCCGGCGAGGGCCTGGGGCGGCAGGTACACCGCCAGGGTCGCCGGCCCGTTCAGCTCGGAGGACGGGTGGCGGTAACGGCGGTGCAGACCGCCGAAGCTGCGGTTCTCGCTGAGCAGCTCGAGCATGGGGACGCCGACCTCCGGGGTCGCAGGGGGGTCAGAAGTGGATCACCGAGCGGATGCTCTGGCCGGCGTGCATCAGGTCGAAGGCCCGGTTGATGTCCTCCAGCCCCATGGTGTGGGTGATGAAGGTGTCGAGGGGGATCTCCCCCTGCTGGAACCGCTCGACGTAGCCGGGCAGCTCGCTGCGGCCCCGCACCCCGCCGAAGGCCGAACCCCGCCACACCCTGCCCGTCACCAGCTGGAACGGCCGGGTGGCGATCTCCTGGCCCGTTCCGGCTACGCCGATGATCGTGGATTCGCCCCAGCCCTTGTGGCAGCACTCCAGGGCGGCGCGCATCACCTGGACGTTGCCGATGCACTCGAAGGAGTAATCCACGCCGCCGTTGGTGCGATCGATCACCACCTCCTGGATGGGGGCGTCGAAGGCCTTCGGGTCGAGGCACTCGGTGGCGCCGAGCTGGCCGGCGATGGCGAACTTGTCGGGGTTGGTGTCGATGCCGATGATCCGCTCCGCCCCGGCCATCACGGCCCCGATGATCACCGCCAAGCCGATGCCGCCGAGGCCGAAGACGGCCACGCTGCTGCCGGGCTCCACCTTGGCGGTGTTGAGCACCGCGCCGATGCCGGTGGTGACGCCGCAGCCCAGCAGGCACACCTTCTCGAGCGGCGCCTCCGAGGCGATCTTGGCCACGGCGATCTCAGGCACCACCGTGTACTCGGAGAAGGTGGAGGTGCCCATGTAGTGGAAGATCCGTTCGCCGTTCCGGGAGAAGCGGCTGCTGCCATCCGGCATCAGGCCCCGGCCCTGGGTGGCGCGGATCGCCTGGCAGAGGTTGGTCTTGCCGGAGAGGCAGAAACGGCAGGAGCGGCACTCGGGCGTGTAGAGCGGGATCACGTGGTCGCCCACCGCCAGGGAGGTCACGCCCGGGCCCACCTCCTCCACGACCGCCCCTCCCTCGTGGCCGAGCACCGCCGGGAAGATCCCTTCGGGGTCGGCACCGGAGAGGGTGAAGGCATCGGTGTGGCACACGCCGGTGGCCACGACCCGCAGCAGCACCTCGCCGGCCCTGGGGCCCTCCACATCGATCTCGGTGACCTCCAGGGGCTGACCGGCGGCCCAGGCGACCGCGGCGCGGGATCGGACCATGGCGAAGGGGGAAGGCCCCTCAAGTGTGCTGGAAGATCAGCCCGTCAGGCTGCCCCCAGTCGCCTTTCGCCCCATAGCCGCGGTCGTTGGCACAGAGGTGGCGCAGCAGCCAGAACACCGGCTCGACGGCCTCCAGCTCCAGCTCCGCAGCGATGGCGGCCAGGGAGCGGGCCTGGCCATCGGCGAGCAGGCCCTCCACCCGGCTCTGCAGGGCCAGGATCCCGGCGGCCGCCAGCTTGCCGGCTTCCACCCCGGGCTGGTGGTAAGCGTTGACGTTGACCAGTTCGCCGTAGAGCCCCACCGCCCGCTCGAACAGGCCGATCAGGGCCCCGAGACCCCGGGCGTCGAAATGCCTCAGGGTGATGGTGATGCTCTGGCGGTCCTGCTCGGCCAGGGCCGCCCGGGTTCCCTGCAGGAAGCCTTCAAGGAAATCGGCCGGGCACTCGCCGTCGATCGTGGGGATCTCCGCCGGGTCCTCCAGCACCTCGATGAAGGTCACGAAGAAATTGTCGAGGCCGTCGCGCAGCTGCTGCACGTAGGCGTGTTGGTCGGTGGAGCCCTTGTTGCCGTAAACGGCCAGGCCCTGGTGCACCACAACCCCGTCGCGGTCGAGCCGTTTGCCCAGCGACTCCATCACCAGCTGCTGCAGGTAGCGGCTGAACACCTCCAGCCGGTCCCGGTAGGGAAGCACCACCATGTCGCGGCGCCCCTGGCCGCCGCCGGCCACATGCCAGGAGGCGGCCAGCAGGGCGGCGGGGTTGGTGCGCAGATCAGGCACCCGCGTCAGCCGGTCCATGGCGGCGGCCCCGTCCAGGAAGCCCCGCAGGTCGGCACCGATCAGGGCGGCGGGCAGCAGCCCAACGGCACTGGTGATGCTGGTGCGCCCCCCCACCCAGTCGAACATGTCGAAGCGCCGCAGCCAGCCGGCCGCTTCCGCCTCCTGATCCAGGTGGCTGCCGCCCATGGTGACGGCGACCGCCTGGGCGCTCCAGTCGCCGCCGGCGGCCTGCACCCGCGCCCGGGCCTGCACCATGCCCAGATGGGGTTCGGGGGTGCCCCCCGACTTGCTGACCACGATCACCAGCGTGGTGGTGAGACGGTCCGAGAGGGCGGCCAGGGTGCGGGCCATGCCGTCGGGGTCGACGTTGTCGAAGAAATGGAACGGCAGTCCCACCCCCTGGCGCTCCAGGGCCCTGAGCATCAGCAGGGGGCCGAGGCCGGAGCCGCCGATGCCGATCCAGAGCACATCGGTGAAGGGTCGGCCGCCGGGGGCCGTGACCGTTCCGGCCAGCACGTCCCGCCCGAAGGCTTCGAGGCGATCCACCTCCGCGGCGATGGCGGCGGCCACCGCCGGATCGGGGGCCAGGTCCGGGGCCCGCAACCAGTAGTGGCCCACCTGCCGACCTTCGTCGGCGTTGGCGATCGCCCCGGCCTCAAGGGCCTCCATGGCGGCGAAGGCGCGGGCGAAGGGCGCTTCGAAGGCCTCCAGATCCCGCTCCTCCAGCGCCATCCGGCTCACGTCGAGCCAGAGGCAGAGACCGGGATCGTGCCAGAGGAGCTGGCGGAATCGCTCCCAGAGGGCAGCGGAGTCTTGGCCGTTCAACGGCGGCAGCGGGGACATGGCTCCTGGGACGCCGTGACGGGCCCCCGAACCGTATCCATCAGCCTCCACGTTCGGCAAGCGGATCGGCGGATGCGGGCTTTCCACCACGGGGCCGGCCGCAGGAGCGCCCCCGAAGTGGGACCAATCCGGCCGCGTTCGTTACAATTGGTCTAAAGAGCGCCATTTCGCTTGCTGTCCCGCCTCGCCGGAACTAAGCCACGACGCTCCGGCCACCAGCCGGTGGTCGCCCCCCCTGCACGCCAGCGTCATCACGGCCTGCATCCAAACGGTCTGCATCCAAACGGCCTGCTTCCAAACGGTCTCCACCGACGCGGCCTGCACCGCCATGGTCTGAGGTTGGGTCTGCTGATCGCGGCCGGCGGCCTGGCCCTGATCCCCCTGAGCCGGGACCCCCAGGTGCGATCCCGCAGCTCCTTCCTGCTCACCGATGGCGGTCGCGACGGCAAGGCCTTTCCCCTGATCAGTCCCTCCACCAGCGAAGGACTGCGACCCGATCCGCTCGATTTCAGTCCCGAGGAGCTGCGGGAGCTCAACCGCCGCTTCGGCGTCCACGGCCCCCAGCCCCGCCTCGCCCAGCTGTTCACCGAGGGCATCGACCAGCTCCAGCCCCTGCGCAGCCACACCCTCGGCCGGCTCGAGGAGCTCAGGCCGGTGATTCTCCGCGAGAGCCGCCGCCACCACATCAATCCGATGCTGGTCACCGCCGTGCTCTTCGATGAGCTGCAGCATGCCAAACCCGGCGAAGACCTGCCCCTGGCCGCCCGCAGCGGCCTGTTCAGCACCCACGGCCCCGCCCAGCTCAGTGTCGGCGAGCTCGTCAAGCAGGGCCTCCTGCCCGCCGATGCCACCCCGGAGCAGATCGACGAGGCCCGCATGGAGCTGCTCGATCCCGATCGCAACGTCCGGCTGCTGGTGGGCAAGTTCGTACGGCTGAAGCAGGCCCTGGGACTCTCCGGCAACGCCCTGCTGATGGCCAGTAGCTCCCCCGCCGACGCCAAGGCCATCGCCACCCTGGCCTACCTGCACAACGGCAAGCTCGACTACCCCGGACGGGTGCTGCGCTACATGCAGGACCCCGAACTGCACGCCCTGCTCTACGGAACCCGCAAACCGATCACCAGCCCGCTGATCTGAGCCGGTCCGCTGATCTGGGCCGGCCCGCTGATATGAACCGGTCCTTCAGCGCGTCCTGATCAGCAGAGCACGCCGATCGCGGCCAGCCGCATCTGCAATTCCCGCCAGTCGAAGCTGCGCGGGTCCATGCGTTCCCCGCCCAGATCCACATGCCGGTGCGTGGTGATGTTGCCGGGGGGAATGCCGTAGCGGCGCATCCAGCGCGCCAGGACAACCGCGAGGGCGTCGTACTGGGCGGCCGTGTAGCCACTGTGGCCGGAGGCCTGGTTCTCCCCGTCGAGGGGCGTCTCCAGGCTGAGGTGCAGGGCGAAATTGTTGATCGAGCCGGCCAGCTCCGGGTTGGTCACCACCCAGCGGCCGTTGAAGGCGGAGTTGCCGGCGCCGAAGGCCCGCTTGGCCGGGTCCAGCGCCTCCACCACCTGGCCGTCGAGGCCGATCAGGGTGTGGTAGCTCACCTGGTCCTCGTCCCGCGGGTGGGGCGTCATGAAGGTGTTGATCGCTGAGTTGATGCCGAAGACGGTCTCGTGCAGCACGACGACCTGGGGGGTGGTGTCGAGCGTCTGGCCGAAGGCATCCCGGCGGAAGCGCTCGCCGTAGTTGCTCGGGTCGATGCGCAGCCGGACGGTGTCGTAGCGGAGGCGCTCCGCCAGGCCCGCCAGGCGGGCGCGCAGGGCCGGGTCGGCCTGGCAGGCACCCCCCAGGGGAGCGCGCCAGGCGGCCTGGGGCGGCGGCAGGGTCTGCTCCGGGGCTGACCGCGACCCTCCTCCATCGGGGGGAGACTGGCGCACCTCCTCCAGCAGATCGAGGAGGGAAGCGCGGCCACCGGCATTGCCCGGCGTGGCGAACAGGTCACGGCCCAGCCAGGCGAGTCCGCCCAGGCTGAGCACACCCGCACCGGCGACCGCCAGCACCAGAGGGCGCAGGGACGACGTCATGGCAGCAGCGACAGCCAGCGCTGCCGGTTGTCGCGGGTGTGCGAGCTGTCCAGGTCGGGGTCGATCACCAGCTGCCAGCTGGCGATGGCCGGGGGATCGGGCTGCAGGCCGGTGGTGCGCACCCGGCCGTCCCGGCAGAAGAGCACCTGCCGCTCCGCCGCCGCCGTGGGGAGGGCGAGGGCCATGGCCAGGTCCTCCGGGCTGCGCAGGCGGAGATCGTCGAGGGCCAGCAGCTCATCGCCCGCCTGCAGACAGGCCCGCTCCGCCGGGCCGTCCCGGTGCACCCGCTTCAGCCGCATCGTGGCCCCCGCGGCCTCCTCCAGCTGCCAGCCGAGGAAGGGTTCGCTGGCCGGCTTCGGCCGCAGGGCCAGCCCGACGTCCGCAAGGTATGCGCTGATATCGGGGTCGTCGGTGCTCTCCAGCCAGTGGGGCAGCAATTCCGCCAGGTCGGGGGACTGGCCGGCGAAGGCGTCGATCAGATCGGCGTTGGTGTAGCCCCGCCCCGCGGCCCCATGGCTGCGCCACAGCCCCCGCAGCACCACCCCCAGGCAGGAGCCGTGCCGCCGCAGGTGCAGGTCGAGCACCAGGGCCACCACGGCCCCCTTGAGGTAGTAGCTGATCTGGCTGTCGGCGGAGGAGGCGTCCTGGCGGTAGAGCTTCACCCAGGCCTCCTCGGCGCTCTGCCGCAGTCCCTGGACCCGGCGGCCGGGGGTGAGCAGGTAGCGGCAGAGGTCGGCCCCCAGGTCCTCGAGCAGGTCAGCCTCGGTGTTCACGCCGGCCGCCAGCGGCAGCAGCAGTTCGAGGTAGGTGGTCAGCCCCTCGGCGAACCAGAGACCGGGCACGATCGTGGCTCGCCCGTAGTCGAGCGGGATGAGCTCGGCGGGTTTCAGGCGCCGCACGTTCCACTGATGCAGGTACTCGTGGGCCACCAGCTGCAGCAGCTTGCGGCGACCCCCGGGAGCCGCCAGGGCCCGCCGCCCGTACTGGAGCACGCTGGCGTGGTCGTGCTCCAGGCCGCCGAAGCTCGCCTCCAGCAGGTGCAGCACGAACAGGTAGTCGTCGCTGGCGGGGGCGGTCTCCCCCATCAGGCGGCAGCAGGCCAGGGCGGTCCGTTCCACATCGGCCAGCCAGGCGGGATCCTCGACGGGCAGGTCGCCCCCCCAGGTGACCCAGCGGTGCGGCACCCCGGCGACGCTGAAGCGGTGGCAGGGATGGGGGCCGGCCTCCAGGGGCGCATCGATCAGCCGGTCGTAGTCAGCGGCGATCCAGGCTCCGTCGCCGTCGCTGGGCAGGGGAACGAAGGCCTGCCAGCCCTCGGGCAGTCGCAGCTCCAGACGGTGGGGATGCCAGCGTTCGCCCGTAGCTTCCAGCACCACGCCGGCCAGGGCCAGGAAGCCATGGTCGGCGTTGAGGTGGCAGGTGCGCACGCTCAGCTCGGTGGCCTGGAGGCGATAGCGGACGACGAGGGGCGCCAGGCTGGTGAGCGAAAGGCGCCAGCGGGCCTCCGACACCCGTGTCGGGACGACGCGGGTGTCCCCCTGGACCACCTCCAGACCCTCGAGGTGGCGGACGTGGTCACGGATCAGGTAGGAGCCCGGCGTCCAGGCCGGCAGCTGGAGCTCTGGCCGCAGGCACCGCGGGCTGAGATGGAGGGTGACCTGGATCTGATGGCGCTGGGGCTGGCGCAGATCGAGCTGGACGACCGGCCCGGCGGCCGTGTCGGGGTGCGATGGGTCGTCAGACACGGAGCTCGATCGACGCCGTGGGGACGGCCAGGCGAGCCTCCTGGAGGGCCGCCCGGGCGGCATAGGCCCGGGTGATCCGGCCGAGCAGCCGCTGCAGGGCGGTGTTGCGGCTGATGCGCTGGAGATCGCCCACCAGGGCGAGGGATCCATCGTCCTGGAGGGCCCAGCCCAGTCCTTGGCCGTCCTTGAGCCGCAGCTGGAGCGTCACGGCCTGGCGCTCGCCGGCGAACCCGACCAGTTCACCCCCCCACCGCCAGGGGAGGCCGAGGCTGGCGAGGGTGGCCGCCAGGGCCTCGGCATCCCGCAGAACGGTGGGCAGGATGGAGAGATGGGACATGGACGCAATGCCCGATTCCGCTGACCATAGCGATCCCGGCGGGTCTCTCCAGTGGCCGTTGCCACAGCCGCCTCCGGCCGCCGAGCCCCGGCTGCGACTGGCGGTGATGGCCTCAGGCACGGGCAGCAACTTTGAAGCCCTGGTGCAGGCCTGCGGCGATGGGCGGCTGCATGGCCAGGTGATCGTTCTGGCGGTGAACCGGGCCGACTGCGGAGCCCGGGAGCGGGCCGAACGGCTCGGCATCCCCTGCGAGGTGATCGACCATCGCCACCAGCCCTCGCGGGAGGCCCTCGACCGGGCCCTGATCAGCCTGTTCGAGGCACACCGCGTCGATCTGGTGGTGATGGCCGGCTGGATGCGCATCGTCACCCCGGTGCTGATCGGGGCCTTCCCGGAACGTCTGGTGAACATCCACCCCTCCCTGCTGCCCAGCTTCCGCGGCGCCGACGGGGTGGGGCAGGCCCTGGCGGCCGGGGTCACCCTGGCCGGCTGCACCGCCCACCTGGTGACCGAGCAGGTGGATGCGGGTCCGATCCTGGTCCAGGCGGCGGTGCCGGTGCTGCCGGACGACGACCGGGAACGGCTCCACGCCCGCATCCAGCGCCAGGAGCACCGGATCCTGCCCCTGGCCGTCAGCCTGGCCGCCCGGCGCCTGGTTCAGGGGTAGAAGGGCAGCAGCGGCAGACCGGTTCCCGCCTCCAGACCGCTGAGCAGGTTGAGGCACTGCACCCCCTGGCCGGCCTGGCCCTTGACCAGGTTGTCGATGGCGCTCATGACGATCAGCTGGCCGGTGCGCGGGTCCACCTGGACCGACAGCAGGCAGCGATTGGTGTTGCGCACCCACTTGGTCGAGGGATAGACCCCCACCGGCAGGACCTGCACCGTGGGGCTGTGGCGGTAGGAGGCCTTGAGCAGGGTCGTGCAGTCCTCCGCCGTCAGGCCGGGGTCCCGCAGCCGCCCGTACACCGTCGCCAGCAACCCCCGCACCATCGGCATCAGGTGGGGCGTGAACTGCAGCTGGATCGCCTGTCCCGCCGCCTGGCCCGCCAGCTGCTCGATCTCACTGGTGTGGCGGTGGCCCACCACCCCGTAGGGAGCCACGGCTTCGGCGGCTTCGGCCAGTAGCAGGTTCTCCTTGGCGGCCCGGCCGCCGCCGGAGGTGCCCGTCTTGGCGTCGATGACGATGCCGCTGGTCTCGATCAGTCCCTGCTCGAGGAAGGGCAGCAGGGCCAGCAGGCTGGCGGTGGGAAAACAGCCGGGGGCCGCCACCAGGCGGGCCTCGCGGATCCGTGCCTCCGCCACCTCCACCAGCCCGTAGACGGCTTCCCGGCAGAGATCGTCATCCTGGCGGGCGGCCTGGCGGGCTTCGGCGGCATAGACCTCTTCCCACTGGGCCAGGGAGCGGTAGCGGTAATCGGCCGAGAGATCCACCACCTTCACGCCGCGTAGCAGCAGTTCGGGGACAAGACCAGCCGCCAGGCCGTTCGGCAGGCTCAGCACGGCCAGATCGGCGGCCGCGGCAATGGCCTCCGGATCCGGCGAGCGCACCACCAGGTCGTCCTGCAGGGGAAGGAACGGCACCAGTTCGCTCCAGCGCCTGCCGCTGCTGCGCTCCCCGCCCAGAAAGCTCACCGTGAGATCCGGGTGGCCCTGCAGCAGCCTGAGGGTCTGCAGTCCCCCGTAGCCGCTGGCACCGATCACCGCAACGCGCTTGCCAGCCATGCGGAACGCAGAAGAACGCTGGATCGTACCGGCACCCTATAAATGAGGTTCGATCCTTTCAGCGATCGGCCACGTTCTTCGCCGCAGCCGGCGCGGGACTTCCCCTTCCATCACGCTCCCTTGACCGTCCTGTCCGGCCCACGCCAGTCCACGGGCATTCACTTCGATGCCATCGCCGATGCCCTGGCGGCCATCCGCAACGGTGAATCGATCGTGGTTGTCGATGACGAGAACCGGGAGAACGAGGGCGACCTGATCTGCGCGGCCCAGTTCGCCACCCCCCAGCAGATCAACTTCATGGCCACCGATGCCAGGGGGCTGATCTGCCTGGCGATGGAGGGTGAACGGCTCGATGCGCTGGATCTACCCCTGATGGTGGATCGCAACACCGACAGCAACCAGACCGCCTTCACCGTGAGCGTGGATGCGGGCCCGGAGCGGGGCGTGAGCACCGGCATCTCGGCGGAGGACCGGGCCCGGACGATCCAGGTGGCGATCCATCCCGACACCCGGCCCGGCGACCTGCGCCGGCCTGGCCACATCTTCCCGCTGCGGGCCCGCCAGGGCGGGGTGCTGCAGCGGGCGGGCCACACGGAGGCGGCCGTCGACCTGGCCCGCCTGGCGGGTCTCTACCCCGCCGGCGTGATCTGCGAGATCCAGAACGCCGATGGCTCCATGGCCCGCCTGGCCCAGCTGGCCGACTACGCCCGCCACCACGGCCTGCGGTTGATCAGCATCGCCGACCTGATCCGCTACCGCCTCGACACCGAGCGGTTCGTGGCCCGTCAGGCGGAGGCCACCCTGCCCAGCAGCTTCGGCCAGTTCCGGGCGATCGGCTATCGCAACGAACTCGACGGCAGCGAGCACGTGGCCATCGTCAAGGGCTATCCCGAGCGGGGCAGCGGCCCGGTGCTGGTGCGGGTGCACTCCGAGTGCCTCACCGGCGATGCCTTCGGCTCGCTCCGCTGCGACTGCCGCCCCCAGCTGGAGGCGGCCCTGCGCATGATCGAGTCGGCCGGAGAGGGGGTGGTGGTCTACCTGCGCCAGGAGGGGCGCGGCATCGGCCTGATCAACAAGCTCAAGGCCTACAGCCTCCAGGACGGCGGCCTCGACACGGTGGAGGCCAACGAACGGCTGGGCTTCGCCGCCGACCTGCGCAACTACGGCGTCGGGGCCCAGATCCTCAGCGACCTGGGCGTGCGCCGGCTGCGCCTGATCACCAACAACCCCCGCAAGATCGCCGGTCTGGGCGGCTACGGCCTCGAAGTGGTGGACCGGGTGCCCCTGGTGATGGACCCCGGTGTCCACAACGCCGCCTACCTGCGGGTGAAACGCACCAAGCTGGGCCACCTGATGGAGGCCGAATCCCATGGCCTCACGGCGGTGCTCGGCTGGCAAGGCCCCCACGATCCCCTGCTGGGGGCGAGCCGTCTGGAGGTGCTGCGCGACTGGGCCCGGCGCAAGGGTCTGCTGCTGGAGCGGGAGGAGGATCCCCGCCTGCTCGCCCTGCTCGACGGTCCCGGGCTGGCCCTGCTGCTGGCCGCCCACCAGTCCCGCCAGCTCACCGCCGCCGACCTGGCCGGACCGCTGATGGAGATGGCCCGCTGGCAGGGCACCACCGGTGTGAACCTGCTGCTGGCGCCGGATGCCCGCCGCAAGGGCCATCCGAGCATCGACCTGGAGCCGGAGCGCCGCCAGCTGGCTGACCTCGTCCCCGCGGCGGCGGAAGGCAAGGTGGCCGGCGGCGCCGCCGGCGGCAGCGGGGAGGCGGGGCGGACCCTCACCTGCCCCCTGCTCAATCTCACCCCCGGGGCCTTCATCGTCTGGTCCTGAGCTGGCACCCGGAGCTTCGGGCCGGGCCCTTCTCCGGGCCCCGCCGAGGGTCAGTCCTCGATCGTCACCTTGCGGATCCGGCTGCCGTTCTTGAGGGCCAGCACCACATCGATGTTCTCGGTGTGGCCGAACACGGTGTGCTGGCCATCCAGGTGGGGCTGGGGGCCATGGCACAGGAAGAACTGGCTGCCACCGGTGTTGCGGCCCGCATGGGCCATCGACAGGCTGCCGGCCTTGTGCTTCTGTGCGTTGATCTCGCAGGGAATCGTGTAGCCGGGGCCGCCGGTGCCGGCCATGCCGCGGGCACCCTCGCGGCTGTTGGGACAACCCCCCTGGGCCATGAAGCCGTCGATCACCCGGTGGAAGGCCAGGCCGTCATAGAAGCCGTCCTTGGAGAGCTTGACGAAATTCGCGACGGTGCCGGGAGCATCGGCGTCGAACAGATCGATGGTGATCAGGCCGGCGTCGGTGTCCATCAGGGCCTTGGTCACGGTCGAGGAGGCAAACTTCGACTGTATCCGTCCAGGGCACCCCGCATCCATGGCCACCACCGAGCCCCGTTCCCCATCCCCCCAGGCCAGCGGTCTGCCGACGTCCGATCTTTCACGGGCCCGCCTCGGGGTGCTCGGTGGCAGCGGCCTCTATGCCATGGAGGGCCTCGAGGACGTGCGCGAACTGACGGTCGACACCCCCTACGGGCCTCCCTCCGACAGTCTGCGGATCGGCCGGATCGGCGATCTGGAGGTGGTGTTCCTGGCCCGGCACGGCCGTCACCACACCTTCACCCCCAGCGAGGTTCCCTACCGGGCCAACCTCTGGGCCCTGCGCTCCCTCGGCGTGCGCTGGATCCTGTCGGTGTCCGCCGTGGGTTCCCTCCAGGAGAGCGTGCGACCCCTCGACATGGTGGTGCCCGATCAGTTCATCGATCGCACCATGCAGCGGCCGCTCACCTTCTTCGGTGAGGGCCTGGTGGCCCATGTCGGCAATGCGGACCCCTACTGCGCCGTGCTCTCCCGGGTCCTCGGCGACGTCAGCGACAGCCTGATGCCGGAGGGGCGCCAGCTGCACCGCGGCGGCACCTACCTCTGCATGGAGGGGCCGGCCTTTTCCACCCGGGCGGAATCCGAGCTGTACCGCTCCTGGGGCTGCACGGTGATCGGCATGACCAACCACACCGAGGCGCGGCTGGCCCGGGAGGCGGAGATGGCGTACGCCACCCTGGCGATGGTCACCGACTACGACTGCTGGCATGCGATGCATGACGCCGTCACCGTCGAGCTGGTGATCGACAACCTGCGGGCCAATGCGGCCCTCGCCCAGCAGATCGTGCGGCTGGCCGCCGAGCGGGTGCAGGCCCTGCGCCCCCCCAGCCCGGCCCACCAGGCCCTGCGCGATGCCCTGATGACCCCGCCCGCCCAGGTGCCGCCGGCCACCCGACGCCGCACCGAGCTGTTCACCGCCCCCTACTGGGGGCCGTTCAGCGAGGGTGAGGCGACGACGACGGCGGCAGGCTGACCCCGAGGGCCTCGAGGCACTGGCGCAGGCCGGGGCCATGGCGCTCCAGGGCTGAGCGGGCCGCCTCGGCCTCGAGGCCGGAGGCGGCCATCAGCAGCGCCAGCCGCACCGAACCCCCGGCCCGCTCCAGCAGGCCCAGGCCCTGATCGCGGGGAACGGCGGCCAGATCCCGCAGGATGCGCAGGGCCCGGTCTTCCAGCTTGCTGTTGGTGACCGCCACATCCACCATCCGGTTGCCGAACACCTTGCCCAGGCGCACCATCACGCCGGTGGAGAGGATGTTGAGCGCCATCTTGGTGGCCGTGCCCGCCTTGAGGCGGGTGGAGCCGGTGAGCAGTTCCGGCCCGGTCAGCAGGCGGATGTCGATGTCGCAGGGCATGGGCACCTGGTCGGCGGGTACGCAGGCCATGGCCACGGCGAGGGCCCCGATCGCCCGGGCGTGGGCCAGTCCCCCCAGCACGTAGGGGGTGGTGCCGCCGGCAGCGATACCCACCAGGGCGTCACCGGAGCCGAAGCCCCGCTGGACGAGGTCGTCGCGGCCCGCCTCCCGCAGGTCCTCGAGTCCTTCGGAGCTGCGCAGCAGGGCCGCCGCCCCGCCCGCCAGCACCCCCTGCACCAGCTCGGGGGGACTGCAGAAGGTGGGCGGACACTCCGCCGCATCCAGCACCCCGAGCCGTCCGGAGGTGCCGGCCCCCAGGTAGAAGAGGCGCCCGCCGCCGGACAGCCGGGCCGCGATGGCATCGATGGCGGCCGTCAGGGCCGGCGCAGCGGCCGCCACCGCCTGCTGGGGCAGCAGGTCGTTGGCGCAGAACAGCTCCACCAGGCTGGCCGTCGGCAGCTGGTCGAGGTTTTCGCTGGCCGGGTTGGGCCGCTCGGTGAGCAGGTGGCCCCTGTCGCCGCCGGGGGCGCTCAAAGCAGACCTTCAAGGCGACGGCGGAAGGCCTCCAGCTCCGCATCGCCGGCGGGACCCTGGGGATCCTCCCCATCGGAGGCCGCCGGCTCCTCCTTCCAGCCCGTCACCTCCATGTTGCGTTCGGGCGGGGCGAGCAGCAGCCGCTCCTCCTCGCTCTCGGGCATGAAGCCGGCGGGGACGAAGCGGGCCTCGTAGCCCGCCTCGGCGCAGAAATCCTCGAGATCCTGGCGGTTGAGGGCCTCGACGCAGGGCACCGGAAAGTCCTGGGCTTCGAGCAGCCCTGCGTAGCGCTCGGCGTCGTCGGGGTTCTCGAACAACAGAACCACCGTGCGACCACCGAGCTCAAGCGAGTGGATGCCTTCCTGGTCGCTGCCCGGATCGAACAGCAGGACATGCACCGGGTTGGGTGGGAGACCGCCGTCTGTCACATCGTCAGGGGTGGGGCGCAGGCCAGTGTCTCATCCGTTGGCGGCCGATGGCTCGTTCAGTCCCCGTCCCTGGGGCCGTTCTGCTCCCGGTCGAGCTCCCGCAGGCGCCGGAAGAGGGCCTCCTCCGCCTCCGTCGGCGGGTCCGGAACGACGATCCTCACCTCCACCAGCTGATCGCCGCGCTGGTCCCCCTGGCGCTGCCCCCGCTGCCGCAGCCGCAGCAGCCGGCCGCTGGAGGATCCGGGCGGCACCCGCAGCCGCACGGGGCCTTCCAGGGTGGGCACCACCGCCTGGCAGCCGAGGGCGGCATCGGCGGGGTGGAGATCGAGCTGGAAATGCACCCGCAGGCCGTCAATGCGCAGGCCCTCCTCGGTGCGCACCCGCAGCTGCAGGAAGTGGTCGGCCCCACCGGCCGCCACCCCGGCCAGCCGCAGCCGCCAGCCATCGCCGGCCAGGGGCGGCGTCCAGACCTCCACCACCGTGCCGTCGCGCAGCTCCAGCTCCAGGCGCTGTCCGCTGAGCGCCTGCTCCGGGGTGAGGGTGACGAGAGTTTCCTCGTCGGTGGCGGCCATCACCGGTGGCGGCGCGGCCGGCGCCGTCGCCACCTCGCCGGCCGCGGGGGGCTCCTCCTCGACGGGCTCCTCCTCCCAGGCCCGCGGACTGCGGCGCTCGTGGCCGAACAGCTCCGCCAGGTAGTCCTCGAAGCGGGGAAAGCCTGTGGCGAAGGGGTCGCTGTCGAGCCCGGCGCTGTCCTGCCCCTCACCGGCCTCCCAGGCGCGGCGGCGGACCGGATCGGAGAGCACCGCGTAGGCCTCGTTGACCTCCTTGAAGCGGGCCTCCGCCACCGGGTCGTTGCCATTCAGGTCCGGGTGCCAGCGGCGGGCCTGCTGGCGGAAGGCCCGCTTGATGCCGGCGGCGTCGGCACCCGGAGCCAGGCCGAGCACCTCCCAGTGATCACGGGCGGCACTGGCCACCGGGTCCGACGTGGGGGACTGGCTCACGACCCTCAGCCGTCGGCCCAGGGATCGTCCTGGTCGTAGCGGCCGCCGCGGCGTGGGCGGTGCCGCTCGCCGGAGACCTCACGGTCATAGGACTCCTGACGATCCCAGGAGCGTCCGTTGTCCCAGCGGCGGGAGTCCTCGTCGTAGCCGGCCTCCCGCTCGGCGAAGCGGCCAAGGGGGTAGGGATCCCGCTGCAGCGGCCGGGGCGGGCTCGACCAGGGGTCGGAGCGGCCCGATCCGCCCCAGTCGTCCCAGTCGTCGTCCGAGAACAGTTCGTCCTTGAGGGACCCCAGGGTGTTCTTGAGTCCCTTGAGCGGGCCGCTCTCCGCCCGCCGTTCCCCCAGCAGACGGCGGTTGAGGCCGAACAGGGCCTCCTGCAGCTGGCTCACGGCCAGCTCGAGGTCGGCGGGGTCCTCCTGGGTCAGCACGTCCTGGACATCGCGCAGGGCCAGCTCCACGGCGCGCTGCTGGCGGTCGGCACCGGCGGGGCCCAGCTCCAGGGCGGCATCCCGCAGCCGCCGCTCGGCCTGGGCCACCAGGGTCTGGGCGCGGTTGCGGCGGTCGATGACGGCCCGCTTGCGGCGATCCTCCACCGACTTGCGCTCCGCCTCCTCCAGCAACCGGTTGATCTCCTCCTCACTGAGGTTCGAGCCCCCCTGGATCGAGACGCTCTGCTGGCGACCGGTGGTGCGGTCGGTGGCGGACACCTGCAGCAGGCCGTTGGCATCGATGTCGAAGGACACCTGCACCTGGGGGACGCCGCGCGGGGCCGGCGGGATGCCGGAGAGGCGGAAGCGGCCGAGGGACTTGTTGTCGGCGGCCATCTGCCGCTCCCCCTGGAGCACATGGATCTCCACCGACGACTGGTTGGCCTCGGAGGTGCTGAACAGATCCGACTTGCGCACAGGGATCGAGGTGTTGCGGGGAATCAGCACCTTCATCACCCCGCCGATTGTCTCCAGCCCGAGGGAGAGGGGGGTGACGTCGTTGAGCATCAGGTCGCGAAGTTCGCCGGTGAGGATGCCGGCCTGAACCGCCGCGCCAATCGCCACCACCTCGTCGGGGTTGACCGACTGGCAGGGCTCCCGCGGAATCAGGGTGCGCACCATCTCCTGCACCATCGGCATGCGGGTGGAGCCGCCCACCAGCACGACATCGTCGATGGCGTCGGCACTCAGGCCCGAATCCCGCAGGGCCCGCTGAACGGGTCGCAGCAACCGGTCGAGCAGGTCGGGGCAGAGGCCTTCGAACGTGCCCCGCTCCAGGGTGGTCTCGATGTGGAGGGGGCCGTCGGGTCCCGTGGCGATGAAGGGCAGCGACAGCGGGGTGCTCTGCACGCCCGACAGCTCCTGCTTGGCCTTCTCGGCGGCCTCGGTGAGCCGCTGCAGGGCCTGGCGGTCACGGCGCAGGTCGATGCTGTGCTCCGCCAGGAAGGCCTCGGCCACCCAGTCGACGATGCGGCGGTCCCAGTCATTGCCGCCCAGTTGGGTGTCGCCGCTGGTGGCCATCACGTCGAAGACGCCGTTGGCGATGCGCAGCACGGAGACGTCGAAGGTGCCGCCACCGAGGTCGAACACCAGCACCCGCTTGACGGTGCTGCGATCGAAGCCGTAGGCCAGCGCCGCCGCGGTGGGTTCGTTGAGGATCCGCTCCACGGTGATGCCCGCCAGGCGACCGGCGTCGCGGGTGGCCTGGCGCTGGGCATCGTTGAAGTAGGCCGGCACCGTGATCACCGCCGCCTCCACGGCCTCCCCCAGGTAGGTGGTGGCGTCATCGACCAGCTTGCGCAGGATCGAGGCCACCAGCTCCTCGGGGGCGTACTCCCGCTCCGTGGCCGGGCAGATCACACGCACGTTGCCCTGGTCGTTGGCGCGCACGCTGTAGGGCACCCCCAGGCTGCCCTCGTCGAGTTCGTCCCAGCTGCGCCCGACGAAGCGCTTCAGGTTGGCAAAGGTGTTGCGGGGATTGAGCACCAGCTGGCGCCGGGCCAGCTGGCCCACCAGCAGCTCCTGATCACGGCTGAACCCCACCACCGAAGGGGTGGTGCGCCCCCCTTCCGCATTGGCGATGACCTGGGGCCTGCCGCCTTCGAGCACGGCCACCACCGAATTGGTGGTGCCCAGATCGATGCCGACGATGCGCCCCATGGAAGTCCTGATGGCGGCCCAACGCTACCGGAGCCTGTCGACCGTTAAACCGAGCTTAAACGGGCCGGCTGAAACTCGTGCTGAGATCAGGTGCAACGTCCATGCCGACCGGCATCATTGCTGCATGAGGAGCACCCCCTCCACCGACGCGTTCACCCTCAGACGGCGGCCACCCCAGGAGAAGCTGGTCGACATCGGCTTCCGCCAGCTCACCCTCGTGCTGGCCGCTTCGGTGGGGATCGTCCTTGTGGCGATCTTCGTGACGGTGTTCAGCGGCGCCAAGGAGGCCATGGCCACCTTCGGCCTCAGGTTCCTGACCACCTCCGCCTGGGACCCGGTCAACGAGGAATACGGGGCCCTGATCGCCATCTACGGCACCCTCGTCACCTCGATCCTCTCCCTGCTCATCGCCGTGCCCATCGGCCTGGGAACGGCGATTTTCATCACCGAGGACCTGCTCCCCCGCAGCCTCAGGGATCTGATCGGCCTGATGGTGGAACTGCTCGCCGCCATTCCCTCGGTGGTGCTCGGTCTGTGGGCCATCTTCGTGATGGAGCCTGCGATCCGCCCCTTCCTTGGCTTTCTCCACTCCAGCCTGGGCTGGACACCGTTCTTCGCCACCGAACCCCAGGGTCCCGGCACGGCGCCGGCGATTCTGATCCTGGTGGTGATGGTGCTGCCGATCATCACGGCCATCTCCCGGGATGCCCTCAACCAGGTGCCGATCGAGCTGCGCCAGGGGGCCTATGGGGTGGGCACCACCCGCTGGGGGGCCATCTTCAACGTCATCCTGCCGGCCGCCGTCTCCTCGATCATGGGCGGTGTGATGCTCTCCCTCGGCCGGGCCATGGGCGAGACCATGGCGGTGACGATGATCATCGGTAACTCCCTCAACTTCAGTGTTTCCCTCCTGGCTCCGGGCAACACCATTTCCTCGATGCTGGCCAACCAGTTCGGTGAAGCGGATGGCATCCAGGTCTCTGCCCTGATGTACGCGGCCGTCGTGCTGATGATCCTCACCTTCGTCGTCAACGTGATGGCCCAGTGGATCGTGCGGCGTCTCAGCCTGCGCTACTGAGCCGAAACCCCCTTCCGATCCCACCCACTCCCGTTCACGACGTTCCCTGGCCATGTCCGTCTCGACTCCGCCGACGACCCGTTACTTCACGGAACGGCTCACCCTCCACTACGACCCGTCCCTGAAGCGAAATCGCTTCAACCTGATCGCCACCGCCATCGCCGGATTCTTTGCGGTGGTCGCGGTGATCCCCCTGTTCCTGGTGCTGATCTACGTGCTGATCCAGGGGGGTCGGCTGCTCAGCCTGCAGCTGCTGACCGAACTGCCTCCGGCCCCCGGCCTCGAAGGCGGCGGCATCGGCAACGCCATCCTGGGCACCATCGTGGTGACGCTGATCGCCTCCCTGATCGCCATTCCGGTGGGGGTGGGCGGCGGTGTCTACCTCTCCGAGTACGCCCAGAACGGCTGGTTCTCCCGCTTCGTTCGCTTCGGCAACGACGTGCTGGCCGGGGTGCCTTCGATCATCTGCGGCGTCTTCATCTACTCCCTGATCGTCACCACCCGGATCTTCTTCGACCAGAGCTTCAGTGCCATGGCCGGCGGCATCGCCCTCTCGGTGCTGATGCTTCCCACCGTGATCAAGACCACCTACGAGGGCCTGCTGCTGGTTCCCCAGGAACTGCGCTGGGGAGCCTACGGCGTCGGCGCTTCCCGCTTCGTCACCATCACCAGAATCACCCTGCCGGCCGCCTTCACCCCCATCGCCACCGGGGTGGTGCTGGGGATCGCCCGGGCTGCTGGCGAAACGGCTCCGCTGATCTTCACCGCCCTGTTCTCCCCCTTCTGGCCCGAGGGGCTGTTCAATCCGATCGCCACCATGTCGGTGCTGATCTTCAACTTCGCGATCATGCCCTATGAGGCCCAGAACGAGCTGGCCTGGGCCGCCTCCTTCGTGCTGGTGATCATGATTCTCGGCGCCAACCTGCTGGCCCGCTGGATCAGCCGGGTGTCGCGCACCTGACGTCCTCTCGTTCCCATCCCCTCCGGCTCCGTCTCACCCCATCCCTGACATGACTGCTTCCCCTTCCTCCACCGTGGCCAGCGACGTCTGCATGTCCCTGCAGGACGTCACCATCTCCTACGGCAGCTTCGAGGCGGTCAAGAACGTCTACATGGATCTGCCCAAGGGCAAGGTGACTGCCTTCATCGGACCCTCGGGCTGCGGCAAGAGCACGGTGCTGCGGGCCCTCAACCGCATGAACGACCTGATCCCTGGCTGCAGCCTCAAGGGCCGGGTGATCTTCGATCAGCACGATCTCTACGACAAGCGGGTGGATCCTGTGGAAGTGAGACGTCGCATCGGCATGGTCTTCCAGAAGCCGAATCCCTTCCCCAAGTCGATCTACGAGAACATCGCCTTCGGTGCCCGGATCAACGGCTACAAGGGTGACATGGACGAGCTGGTGGAGCGTTCCCTGCGCAAGGCTGCCGTCTGGGACGAGTGCAAGGACAAGCTCAAGGAAAGCGGTTTCTCCCTCTCCGGCGGCCAGCAGCAGCGCCTCTGCATCGCCCGGGCCATCGCCACCGAACCGGAGGTGATCCTGATGGACGAACCCTGCTCGGCCCTCGATCCGATCTCGACCCTCAAGATCGAGGAGACGATGCACGAACTGAAGCGCAGCTACACGATCATGATCGTCACCCACAACATGCAGCAGGCCGTGCGTGTCGCCGACATGACCGCCTTCTTCAATGCCGAGGCCGTCGAAGGTGGCACCGGCAAGGTGGGCTATCTGGTGGAATTCAACGAGACCGAGAACATCTTCAACTCCCCCAGCCAGCAGTCGACGCTCGACTACGTCAGCGGACGCTTCGGCTGAACCCCGATCCGGGGAGTCGGCATCAGCAAACCCATCGGGACATCCCGCTCAGTGTCAGGGCTGGCGGGATTCCTCTGTGGCAACTCTTGGTGGCAAGGGCAAAAAAAAGCCGGCCCTTGGGACCGGCTTCATCAAACGGAGAGGGAGGGATTCGAACCCTCGATAGAGTTGCCCCTATACAGCATTTCCAGTGCTGCGCCTTCGACCACTCGGCCACCTCTCCAGCGGCGAAATGGGGCAGATGGCAATGTAGCAGGGGCTGCACCTGGCCACCTCTCCCCCGCTCCCGCCGCGCCCCCGTCCCCCCGTCCATCGCCCCATGACCCGCACCCACCCGATCACGGTCCACTGGCGACAGGCCAACCGTGTCATCCGCCTCGACGTTCCGGAAGGGGAGTACATCCTGCGCAGCTTCGAGGCCCAGGGGGAGCCGCTGCCCTTCAGCTGCCGCAACGGCTGCTGCACCGCCTGCGCGGTGCGGGTGCTGGCTGGAAGCATCGATCAGCGGGAGGCCCTCGGGCTGTCGAAGGACCTGCGCAAGGAGGGCTACGGCCTGCTCTGCGTCGCACGGGCCACCGGCCCGCTGGAGGTGGAGACCCAGGACGAGGACGAGGTCTACGACCGCCAGTTCGGCCGTTTCTTCGGCCGCGGTCAGGTGCGTCCCGGCCTGCCCCTGGACGACGAATGAGCTCCCTCTGCCAACGGGCCCTGGAGGGGTCCGGCCTTGATGCTCCCGAGCTGGAGCGGTTGCTTCAGGTGGCCCGTGAGGCCGCCGAAGCCGGCGGCCTAGAGCTGCGGCGCCACTTCGGCCGGCTGGAGCAGGTGAAGGAGAAGGGCATGGCGGGCAACCTGGTCACGGAGGCGGACCTGGCGGCGGAGGCGGCCGTGCTGGCGGTGCTGGCGGCAGGCACCCCCACCGTGGCCGTGCTGGCGGAGGAAAGTGGCCAGCTCGCCGGCCAGGGGGATCTACTCTGGTGTGTTGACCCCCTCGACGGCACCACCAACTACGCCCACGGCTACCCGTTCTTCGGCACCTCCGTGGGGCTGAGCTGGCGGGGCCTGCCCCTGCTCGGCGCCCTGGAGGTGCCGGTGCTGGAGGAGCACTACTGGGCCGCCCCGGGGCGGGGGGCCTGGTGCAACGGCCGCCGGCTGAGCGTCAGTGACTGCGGCACCCTGGCCGACTCGCTGCTCGTCACCGGGTTCTCCTACGACCGGGTGCAGCGCCTCGACAACAACTACGCCGAATTCGCCTGGTTCACCCACCGCAGCCACGGGGTGCGCCGGGCGGGGGCAGCGGCGGTCGATCTGGCCTTCGTCGCCGCCGGCCGGGTCGATGGCTACTGGGAGAGGGGCCTCTCCCCCTGGGACCTGGTGGCCGGCGTGGTGCTGGTGGAGGAGGCCGGTGGTCTGGTCTGCGCCTACGACGGTGGTCCCCTCGACCTGGCTGACGGGCGGGTGATCGCCTGCACCCCCGCCCTTCGCCAGCCCCTGATCGAGGGGCTGGCCCACTGCCGTCCCCTCACAGGGGCCAGCTTCGGCGCCCCGGAGCTGGATGCCCTGGCCGGCGGCGCGGCCGACGCTCCATAGGATCCGCCCCTCCCAACCCACCGCCCGAGCACTCCCCTCCATGGCCCTCCAACCTGCCGCCGGCGCCCGGGACCTGAACCCGGGTCAGGTGGACAGCAACCGGCGTCTCTGCGATCTGCTGGCCACGGTGTACCGCCTCTGGGGGTACCAGGAGGTGGCTCCGCCCACGATCGAGCGGCTCGACACCCTCGAGGCCGGCGGCGCCATCGCCGAGCGGGAGCTCGTGCGGCTGGCGGCCGATGAGCCCCTCGGCCTGCGGCCGGAACTCACCGCCCCGATCGCCCGGGCCGCCAGCACCCGCATGCTCGGCCGCCCCCGACCCCTGCGGCTCTGGGCCAGCGGCACCACCTTCCGCAGCTTCATCGGCGACGGCGGCGGCCAGCGGATCAGCGAACAGCTGCAGAGCGGTGTGGAGCTGCTCGGCGAGCCCTCCCCCGCCGCCGACACGGAGCTGCTGCATCTGCTGCTGGCCGCCGTGGCGACGCTGGGGCTGGCATCCGAACACCAGCCGACCCTGCTGGTGGGCCACCATGGCCTGCTGAGTGCCCTGCTGAGCCAGGTGCCGGCGGAGCAACGCTCCGCGGCGCGCCACGCCCTCACCGACTTCGATCCGCTCGCCCTCGCCGCCCTCTCCCTGCCCGAGAGCCAGCGCCAGCGGCTGATGGCCCTGATCGGCCTGCGGGGTGAGCCGGTGCGCGTGCTCTACCAGCTGGAACAGTGGCTCGGACCGGTGCCGCTGCTGGAGTCCCTCGCCGCCACCCTGGCCAGCGTTCAAGAGCCGGCCAGCGCCCTGGGGGTGCGGGTACAGCTGGATCCCACCTTCCAGCCCCACTTCGATCTGTACGACGGGCTGGTGTTCAAGCTCGTCTGCCAGGGCGCCGACGCCCCGGTCGCGATCGCCAGCGGCGGCCGCTACGACGGCCTGGTGGGGCGCTTCTGCAGCGACGCCGCCCAGGCGGCCGGCACCGGCTTCGGCTTCGACGTGGAAGCCATCCGTGATCTGCTCGAATCGGCGACGACCCCGGCGGCCGCCGCGGAGGCGCCGGGTCCATGGCTGGTGGCCAGCGCCACCGCCGCCGGGCTCGGGGCGGCCCTGCGGCGCATGGCGGAACTGCACGGCGCCGGCGAAGCCGCCGAACTCTGCACCCAGCCCTGCGCCGACCAGGCGGCGGCGGAGGGGCTGGCGGCGGAACGGGGCTGCCGCGGGGCCCTGTGGCTGGCTGCCTAGGATCCGGCCGCTTGCTCTTTCGCGTCGATGGCCCATTCGATCGTCACCAACGTCTGTGAGGGCGTGGCCGACTGCGTCGACGCCTGCCCGGTGGCCTGCATCCACCCCGGCCAAGGGGCGAACAGCAAGGGCACGGGCTTCTACTGGATCGACTTCGACACCTGCATCGACTGCGGCATCTGCCTGCAGGTGTGTCCGGTCGCGGGGGCGATCCTGCCCGAGGAGCGCCCCGACCTGCAGAAGCCCGGCGGCTGACCTCCCCTGGTTCGGGGACCCCACCCTCGCTGGCCTTGAGCCGCCGGGCACCCCCACCTAGGTTCAGGGCGATTCTTCTCTTTCGCCATGACGGTGCTGGAACAGGGCCAGATTCAGATCCACACCGAGAACATCTTCCCGATCATCAAGAAGGCCGTCTATTCCGGCCATGAGGTGTTCCTGCGGGAACTGGTGAGCAACGGCGTCGATGCCATCAGCAAGCGGCGCATGGCCGCCATGGCCGGCGACTGCAGCGAAGGGTCCGAAGGAACGATCTCCATCCGCATCGACCGGGAGGCCAAGACCCTCACCATCAGCGACAACGGCATCGGCATGACCGCCGATGAGGTGAAGCGCTACATCAATCAGGTGGCCTTCTCCAGCGCTGAAGACTTCCTCGAGAAGTACAAGAGTGAAAGTGACGCCATCATCGGCCACTTCGGCCTGGGCTTCTATTCCAGCTTCATGGTGGCCTCCCGGGTGGAACTGGTCAGCCTCAGCGCCAGGCCTGAGGCCGAGGCGGTGCGCTGGAGCTGTGACGGCTCGCCCAACTTCAGCCTCGAGGGGGCCGAGCGGTCCGAACCCGGCACCGACGTGATCCTGCATCTGATGGAGGAGGAGCTGGAATACATCGAGCCCTCCAGGATCCGCACCCTGATCACCACCTACTGCGACTTCCTGCCGGTGGCGGTGCAGCTGGACGGCGAAACCGTCAACAAGCGGGAGGCTCCCTGGCGCAAGAGCCCACGGGATCTCAGCGATGACGACTACATCGCCCTGTACCGCTATCTCTACCCCTTCCAGGGGGATCCCCTGCTCTGGGTGCACCTCAGCACCGATTACCCCTACAACCTGCAGGGCATTCTCTACTTCCCCAGGATCACCGGCCGGGCCGACTGGGAGAAGGGTGAGATCCGCCTCTACTGCAACCAGGTGTTCGTCAGCGATTCGATCAAGGAGGTGGTGCCCCGCTACCTGCTGCCCCTGCGCGGCGTGATCGATTCACCCGACATCCCCCTCAACGTCAGCCGCAGCGCCCTGCAGACCGACCGCCGGGTGCGCTCGATCGGTGGCTTCGTGGCCAAGAAGGTGGGCGACCGGCTCAAGGAACTGCACCGCGACGAACCGGCCCGCTACGCCGACATCTGGGATTCCCTGGCCCCCTTCATCAAGATCGGCGCCATGGAGGACGACAAGTTCGCCGACCAGGTGGCTGACCTGATCCTCTACGGCACCACCGCTGCGGCCGCCGAGCCGCCGGCGGATGGGGAGAGCGAGGTGGCCCCCGATCCCGTCGCCACCGACGGCCGCACCTACACCACCCTGGCCGGCTACCGCAGCCGGCTGCCGGCCGACAACGCCACCCGCATTCTTTATTGCACTGATGAGGCCGGGCAGGCCGGGGCCCTGGCCCTTTGGAAGGGGCAGGGGGCCGAGGTGCTGCTGGCCGACACCCTGATCGATTCCCAGTTCATCCCCTGGCTGGAGGCCCGCCATGGCGACCTGCGCTTCCAGCGGGTGGACGCCGAACTCGACGACAGCCTCCACGAGCCGGAAAACGAGCTGGCGGACGCCGACGGCATCGACAGCGGCGAGAAGCTGCGGGGTCTGTTCAAGGCCGCCCTCGACAACGACAGGATCACCATCCAGGTGCAGTCGCTGAAGGGGGAGGGCTCACCGGCCGCCCTGATCCTGCTGCCGGAGCAGATGCGCCGCCTCAACGACATGGGGGCGCTGATGGAGCAGCGGCTGCCGGGTCTGCCCGACCACCACGTGCTGCTGGTCAACCGCCGCCACCCGCTCGTCGAAGGCCTGCTGAAGCTGTCCTCCGGTGCCGTGATCACCGGGGGCGGCAACTCCCCCAGCCTCCAGCTCGCCGAGGATCTGAGCCGCCACGTCTACGAGATGGCGCGCCTGGCCGTGGGGGGCCTGGAGCCCAACCAGCTGGCGGGCTTCCAGCAGCGCAGTGCCGACCTGATGGGACAGCTGATGCAGCGCGGCCTCTGAGGCCGGGGCCGGCGGGGCCCCCTGGAGGGCCGGCGGTCGCCTCCGTTCTCCGGAGACGAAGGAGCAGGCCGCCTAACCTGGGTCCATGGCGGCCCGCCCCCCCTTCTCCAGCCTGCGGCGGTGGCGGTCGTTTCCGAAGCTGCTGACCTCGGCCCTGCTGGCCCTGCTGTCGGCAGTGGCGCTGCTGGTGCTCCTTCCCGGATCCGGCCTGTCCAGTTCGGGGCTGTCCAGTTCCGGGTTGTCGGGCACCCCGGCGGCGGCGGCCGAGCCGGTGCCGGTCCGGGTGCTGATGCCCGCCCCCCTGGCCGACGCGGTGGCCGCTCCGGTGGCCCAGTTCAACGCCAGCGGTGCCGGGGTGGCACTGGAGGTGATCCGCGGACCCCTGGACACCGAGACCATCTCCGATCTGGCCACCGGCAGCCTGCTGCTGGGGGAGGCCCCCTTTGACCTGCTGCTGGTGGATGTCAGCTGGCTGGCGAGATATGTGGCCGCCGGCTGGTTCGAGCCCCTGGAGCGCTGGTTCGGGCCGGAGGTGCTGGCGGCGATGGAGCCCGGCGCCCGTCTGGGCAATGGCCTGGACGGCCACCTCTGGCGCATGCCCCTCACGGGCGACACCGGCCTGCTGTACTGGCGCACCGATCTGATGGAGCGCCCCCCTCGAAACACCGAGGAGTTGGTGGCGATCTCCCGGGACCTGCAGCGCCGCGGCAAGGTCCGCTGGGGCTATCTCTGGCAGGGGCGCCAGTACGAGGGGCTCAGCTGCGTGATGGTGGAGGTGCTGCACGGCTTCGGCGCCCGCTGGTGGAACGGTTCCACCGCGCGCACGGAGCTGGACAGTCCGGAGGCCGTGGCGGCGGCAAGGTGGCTCGCGGAACTGCTGCAGGACGGGGTGAGCCCACAGGCGGTGGCCAGCTACGCCGAGAACGATGCCCTGCAGTCCTTCGCCGCCGGGGATGCCGCCTTCCTGCGCAACTGGCCCTACGCCTGGCGGGAGATCGAGAAGGGCGGGGGGCCGGTGAAGGGCAAGGTGGGCGTCACGGCGATGGTGGGGGCCCCCGGTGAGCAGGGGGGCGGCACCCTTGGCACCTGGGGCCTCTCCCTGATCAAGGGCAGCCCCCACCCAGAGGAGGCGGTGGCAGCGATCCGCTGGCTCACCGGCCCGGTGGTGCAGCGCCAGCTGGCCATTGCGCAGGGCTATGCGCCCACCTGGACCCGGCTCTACGACGACCCGGACCTGCAGCGTCAGGCCCCTCTGCTGGCGGTGCAGCGCCAGGCCCTGCAGCATCCCCAGCTGCGTCCGCCCACGCCGGCCTATGCCCAGCTCAGCGATCTGCTGGCCCGGCAGGTGAACGGCATGCTCACCGGCCAGGGGGGCCCCGGCCCGACCATGGCGGCCGCCCAGCGCCAGAGCCTGCAGGTGCTGCGCTCGCTGGCGGGACCCGCCGGCGACACGGCAGGCGACAGTGCAGGGGGCCGCCCTGCCGTGGACCGATGAAACCCCGCGCAGCCAGCCTGCTGCTGATGGCGCCCGCCCTGCTGCTGCTGGCGGCGGTGTTCATCTACCCCCTGCTGCGCTACGGCTGGCTGAGCTTCCAGGCCAGTTCGGTGCTCACCGGGCTGGTGCCGGTGCCGAACGGGGGCGCCAACTGGGGGCGGCTGCTCGATGACGCCCGCTTCTGGACGGATGCGGGCCAGACGCTGCGCTTCGCCGTCTGCTCGGTGGCGCTGGAACTGGCCGGGGGGCTGGGGCTGGCCCTGCTGCTGCATCGCCCCCTGCGGGGCCGGGGGACCCTCAGGGCCCTGACCCTGCTGCCCTGGGCCCTGCCCACCACCGTGATGGCCCTGGGCTGGCGCTGGATCCTCAATGATCCCCACGGCCCCCTCAACGCCGCCATCCGCTCCCTCGGCGGCAGCAGCTACGGCTTCCTCTCCACCCCTTCCACCACCTGGTTCTTCGTGGTCCTGGCGGACGTCTGGAAGACCCTGCCGTTCGTGGCCCTGCTGCTCCTGGCCGGACTCCAGACCATTCCCGAGGATCTGGAGGAAGCCCTGCGGCTGGAGGGCGCCGGCCGCCTGCAGATCCTGCGCCGCCTGACCCTGCCGCTGCTGGTGCCCTACCTCACCCTGGCCCTGCTGTTCCGGCTGGCCCAGGCCCTGGGGGTGTTCGACCTGATCCAGGTGCTCAGCGGCGGCGGGCCGGCCGGCAGCACCGAGAGCCTGGCCCTTTACGCCTACCTCAATGCCATGCGCTTCCTCGACTTCGGCTATGCCGCCACGGTGATGCTGGCCACCTTCCTGCTGCTGCTGGTGCTGCTCGGCGGCGGCTGGCTGCTCTGGCGGCGGGGTGATCTCCAGGGCCGCCGGGAGGGTGCCGCATGAGGTTGCTGGTGCTGCTCTGGAGCCTGGGGCCGCTGCTCTGGCAGCTGCGCACTTCCCTGCTGCGACCTGAGGCGCTGGTGGCGCCGCTGCTGGAGGGCAACCCCTGGACGCTGGCCAACTACCAGCTGGTGCTCTCCGGCGACCCGCCCTTCTGGCGCTACCTGGGCAACAGCACCCTGGTGGCCCTCGCCACGACCCTGCTCACCCTGCTGCTGGCGGTGCCCTGTGCCTATGGGCTGCAGCAGCAGCGCGGCCTGTTGCGTTGGGGCGTCAGCCTGGGACTGGTGGGGGCGGCGATGTTCCCCACCGTGCTGCTGTTCCTGGCGTTGCTGGAGATCGCCCGCCGCTTCGGCCTGGCCAATGACCTGCTGGCCCTGAGCCTGCCCTACGCGGGCCTGTCGCTGCCGCTGGCGGTGCTGCTGCTGCGGGCCGCCTTCGCCGACCTTCCCGTCGAGCTGGAGGACGCCGCCCGGCTGGAGGGCCTCGACCTCGGCCAGCGGCTGCGGCACGTGCTGCTGCCCCTGCTGGGGCCGGCCCTGGCCAGCACGGGCATCCTGGTGTTCCTGGCCAGCTGGAACGAGTACGCCATCGCCCTCACCTGGATCAGCCGCAACGACCTGCTCACCCTGCCGATCGCCATCGCCCGGATCGGCGGCGGCTCGGTGTTCACCATCCCCTACGGCGCCTTCGCCGCCGCCACGGTGCTGGGCAGCCTGCCCCTGCTGCTGCTGGTGCTGGTGGCCCAGCGGCCGATCGTGTCGGGTCTCACCCGCGGCGCGGTGAAGGGATGAACACAGCCATCGGAGCCGGTCTGGAGCTGCGCCAGCTGTGCCGGGAGGTGGGGGGGCGCCGGCTGCTGGACCGGCTCGAGCTGACCGTTGCCCCCGGCGAATGCCTCGCCCTGCTCGGGCCGAGCGGCTGCGGCAAGTCCACCACCCTGCGTCTGGTGGCGGGGCTCGATCCCGCCAGTGCGGGCCAGGTGCTCCTCGACGGCCAGGACCTGGGCGCCCTCAGCCCGGGGGAACGCCAGGTGGCGATGGTGTTTCAGAGCTACGCCCTCTACCCCCACCTGAGCGTGGAGGGCAACCTGGAACTGGGGCTGAAGGTGCGCGGCGTGGCCGCCGCCGAGCGCCAGCGGCGCCTCGGGGCCGTGCTCGAGATGCTGCAGCTCGAGGAGCTGCGCCAGCGCCGGCCCGCCCAGCTGTCCGGCGGTCAGCGCCAGCGGGTGGCCCTGGCCCGGGCCCTGCTGCGCCAGCCGCGGATCATGCTGCTGGATGAGCCGATGAGCAACCTCGACGCCCAGCTGCGGGAGGAGCTGCGACCGGAACTGCGGCGGCTGCTGTGCGGCCAGGAGCAGCCGGTGATCTACGTCACCCATGACCAGCAGGAGGCCGTGGGCATGGCCGACCGCATCGCCCTCCTCGACGCCGGCCGGCTGCAGCAGGTGGGCAGCCCGCGGGAGCTCTACGCCGATCCGGCCAACCGCTTCGTGGCCTGCTTCCTGGGACGGCCGGCGATCAACCTGCTGGCGATCGCACCCGGGCGCCAGCTGGGCCTGCGCCCCGAGCACCTGCACCTGGCCGAGGACGGGCCCCTGGCGGCCCGGCTGCTGCGGCGCGAATGGTGGGGCCACCAGCAGCTTCTCTGGTTGGACAGCCGCTGGGGTCCGGTGCGGGTGCTCTGCGACCCCGAGGTGTCGCTGCCAGCGGAACCGCGCCTGGGCTGGCAGCGGCAGCACGAACTCTGGTTCGACCCCCTCAGCGGCGCCAGACTCCATGGCCAGGGGCCCGTTTGGTAATGTCGGAGGCTGGCTCAGGCCTGCATCGTCCACCGTCGTCACATCGTCATGTCCCGGGTCTGTCAGCTCACCGGCAAGCGCGCCAACAACGGCATGGCCGTCAGCCATTCCCACGTGCGCACCAAGAAGCTGCAGCAGGTGAATCTGCAGGAGCGGCGCCTGTGGTGGGCCGAGGGCAACCGCTTCGTGAAGCTGCGCGTGTCCACCCGCGCCCTCAAGACGATCCAGAAGAAGGGTCTCGGCGCCTACGCCAAGGAGCTCGGCGTCAATCTGGCCAAGATCTGATCGCCCGGTCGGCCCCGCTAGGGTCCGGCCCTGATCGACGCCTGGCTGTGAACCGTCGCACGTTTCTGGGGGGCTCCCTGCTGGCCGCCCTCAGCCTGCTGGTCCGTCCGGCCCGGGCCCGCGCCATGGGCGGCACCCTTCCGGAGATCGGCCAGCCAGCCCCCGCCTTCGACCTGGACGGGGTCGCCCCGTCGGCAGATGGCACCGTGGCGGCGACCCATCGGAGCCAGGCGGACTTCCGGGGCCGCTGGCTGACCCTCTACTTCTATCCCAAGGACTTCACCAGCGGCTGCACCATCGAAGCCCGTGGTTTCCAGAGGGACCTGGGGGCGTTCCATGACCGCAACGCCGAGGTGGTCGGGGTGAGTGCCGATGACCCGGAGGCCCACCTGTCGTTCTGTGGCAGCGAGGGTCTGGCCTACCCGTTGCTGTCGGATCCCGGCGGGGCCGTCAGCCGACGCTACGGCTCCTGGCTGGCGCCCTTCTCGGCGCGCCACACGTTTCTGATCGATCCTGAAGGCGTGCTACGGGCCAGCTGGGTGGCGGTGCGGCCCTCCGGCCACAGCCAGGAGGTGCTCGCCGAACTGGTCCGCCTGCAAGGGGAGACGCCGGCCTGAGCCGTCAGCCCTTCAGGGTGTCCAGCACCGCCCGGTGCACCTGGCTCTCCTGACGCAGGGCGGCAATGCCGGCCTGATCCGGGGGCTGGTCGAGCACGGCGGCCCAGCTGTGCTGGAGGCCTGGGGGCGGCGGAGCCTCCAGGTCGTGGCAGGGGCAGCCGATGCCGGCCGCCGCGGCGGCCACCTTGGGGTCGTAGCTGAGGGCGGCGCAGGGACTCCCCGCCAGGGCCGCCAGGATCAGCCCGTGCAGCCGCATGGCCAGCACCAGGCCGGCCTGGGCGAACGCGTCCATGGCCTCCTGCGGGGTCGCGGCCGCCAGCTCCCGGCTGCGGGCGGCGAGGGCCGGGCCCACCAGACCCCGCCGGTTGAGATCGGCCAGCAGACCCCGGTCCTGGTCCTGGTGGAAGGGCATCCAGAGCACCTCGCGGTCGGCGGCCACCGCCAGCCCCTCGAGGGCCTGCAGGTAGGGCCTCCAGGCCGCGGCATCGAGCTGGCGCACCGGCCGGAAGCAGACCACGATCGGCCCGCCCCTGCCGTTCCAGACCCTGGCGGAGAGGGCCCAGACCGGATCACTGCCCACGCGGGTCCCCACACCCCAGGCCCTCGCCTGAGCTGCTGAGGACGGGTCCCGCCAGCTGATCGCCGTGGCCAGGGGAAGCAGCCCCCGCACCAGCAGCCGGCTGCGGCGGCGGCGCAGGGGGCCCAGGCCCTGGCCCCAGAGGAGCACGGGCTTGCCCCGGGTCCGGGCCGCCAGCATCAGGGCGCCGTAGTACAGGAGGCTGCGGAAGCTGGTGGCGTCCTGAAGCAGGCTGCCGCCACCGAGCACCAGGGCTTCGCAGCGGCCCAGGGCGGCCAGGACCCCCTTCAGCCGCCGGCGGTCGGTGGTCTCCACCCCGAAACGCTCCTGCACCAGGGCCTGGTCATGGGCCGTGACCAGGGGACGGCAATCCTCCGGCAGCTGGCCCAGCAGCACCTCCAGCAGGGCATCATCGCCGAGGTTGTGCTCGCCGTAGTACCCGCAGATCAGAGCACGCATCCGACGCAGCGGTGGTTCCGGCTCCGTACATTACGGATCGCACCAGGCCCCGCCCATGCACGCGCTGTCGCTGCCCACCTGGTGGATCCACATCACCTCGGTACTGGAGTGGATGCTGGCGATCCTGGCCGTGCAGGCCTTCGGCAGCCGGCGTCGGGAAGGGGGCTGGCGCTGGCTGGCCCTGGCGATGGTGCCGGCGCTGGTCAGCGCGATGGCCGCCTGCACCTGGCATCTGTTCGACAACAGCGAGGCCCTCAAGGGGCTGGTGGTGCTGCAGGCCGGCCTCACCGCCCTTGGCAACGGGGCCATGGCCCTGGCCGCTTGGAACCTGCTGCGCCAGCAGCGGCTGTCCCCGGAGGATGAAGTCTCGTGACCCTGCCCCTGGCCGCCTGGTTCCAGGGCCTCGGCGCCATCGATCCGGCCCCGTTCTTCGTGCTCTCCCTGCTCCCCTACCTGGCCTTCCTGTGGTGGGCCCGCCAGGTGCGGGCCTTCCCACGGCTGGCGCTGCGGGGATTCCAGCTGACGCTGCTGTTCGTCGCGGTCACGATCGTCGCCGCAGTGGCGGCCCAGCAGATCTACGGCCGGCAACTGGCGGACGTCGATCCCCTGCACGGCGGTGCCGAAGCCTTCCTGACCCTCAGCAACCTGGTGGTGCTGCTGGGCTTCCGGCTGCTCCCTTCGGAGCCCCCGGCCGGAGACCCAGCCGGCAGCCAGGTCAACAAGTCTTAAGTGGGCGGGGCACAGCTCGCCCTGACCCGGAAGATGGGGCGTCGGCAAGTGCATCATGATCGCTCCTCTCCTGGCCTTGGCTCCCGCTTCGATCAGCTGGTCCCCGAAGGTGGCCCTGGTCATGATCGTCTGCAACGTGATCGCCATTGCCATCGGCAAGGCCACCATCCAGCAGCAGAACGTCGGCCTCAAGCTGCCCAGCGACAACTTCTTCGGCGGCTTCAGCCACGGCGCCATGCTCGGCACCACCAGCCTGGGCCACATCCTCGGCATGGGCGCGATCCTGGGCCTGGCCTCCCGCGGCGTCCTCTGAGGGTCCAGCGCACGCTGGCGTTGAGCTCTCAGCGCCAGCCGAGCAGGTACGGCATCGCCCTGAGGCCGTAGCGCTCGAACCGATAGCCGAACAGCAGGGCCGAGAGATCCTCCGCCCTGCTGCTCTCCAGCCCCCGCAGCACCTGGTCGAGCCGGCCATCGGCGCCGGCCCCATGCAGGCCCAGCCAGGTGCGCCGGGCCAGTCGGCCGCTCAACGACCAGCGCCAGCCCAGGGCACGGCGCAGTTGGGGCGCGTAGTCCCTCAGGGCCCGCTGCGCCTGCTGCCCCGAGGATGAACGTCCTGGGGCTGTGACGGCATGCTGCAACAGGGGCGCCAGCACGGCGCTGCTGGTGAGGGCGTGGCGGATCCCTTCGCCGCCGAGCAGGTTGGCGGTGCTGACCGCATCCCCCAGCCCCACCAGCCGCCCCCGTTGGTGCGGCTCCCGCCGCCGGATCGTGCTGCGCACCAGGCCCCCGTGGCGGTCGAGCACCTCGAAGGGATCGCCCCCCGCCAGCAGCCGCCGGCCCAGGTCGCTGATGAGCCCGCCCAGGGGCGGTTGGCGCCGCTGGCCATCCACCAGCCGGCAGACACCGAGCTTCAGCACCCCGGGCTGCATGGGGAAGATCCAGCCGTAGCCCTGGGGCACCCAGTCGCTTCCCAGGCAGAAGCTGAGCCGGTCGGCCCAGCGCTCCCAGCTGGGGGGGGACACCCGCAGCAGCCACTCCAGGCCGGCGGCCCTCACCAGCCCATCGCGGCGGCGGTCGCTCACCGGCGGATCCCCCAGCAGGGCCCGCTCGTGGCCGCTGGCATCCACGGTCCAGTCGCTGCTGACCTGCAGGGTGCTGCCATCGGCGCGGCGCAGCAGGGTCACCATCCGCTCGCCCTCCTGGCGGCTGGAGCAGGCATGCACGCCCAGGTGCACCCGCCCGCCCCAGTGGCGACATTGGTCGGCCTGCCAGCGGCGCAGGGCACCGAAATCCAGCACCACCCCGAGGGGGTGCGGCGAGGCCCAGCGCCGGGTAGCGGGGCCGGGCCCGATCAACTGCCATTCCCGCCAGCGGCTGCCCACCACCTCCGCCGGCAGGCCCAGGCTGGTCATGGTCTCGATCGGCAGCGCGGCGCTGCTGAAGGCGGAGCGGGTCAGGTCGTCGAGCCGGTCGACCAGAACCACATCCACCCCCTGGAGGGCCAGACGCCGGGCCAGGTCACCGCCCGACGGTCCGGCCCCCACCACCAGCACCTGGCAGCGGAGGGACGACTCAGACGGCAAGGGCGGTGGGAACGGTGGCGTGGAAGACGGGACCGAAGCGCTCGAGGATGCGATCGGCCATCTGGGTGGGGGTCAGCCCCAGCTTCTCCTTGCTCTGGTCGGGGCTGGCGTGGTCCACCAGGACGTCCGGGATGCCGATGCGCAGCACCGGCACGGACAGATCGTGGTCGTTGAGGGATTCCACCACCGCGGCACCAAAGCCACCGGGCAGGGCCCCCTCCTCCATCGTCACGACCCGGCCGATGCGGCGGGCCAGGGGCAGGATCAGGGCCTCGTCGAGGGGCCGCAGGAAGCGGGCATTGACCACCGCCGCCCGCAGGCCCTTCTCCTGCAGCAGGCCGGCGGTGGCCATCGCCGGCGCCACCATGGCGCCATAGGCCACGATCAGCAGGTCGTCGCCATCGGTGAGCAGCTCACCACGGCCGATCTCCAGGGGCTGCCAGCCCTCGTCCATCAGCGGCACGCCTTCCCCTTCGCCGCGGGGGATGCGGATGGCACAGGGGCCGTCGTGGGCGATCGAGGTGACGAGCATGCGCTGCAGTTCGGCCTCGTCCTTCGGAGCCATCACCGTGAAATTGGGCACGGCCCGCAGGTAGCTGATGTCGTACTGGCCCTGGTGGGTGGGGCCGTCGGCGCCGACGATGCCGGCCCGGTCGAGCACGAAGGTGACCGGCAGCTTCTGGATGCCCACGTCGTGGATGAGCTGGTCGTAGGCCCGCTGCAGGAAGGTGCTGTAGATCGCCACCACCGGGCGCAGGCCCTCACAGGCCATGCCCGCCGCCATGGTGACGGCGTGCTGCTCGGCGATGCCGACGTCGAAATACTGCTGCGGCAGGGCCTTCTCCAGCAGGTCCAGACCCGTACCGGTGGCCATGGCGGCGGTGATGCCCACCACCCGGGAATCCTGCTCGCAGATCTTGACCAGCGTCTGGCCGAACACCTTGCTCCAGCTGGGGGGTTTGGGCTTGCTGGAGGGATAGGCCTTGCCGGTGGCCAGGTCGAAGGCTGACTGGGCGTGATAGCCGACCTGGTCGGCCTCGGCGTAGGGGTAGCCCTTGCCCTTGGTGGTGGCCACGTGGACCAGTACCGGGCCCTCGCAGCGGTGGGCCGCCTGGAAGGTGCGCACCATCTCGGGAATGTCGTGGCCGTCGATCGGGCCCACGTAGGTGAAGCCCAGCTCCTCGAACACAGCCCCCACCTTGGGCACCGCCAGCCGCTTCATGCTCTCCTTGAGCGTCTTGAGCTCGGTGGGCAACTCCCCGTGCAGGAAGGGCAGATGCTTGACCGCCTCCTCGGCGCTGCCGGAGAGGAACTGCACCGGCTTGCTGAGCCGCATGCGGTTGAGGTGGGTGGAGAGGGCCCCCACCGGCGGTGAGATCGACATGTCGTTGTCGTTCAGCACCACCAGGAGCTTGGTGCGCGGCAGGTGGCCGGCATGGTTGATCGCCTCCAGGGCCATGCCGCCGGTGAGGGCCCCGTCACCGATCACGGCGACACATTTGAAATCCTCACCGCGGCGGTCGCGGGCCAGGGCCATGCCCAGGGCGGCCGAGATGCTGGTGGAGGCATGGCCAGCACCGAAGTGGTCGAAGCGGCTCTCGCCGCGCTTCAGGTAACCCGCCACGCCGCCCTGCTGGCGCAGGGTGTGGAAATCCTTGTAACGGCCCGTCACCAACTTGTGGGGATAGGCCTGGTGACCCACGTCCCAGACGACCCGGTCGTGCTCCAGGTCGAGGGTCTGGTAGAGGGCGAGGGTGAGTTCCACGACCCCCAGGCCCGGACCCAGGTGCCCGCCGCTGGTGGCCACCACCTCCAGGTGCTTCTCGCGGATCTGGCGAGCCATGGCCTCGAGTTCTGCGGTGCTCAGGCCGTGCAGCTGATTCGGATGGCTCAGCTCGCTCAGATGCATGCCCTTCCTTGCTTCCAGACGGCCAATCTACGGGGTTCGCCCCGACCCACGGCGACGGACGCCACCGTTCCGGGGTCGGGTTGCGACACTGGAGCGATGACCATGGCCGACGACGACGACGCCTTCCCCGGGGCGACCGCCTATCTGCAGCGGATCCTGCGGGCCCGGGTGTACGACGTGGCGATCGAGTCCCCCCTCGATCCTGCCCCCAACCTCTCCCGCCGGCTGCACAACCAGGTGCTGCTCAAACGGGAGGATCTCCAGCCCGTGTTCAGCTTCAAGCTGCGCGGCGCCTACAACAAGATGGCCTGCCTGGAGCGATCGGAGCTCGACCGGGGGGTGATCGCCGCCAGCGCCGGCAACCATGCCCAGGGGGTGGCTCTGGCGGCCCAGCGGCTGGGCTGCACCGCCGTGATCGTGATGCCCGTCACGACGCCGGAGATGAAGGTGCGCTCCGTGGCGGCCCGGGGGGCCGAGGTGGTGCTGCACGGCGACACCTACGACGAGGCCTGTGAGGAAGCCCACCGCCTGCAGCGCCAGCGGGGGCTCACCTTCATCCATCCCTTCGACGACCCGGACGTGATCGCCGGCCAGGGCACGATCGCCCTGGAGATCCTGCGCCAGTGTTCCGATCCCCCCGATGCCATCTACGTGGCGGTGGGAGGCGGCGGCCTGATCGCGGGGATCGGCGCCTACGTCAAGAGCCTCTGGCCCCGGGTGGAGGTGATCGGGGTGGAGCCGAGTGATGCCGACGCCATGACCCGCTCGCTGGCGGCGGGGGAGCGGGTGCGGCTGGAGCAGGTGGGCCTGTTCGCCGACGGGGTGGCCGTGCGGCAGGTGGGCGTCCACACCTTCGCCCTGGCCCAGCGCTGCGTCGACCGGATGGTCACGGTGGACACCGATGAGATCTGCGCCGCCATCAAGGACGTCTTCGAGGACACCCGCTCGATCCTGGAACCTGCCGGCGCCCTCTCGGTGGCCGGGATGAAGAAGGACGTGGCCCAGCGGCAGCTCCGGGACCGCACCCTGGTGGCGGTGGCCTGCGGCGCCAATATGAACTTCGACCGGCTGGCCTTCGTGGCCGAACGGGCCGAGCTGGGGGAGGAGCGCGAAGCCCTCCTGGCGGTGGAGATCCCGGAGAAGCCCGGCAGCCTGGCCCGCTTCTGCGCCGTCCTCGGCCAGCGCAGCCTCACCGAGTTCAGCTACCGCCTCGCCGATCCCCAGCTGGCCCACATCTTCGTGGGCGTGCAGATCAGCGGCCACCAGGACACCCGCCATCTGATGGACGCCCTCGAGTCCCAGGGCTTTCCCTGTCTCGACCTCAGCGGCGACGAGCTGGCCAAGCTCCACCTCTGCCACATGGTGGGCGGACGGCTGCCGGCCAGTGCGGGGGCGGCCCTGAACCAGGGGGAGGAGCGGCTCTATCGCTTCGTGTTTCCGGAGCGGCCCGGGGCCCTGATGGCCTTCGTGAACGCCCTGCATCCCAACTGGAACATCAGCATTTTTCATTACCGCAACCACGGCGCCGACGTGGGGCGCATCGTCGTCGGGGTGCAGGTGCCTCCGGGGGAGCTGGAGGCCTGGCAGGCCTTCCTGGCCGACCTCCCCTACCAGCACTGGGAGGAGACCGGCAATCCGGCCTACCGGCTGTTCCTGGGCGAGGTGGGACGGACCCTGCCCACACCGGGCGGGCTGGTGGGGGTCTGAGGCCTGCGATACGTTGCCGCCACGCCGTGCCGGACGTCCCCATGGCCGAACCCGACCCACTGCCTGCTGAAGGAAAGCCTGCTGAAGGCAAGCCTGCTGAAGGCAAGCCCTCCGCGGCGGCCACCCCGGGGCTGTCCCTGCCGGCCCGGCTCGAGGCGATTCTCTATCTGAAGGGTCGGCCCCTGGAGCTGGGCGAGCTGGCCGCCATCGCCGGCATCGACCGGGACGAGACCGAGCTGGCCCTGATCACCCTGATGGCCGACTACGCCCATCGCGACACCGCCCTGGAGATCCACCAGGAGGGCCAGCACTACGCCCTGCAGCTGCGCGCCGGGCTGGGGGATCTGGTCCAGAACCTGCTGCCGGTGGACCTCTCCATCGCCGCCCTGCGGACCCTGGCCACCATCGCCCTCAAGAAGCGCCTGCTGCAGTCGGAGCTGGTGGAGCTGCGCGGCTCGGGGGCGTACGACCACATCAGGGAGCTGCTGGCCCAGGACTTCATCGAACGACGCCGCCAGAGCGACGGCCGCTCCTACTGGCTGAGCCTGAGCGAGAAGTTCCACCGCACCTTCTCCCTCAAGGCCGATGATCTGGCCGCCCTGGGCTCACGCCTGGCGGCCGCCGAGACGGCCGGAACCCCGCCGCCACCCGCCGAGGAACCGGATCCATAGAGTTGGCCCCAGAGTTGGCGCAAGCCTGCAGCCCCATTCCCCGACCCCTTCCATGAGCATTCTCGTCTTCCTGCTCCAGGTGCTGGCCCAGACCCTCAGCATCTACCTCCTGGTGCTGCTGGTCCGGGTGCTGCTGAGCTGGTTCCCCAACCTCGACTGGAGCAACCCGCTGCTCTCCAGCGTCAGCGCCATCACCGACCCCTACCTCAACGCGTTCCGGGGCCTGATCCCACCCCTCGGCGGGCTCGACCTCTCGGCCCTGGTGGCCTTCATTGCCCTGCAGCTGGCCCAGAGCCTGCTGGGGGCCTCCATCGCCACCCTCTCCGGCGGCCTCTACTGAGGTTCGGCGGCCGGGGACGCCGCCAGGGCCTCCTCCAGGGGCAGCAGCTCGTCGTCGACCCCGGCACGGGTGCGTACCGGGGCGCTGAAGCCCCGGGCCTTGACGCTGCGGGTGCCCAGGGGGCCGGGGGTGCCGGCGGGCACCGCCAGCCGCAGGGCGAAGCTGGAGCGGCCGGGGGGCACGTCGCCGATCGATCCCACCCGGGTGCGATTCGGCAGCACCGGTTCACCGCTGGCATCGAGGATCAGCCCGAACACGTCGGTGTCCACCACGGGCTTCGATCCCGGGTTGACCACCACGCCGCGCAGGGCCCAGCAGGTGGCACCGCTGGGGCGGGCCAGGGTCGGCTGGGTGCCCAGGTCATCCGCGGGGCAGGGCTCCAGCACCACCTCCGACACCTTCAGTTCGGTGGCGCCCGCCAGGGCGGGGGCGCCGAACAGCACCAGCAGCACCAGGGACAGCCGCACCAGCAGCCGGGCTCCCGCGACGGCCCAGCGGGTGGGGCCGATCCTGCCCCAGGTTCTGGAGGAGATTCCTGGCCCTGGAACGACGGTCCTTTGCTGAGTCACCGCCGGTCGCCGCTGCCTGCGATCACGTTACGGTTCGCGCGGTCGGCCAGCTTGGCCAGGTTGGCGCCAGCCACGTCGTCGAGGTCGAGCCCCAGCTCCGTGGCCAGCTGGGCCACGTACCAGAGCACGTCGCCCAGCTCCAGCCGCAGATCGTCGCGGACCTCGGGGCCGAAGACGCCGCCCCGGTCCCGCAGCACTTTCTTCACCTTGTCGGCCACTTCGCCGGCCTCGCCGCACAGCCCCAGCGTGGGGTAGAGAATGTTGTCGCCGGCATCGGGGTAGCGCGCCGTCTCACGGGAGCGCTGCTGGTAGTCCTGAAAGTCCATTTCAAGCGCGCTCAGGGCAAGCCCGGATGGTAGTTTCCGCCCTTGTACAAGGTCGTCCAATGGCCCCTCACGATCTCATGCGTCGCACAAAGATCGTGGCCACGATCGGGCCCGCCACCGAGTCACCTGAGGTGCTGCGGCAGCTGATCGCCGCCGGCGCCACCACCTTCCGTCTCAACTTTTCCCACGGCGATCACAGCGATCACGCCGATCGGATCGCCACCATCCGCCAGGTGGCCCACGAAATGGGGGTCCACATCGGCATCCTCCAGGATCTCCAGGGTCCCAAGATCCGCCTGGGTCGCTTCCAGGCCGGTCCCATCACCCTGGCCAAGGGGGATCCCTTCTCGCTCACCTCCCGCGCCGTCAACTGCGACAACACCATCGCCACCGTCACCTACGACCGGCTGGCGGATGAGGTGACCAGCGGCAGCCGCATCCTTCTCGACGACGGTCGCGTCGAGATGGTGGTGGTGGAGGTGGACGGTCCCGGGCAGACCCTCAAGTGCAAGGTCACCGTCGGCGGGGTTCTCTCCAACAACAAGGGGGTCAACTTCCCCGATGTCCAGCTCTCGATCCGGGCCCTGACGCCCAAGGACCGCCGCGACCTGGCCTTCGGCCTGCAGCAGGGCGTCGACTGGGTCGCCCTCAGCTTCGTGCGCAACCCCTCCGACATGCTGGAAATCCGGGAGCTGATCCGCAGCCACGGCCACGACACGCCGGTGGTGGCCAAGATCGAGAAGTTCGAGGCCATCGATGCCATCGACGCGATCCTGCCCCTCTGTGACGGGGTGATGGTGGCCCGCGGCGACCTCGGGGTGGAGATGCCCGCCGAGGAGGTGCCCCTGCTGCAGAAGGAGCTGATCCGCAAGGCCAACAGCCTCGGCATCCCGATCATCACGGCCACCCAGATGCTCGATTCGATGGCCTCCTGCCCCAGGCCCACCCGGGCCGAGGTGAGCGATGTGGCCAACGCCATCCTCGACGGCACCGACGCGGTGATGCTCTCCAACGAGACGGCCGTGGGCGACTACCCCGTGGAGGCGGTGGCCACCATGGACCAGATCGCCCGCCGCATCGAGCGCGACTATCCCCAGCGGGTGCTCGACAGCCACATGGCCACCACCATCCCCAACGCCATCTGCCAGGCGGTCAGCAGCATCGCCCGCCAGCTCAACGCCGCGGCGATCCTGCCCCTCACCAAGACCGGCTCCACGGCCCGCAACGTCAGCAAGTTCCGCCCCAGCACCCCGATCCTGGCGATCACCTCCGATGTCACGGTGGCCCGCCAGCTGCAGCTGGTGTGGGGTGTCAATCCGCTGCTGATCCAGGACGAGTCCAGCAGCAGCCGCACCTTCAGCGTCGCCATGGCCACGGCCCAGCAGCTGGGCCTGCTGGGCGCCGGTGATCTGGTGGTCCAGACCGCCGGCACCCTCGAGGGGGTGAGCGGCTCCACCGACCTGGTCAAGGTGGGCATCGTCTCCGCCGTCATGGGCCGTGGTGTCGGCATCGGCAGCGGCACCGTGAGCGGCAAGGTGCGGCTGGCCAGCTCGCCCGAGGATGCGGCCCGCCTCGAGGCCGGCGAGATCCTGGTGGTCCGCGAAACGAGCGCCGCCTACCTGGAGGCGATCCGCAAGGCCCGGGGGGTGATCGCCGAGGAGGAGGGCCGCCAGAGCCACGCCGCCGTGATCGCCGAGCGTCTGGGCGTGCCCGTGATCGTCGGTGTGGCCAACGCCACCCTTGAACTGCGCATGGGCGAGGTGGTCACCCTCGAGATCCAGGAGGGGGTGGTGCACCGGGGCCCCCGCAGTGCCCACCCTTCGGCGGTGCCCTCCTTCCTCTAGAACCGAAGCAACTCCGGCTGCGCCGCCATGGCCTCCAAGCTGCCCCTGAGCGAGACGGTGGCCATGGCGCTGCTGACGCTGCGCTCCAACCGCCTGCGCAGCCTGCTGACCATGCTCGGCATCGTCATCGGCAACGCCTCGGTGATCACCCTGGTGGGGGTCGGGCGCGGGGCCCAGAACCTGGCCGAAAGCCAGCTCAGCACCCTGGGCGCCAACGTGCTGTTCGTGGTGCCCGGCAACAACGACACTCGCCGCCAGGGGATCGAAATGCCGCGGACCCTGGTGCTGGAGGATGCCAAGGCGATCGCCGAGCAAGTGCCGAGCGTGCGTCGCGTCGCCCCCCAGATCACCCTCAACGAGGTGGCCCAGGCCGGTGGATTCAGCTCGTCAGTCTCGGTCTCGGGGGTGACGCCGGAGTTCCTGCCGGTCCGCAGTTTCGAGGTGGCCCGGGGCCGCTTCATCGACCAGCGGGACGTGCAGGGCGCCCGCAACGTAGTGGTGATCGGGCCTGACCTGCAGGAGAAGCTGATGCCCACGGGTGAGGCCCTGGGCCGCCAGCTGCGCATCCGTGACAAGTCTTTCGAGGTGATCGGCATCCTGGAGCCGAAGGGGGCGGTGTTCGGCTCCAACCAGGACGAGAACGCCTACATCCCCCTGACCACGATGGTGAGCCAGCTGAGCGGGCGGGATCCCACCTTCGGCATCAGCCTCACCTTCGTCAGCGTGGAGGCGAAGGATGAGGCCAGCACCGGGGCGGCCGCCTTCCAGATCACCAACCTGTTGCGCCAGCGCCACCGCATCCTGCGCGAAGACGACTTCGCCGTGCGCTCCCAGAAGGATGCCCTCACCATCGTCGGCACGATCACCGGCGGTCTGACCCTGATGCTCGCCGCCATCGGCGCCGTGTCCCTGCTGGTGGGCGGGATCGGGATCATGAACATCATGCTGGTCTCGGTGAGCGAGCGCACCGAGGAGATCGGCCTGCGCAAAGCCCTCGGTGCGCGCAGCAGCGACGTGCTGCTGCAGTTCCTGGTGGAGTCCCTGGTGCTGGCCAGCCTCGGTGGAGTGATCGGCAGTGCCATGGGCCTGGGCACCGTGGCCCTGGTGGCGGCCTTCACCCCGCTGCCGGCCACCATCGAGGCCAGCACGGTGCTGCTGACGGTGGGGCTGTCGGGCTCGATCGGCCTGTTCTTCGGGGTCGTGCCGGCACGCCGGGCCGCCCGGCTGGATCCGATCGCGGCCCTCAGGAGTCTCTGAAGGGGGTGTCGGCTCAAGGGCGTTCCGGGCCAGGCTGGGGGCGCAGCGGCAGCCGGCCGGGCGCCGCTTAGCCCTGCCTTGGCCCGGAGAGAACAGAAGAAAAGATTAAGACTGGCAATCCGTCGCCTTCGTCACCGAATCCCCACAGCCACGGTGGCTTGATGGTATGGACGTCGCCGCATGAAGGTGTTGGATCAACTGGCCAGGACGGAACAGGTGGATTGCGGCTACCGGAACGGCTCCGACCGCATGGTCATCCTGCGCTGCATCGGGCCGGAGCAGTTCTTCCTCGAACGGGTCGTCTTTCCTTTCGAACTCCTGACGTTTCAGTGTCCGAACAGGAGCGAGGTGGAAATCTGGACACACGGCCTGGGTGGTCCGGAGCTGCTCGAATCGATCGAGGCCCGCGAACTGATCATGGAGTCGGCGCCCGTGCCCGAGGCCGCCGCCGGCGGTGTGGAGCTCAACCCCTGGCTCCAGGCCGGCTGAGGCGCCCGCAACGGGGCCGCCGAGCTCCCGGTGCCGGGCCCTGCGCTCTTAAGGTTGTCCGAAAGCTTCACAACCATGAATCAGCGCTGGCGTGTTCTTGCCCTGTGGCTGTTGCCCGTGGCCGTCGCCCTGTTTCTGGGCTGGCAGCTGCTGAGTTCCGGGGGGCGTCTGGCCCCCGCCGCCACCAGTGGCGACACCACGGCGCCCCGCAATGCGGCGGTGGCCCGCATGAGCTACGGCCGCTTCCTCGATTACGTGGAAGCCGGACGCGTCACCGCCGTCGACATCTTTGACGGTGGCCGCACCGCCGTGATCGAGGCGGTGGATCCCGACCTCGACAACCGCGTCCAGCGCCTGCGGGTCGATCTTCCCGGGGTGGCACCGGAGCTGATCAACAAGCTCAAGGACCAGGGCATCAGCTTTGACATCCATCCGCCCAAGTCCACCCCGCCGGCCCTCGGACTGCTGGGCAACCTGCTCTTCCCGCTGCTGCTGATCGGCTCGCTGATCTTCCTGGCCCGCCGCTCCTCCGGCATGCCGGGCGGTCCCGGCCAGGCGATGCAATTCGGCAAGTCCAAGGCTCGCTTCGCCATGGAAGCCGAAACCGGCGTCAAGTTCGACGATGTGGCCGGGGTGGAGGAGGCCAAGCAGGATCTCCAGGAGGTGGTCACCTTCCTCAAGACCCCCGAGCGCTTCACCTCCGTGGGGGCGAAAATTCCCCGTGGCGTTCTCCTAGTGGGCCCCCCCGGCACCGGCAAGACCCTGCTGGCCAAAGCGATCGCCGGCGAGGCCGGTGTGCCCTTCTTCTCGCTCTCCGGTTCGGAGTTTGTGGAGATGTTCGTCGGTGTCGGCGCCAGCCGGGTCCGCGACCTCTTCAAGCGGGCCAAGGAGAACAGCCCCTGTCTGATCTTCATCGATGAGATCGACGCCGTTGGCCGTCAGCGCGGCGCCGGCATCGGCGGCGGCAACGACGAGCGGGAGCAGACCCTCAACCAGCTGCTCACCGAGATGGACGGCTTCGAGGGCAACAGCGGCATCATCATCATCGCCGCCACCAACCGTCCCGACGTCCTGGACTCGGCCCTGATGCGGCCCGGCCGCTTCGACCGCCAGGTGCAGGTCGATGCACCCGACATCAAGGGACGCCTCTCGATCCTCAAGGTCCACAGCCGCAACAAGAAGCTGGCCGACGACGTCTCGCTCGAGATGATCGCCCGCCGCACCCCCGGCTTCACCGGCGCCGATCTGGCCAACCTGCTCAACGAGGCGGCGATTCTCACCGCCCGCCGGCGCAAGGAGGCCACCGGCCTGGCCGAGATCGACGACGCCGTCGACCGGATCATCGCCGGCATGGAGGGCAAGCCCCTCACCGATGGCCGCAGCAAGCGCCTGATCGCCTACCACGAAGTTGGCCATGCCTTGGTGGGCACCCTGGTGAAGCAGCACGATCCGGTGCAGAAGGTCACCCTGATCCCCCGGGGTCAGGCCCAGGGCCTCACCTGGTTCGCCCCCGACGAGGAGCAGATGCTCGTCAGCCGTGCCCAGCTGCGGGCCCGGATCATGGGCGCCCTCGGGGGCCGGGCCGCCGAGGACGTGGTGTTCGGCCACTCCGAAGTGACCACCGGTGCCGGCGGCGACATCCAGCAGGTGGCCTCGATGGCCCGCCAGATGGTGACGCGCTTCGGCATGAGCGACCTGGGGCCGATGTCCCTGGAGGCCGGCAATCAGGAGGTGTTCCTGGGCCGCGATCTGATGACCCGCAGCGATGTCTCCGATGCCATCGCCCACAAGATCGACGAGGCCGTCCGGCAGATCGTCCAGAGCTGCTACACCGACACCGTCAAGCTGGTGGCTGAGCACCGTGCCTGCATGGACCGGCTGGTGGAACTGCTGATCGAGAAGGAAAGCCTCGATGGCGATGAGTTCCGCCTGATCGTCTCCGAGTTCGCCTCGATTCCCGACAAGGATCGCTTCTCACCCCTGCTCACCGCCGCCGACCTGGCCGCCGCCGCCCCTCAGGGTGCCGCCGTGGCCGAAACCAGCGAAGGGCCCTGAGGCTCCGGGGCTTCGCCATGAAAAAAGGCCTGCTTCGGCAGGCCCTTTTTTGTGTCAGCTGAAGGCTCAGACAGGGCGAACGGGCCGCTTCTCGATCACCTTGTCGATCAGGCCGTAGGCCATCGCTTCGGCCGGGGACATAAAGAAGTCCCGGTCGGTGTCGATCTGGATCCGCTCGAGGTCCTGACCGGTGCGGCCGGCCAGTTCGCGGTTGAGCTTGTCCTTGAGATAGAGAATCTCATCGGCCTGGATGCGGATGTCGCTGGCCTGGCCCCGGGCGCCGCCGAGGGGCTGGTGGATCATGATCCGGGAGTGGCTCAGGCTGCTGCGCTTTCCCTTGGCGCCCGCGCAGAGCAGGAAAGCGCCCATGCTGGCCGCCAGGCCGACGCAGACGGTCTGGACATCGGGTTTGATGTGTTGCATCGTGTCAAAGATGCCGAGGCCGTCGTAAACCGAACCGCCCGGGGAATTGACATAGAGGAAAATATCCTTCTCAGGATCTTCGGCCTCCAGAAACAGCAGTTGGGCCACCACGCGGTTGGCGGATTCCGCCGTGACCGGTTCGCCGAGGAAGATGATCCTCTCGCGCAGCAGGCGGGAATAGATGTCGAAGGCTCTTTCACCGCGACCCGACTCCTCGATGACGATCGGGATCATGGGCTCCAGACAGGCGATTGAAACGATCCTACCCAGCCGCCGATCGGGTCGAGTGCCTGCAGCGCTAAGGTCGCAGCAACGAAGAATCCAACCGCGTGAGCGCTGCTCTCACCGTCGCCGACAGCAAGCGTGCCTTCCACGGCGCCTTCCCCCATGTCATCGGTCCCCTCTACCGGCGCATGGTCGACGAATTGCTGGTGGAGCTCCACCTGCTGAGCCGTCAGAAGGGTTTCCAGAGTGATCCCCTGTTCGCCGTCGGGGTCGTTCAGGTCTTCGATGGCTTTGCCCGGGGTTACCGCCCCGAGGCCCAGAAGGGCCCCCTCTTCGAGGCCCTCTGCGCCTCCTCCGGCTTCGATGGGCCCGACCTGCGTCGCCAGTGCAACGACGCCCTGGCCGCCATGGGACGCCATAGCCAGGCCGAGGTGCGCCAGTGGATCGAGCGCCAGGGGGAGGGGGCGCCGCCGCCGGTGGCCGCCGCCCTCGCCGGCATCCGCCGACCCGACTTCCACTATTCCCGCCTGATGGCCGTCGGCCTGCTGGCCCTGCTGGAGCAGGCCCTGGCCGACGATGCCATGGAGCCCCAGGCCCTGCGGCAGCTGGCCCACGAGATCGGCGAGTCGATGGGCCTGCTGCGCGACCGGCTCGACAAGGACCTGGCCCTCTATGCCAGCAACCTGGAGAAGATGTCCATGGCCGTCGAACTCATGGAGGAGACGGTGGCCGCCGAGCGGCGGCGTCGCGAACGTCAGGCCGTCAGCGGCTCACCTGAAGGCGTCCCTTCAGCCAGCTGAGGCCGGCACCGCCGCTCGAGGATTCTCCGGGAACAGCTTCCATCCACAGCTGGTCAGCACGGCGCACCAGCTCGGGAAGGGGCTCGGGGAGCAGGCCCAGCTGGTCCAGCCCCCGGGGCCGGACCCGTAACCAGAGCTCTCCGCTGGCGGGGGCGCTCGCCCCCGCGGTGGCCATGGGCTGCCAGCGACCGGGCACCGGACCGAGGAACAGCAGCAGCTGGGGCGCGGGCCCGCTCTCGCCGATCCAGCGCCACCCGCCCAGCACCACGCCGTCCTGCCGGCTCCAGGTAGCAGCCAGGGCCTGGGAGCTGGTCGCGCTGCCGGGGGCATCCTGAAGCCCCTGGGCCTGCAGGGCCTTGGCCAGGCCCAACAGCAGCTGACGCCAGCCCTGGCGATCGGGCCCCACCGCCACCTGGAGCTCGAGCGAGGCCTGGAAGGGACCGGTGGCCTGGGGCTGGAGCCGCAGGCGGAACGGGGAACGCCGCAGCAGGGCCAGCCCCTTGGTGTCGATGCCATAGCGGGCCGCCAGGGGATCACGGATCAGCTGGCGGGCCAGCAGACCGCGGAACAGCTGCTCAAGGGAGGAGCCCTGGAGTTCCAGCAGCAGCTCGGCGGGCAGGGGCGGCCGGGAGGACGGCGGCAGTTCCGGGGTCCTGGGGCTGCCAGCCGGGCCCGCGGAGGCGGGCCGGTCGGAGGCTTCGCCGCGCCAGCGCACCTCGGAGGACTGCAGCGACAGGGACAGGCAGCCCTCCTGATAGGCCTCCAGCAGGGGGGCGAGGGGCCCCACCAGCGCCCCGAGGCCGGAGGCGTTCCAGAACACCCCCTGGCCGCTCTCCAGACGGGGCAGGCAGGCGCTGAACAGGCCACGGCCGGCCCGCTGGTCCGGTCGCAGCTGGTCCTGCAGCAGGCGCCGGGAGAGGGGATCGGGTGCCACCACCAGCAGGTTGCCCACCCGCAGGCCATCGGCCGGCAGGGGGCGCCGGGCTCCGGCGCCCGCGCTCTCCTGCACCACCAGGTAGGCGCCGCCATCGGTGTGGGGTCCCCAGAACTGCCACCAGGTGCGGCGCTGTTCGCGCCACAGCCGGGTGGCCGGGGCCTCGCCGAGACGTTCGCGCCAGAGGGCCGGAACCGGCCGCTCCGGGCTGGCCGGGAAGCTCTGCAGCAGGCTGCTGACCGCCATCAGCTGCTCCAGCCCCTGGGCCCGGGGCCGGGGCCAACGCCACAGGGTCAGGCTCGGCAGCAGCAACAGCAGCAGCAGCGTGACCGTGGTGAGCGGCAGGGGCGGCAGCGGCAGCCGGCGAGGCAGGCGCGACAGGGCCGGTGCCACCAGGGAGCGGCGCAGAGGTTCGAACGGGCGGATCATGGAAACGCCGGCGGGGTGGAGCCTGGGAGGGTGGGGCGCGGCGTCCGTTCCCGCGTTCGTTGCGTCATCGGTGACCCCACCCGGCACACACCTTTCAGAACCGTGAAGCCACCGTGGGGGCCCCCATCAGCGGTTCCGGCCCTCGCTGGAGCGGCGCCGACGCCGGTCCCGCCATTCGACGGTGGAGAGGTAGATCACGCCCACACTCACGAAAAGCAACAGGGCGGAGGCGAGACCCGCCAGCAGGGTGGTGGTGGGGAAGGCCAGCTCAGAAACCGATGCTGTTGTCACCGTTGCGGCCCCACACCACCATGGCGATCGAGAAGGTGAAGATGGCCGCCAGGGCGGACCAACCAAGGGTGATCAACATCAGGCCCGGTTCAAGACTCCGCGCATGTTACCTACGCTGGTGACCGGCAGCCGCTGCAGGGCCATGGTCGTCGCTCCTTCGAGAAGTCCCGCGCCGATCGCCCAGCGCCGGTCCGCGCCTTACCCCAGCGTCAACGTCATCGTGCTCGACGACGACGTGAACACGTTTCAGCACGTGGTCGAGGTGCTCGTGCGCCATTTGCCCGGCATGCAGCCCGACCGGGCCTGGGAGCTGGCCCACCGGATCGACGGCGAGGGCTCGGCGGTGGTCTGGAGCGGACCGCTCGAGCAGGGGGAGCTGTACCACCAGCTTCTCTCCGCCGAAGGGCTGACCATGGCCCCCCTGGGCCACGGCTGAGCGGCACCCATGGCCCGGCTGGTGATCACCCACAGCACCTACGTGGAGGGCCTGATCCCGCTGCTCAGGCGCCTGGCGACCCTGCCGGACATCGACACGATCACCCCGGCGGTGATCACCCGGGTCAGGGGCCGCAGCCCAGGCCTGCGGCTGCGGGTGTCGAGCCCGATCACCGGAGGCCACAAGCTGCTGGCCCGCCTGGGCAGCACGGCCCAGGAGGTGTTCGTGGTCACCCGGCTCAGCCGGGATCAGCTGCAGGAGGAGCTGGATCGGCTGACGAACTGAGCAGGCTGGTGGGGGCCACCCGTTCGTACACGGCGGGGGTGCCGAAGCGGCCATAGGCGCCGCTGTCGCGGAACCAGCTCGCCCCTTCCACCACCTGCAGATCGCTGGGCCGCAGCCCCCAGCGCCGCTCGAGGTAGGCCGAAGCAGCGGTGGCGTCGAAGCGGGGCTGGCCCCAGGCCACGATCGCCAGGGCCAGGGCCCGGATCCGCAGGGCGCCGGCGGGACTTTCCTGGATCTCCTCCTCCAGCAGGAAGGTGCGGAACTCGCCTTCGCTCTCCCCTTCCAGGGGGTATTTCTGCAGGTACAACGCCCGGGCCCGGGGGAAGACCGGACCCGGGGCGCGGGCGAGCAGGCGCTCGAAGGCCTGCTGGAAGCTCGAAGGCTCGCTGTTCACGGCGGCGGGGGGACGTGTCCCCAGCATGCCGGGCCGGGCGCAATCGGAATGGGGGAAAGGGGGTGGACCGCCGTGCCGTCTTGCCCCAGTGTTCGACCTGGATGAACCAGAAGGGGAGTCAGGGGCGGGGCTTCGTTTCCGGCAATGAAGCCGGTCTACGTTGCCGTCGCTGAAGACTCCCCATGTCGAAAGGGAGTCAGATCAGAAAACTGTGAAAGGCAGTCACCAACACAGCAGTCCGAGCCCATCCTAGGCGGGTTGGTGGGGGAGCGGCCAGATCGCCCGCACTTCGGCCAAGAGGCGCTGTCGCTGCAGCTCCCGCTCCTCCGAGGTGCTGCCATCCAGGAGCAGGGTGAGATGGCCCAGCTTGCGGCCCACCCCACCGCCCCGCTTGCCGTACCAGTGCAGATGGGCTCCCGGAAGCGCCTCCAGGGCCCGGCGGCGCGTGAGCTGCTCGTCATCGCCCGCCTCCGGCGCCAGCAGGTTGACCATCAGCGCCCCGGGCACCACGGCTTCGGTCGAGCCCATCGGCAGGCCGGCGACGATCCGCACCTGCTGGGCGAACTGGCTGGTGCGGCAGGCCTCGATCGTCAGATGGCCGGAGTTGTGGGTGCGGGGGGCCAGCTCGTTGACCTGCAGCCCCGAGGATCCATAGAAGAACTCGATCGAAAGCACCCCCACGTAATCGAGGGCAGTCAGCAGGGAGGCGGCCACGTTGCGGGCGAACACCTCGACCCGGTGGTCCACCGGTGCGGGGAAGAGCACCCAGTCGCAGACGCGGTGGTGCTGGTGGGTCTGCACCAGGGGATAGCAGGCCACCCGCCCGTGCCGGTCGCGGCAGGCCACGAGCGCCAGTTCCTGCTCGAAGCCCACCAGTTCCTCGAGGATCCAGTCGTCCGGCTCGACGCGATCCAGCAGCTCCTCAAGCGCCCCCTGGTCGGCCACCGGCACCGTGCCCCGGCCGTCGTAGCCGCCCCGGCTGGCCTTGGCCATCAGGGGGAAGGCGAAGCCGTCGGGGAGGCGCGGCACCGCCGGTGCCTGCAGGGGAGGCAGGGAATCCGGCGGCGCCAGCCCCTCAGCGTCGCCGGTCGGGGGCGAGGGTGGCTCCGGCTGGAGCACGTCGGCCAGGGGGCACCAGCGGGGGGCCGGCAGATGCAGGTCGCCGAGCAGCCGCCGCTGGCCCGCCTTGCTCACAAGGGGCTGCAGGGCGTCGAGGCCGGGAAGGAACCGCAGCCCTGGCCCCTCCAGCGCCCGCAGGGCCTCCAGGGGGATCCACTCGTTCTCGAAACTGATGGCGCCGCAGCGGCCGGCCAGCTCCCGGGTGGCGTTCACGTCATCAACCGGCGCCAGCACCACACTGGCGGCGGCGCGGGTGGCCGGATCCTCGGCTCCAGGCGTCTGCACGTGCACGGCGACACCGAGATCCCGGGCGGCCTCGGCCAGCATCCAGGCCAGCTGGCCACCGCCGACGATGCCGATGGCCTCGATCGGTGCCGGCGTGGCCTGGGGAAGGGGGTCAGCGATGATCTGCACCCGGGGTTGGTGGCTCGAAGCGGAAACCAGCCTGCCATCAGGGGGTCGATGCACCCACGCCTGGGTCATTGGCGGAGGCTCACTCGCTGGAGCTCACTGAAGCGGATTCTCGGCGGCGAAGGCGTAGCGGAGCAGGCTGAGCAGCAGCACGATCAGGAACAGGGCCAGCCCCACGGTGCAGGCATAGCTGATCTCCAGCTCGGAAAAGGCCTGGTCGTACACGTAGTAGACGATCGTGCGGGTGCTGTCGGCCGGGCCCCCCTGGGTCATCAGGTACACCTCCTCGAACACCTTGGTGGCCCCGATCGCCGAGATCACCGCCACCAGGGTGATGTAGGGCCTCAGCAGGGGCAGGGTGATGTCCAGATGGCGGCGCCAGCCCTCGCTGCCGTCGAGGGCCGCCGCCTCGTAGAGATCGGCGGAGATCCCCTGCAGGCCGGCCACGAAGATCACCATGTAGTAGCCGAGGCCCTTCCAGAGGGTCACGAGCATCACCGAGGGCAGGGCCAGGCCGGTCGAGGTGAGAAAGCCGATCGGTGAGAAACGATCCCCCAGCAGGGCACCGAGCCAGCCGTTGACCAGGCCGTTTTCGGCGTAGAGCCAGCGGAAGGCGATCGCCGCCACCACCAGCGACACCAGCACCGGGGTGTAGAAGGCACCCCGGAACCAGTGGATGCCCGGCAGCTGGCGGTTGACCAGCACCGCCAGGGCCAGGGATCCGAGCACGATCGGCGGTACCACCCCCACCAGATAGAGGAAGGTGGTGCCCGTGACACGCAGCAGCATCGGGTCGGCCAGCAGGCGGCGGAAGTTGGCCAGGCCCACGAAGGTGAGGGGCTCGCCCACATCCAGCCCGGTGCGGGTGAAGCTGATCACCAGGGCCATCGCCGCCGGGATCAGCACCGAGACGGCGAGCAGCACCAGGGCGGGGGTCAGGAACGCCCAGGCGGAGCGGGTGGCTGCCGGTGCGGCGGGGGTGGGTCGGGCCATGGGTGCATCCTGCCGGAGCCGGGGCGATGCACAATCGGAACCGAGGCAGGAGCCCCCTTGGTGCCGCCCCACCCCTTTCCCCATGACCCCAACGCCGACGCCGAAGCAGGTGCTGCGGGAGGTCTTCGGCTACGACGCCTTCCGCGGCCCCCAGGCCGCCATCGTCGAGCACGTCTGCGGAGGCGGTTCGGCCCTGGTGCTGATGCCCACCGGTGGCGGCAAGTCGCTCTGCTATCAGATCCCGGCCCTCTGCCGGCCGGGCACGGCCGTGGTGGTGTCGCCCCTGATCGCCCTGATGCAGGACCAGGTGGGGGCCCTGCGGCAGGCGGGCGTGCGGGCGGCCGCGCTGCACTCGGCCGAGAGCGGTGCCTCGTCCACCGCCACCTGGCGGGAGCTGCAGGCCGGCGGTCTGGATCTGCTCTACGTGTCGCCGGAGCGGCTGCTGAACGGTGATCTGATCGAGCGGCTCGCCGATCTGCCCCTGGCCCTGTTCGCCATCGACGAAGCCCACTGCGTCTCCCAGTGGGGCCACGATTTCCGGCCCGAATACCTGCAGCTGGCGGTGCTGGCGGAGCGCTTCGGGACCGTGCCCCGCATCGCCCTCACCGCCACCGCCGATCCCCGCACCCGGACCGAGATCGTGAAGCGCCTGGGCCTGGAGGAGGCGGCGGTGTTCCTGGCCAGCTTCGATCGGCCCAACATCCGCTACCTGCTGCGGGACAAAGCCGACCCGAAGCGCCAGCTGCTGGAGTTCATCGCCAGCCAGCGGGGCCACGCCGGCATCGTCTATGCCCGCTCCCGCAAGCGGGTGGAGGAGTTTGCCGGGCTGCTGGCGGCCGAGGGGCATGACGCCCTGCCTTATCACGCCGGCCTTGCAGCCGAAACGCGCAGCGCCGCCCTGGAGCGCTTCCGCCATGGCAGCGGCGTGATCGTGGTGGCCACCATCGCCTTCGGCATGGGCATCGACAAGCCGGACGTGCGCTTCGTGGCCCATGTGGACCTGCCCAAGAGCCTGGAGGCCTATTACCAGGAAACGGGCCGGGCGGGCCGCGATGGGCTGCCCGCCATCGCCTGGATGGTGCACGGCGCCGCCGACGTGCCACCGCTACGCCGCTTCATCGAGGAGTCCGACGCCGAACCGGCCCAGAAGCGGATCGAGCATGGCCGGCTCGACTCCCTGATCGGCTTCGCCGAGACCTCCGGCTGCCGCCGCCGGATCCTGCTCGATTATCTGGGTGAAACGGGCAGCGCCGACTGCGGCAACTGCGACGTCTGCCTGGAGCCGAACCAGGGCGTGGATGTGACCGAGCCGGCCCGCAAGGCCCTCTCGACCGTGTACCGCACCGGCGGCCGCTTCGGGGCCGCCCACCTGGTGGACGTCCTGCTGGGCGGCGACACCGCCCGGATCCGCAGCCTCGGCCATGACCAGCTGGGGGTGTACGGAATCGGCAGGGAACTGGACCGGCTGCAGTGGCGCAGCCTGTTCCGCCAGCTCACCGCCAGGGGCTACCTGGTGGCGGCCGCCGATGGCCACGGCGGCCTGCAGTTCGGCCCCGATGCCTTGGTGCGGCCGCTGTTGCGGGGAGAGTCGTGCCTCGAGATCCGGCTGCCACCTCCGGCCCGTGAACGGCGTGGGGCCCGCGGCGCCGGGGCTGCCGCGGCGCCAACGGCCAGCGCGGAGTCCGCCAATCCCGAACTCCTGGCAGCCCTGAAGGCCTGGCGGCTGGAGCAGGCCCGGGAGCAGCGCCTGCCTCCCTATGTGGTCTTTCACGACCGCACGCTGGTGGCCATCGCCGAACGCCGTCCCGCCTGCCTCGACGAACTCGCCGGCCTCAGCGGCATCGGCAACGCCAAGCTGGCCAGCTACGGGGAGGCGGTGCTGGAGGTGGTCCGGCGCCTCTCGCCCCAGCCCTAGCCTCGGACCACCCTTGCCCCTTCGTCCGTGCCGCAGGAGTACCGCAGCATCACGGTGTCCCTCGCTGCCGATCCCTATCCGATCCTGATCGGTGAGGGCCTGCTGGCAGGCCTCGGCTCCTTCCTGCTCGAACGGGGCATCCCGGGCGGCACCCGGGTGCTGATGGTGACCAACCCCGACGTGGAGGGGTTCCATGGGGCCGTGGCGCTCCAGAGCCTCGAGGCGAGCGGCTTTGTCGTGCGGACCCTGGTGCTGGACGCGGGGGAGGAGCACAAGACCCCCGCCACGGTGGCGGCCATCCACGACGCCGCCTTCGCCCACCGCCTGGAGCGGAGCTCCCTGATCGTCGCCCTCGGCGGCGGCGTGGTGGGGGACATGGCCGGCTTCGCCGCCGCCACCTGGCTGCGGGGCATCGCCGTGGTGCAGGTACCCACCACCCTGCTGGCCATGGTGGATGCGGCCATCGGCGGCAAGACCGGGGTGAACCATCCCGGCGGCAAGAACCTGATCGGCGCCTTCCACCAGCCGAAGCTGGTGCTGATCGATCCCCTGGTGCTGGCGACCCTTCCGGAACGGGAGTTCCGGGCCGGGATGGCGGAGGTGATCAAGTACGCCGTCATCGGCGACGGGATTCTCTTCCGGGATCTGGAGACGGCCGCCGAACGGGACCCCCACGGTGGCCTGGCCAGCCGGGAGGCCCTCGGCCCCGTGCTCCTGCAGCGGCTGCTGGAGCGCTCGGCGGCCGCCAAGGCCCGGGTGGTGGCGGCCGACGAACGGGAGGGGGGATTGCGGGCGATCCTCAATTACGGACACACCCTGGGCCACGCGGTGGAGAACCTCAGCGGCTACGGCACCTGGCTGCACGGCGAGGCCGTGGGTCTGGGCATGCTGGCGGCCGGCGACATTGCCGTGGCCATGGGGCTCTGGAGCCAGGCGGACCAGGACCGCCAGCGACGGCTGATCGCCGCCGCCGGTCTGCCGATGGACTGGCCGGCCCTCGATCCGGAGGCGGTGCTGGCCTCCCTGCAGGCGGACAAGAAAGTGCGCCAGGGGAAGGTGCGTTTCGTGCTGCCCACCGGTGTGGGCTCGGTCACGATCCGCGACGACGTCGAACCCGTCACGATCAGGGCCGCCCTGGCGGTCGCCACTTCGATCGGCGCCCCCTGACATCTCGGCCCGATCCGAGGGGCTTCTGCCCGCGTCGGCGCCCGGGACCGGGGTTCAATCGTGGTCTTTCGCTGACAGGGAAGGCGCGATCCCCCCGGATCGGAGACCATCACCGGAAGGTTTTATTCACCACGGCCCATGAGCAGTCGTCCCAGCCGGTTCAACAACTTCCTGAGCCAGCCCCTGCGACGACTCGGTGCCCTGGCCCGAACCATCGGGCTCGGCGGCCAGGAGGAGACCGCTGAGCCCGACCCATCCGCCGCCCCTGCGGAGGAGCCCCCGGCGGCGGCGGCTCCGGCCCAGGCGCCCTCCACCCCTGACCCTGCGCCCCAGGAGAGCGGCGGAGCCAGCTGGGTGGCCTTCGTTCCCCGCGATCCCCAGTGGTCCCAGGTGCGCTGGTTCATCGAGCCCGCCGACCGCCAGCGGGCCCTGGCGGCAGGGGCCAGCCAGCTCTGCCTGCGTGTCGCCGACGTGACGGGCCTCGATGGGGGATCCACCCATCCCCACACCCTGCAGGAAGTGGTGGTCGACAGCCAGGCCAGCGAGTGGTACCTGCCGGTTCCCCTCTCGGGACGCGATTACAGGGTGGAACTGGGCTTCCGCAAGGGCGGCAGCGGCGGCTGGATCTCGATGGCCTTTTCCGCCACCGCCCATGTGCCGGATCTGGAGGGACCGGCCCTGACGACGCCCGATCCCTTCGTCGCCTTCTCCATGCCGCCCGCCGCCGAGCCGGCTCCTGGGGCCGTGCCGGCGCGGGAGATCGTCAACGATCTGCACGAGCGGCTCTACCAGAGCGCCACCAGCCCCTGGCGCCGCCTGGGCCGGGGCTCGGAGGCTTTCCACGAGATGGATTCCGCCGCTGGTCTCTCCGGAGGCGGTGAGTTCTCCGCCTCCGGCGCCGGCCCCTGGGCCTCCGGCCGCAGCGGTTCCGGCATCGGTGGGGTGGCCCCCCGCCAGCGCTCCTTCTGGCTGGTGGCCGATGCCGAGCTGATCGTCTACGGGGCCACCGACCCTTCCGCCCGCCTCAGCATCGGCGGAGAGGTCGTTCCCCTGTCCGCCGACGGCACCTTCCGCCTGCAGGTGCCCTTCCGCGACGGCCAGCAGCTCTACCCGATCGAGGCCCTGGCGGCTGATGGCGAGCAGAAGCGCAGCATCACCATGGAATTCCGCCGCACCACCCCCCACGCCAACGTCAATCCCCGCGAAGAGGCCCAGCCGGAGTGGTTCTGAGGAGCCTCAGTGGCTCTCCCGCAACTCCTCGGTGCAGATGGTGATGCAGTCACCGTCGTCCAGGGAGCAGGTGGTGATGCAGGCGAAGTAACGCTCGACGGGGTCATCGTTCCAGGCCCCATCGACACTGAGCTGTTCAACCGAACGAACCACGGCTCGATCAGCCGCACGATCAACCGCTCGATCACCGAGAACCCTGTCCATGGCAGCAACGCTGGAAGTCTTTTCAACCTAACCTCATCGCCTGAAGGGGCCTGAAGGATTGAGCAGGAATGCTCAATCGTTTGTGTGGGGATGTAAAGGTGGCGGTGGAGGTGTTGGTGGCTTGCGATGTAAGGCTGGCTTGCGATGTAACGCTGGCTTGCGATGTAACGCGGAGTTGCGTTGCCACCCTGCGTTCACGCCGAGGGTGACCTCAGGAACAGGGGCTCCGTCTCCGGGGTCGGGGGTGTCCCGTCGCGGCGCAGGGCGATCCAGCGGAATTCGCCGAGTCCGGCGGGATCCACCAGACGCAACAGGGTCTCCCTGCGTTGCAGCAGGTCCGCCAGCGGCGTGCCGCTCTCCTGCTGGAGGCCATGCAGACGCTGGGCCAGCCCGAGGGCCAGCAGGGCCTCCCCCTGGCGGCAGACGCCCAGGGTCTGCCAGCCGCCCGCACTGGAGGCTGCCTCCAGGCTCTCCAGGCAGAGGTGGGCGGTCAGGTCCCACTGGCCCGGCTCCAGAAGCGGGTCGTCGCTGGCCCGCTGGCGCCGGTAGGCCATCAGGGTGCCGTTGCTGCGCTGGGGCGCGTAGTAGCGGCGGGCCTCGTGGGCGTAGTCGATCACCAGCAGCCAGCCCTGGGCGAGGGCTCCGGCGCAGTCGGACAGCCATGGGGCGAGTCCGGGGTGGAGCTCGCTGCACCAGCCCTCGGGGCGGCGTTCATCGAGGGGCAGCAGTCCGAGGTCGGCCAGCGGATCGAGCAGGGCCCCGGCCAGGGGCTCGCCGGCCTCCAGGCGCAGGCCGTCGCCCTCCAGGACGACCCGCTGCCGGCACCAGCGCTCACCCCGGCGCTCGATCCGCTCCACGGCCAGGGCGTCGAGCACCTCGTGGGCCAGCACCACCCCGCACAGCGGGGCGTCCGCCAGGGTCCGGACGTCGGCCCAGCGCACGGGCAGGGGGCAGGCGGCGAGCCGTCGGCGCTGCCGCTCGGCCATGCCGGTGTTCGGCTCGACGAGCACCAGTTCGGTGCGCCCGGCCAGGGAGGGCCAGCCGCCGTGGAGCGCTTCGGCCAGCTGCAGGGCCAGCTGCCCCTCCCCCGGTCCGGTCTCCACCAGGGCCAGGGGTTCGTCAGGGGGCAGCAGGGCCAGCCACTGGGCCACCTGGGGGGCCAGCAGGCGGGCGAACTCCTCCCCCAGGGAGGGGGCGGTGGCGAAATCCCCCCCGGGGCCGATCTCGAGGCGGCCGCTGCCGTAGGCGCCATGCTCCGGGTCGTGCAGGGCCCAGTCCATGTAGTCGAGGAACGGCACCGAACCACCCGCCGCCCGCAGTCGCTGGGCCAGCCAGTCGGGAACCGCCGGGGAGGCGGGATCGGGAGTGGTCACGCGGCGTGGGGCGACTCGGTGAGAATGCTGACCGATGGACGACGGATCGATGCGGATGGCGACAGATGGGGCGGCGGGATCGGTGGCGGCGGCGACGGTGGCGGCGGCGACGGTGACGGCAGCGACGGTGAGGGCAGCGGCGGTGAGGGCGGCGGCGGTTGAGTCTTCGCAGCGGCGTTGGCCCGAGCGGCGCGGCAGCGTGGGGCGACGGCTGGGGGCCGTCCTGGCCACGGTCTGCCTCGTGCTCGCCACCTGGCTGCTGCCGGGCGCCGGTGGCCCTGCCCTGGCGGCGGACAACCCCCAGCTGCTGCCCGATCACCCCACCCCGGTGATCGATCTCGCCAAGGCCCTCACCGATGGCGAGCGGGGCGCCCTGGAGAGCGAACTGGAGGATTTCGAAGCCACCAGCGGCTGGAAGCTGCGGGTGCTGACCCAGTACGAGCGCACGCCCGGCCTGGCGGTCAAGGGGTTCTGGGACCTGGATGAGCGCAGCCTGCTGCTGGTGGCCGATCCCCGCGGCGGCAACCTGCTGAACTTCAACGTCGGCGAGGCCCTTTTCGCCCTGATGCCGCGCACCTTCTGGGTGGAGCTCCAGACCCGCTATGGCAACCAGTTCTACGTGCGGGACAACGGGGAGGACGGCTCGATCCTCTCCGCCATCCACGCCGTCAAGGGTTGTCTGGTGATCGGCGGCTGCCAGGTGGTGCCCGGCCTGCCCCAGGAGCAGTGGATCCTGACGCTGTGCACCTCAATCCTGGGCGGCTTGATCGTGGGATTCGCCGCCTTCCCCCGCCAGGAGGGTCGCCGGGTGGAATGGACCTGGGTGCTGCTGCTCTCACCGCTGTGGGTGATCCTGTTCGTCGCCCTGGGCATGGGACCGATCATCACCCGCACCCACGACGTGCTGCCGCTGCTGCGGAACGTGCTGGGATTCCTCGGAGCTGCGGTGCTGGCCTACCTGATCGCCCAGAAGACCCTCGGAGGGGTGCGGCTGGAGGGTAAGGGGGAAGGCTGAGCGCTCAGGGAGCGGTGCTGGCGGGGGTGCTGACGCGCTGCAGCTGACAGGAGAGGCTCGCGTCGCTGCAGGCCGGGGGCACCTGGCGGATGGCCATGTCCTCCCAGACGGCGGCGGCTTCCCGGCGGAGCTGGGCCAGGTTCAGCTCGTAGAAGCGGCGCAGGTCGTTCAGACGCTTCACGGGCTGCCCGTAGAAGCTGCGGCCGGCCAGGGTGGGGAAGGAGGCCCACTCCGGTGCCAGACGGGCCGCCAGGTCGGGGGTCAGCTCGCCGCGGTCGGCCAGGTGCAGGGCACCGCGACGCTGGACCAGGAACAGGGCGGCCTGGTCCTGGGACTCAGGGCCGAAATCGTCGACACCGAGGGCCCGGGTGACCATGTCCCAGGTGAACGGCATGAACTGGTAGGCCCCGGCGGCGGCACTGGCGTAGCGGGCCGTGCGCATGACGCGGTTGGGATGGCGTTCGAGGGAGTCGAACAGGCTGCCGCCGAAGAGGATCCGGTAGCCGATTTCATGGCCGTTGGCCCAGGTTCCCTCGGCGTAGCGGATCGTGTTCAGCAGGGCGCGCCGTTCGGGGGTGATGGCGAAGACCCTTGGAGCTGCCGGCAGCGGCGAGAGCATCGCGACCCGGGTGGCGGCCGCGGGAGCGGCAATGCCGGCCCCCCAGGTCTGGGAGCCCTCGGCGGCCCTGGCAGGCCCGGCCAGGCTCAGACCCAGTCCGGCGAGGGCGAGGAGCAGGGGGGTGCGCTGAAGGTTCGGCAAGAGAAAAGGTCGTGAAGGACAAGTGGGGGAAGACCCGTTGCAGGAACAACAGAGTCAATCCGGCTTGATGCGCTTGGTGTGACCAGGTCTTCTGGAGAACGACAACAGGAAGAACCAGTGATCCCGTGGCAGAGAAAATGAATTCATGCCGCCGAGACTTGGCGGTAATTTGCCGATGAATCAGCAGAATCGATTCCTTATTTGTGACGGTCGAACAACTGTCTACTTGTATCAAGAATGACGTTTTGCATTCCGGTTACAGCCAGGGACTGATTTTTCCCGGATTCGATGAACAGATGATCAAATCCTGAAGCCCGGCCCCATAGGCAGTGCTGATCGTCCCTCCAGCCAGGACACGAGCGTCTGCGCAGCGGTGGACGCCCCGTCGTCCGCCAGGGGGCCGCGCCTGGGCGGCATCAGGGGCTGGTCCAGCTCCCAGTCGCCACGGCGGAAGGCCTCCTGGCTCAGCAGCCGATGCCAGCCGTGGTTGCGAAGGTCCTCCTCCAGCACCGGCGCCTCGGCAAAGCCGCTGCGGTGCACCAGATGGATGCCCACCCCCTGGCTGAAGGCCTCGCAGAAGCTGCTGTAGCCAGGCTTGGTGATCAGCCGACCCGCCAGGGGCATCAGGTCGAGGGGGCGCACCCCCTGCGGCAGACAACGGCCATTGGGAACCGTGGCCAGCAGCGGCTCCGGCCCGATGAAGACGTGGTCCGGCCAGCGGGCCAGCAGCGCCGGATCGATCGCCATGCCCAGGCCACCGAAGCTGACCAGCACCACCCGTTCCCGATCCGCCGGCAGGGCCAGCTCCCGGGCCAGTCGCTCGCCATCGAGCCGGGGCCGGGAGCTGGTCAGGCCCAGCTTCACCTCCGGCACGCCCCAGTCCATCGGCAGGGACAGGGGGCAATGGAGCAACAGATCCCCCAAGCCATAGAGCTGCCGGTGCCGATCGGCCCAGGAACGGAAGGCCGGGCCCATGGGGGCATGGATCGCGTCCCAGCCGAAGCTGGCCAGCCAGACGAGCGGCACCCGCAGCCGCCGGGCCAGCAGGGCCGCCGCCGGTGGCACATCCCCGAGCACCAGCACCGGCTGGCGTTGAGCCTCCAGCCAGCGGGCCTCGCCCTCCACCAGCGCCGGCAACTCCTCCTCCAGTCGCTCGAGGGCCGCCAGGGTGGCGCCGGCATCGGCACCGAGGGCATCGGCCTGGATCACCCCCACGTCCCAGCGGCAGGGGCGCACCTCGAAGGGCACCCGTCCGAAGGAGAGCTCCAGAAACGCCGGTGGCAGCCCGGTGGAAACCACCAGCCGCCAGTCGGGCCTCAGGGCGGCCAGTTCGCAGAGGACCGAGGCCGTGCGGGATCCGTGGCCGAAGCCATGGCTGCTGACGCAGGCGTGGATCAGCAAGGACTCAGCACCCCGGCTGCCGGCAGGGCTGCCGTCCAGAGGGTCTGCTCGTAATGGAGGGCGCCGTCGATGCCGTACCAGCGGTGGCTGATGTGGCGCAAATCGCCGTCGGAGAAGACGACCCAGCTGAAGTGACGCAGGGCGCGACCCTGCTGATCCACGCCATGGCGCGGCACGCAGGCCGTGTTGAGAAAGGCGGTGCCCTGGGCGTCGCGGCGGAAGCTGAGCCGTTCGCCCTGGTGATGGCAGAGGGCGTGGTGCATGTGGCCGAACACCACCAGGGGCAGGCGGCGGCGGCGGCGGATCTGATCCACCGCCAGGGCCAGATCCTGGTCCCCCCAGTCGCAGGCGGGTGCCTTCCAGTCGCGGCCGCAGAGGTCGTCGACCTGGGTGCCCAGGCCGCTGGGGCCGGAATGGGCCAGCAGGATCAGCGGCAGCTGGGGATCGGCGGACAGGGCCGCCCGGCTGATGCGCTCGGCGGACTCCTGCAGGCCCACCGGTCCGTAGACCGATCGCACCGCCTTCGAGAGCTGGAAACCGCCGCCGGCGGTGCCGGGACGGGCGCCCACCACCGCCAGCCCCGGAGGACGCAATTCCCTCAGACCCCAGCCGCAGTGCCGCTCGCCGAGCAGCTCCAGCTGGCGGCGCAGGGTGCGGCCGCTGCCGTCCTTGCCCGCATCGTGGTTGCCGAGCACGCAGGCGATCGGCAGCTCCAGGGTGGCGAGCAGTTCGGGGATGCGGCACTTGCCGTCGCTGAGGTCACCCACCAGCAGCAGGGCATCCGGTCGGATCCGATCCAGCACGTCGTGGTCACTGCGATCCCACTGGTCGTGCAGGTCCCCCGCAATGGCGATGTTCAGCTCAGCCAATACCGACCGCTTCCTAGAGTGGGATCATCGTGCATGAGAAGGGGCATCGGTTGGTCTTCACGCAGACGCTGACCCACCCACCACACCTGGTTCCGCCCCGGGCCGAGCTGGCCGCCGCGATCGACAGGCTCAAGCACGAGCGCAACGCCATCATCCTGGCCCACTACTACCAGGACGACGCCATCCAGGACTGCGCCGATTTCATCGGCGATTCCCTCGAGCTCTCCCGCCGCGCCGCCAGCACCGACGCCGAGGTCATCGTCTTCTGCGGTGTCCACTTCATGGCGGAGACCGCCAAGATCCTCAACCCCGGCCGCACGGTTCTGCTGCCCGACCTGGAGGCCGGCTGCAGCCTCGCTGACGCCTGCCCCGCCGACGCCTTCGCCGACTTCCGCCAGCGCCACCCGGACCACGTCGTGGTGAGCTACATCAACTGCTCCGCGGCGGTGAAGGCCCAGAGCGACCTGATCTGCACGAGCAGCAATGCGGTCCACCTGGTGCAGCAGCTGCCGGCCGATCGCCCGATCCTGTTCGCCCCCGACCAGAACCTGGGGCGCTGGGTGGCCCGCCAGAGCGGCCGGGAGCTCACCCTCTGGCCCGGCAGCTGCATCGTCCACGAGACCTTCAGCGAGCAGGCCCTGCTGCGCCTGCGCCAGGAGCACCCGGAGGCCGAGGTGATCGCCCATCCGGAGTGTCAGCAGCACCTGCTCGACCTGGCCGACTTCATCGGCTCCACCAGCAAGCTGCTGCAGCGCACCCAGACCAGTCCGGCCCCCTCCTTCATCGTGCTCACCGAGCCGGGCATCCTCCATCAGATGCGCCGACGGGCACCGGAGAAGACCTTCCATGAGGTGCCCGGGGCCGATGGCTGCAGCTGCAACGCCTGCCCCTACATGCGGCTGAACACACTGGAGAAGCTGTGGCAGTGCCTCCACACCATGGCGCCGGCGATCGAGCTCGACGAGGAGATCCGCCGGCGGGCCCTGGTGCCGATCGAACGCATGCTGGCGATGAGCGCCTGAGGGGCCGGCCCGGACCCCGGGGCCCAGGAGCGGCTCAGTAGCTGTAGTTGGCCACGAACAGCGAGCCGGCATCACCGGAGGGTTCGGAGCCGGCCACATAGGCGCCGCGGGCCGCGGCGCCGTTGGCCCGGGCCCGGGCCAGCAGGGCCGCCTGGCCCGCCGCCGTGTCACTCCCCTTCCATTCGCTGAGGCAGGAGTGCTGCAGGGCCCGGCCGTAGGAGAACCCCAGGTGCCAGGGGGCGCCCGGGTCGGCGGCGTGGATGGCCGAAAGCAGGACACTGGCCTCCTCCTCCCCCAGGCCCCCCGAGAGGAACAGGATCGCCGGCACGGCCGGTGGCACGCTGCGGCGCAGGGTGCGCACGGTGTAGGCGGCCACCTGGGCGGGGCCGGGTCGGTCGGTGCCCTCGGCGCCGGGGAGGGTCATCGAGGGTTTGAGCAGGGTGCCCTCCAGGAACACCCCGTTGCGGCCGAGGGCCTCGTAGACGCTGCGCAGCACCCACTCCTGCACCGCCGCGGTGGTGAGGATGTCGTGGTCGCCGTCCATCAGGATCTCCGGCTCCACGATCGGCACCAGGCCCTCCTCCTGGGCCGTGCGGGCGTAGCGGGCCAGTCCCCAAGCGTTCTCGCGCACGCACAGCTCGGAGGGGCAGCCGTCGGCGCTGATGCGCAGCACGGCCCGCCATTTGGCAAAGCGAGCGCCGCGGGCGTAGGCCCGGGCCGCCCGCTCCTGCAGCCCCCGCAGGCCCGTGCACCAGGTCTCGCCGGGCAGGCCGCCGGCCAGGGGCTCGACGCCGAGATCCAGCTTGATCCCGACCACCAGCCCCTGCTCCAGGAACAGATCGACGAGCGATCCGGCCGGCCGGCCCGGGATCGGGGCCGCCTCCTGGTAGAGGGTTTCCTCATAGAGGATCACGCCGCTGATCGTCTCGCCGAGTCCGGGGGTGGTGGCCAGCAGGGTGCGGTAGGCGCGGCGGTTCTCCTCGCTGTTCTCGAGGCCGATCGCCGCAAAGCGCTTGCCAATCGTGGCGGTGGATTCGTCCGCCGCCAAAAGGCCGGTGCCCGGCCGGGCCAGGGCGGCCGCTGTGGCCTCCAGCTCCTCGCGGTGGGTGTCGAGTGACATCGGGCCAGGGGCGACGGCTGTTCCCATGGCTAGTGGCGAGCCCGCACGCCGTCAACGGGCCCGGGCCGCCAGGATGCCGCCATCCCCCTGCGGCGGCACCAGCGCGCCATGGCCCTGCCGCCTGACGGCCTGCTCCAGCTCACCCCCGAGGGGCTGTACTGCCCGGCCGCCCAGGCCTGGATCGACCCCTGGCGACCGGTGAGCCGGGCCCTGATCACCCATGGCCACGCCGACCACGCCCGGCCCGGCAGCGCCGCCTACTGGGCGGCGAGCCCGGGCGAGGGTGTGCTGCGCCAGCGGCTGGGGGCCGGCATTGAACTGACGGGGATGGCCTACGGCCAGGAGCGTCGCATCGGCGAGGCGCTGGTGTCGTTCCATCCGGCCGGCCATGTGCTGGGCTCGGCCCAGATCCGGATCACGGCCGGCGGCGAGACCTGGCTGATCAGTGGGGACTACAAGCGCGACGCCGACCCCAGCTGCGCGCCGTTCGAGCCGGTGAGCGCCGACGTGCTGATCACCGAGGCCACCTTCGGCCTGCCGATCTACCGCTGGCAGCCCGGCCACCAGGTGGCCGCCGAGATCCTGGCCTGGTGGCGCGGGGCACCCCAGCGGCCTTCGGTGCTGTTCGCCTATGCCTTCGGCAAGGCCCAACGGCTGCTGGCGGAACTGGCGGCGCTGGGGGTGGCGGAGGAGGTACTGCTGCACGGGGCGGTGCAGGCCCTGATGGAGCCCTACCGAAGCCAGGGCGTGGTGCTGCCGCCGACGCGACCCCTGAGCGACCTTCCCCGCAGCGCCTCACTGGCCGGGCGCCTGGTGCTGGCGCCGCCCTCGGCCCACCGCTCACCCTGGATGCGGCGGTTTACAACGCCTCAGACGGCCTTCGTCAGCGGCTGGATGGCGGTGCGGGGCGCGCGGCGGCGGCGGGGCTTCGAGCGGGGCTTCGCCCTCAGCGACCACGCCGACTGGGACGGGCTGCTGCGCACGGTGCGCGACTGCGGCGCCCGGCAGATCTACGTCACCCATGGCAACAGCGACGGACTGGCCCGCTACCTGCGCGAGGAGCTGGGGCTGGCGGCGGAGCCCCTGGGGCGGGCCTTCGAGGGGCAGCGCAACGAGGAGGGGGAGGTGGCCGGAGCCTTGCCGGCCTGAAGCCTTCAGCAGACACCGCTGCGTTCGATGTTCGCCAAGGCCCGTTGTCAAGGGCCGGGGGAATCAATAACTGTTGAAGCGCGAGGGTGAAGGGGCTGACCAGCATCTAGCGTCCTAAATGAATGGAACGCGGCGCCATGGGTGATTGCGGAGGATCGAGCGAGCACATCGAGACCCTCCACGATCGCCTGGCCGATTTCTGTCTGATCGCCGATCTCACCGACACCGACCTGCTGGCCTCCGATGCGCTGAACGGCCATTTTCTTGCCTGCAATCAATCGGCCCACGAGCATCTGGGATATAGCATCGGCGAACTCCTGGCCCTGTCCCCGGAGGCCATCCAGGCCGATCCCGATCACGACGCTGCCTGGGTGGCCGAACGTCGCCGCGAGCTGATTGCCGCTGGAGCGGCAACCTTTCGCACCCGACATCGTTGCAGCGATGACTCCATCCGTGACGTGATCGTCCGCAGTCGCGTCCTTGAGATTGACGGCCAGCAACTGATCGTGAGCTGCATCGGCGACGAAACGCAGCAGCGCCATCGGGAAATCCAGCTCACGGACACCCTCACCCTGCTGGAGGAGGGATCCTCGATCAGCGGCATTGGCGTCTGGGATCTGCGCTTCAGCGATGGCCGCATGCGATGGTCGGAGCAGACACGGCGCCTCTGCAGACGTCAGCACGGCGGTGAACCGACATCGCTCCAGGACTATGGCGCCCTGGTGCATCCCGACGACCGGCTTCGCTGGCACATGGATGTGCGGCGGGCCGTGACCCGGGGCGATGTGTTCCGCAGCTGCCATCGGCTCAGCTTCGAGGACGGCACGGAGGTGATGGTGGAGGCCGTGGGACACCTCAGCTACGACCACACCGGTGCGCCGGCGCGCATGGTGGGGACCCTCCGGGATGTCAGCAACGAACAGTCCCTGATCCAGGCGATGGCGGGCGAGCGCGCCTGTGACCCCCTCACCGGACTGCCTAACAAGCTCGCCACCCTGGAGGAGCTGAACCGACGCCTGAGCGGTCGCCGCTACAACGCTTCGTTGGCTGTCCTGAGCCTGGATGTGGATGGCTTCGGGGACATCAACGATCACTTCGGATCCGATGTCGGCGATCGGGTGCTCCGCTCCATGGCCAGCCGGTTGCGGGATCTGATGGGCCCGTCCGACTGGGTGGCGCGGCTGGGCAGCGACCAGTTTCTGATCCTGATGGAGGAGGGAATCCGCTCCATCGGTGATGCGATGGGTGCCGCCCGTCGCCTGCAGCAGGCGTGGGGCCAGCAACAGCAATTGCTGAAGGGCCTGCCCCTCGTTCCCACCTTTTCCGTGGGCATCGCCACCTATCCCGAGCACGCCCAGGAGAGCCGGACGCTGATCCAGTGTGCCAACACGGCGCTGATGAAGGCGAAGGCCCAGGGAAGCATCCAGGTGTGTGCCTACTCCAGCACGATCAGCCGCCAGATTCAGGAGCGCATGGAGTTGGGCTATCAGCTCTCCCAGGCGGCGGATCGCGAACAGTTCCGGCTGCTGATTCAACCGCAGCGGACGCCATCCAACGGGCTCGCCGGTGGGGAGATTCTGCTGCGCTGGACCAACCATCTGAACCTCTCCGTACCGCCCAGCCATTTCCTGCCGCTCGCCGAGGAGAGCGGCCTGATCCTGCAGCTTTCCGCCTGGGTTCTGCGTCAGACCGCCCGGCGGATCAGCGACTGGCAGGCGGCGGGCCTGCGGCCGCCGCGGCTGGCCCTGAATGTCTCCCCGCGGGAGCTGGAGCTGCCGGACGGGCGCTTCATCAGCGCCATGCTGGAAACCCTGACGGAGTTCCAGCTGCGACCCGAGCAGTTGGAACTCGAGATCACGGAAACGGCGTTGATCCGCAATCCCGTGCTGGCCCGCGAACAGCTGCGCGTGCTGGCCGACCAGGGGTTCCGCATCGCGATCGACAACTTCGGAACCGGTTATTCCTCCCTGGAACTGCTGCGGACCCTGCCGGTCCATCGTCTCAAGATCGATCGCACCTTCGTGCAGGCGCTGACGACCTCCCCCGTCGATCAGACCATCGTGGCCACCACCATCGCCCTGGCCCATGGCCTGGGGATGGAATGCACCGCCGAGGGGGTGGAAACGGAGCAGCAGCGGCGGATGCTGGAGGATCTCGGCTGCGACTGCTTCCAGGGCTTCCTGTGCGGCCCACCCCTGGAACCGGAGGCCTTCGAAGCCCTGCTTCTGAATCCGGACGTCCCTGTGATGGCGCCCCAGGAGGGATGGACGACGGCGCCGCGGGGCAGCGAAGCGCCGTCCCCCCCGCCGGCGGATGGGGCCCACCTGCCCGGCACCTTCGAGCAGCTCACGTTGCTGCGGACGGCCGTGGACGCCAGCCGTGATTTCTTTCTGCTGCTGCAGTCTGTCCATCGCCATGACGGCAGCATCGAAGACTTCCGGGTTCTGGATGTGAACAGAGCCGTGTGCTCCTACCTGCAGCAGGACCGCGAAGCGATCCTGGGCCAGACGCTGCTGGCCATCAGCCCGTCGATGGGCCCGAAGGGTCTGATCGACCTGTATGTCGATGCCGCCCTGCGCAACGTCCCGACCGCGATCAGTGGCTTTGCCGTCACGGATGGGCTCACGGCCACCGGCCGTCGCCTGTTTGACATCGAGATCACTCCGGACCGCGGGATCCTCGCGGTCACCTGGCGGGATGTCACCGAGCAGGACCAGGCCGCCCGCAGCCTGGCGGATGTGGCCGCCCTCTACCGGCTGCTTGCCGACAACATCGTCGACGTGATGCTCCTTCTGGATCACCGCCAGCAGGTGGTGTGGGTGTCACCGTCGCTGCAGCCGATGACGGGCTGGCACCAGAAGCAATGGCACGGCAGGGGGTTCCGGGATCTGTTCGCCTCCGCCGAGGAGCCGGCCCGGCCGGTGGATCTCGACCAGTGGCTGGCGGAGTCGGGCCCGATCCGCCAGGGCCGCCTGCGGCTCGCCGATCCCGCTGGGGGCTGGGGCTGGGTGCAGCTGAACGTCCGCAGGCTCGACAGCGACCAGCTGCGCAGCCTCGATACCCAGGGATTCGTCACCAGTGGCGAGGTGGATCCCGGCGGAGCCCCCCTGAGCCTGGACCATGGCTATGTGATCACGCTCCAGCCGGTGGATGAGCAGGTCCTGGAGGAGCGCCTGCTGCTGCAGCGCGCCAACACCGATCCCCTCACGGGCCTCTGCAGCCGCGCCGCCATCCTTGAGCGGCTGGAGCGGCTGCTCCTGGATGAACGGGCCCACAGCGCCCAGCCCCTCGCCCTGCTCTTCTGCGACTGTGACGGTTTCAAGGGCATCAATGACCGCTATGGCCACGCCTGCGGTGATGCGGTGCTGAGAACCGTGGCCCGAAGGATCGAGGCCCGGACCCGCCGCGGCGACCATGCCGGGCGGATCGGCGGCGATGAGTTTCTGCTGCTGCTGGAGGGGATCGAGCATCTCGAGGATGCGATCGCCTTCGCCGAAGACCTCCAGACCGGCATCAGCGAGCCGATCACCTGGAATGACGCCACCATCGAGCCCTCGTTCTCGATCGGCATCGCCCTGCACGGGGCCGGGGAGGATGCGGATCTGTTCCTCCGGCGGGCGGACCGCAACATGTACGCAGCCAAGGCCGCCGGCCGCCACCGGGTGGTCGCCCTCTGAACCTGGCTGAGGCCATGCAGCTGTTCGCCGAGCTCATCGAGACCCTGGAGCACAGCACCGGCACCCGGGCCCGGGTGGCCGCCCTGGCGGCCTACTTTCGGGCCGCCGATCCGGCCGATGGCGCCTGGGCCCTGGCCCTGCTGCTGGGCAAGCGGCGCCGGCGGCTGATCACCGGCCGGCGGCTGCGGCAGATCTGCCTGGAGCGCTCCGACCTGCCGGAATGGCTGTTCGACGCCTGCCACGCCCAGGTGGGGGACTCGGCCGAGACGATCGCCCTGCTGCTCCCCCGGCTGGCCCTGACGCCAGCCCCACCCCTGGAGCTTTCCCTGGCCGAATGGATGGGCAGCCGGCTGCCGGCCCTGGCCGCCCTGGAGGGCGAGGCGCAGGCGGAAGCGGTGCTGAGGGTCTGGGCGGGGCTGCCCGAGGGACAGGCCTTCCTGTTCAACAAGCTGCTCACCGGCGGCTTTCGGGTGGGGGTGGCGGCCGGCCTGGTGACCCGGGCGCTGGCGGCGGTGGCAGGGCTGGAGGAGGCGGAGCTGGCCCACCGGCTGATGGGTGGATTCGAGCCCTCCGCCGCCGCAATGGAAACCCTGCTGGCGCCGCTGGAGGCCGGCGCGGACGCCCCGATCAGCCGGCCCTATCCCTTCTGCCTGGCCTCCCCCCTGGAGGCGGAGCGCCTCGCCGCCACCGACCCCGCCGGCTGGCAGGTGGAGTGGAAGTGGGACGGGATCCGCGCCCAGCTGATCCGCCGCGGCGGCCTGACCTTTCTCTGGAGCCGGGGCGAGGAGCTGATCAACGGCAGCTTCCCCGAGCTGGAGGGAATGGCCGAGCTTCTGGAATCGGGCACGGTGCTGGACGGGGAGCTGACCGTCTGGCCGGCCGAGGCGAGCCAACCCGCCGGCTTCGGCCCCCTGCAGCGGCGGCTGGGGCGGCAGAAGCCCGGCGGTGCCCTGCTTCGGGAGTGTCCGGCGGCCTTCGTCGCCTACGACCTGCTGGAGCAGGGGGGCCGCGACCTGCGCCCCGAGCCCCTGGGCCGGCGCCGCGCCGCCCTGGAGGATCTGGTGCGGGGGCTGCCGGAGGCGGCCTCCACCCCCGCCGCCGGGCTCCTGCGCCTCTCCCCGGTGCTGCCGCTGAAGGGCTGGCAGGAGCTGGAAGCCCTGCGGCAGCAGGCCCGCTCGCTGGGCGCCGAGGGGCTGATGCTGAAGGCGCTCGATTCGGCCTACGGCGTCGGGCGGCGCCGCGGGCTTTGGTGGAAGCACAAGCTGGAGCCGATGGAACTTGACGCGGTGCTGCTCTACGCCCAGGCCGGCAGCGGCCGCCGCGCCAACCTCTACACCGATTACACCTTCGGCCTCTGGAACGGAGAAGGCCGCCTGGTGACCTTCGCCAAGGCCTATTCGGGCCTCGACGATGGCGAAATCACCGAGCTGGATCGCTGGATCCGCCGGCACACCACCGAGCGCTTCGGTCCGGTGCGGGCCGTCGAACCGCTGCAGGTCTTCACCCTGGGCTTCGAGGGCCTGCAACACTCCTCCCGCCACCGCAGCGGCCTGGCCGTGCGCTTCCCCCGCATCCTGCGCTGGCGCCGCGACCGCACCGCCGAATCCGCCGACAGCCTCAGCAGCGCCCTGGCCCTGCTGCAGGATCCGACTCAGCAATCAGTCGCTCAGCGATAGACCGCTCAGCGATAAACAGAGCGACCATCCCCGGGCAGCAGCAGCGGCGCGGCCGGGTCGATGCGCAGGCCCAGGCTCAGCTCCGGCGGCCCGGGATCGTCGCCCTCCTCCCAGCGCTCCAGGGACAGCACCCTGCCATCGGCCCCCTCGTAATCGCCGTAGCGGCAGCCCGTCAGGCGCCGGTTCATCACCCGGGCGGCGGCGGTCACCGAGGCCCGGCCCGTCTCCTTCAGGTGATACAGCTGGCCGCGGCAGCGCAGGTGCTCGGGGAAGTCGGCCGTGAGACCCTCCAGCTCAGCGGCCGGGACGTCCTCCAGCCAGCTCACCTCCAGCCAGTCGTCTTCGCAGACGCTCAGCCAGCGGCCCTCGCTGCCGTCCCGCAGCAGGTACTCCAGCCACTGGAAACCGTCGTCGTCGTAGAGCAGCCGGTCTTCCACCACCCAGTCACGGCCGTCGTGCTGGACGATGTCGCCGGTGGTGAGGTTGAACAGGGTGCGGGCCTGCAGCTTCGGGGCACGGCGGCGCAGGCGGGCCCGCCGCCCCAGAAGCAGGGCGACGGCGGCGAGCAGCAGCAGGAGCAGGAGAAGCCAGACAGCCATCGGGGCGCTCGGGGGCCGGAGCAGCCCGACCGGCTGGCCCAGCTTATGGACGCCGTCGCCGATCAGTTTTCGCGCCAACGGCCCTGGCGCTGGTAGTCGGCCAGCACCGGGCGGTGCAGCCGGTTCGGCAGCACCCGCTCCCCCGGCGGCAGGGCCAGGTCCCGGCTGAGGGGAAAGAGGCGCTGCAGCTGTCCCTGGTCGATCCAGCGGCCCTGAAAAGGGAGGACAGCGGGAGCCGGCCGCGCCGGGCCGCGGTGGGCCATCACGAAACCCCAGGGCCCGAAGCTGGGCACATCCACGCCGTAGGGACGGGTGGTCAGCCGCAGCTCGGCCAGGGTGGCCTGGATCGAGCCCAGCACCCTGGGGCTGAAGAACGGGGTCGAGGCCTGGGTGACCAGCAGGCCGTCGGCGGCGAGCCGGCGCAGCAGGCGGCCGTAGAAGGTGACGCTGTAGAGACGCGCCAGGGCCGGTGTGGCCGGGTCCGGGAAGTCGGCGATGATCACGTCGTAGGCGCCCTGCAGCCGGCGCACCCGCTCGAAGGCGTCGCCGATCACCAGCCGCACCCGAGCGTCCTCGAAGCTGGCGCCGTTGAGGCGCCGCAGGAACGGCTGCTCCCGGGCCAGCTTGGCCACGGCCGGATCAAGTTCCAGCACATCCACCTGCCGCACCGCGGGCCAGCGCAGCACCTCGCGCAGGGCCAACCCATCGCCCGCCCCCAGCAGCAGCACCCGGGCCGGCCGGCCATGCCACGCCATCGCCGGATGCACCAGGGCCTCGTGGTAGCGGTACTCGTCGAGGCTGGAGAACTGCAGCTGGCCGTCGAGGAACAGGCGCAGGTCGTCGCGGCGGCGGGTGAGAACGATGCGCTGGTGGCGGCTCTGGATGCGGCTCACCACCGGATCCTCGTAAAGCCCGTCCTCGATCCGGTCGCCGAGGGGGACCAGCCCCAGCCCGGCCAGGGCGACCACGGGAACGGCGACGGCGATCGAGCGGCGCCAGAGCCGCCCCACCGGGAAGACCGCGGCGATCACCACGCAGCTGACCAGCGGCATCAGGGCCAGCAGGCCGGCGGTGGGCAGCAGCCCCAGCCAGGGGAGCAGCACCAGGGGAAACAGCAGGGCCCCCACCAGCGCTCCCAGGTAATCGAGAGCCAGCACCCGGGCCAGGGCGACGCGCAGCTGCTGGCCGCACTCCAGCAGCCGGGTGAGCAGCGGCACCTCCATGCCGCCGAGCGCCCCCACCAGCACGGTGAACACCACCAGAGCCAGCCACACCGGCCCCCCCAGCCGGAACAGGGCGAACAGGCCCAGGGGCGCCAGCAGGCACAGGGGCGCCAGGGCCAGTTCGACCCCCAGGAACCACTGCAACAGGGCCAGGCCGGGATCGGGCCCGGTGGCCAGGAACTGGCTCACCCAGGCGCCCAGCCCCATGGCGGCCAGGAAGGTGCCCACCACGACGCCGGTGGCCAGGGCATGGTCCCCCAGCAGGTAGCTGGCCTGGGTGATCAGCATCAGCTCCAGCACCAGGCTGACGCTGGAGGAGAGGGCCGCCGCCGCCAGCAACACCCGCACCTGAACGGGGCTGAGAGCCGGCAGGCTCCGGGCCGTCACTTGGCCGCGCCGGGTCCGCGCCCCTGGAAGCCCGACCAGTCCTGCCGGCGGGGCGTCGCCGTCACCCAGCGGCCGGAGCGGTAGCTGCCGCCGTAGCGGACGCCGCTGGAGGCGGCGGGGGTGCCCTCCTGGCCGAGGCGCCAGAGGCCGGGACGGGTGATGGCCGCCAGGGTGCCGGCGGTGACCACCGTCACGGCCAGCACCATCACCACCGCGCGCTCGTCGACCATCTCAGCGGCCCTCCGTCACGGCGTCCGGGGACAACACCGGGACCGGGCGGGGTGTCCGCAGCCCGTCCTCCACGGTGAACCGCAGCCATTCGATCTCCCAGAGGTCACCGTCGGCGCGGAACGTCTCGGGCAGCTGCACGCGGAAACGATGGCTGCCCGGCGCCGGCAGCCGCAGATGGATCACCTGGCGGGCCGAGAGCCAGTGGTCCCCATCGCTGGAGCGGTGGGCCACCGTCACCGTCTGCCGGTGACGGAGGCAGGGGCGCCCCAGGGCGTCGCACACCCGCAGCTCCAGGGAAGCGGTGGCCGGGGGCTGGCCCAGGGGGGGATCGTCATGGGGCAGCTCCCAGCGAGCCACCACCCCCACCCGCACCAGGCCCGGGCCCCCGGCGTCACAGCGGATCGCGGCGACGCCTTCATCGCTGCGGCGGACCCAGCGGCCCCGGGCGATGCCGTAGCAGGCCTTCAGCAGCACCAGCGCCGTCGCCAGGGTCACCACGGCGGTGAACAGGAGCAAGGGAGCGTCGACGCTGTGGTTGCGGACGCTGCCGCGCACCATGACCGGATTCGGCAGGGGGCGGCCCGCTTCATCGAGCAGGTCCTGCAGCTGCACCGCCAGCTGGAAGCGTCCGGTCCGGCCCGGGCGCATGGCCAGCGCCAGGCCCGCGTCGCCCTCCTCCCAGGTGCCGCTCTCCCCCTCCTCCGCCCAGGTGCCGCTGGCCCGCCAGCCGTCCTTGGTGAAGCTCAGCACGGTGTTGCCGCTGGCGTCGAGGAGGGCCACATCCAGCTCGACGCTGCTGTTGGGGGGGATCTCGGCCGTCAACGACAGCCGGGGACTGCCCAGCCAGCCGTCCCGCAGCTCGAACGGGGCACTGAGCACCCTTTGGCCTTCAGGCACCACCATCACCAGCCGCCGGGGCCACTCCAGCGCCGAAACCGCCAGCACCAGCAGGGGCAGCAGCGGCAGCAGCAGGCTGGCCAACGGCCAGAGCAGCAGCGCCGGATCCCGCCGTCCGCCCGGGGAGGACGGCCCCATCAGCGGGCGGCCTCCGGGCTTTCCCTACGGTGGGTCCGGCTTCGTGACGCGGGGATGGTCAAACCACTGCTCCAGATGCTGCTGATGGTCGGCTGGACCTTTCTGGGCATCATCCTCATCTATGTCGGGCTCCTGCTCTTCGATCGCCTCTCGCCGATCGACTACCGGGCCGAGATCCGCCGGGGCAACATCGCCGCCGGGGTGGTGCTGGGGGCCGTGATCCTGGCCATCGCCGCCGTGGTGGTGGCGGTGCTCTCCACCTGAGCCGTCCCCGCCCCGCCAACCCTTGACCCCTTCCACCGCGGCAGCGCTGCGGCCGATCGAGGCCTGGTTCGACCGCCGCGGCTGGCGGCCGATGCCGTTCCAGCGCCAGTGCTGGCGGGCCTACCTCGAGGGGGCCAGCGGCCTGATCCAGGTGCCCACCGGCTCCGGCAAGACCTACGCCGCCGTGATGGGGCCGATCGCCGCCATGCTCAGCGAGAACGGGGGCGCCGGACCGGAAGGCGGTCTGCGGCTGCTGGTGCTGACGCCCCTGCGGGCCCTGAGCCGCGATCTGCTGTTGGCGATCCGGGAGCCGATCGAGGCCATGGGCTGGCCGCTGCGGGTGGGACTGCGCAACGGCGACACCAGCAGCCATGAGCGGGGCAAGCAGCTCAAGGCGCCGCCCCAGATCCTGATCACCACCCCCGAATCCCTCTCCCTGCTGCTGGCCGGGCCTCGGGCCGAGGACCTGTTCGCCGACCTGGAGGCGGTGGTGATCGACGAGTGGCATGAGCTGATGGGCAGCAAGCGCGGCTCCCAGACCGAGCTCTGCCTGAGCTGGCTGCGGGGCCGGCGGCCGGCCCTGCGCACCTGGGCGATCAGCGCCACCATCGGCAACCTGGAGGAGGCGGCCCTGGCCGCGGTGGGGGTCGGCGTCGAGCCGCGGATCATCACGGCCCGGATCCGGCGGGACACCCAGATCCGCAGCCTGCTGCCGGACACGATCGACGGCTTCCCCTGGGCCGGCCACCTGGGGCTTCGCATGTACGAGGAGCTGGTGGCCGCCCTGGACCCGGCCATCTCCACCCTGCTGTTCACCAACACCCGCAACCAGGCCGAACGCTGGCACCAGTGCCTGCGCTTCGCCTGCCCGGAGATGGACGGGGAGCTGGCCCTGCACCACAGCGCCATCGACCGGGCCGAGCGCGAGGCCATCGAGGCGGGGGTCAAGGCCGCGGCGATCCGCTGGGTGGTGTGCACCAGCTCCCTCGATCTGGGGGTCGACTTCCAGCCGGTGGAACGGGTGGTGCAGATCGGCAGCGCCAAGAACCTGGCCCGGCTGCTGCAGCGGGCAGGCCGCTCGGCCCACCAGCCCGGGGGCACGGCCCAGGTGCTGTTCATGCCCACCAACGCCCTGGAGCTGCTGGAGGTGTCGGCGATGCGCCGGGGGCTGGGGGAGGGGCTGGTGGAGCACCGCCGCCCGCCGCAGGAGCCGCTCGATGTGCTGCTCCAGCACCTGGTGACCCTGGCCTGCGGTCCGGGCTTCCAGCCCGAAGCCACCCTGGCGGCGGTGCGTCGCACCTGGAGCTACCGCCAGCTGGAGCGCAGCCGCTGGGACTGGTGCCTGCGCTTTCTCGAGGCGGGCGGCGACTGCCTGGCGGCCTACCCGCGCTACCGGAAGCTGGAGCGGGAGCCGGCCGGGGCGGACGCGGACGGCACCTGGCGCTTCGTGGTGCGGGAGCCGGCCATCGCCCGCCTGCACCGCCTCAACATCGGCACGATCAGCGCCGACCGCGCCGTGACCGTGCGCTTCGTGCGCGGGGCCGTGCTGGGCCATGTGGAGGAAGCCTTCATCGGCCGGCTCAAGCCGGGGGACGTCTTCTTCTTCGCCGGGCGCCAGCTGGAGTTCGTGCGGCTGCGGGAGATGACGGCGATGGTCAAGGCCACCACGCGCCGCAGCGCCACGGTGCCCGCCTGGGGCGGTGGCCAGATGGCCCTCTCCGACCTGCTCAGCGCCCATCTGCGCCGCGAGGTCGACCGCTGCGCCCGTGCCCTCGACGGCGAGGCGGGCTTCAGCCTCGACACCGCCGAGCTGCGGGCCCTGGAGCCCCTGCTGGAGCGCCAGGTGCAGCTCTCAGCCCTGCCCCGGACCCACCAGTTCCTGGTGGAGCTGTGCCACACCCGGGAGGGCAGCCATCTCTACGCCTATCCCTTCGAGGGCCGCTTCGTGCATGAGGGCCTCGGCTTCCTGTGGTCGTGGCGCCTGGCCCGGCACCAGAGCGGCACCTTCACGGTGTCGGTGAACGACTACGGCTTCGAGCTGCTGGCCCCCCGCGGCTACCCCTTCGAGGAGCTGCTCGGGCAGCACGCCGAGAGCCTCCTGGATCCCGCCGGGCTGCTGGAGGACCTGGAGCAGGCCGTGAACCTTTCGGAGCTGTGCCGCCGTCGCTTCCGCTCCATCGCCCAGGTGAGCGGCCTGGTGCTGAACGGCTACCCCGGCCAGGCCCGCTCCGGCGGCCAGCTGCAGATCAGCGCCGCCCTGCTCTTCGATGTCTTCCAGCGCCATGAGCCCGGCAATCTGCTGCTGGCCCAGGCCCGCGGCGAGGTGCTGGAGGAGCAGCTCGACCTCGGTCGGCTGATCGGCACCCTGCAGCGGCTGCAGGGGAGCGAATGGCTGGAGCGGCACCCGCCCCGTCCCGGTCCCATGGCCTTCCCGCTGCTGGCGGAGCGGCTCAACAACCGGATGAGCAACGAATCCCTGCTGGAGCGCCTGGAGCGGCTGCGCCAGCAGGCCTGCCGGGCCGAGGGACTCTGAGGCGCCGGGGGCGGACCAGGGTGGGGAGGGAAAGACGGAGGGGGTGGGATTCGAACCCACGGAATCTTGCGATTCGCCGGTTTTCAAGACCGGAGCCATCAACCACTCGACCACCCCTCCAGGCTGGACGGCCTGCCGATCATCTCGGAAGCCCAGCCATGCTCCCATGAAGGGGCGGCGCCTACAGCCGGTTGGGCAGCCCCTTGCAGCCGCCGGGGATGGTCTGCCTGGAGCGGACACCGCTCCAGGCCGCCAGGTAGGTCCGGCTGGCCGGATCCAGCTGGCGCGCCCCCGAGAGGTTGACGTTCTCCACCAGGGCTCCGGTGCCGGCACCGCCGACGTGGTCCGGGGGCTGCTGGGCCTGGGGCGGGGTGGCCTCCAGGGGATCGCCGTAGAAGAAGCGGGTGCCCTGCAGGCAGGCCCCCTGCAGGTTGGCGCCCGCCAGATTCACGCCCGAGAGGTTCGCCTCGGCCAGATCGGCGCCGGAGAGATCGGCCCCGGAGAGGTCGGCGCCGTTGAAATCGATGGCCCGCAGGTCGGTGCCGGCGAGATCGGCCCCCCGCAGCATGCTCTGCAGTCGGATCACCGGGACGCCCCGCGGCCGGTCCTCCTCGTAGCTGCCCTCGCCGTCGAGGATGGCGCGCCCCAGCCGCTGGTCGCGGCGCAGGGGGGTCAGCAGCCGGGCGTGGGAGAGAAAGCGCAGGATCCGGGCCTTGCCGTCGCCGTCGATGCTGCTCAGCACGGCGGCCAGGCGCCCCTCCGCCAGCATCCGCTCCAGGGGCCAGTCCTCCAGCAGCCCCTCCTCGTCGCTGATCAGCTCAGAGATGCCGTGGATGAAGCTGTCGATGGTCTGGGCCTGGGTGATGCGGTTCTGCTGGGTGGTGAGCCGCTGATCCACCATCACCTGGCGCCAGGCGATCATCAGGGCCACCAGGGCCACGAGGATCTGGCCGACGGCCCCGATCACCCCTTCCCCGAAGGCGCCGATCGCCTCCCAGTCACCGTTGCGGTAGATCGCCAGCAGCGGGTCGAGCCAGCCCAGGGCCAGGGGGATCGACAGCAGGGCCAGCACCAGGGACACCAGCGCCAGCAGGCGAACGGTGGGGGGTTCCTCCAGGTGGCGGGCCAGCAGCTGCCAGAGGGGCGGCAGCAGCTGGCGCAGGGCCAGGACGACGGCCAGCAGGGCCGCCAGCAGGGCCAGCCAGGCCAGACCCAGCACCAGGGCCGCCTGGAGCACCAGAAGCGTGAGCAGCAGCTGCAACCCGGCTCCATGGCGGAGGCGGGTCCAGGCACCACCCGAGCGCAGGGCAGGGGGCGGAGCGGAGGCGGCGGGGGCGGTCAGCGGGCGGTCGTCCGGTTTCGTGCTCATGGGACGGGGCTGCCCTGGAAGAAGAACCCGGCCGCCAGGATGGCGTAGGCGGCCAGCAGCAGCACCCCCTCCAGCCAGTCCGAGCGTCCGTCGAGGCTGACCAGGTTGCTCACCAGCACCGCGGTCGCCACCGCCACCACCTCATAGACGTTGAAGCTGAGGTCGAGGGGATGGCCGAGCAGGGGGGCCACCAGCAGCAGCACCGGCACCACCAGCAGACCCACCAGCAGGGTGGAGCCCAGGGCCACCGACACCGCCAGATCCATCTTGTCCTTGCGGGCCATGGTCACCGCGGTGAGATATTCCGCGGCGCCGCCCAGCAGGGGAAGCAGCACCACGCCGGTGAACAGGGCGGAGAGGCCGAGGGACTCGGTGACGGTCTCCACCACGCCGACGAACAGCTCCGAGGCATAGGCCAAGCCGACGGTGGCCGACAGCAGCACGGCGACCCAGGGGAGCAGTGGCGGCTTGGTGCCACCGCCTTCGCCGTGGGCCTCCTCGCCCTCCACGTTCAGGTCAGCCTCGGCCACGGCATAGAGGGTGCGGTGGGTCTTCAGGGAGAACAGCAGGGTCAGGGCGTAGACGGCCAGCAGCACCCAGGCCACGAACAGGGAGAAGGATTCGGCGGCGCCCGCGTCGAGGCCCCCGGCGCCGTCGCCCACCATCCCCCGCAGGCTGGGGATCAGGATCGCCAGGACGGCCAGGGTCATGGCCGAGCCGTTCACCCGGGCCACCACCGGCTGGAAGCGCTGCTCGCTGCGGCCGATGCCACCGACCAGCATCGACAGGCCGAGGGCGAGCAGCAGATTGGCCATGACCGTGCCCGTGATGCTCGCCTTGACGATGTCCACCAGGCCGGCCCGCAGGGCCGCCAGGGCGATGATCAGTTCGGTGGCGTTGCCGAACAGGGCATTCAGCAGGGCACCGAGGGAGGGGCCGAGGGTGAGGGAGAGCTCCTCGGTGGCCGTGCTGAGCAGGATCGCCAGCGGAATGATCGAGAGGATCGAGGTGACGAAGACGATCCCATCCCCCCAGTGGAGCCGATCGGCCGCCGCTGCCACCGGCAGCATCGCCAGCAGGCCGATGGCGATGCGCAGGCGAGGGGGCATGAAAGGCGAAAGATGGTGACCCATTGTGACCGACTGTTGATCCCCGGGGCCATGGCCGGGCGTGGTGAAATCGCCATGGGATCAGGGTGGGCCGGGGCATGCTCCCGGCGAGGTCATGATGAAGACGGCGCAACACGGATGTTCGGCTCAGAATGGCCGCAGCAGCCATCTTCTGATTGCCCGACACCCTGCAGGCCAGCATGGGTCCGAAGAACCCTCAGGCGATGAACATCCCCGTCCAGCGCCCCGATCGCAGCGGACCCGACCAGCACGCCTCCCCCCGGAAGCCGAGTGGCGGGCACCAGACGCGATCCCGAAAACCTGCGGCCTCCATTCAGCAGGTCTTCACCCAGATTGCGATTGTCAATGGCCTTGTTCTCCTGTACCTGGTTGTCGCCGCCATCCAGCTGCTGAAGGTTCCCGGCAGCCGATCGGCGGAGATCTATGTCTCCCTGATTCTGACGCTGCTTCTGGTCATCCTGGCGATCATCTCGTATCAGATCATCGCCAGACGCATCATCCTGCCCATCGCCCGTCTGGTCAGGGAAGCCAGTGCCATCGAGAGCGACGACATGAGCAGTCTGCTGACGATCCGTAGCGACGACGAGATCTCGAGGCTCGCCCAGGCCTTCAACGTGGTGCTCATCAAGATGCGGCAGGCCCTGATCGCCGGGGAAGCCAGCAACCGCCAGCTGCTGGAGGCCAACCGCCAGATCGAAGCCTCGATCAACTATGCGGGACTGCTGCAGCGATCGATCCTCCCGGACCGCCAGCTCCAGGAAACCTTCGGCAACGACTATTTCATCCTCTGGCTACCGCGCGACACCGTTGGTGGCGATTACTACATCTTCCATTCGGAAGGTGGCCACTGCCTGGCCGGGGTGGCCGACTGCGCCGGCCACGGCGTCTCCGGGGCCATGATGACCATGCTGGCCAGGGCGGGTATCGATCGCTCGATCATGGAGGTGGGCATCACCTCACCAGCGGCCATCCTGAGCTGCACGGATACGGCGATGCGCACGCTGCTGCATGGCGCCAGGATGAGCAAGTCGATCGCCACCAGCATGGACATCGGGCTGGTTCGCCTTGACTTTGAAGCCAGGACACTTAGATTCGCTGGTGCAAAGATCAGTCTCTATTGGAGTGATGGGCAAACCATGCACATGCTCAGGGGAGACCATCGTGCCATCTGCGACCAGCGGGTCGGCTCCTACACGGACCACGACATTCCGCTGCTCCCCGACTGCACCTACTACCTGACCACCGACGGCCTTCTGGACCAGTCAGGCGGTGACAACGGCTTTTCCCTCGGCAGCCAGCAATTCAAGGAATGGCTGATCGAGCTGGCCCGTCAGCCGCTGGATCAGCAGCGCCAGGCCCTTGCCGAATCCCTGGAGCAGTTCCGCGGCAGTCATCCCCAGCGTGATGACATCACGATCCTTTCCTTCCGTTTCTCCTAGAGGCACGAACGATGTCCCGCGTGAGCATTCTCATCGAATCCATCGCCTGGCTCGCCGGCGCCGTTCAAGGGCCGATCTCGGAGCCGAAGCGATGACGATCACCAGCACCAGCCTGATGTCTCTGAGGGAGTTCTTCAGTGATTATCGGATTCTCATCTGCTTCAATGGGCCCATCTCCACCACACTGATCGGCGAGATCGGATCAGCACTCAAGGAACACATCGAGTCCAATCACGCGCCAGAGCTCGAAGTGATGGACGTGTTCAGTGTCTATATCGAAATGAGTCAGAATATCAGGAATTATGCCACCAGCCATGGTTTCAGTGATGCCGAGTCCTCGGCGACGGTGGTGATCGCGGCCGCCGACGCTGGCCATTACGCCGTCTGTGCAGGTAACCTCGTTGAGATGGAGGATGGGAAAGCCCTGCTGAATCGGATCCACGAACTCGCGGCCTGCGACAAGCCCCAGCTGAAGGCGCTCTACAAACAGCAGTTGCGCCAACCCCACTCCCAGACCCCGGGCCGGGGCGCCGGCCTGGGTCTCATTGAGATTGCTCGGCGCTCGAGCCAACCCATGGAGGCCTCCCTTGACCCCCTTGACCCCGGTCGCGCCTTCTTCAGCCTTCGGGCCATCATCTGATCCCATGACCAGCAGCGAAGAACTGAACCTGTCGGTACCGGGCTCCCAGTCCAGCCCTTCGATCCGTGCGGACTGGAAGGCCGGCGTCGTGGTGATGAGCGGTGAGTCCTATCCTGAGAATTCGTTTGAGCTCTACGACCAACTGATCCAGTGGATTGAGTCCTACCTCTCTACCGCCAGCCACTCACTGACCCTCGAGCTGCACCTCAACTATCTCAACACCAGCAGCATTCGCTTCATGATCGACATCTTTGATCTGCTGCAGACGGCCTTCGATGAGGGCAAGGAAGTTCTCGTGCAGTGGATGTTCGACGACAGAAACCCCCGTTCCGCCGAACTGGGCTCCGAATTCAAGGAAGACTATACCTTTCCGTTCCTGATCCTTTCCATCAACGCCTGACATGACCGAGCCTTCCAGTCCCAAATCTGACGATCAGCTGGAACAGGAAGTCATGGCCGTCCTGGCCGATCAGCGCTACGACAATGATCCGGTCCGTAACCTGCTGGCCAGATTATGGCACCGCATCGAAGAGCAGGTGGATCGTCTGGAGCGGGTTGCCGATATCTCCGACCTCTACCAATCCCACGTTCTCGAAAGTAACCGTAGCCTCACGAATCGCTATGAGAAGCAGCTGCGCCAGATCAAGCGGGTGGTGCGCATTTCCGACCTCTATCAGGCCTCATTGAAAGAGGTGAATCTCACCCTGTTCGAGGCTTCCACCCACGACGCCTTGACAGGAATCTCCAACCGTCGCTTCATGGCCGAGCGCTGCCTGGAGGAGGATCAGCGGGCTAGCAGGCACGGCTCCACCTATTCGATGATCATTCTTGATGTGGATCACTTCAAGTTGATTAACGACGAGTATGGCCATGCCACCGGTGATCTGATGCTGGTGGATTTCGTCAAGGCTCTCTCCAGCAGCCTCCGCCACTACGACATCATCGCCCGCTGGGGTGGGGAGGAATTCCTGGCCCTGCTGATTGATGCCGATCTCGCCACAGCCGAAGGGGTCGCCAAGCGCATGCTGGCCAACATCCGCAACATGCGCGTCTCCGTCGACGACATGGAGCTGACTCTCACCGCCAGCATGGGCCTGACCGAGCACAAGGCCGACGAGAACTACGACGCCACCTTCCGCCGGGCTGACAAGGCCCTGCTGATGGCCAAGAATGGCGGTCGCGATCGCCTTGTGATGATCAATCCAGACGATCCCCTCAGCCATCGCGAAATCAGCACCCTGACAGCCGCTGCCGAGTAGGGAGCTAACCGCGCACCATCTTCCAACAAGCGACGGGCCCGCTCCAGTTGGCGACCTGTGATGCGTCCCGGAGATGCATCACAGGAACCCAATCAGGGGCAGCCAGCGGCCGCCCTGAACCGAAGCCAGCGGCTCAGGCTTCGGGTTTGGCGAGCGGCAGCAGGCACTTATCGGAATCGCAACCGGCCGGGCCGGCTTCGATCAGTTCGCCGCGGTCGTACTTCTGCAGGGCGAGGAAGAAGTCGCCGCACACACGCCGCTGCTCGACCTCAGCGACCATCCCGGCATAGGTGGCCTGATCGATCGGTTCGAAGGGCAGCCGCGGGAAGGTGGCGTTGGCATCGAAGCGGGCCAGGAGCGCGGCGGAGATGTAACCCTCCCCGTTCTCAATCGCGTGGTGGATCGCGGCGGCCAGGGGCTCGATCTCATGCTCACGGAATTCCACCGTGGCCGATGTGTTGTGGGTGGTGTAGTGCCGCTGCACCTGCATGTAGAAATCGAACTGGGCCAGGGCCGAGAAGTTGTTGATCTCCACCCGGTCGGCCCCGGGCAGGTTGGCCCAGCTCACCTCGGTGGGGATCTCCACCAGCCATTCGGTGCAGCGCGGATCGAAGGGATCATTCAGCAGCCGCCCCTGCTCGTCCTTGTCGGACTGGGAGGGCACGATCGCGTAGCCGTACTCCATGCAGGCCAGGGCCACCGGGTCGTTCTTGCGGAAGGTGATGCGGCGGATGAAGCGCTGGGCCTTGGGGGGATGCCAGCCGGGGCTGGCGCCGGTGAGCAGGCTCTTGGTGCCGGCCGGCTGGACGGTGGTGCAGCGGTTGGGACGGCGCATGCCATGGCGGTCGCAGTAGTCCCACACCGCCTCATGCACCCAGTCCTTCCAGCGGGACAGGTAGGCCGCCTCCTGCTGGCGGAACGCCCGGCCCTCCTCGCTGTCGGGACGGCCGGCCTCCCACCACTGCAGCCAGGGGGTGCCGAAGGCGTGGACGAAGAAGTCGAACAGGCCAGTGAAGCTGACCCCCACGATCGGATCCCAGGCCCGGCTGCGGCGGTAGCGCTCGACCTCGAAGCGGTGGTTCAGCAGACAGGCCACCGCCAGGCCACCGGCCTTGAAGGCATCCTCCTGGGCCTGGTGGTCGGACGGGTCGATCCGGTTGAGATGGATCTCCGCCAGGTTGCAGTGGAAATCGGCACCGAGAATCTCACCGCAGGGGTTGAGGCCGTAGCGACCGAGCCGGTGTTCGAGCTCGTCGGCGCCGATCTCGGGATGGTGCAGCTGCAGCCAGCGGCCGGCTTCCTCCCGTCCCTGGTCGCAGTAGATGCCGATGAACTCGGTGCGCAGCTCCGGAGTGGTCAGCAGGTCGGCATTGGAGCGGGCGATGGCCTCGGGGGCGAACTGGATGGCGCCCTCACCCGACTGGAACTGCTTATTGACCGCTTCCAGCACCACCTCGCGGCTGGGGCGCACGTGAAACACGCGCGTGTGGTTGGCCATGCGCAGGGCATCCCGCTCCGGATCGATGCGCCAGTTGCCCTGGTCATCCTGCTGCCACAGGTTCTCCTTGGCACCGAGAGCGGAATCGTCATCGGCGCAGAACTGGCGCATGCCGGCACTGCGGCGGATGTTGCCGGCCACGATCGTGACCGCCGCCTCATCGATCAGCAGGCAGCACTCCACCGAGGTGAGCTGGCGCCCCCTGGCCTTGTTGAGGATCTGGGCGACGCGGCCGTAGAGATCCTTCAGCTTGACCGGATTGGCCATGCCACCGAAGCCCTTGAGGGTTTCCCCCACCGGCCGCACGTCCGACAGGTCGACCGACACGTGGACAGGGCCGTCGAAACGCTCATCGCTGCAGAGGTTGAGCAGCAGCCGGTAGCTCTCCACCCAGCCGGCCCGGGTGTCCCCGACACGGACGCTGACGTGGTGGCCGTCGATCGTGTGGGTGGTCTGCTGCTGGCGAGAGCCGATCGGCGTCAGGCCGATATCGGTGACGCCGTCGATGACGAGGGTGTTGCGGATCTTCGGCAGCCGGCTGATCAGGTGGGGCTCGATGATCGCGCCGGTGCCGCAGCCCATCATCGCCAGATCCATCATCAGGGCGAAGGCTTCCCAGTCCACCAGGTTGGTGGAGGTGCAGTTGTAGGCCCCGGAGAAATTCTCCGATTGCTCGATCCATTCGGTGCCGCCGATCCACAGCCAGCGGCCGGAGGGGAGGGCCATCTGGTGCCGCTGCATGCGCCGGATCAGCTCCACTTCGGCGCTGTTGAGGGAGCCAAGCACCCGCAGGCCCTCCAGGTTGCGCTCGGCCACCTCATGCCAGCTCTCCCGACCGCCGCTCGCGGTCTTGCGGCTGTAGGTGCGATAGAAGACCGGGTAGGCCGCCGGCGCGGTGACCGGGAAATCCGCCGCCGGCGCCGGATTCGCGTCGTTGCCGCCAGAGGTCGCATCGGTAGAGGTCGCCGCCGTGGCGGGGGTGGCTGGACGGGCGGCGGAGATGGTCACGGGGGTACGGCCGGATCGTGTTGCGCACCATAACGCCACCTGTAGGGTCTGCAACGGCCTGACCCCACCAGCCACGGTGCCTGTGGCGCCGGCGTCGATGCTGGAGGGATGGAGCGGATCTGCGAACCGGAGCTGATGGACGAGCCGCTGCAGGCCGAGGCCTATGCGGCGGCGGACTTCTCCAGCGGTGACCGGGCGGTGCTGGAGCGGATCGAGGCCCTCCCCGGCCTGCGGGAGAGCGGCGACGGAGAGGGGCTGAGCTTTGTGGATCTGGGCTGCGGGCCGGGCAACATCACCTTTCGGCTGGCCGTGCGCTGGCCAGAGGCCCGGGTGCTGGGGATCGACGGATCGGCAGCGATGCTGGCCATCGCCGAGCGGCGGCGGCAGATGGATCCGGCCGCCCAGCGCCATGTGCGCTTCCAGCGGCTGGTGCTGCCCAGCCCGCAGCTGGAGGGCCCCTGCAGCGCCGTGGTCAGCAACAGCCTGCTGCACCATCTCCATGATCCCGGGGTGTTCTGGGGAGCCGTGAAGCAGCTCTCGGGAGCGGACACCAGCCTCTACGTGAGGGACCTGCGCCGACCGGCGAACGCCGCGGACCTGCAGGCCCTGGTCGCCCGCCACGCAGGCACGGCCCCGGAGGTGCTGCGGCGGGACTACGCCCATTCCCTGCGGGCCGCCTTCACCCCCGCCGAGGTGAGGGAGCAGCTGCAGGCCGCCGGACTGGGGGGGCTGGAGGTGCGGGAGGTCGACGACCGCTACCTGGAGATCCAGGGCCACGGCCTGCCTGGCAGGCTGGCCCCATGACCAGCCGACCCCCCTCCATCCCCGTACCGGATACCGACGCCGCGGCACTGGCGGCGGCGGTGAGCCGGCGGCGCAACTTCGCGATCATTTCCCACCCCGATGCGGGCAAGACGACCCTCACCGAGAAGCTGCTGCTCTACGGCGGGGCCATCCAGCAGGCCGGGGCAGTGAAGGCCAAGGGGGAGCAGCGCAAGGTGACCTCCGACTGGATGGAGCTGGAGAAGCAGCGCGGCATCTCGATCACCTCCACCGTGCTCCAGTTCGACTACGCCGGCAGCACGGTCAACCTGCTCGACACCCCCGGCCACCAGGACTTCTCGGAGGACACCTACCGGACCCTGGCCGCCGCCGACAACGCCGTGATGCTGGTGGATGCGGCCAAGGGCCTGGAACCCCAGACCCGCAAGCTGTTCGAGGTCTGCCGGATGCGACGGATCCCGATCTTCACCTTCATCAACAAGATGGACCGGCCGGGGCGTGAACCCCTGGAGCTGATCGATGAGATCGAGCAGGAGCTCGGGCTGGCGTGCTGGCCGGTGAACTGGCCGATCGGCAGCGGCGACCGCTTCCGCGGCGTCATCGACCGGCGCTCCCAGGATCTGCTGCTGTTCGAGCGGGCCGAGCGGGGCCGCCAGAGCCTGGAGCGGCGCCTGGCCCCGGGCGATCCCGAGCGGGCCGGGCTCGTGGAAGCGGAACTGCTGGAGCTGGCGCAGGAGGAACTGGAGCTGGTGGAGGGGGCCGGGGCGGCGCTGGATCTGGAGCGGGTGCACGCCGGTGAGCTGAGCCCGGTGTTCTTCGGTTCGGCGATGACCAATTTCGGGGTGCGCCCCTTCCTCGATGCCTTCCTGGAGCTGGCCCAGCCCCCGGTGGCCCGGGAGAGCGACCAGGGACCGGTGGATCCGTTGCGCCCGGAATTCAGCGGCTTCGTGTTCAAGCTTCAGGCCAACATGGACCCCCGTCACCGCGACCGCGTCGCCTTCGTGCGGGTGTGCAGCGGCCGCTTCGAGAAGGACATGAGCGTGCGCCATGCCCGCAGCGGGCGCACCATCCGCCTGTCCCGGCCCCAGAAGCTGTTCGGCCAGGACCGGGAGGTGGTGGAGGACGCCTATCCCGGCGATGTGATCGGCCTCAACAACCCCGGCATGTTCGCCATCGGCGACACCCTCTACACCGGTTCAAGGGTGGAGTACGAGGGCATTCCCTGCTTCAGCCCTGAGATCTTCGCCTGGCTGCGCAACCCCAACCCCTCGGCGTTCAAGAGTTTCCGCAAGGGGGTCAACGAGCTGCGGGAGGAGGGGGCCGTCCAGGTGCTCTATGACACCGACCCCAGCAAGCGGGACCCAATCCTGGCGGCGGTGGGCCAGCTGCAGCTGGAGGTGGTGCAGTACCGGCTGGAGAACGAGTACGGCGTCACCAGCCGGCTCGAACCCCTGGAATTCAGCGTCGCCCGCTGGGTGAGCGGCGGCTGGCCGGCCCTGGAACGGGTCGGCCGCCTGTTCAACTGCAAGACGGTCCGCGATGCCTGGGACCGGCCGGTGCTGCTGTTCCGCAACGACTGGAATCTGCATCAGTTGCAGGAGGACCATCCCGAGCTGGAGCTGCACGGGGTGGCGCCGGTGGTGAGCGGGGTGGAGCCGATCGCCCTCTGAGCCCGGGGCGGCGTCGGTGCCGGCGCGGGGGAAACCCCTCCCTCGCGCAACACCGGCGGAGGGGGCAGAATGAAGCAACAAATCGTCACGCCGTAACGGACGGTCACTGCGATGCCTCGATCCGTGACGCCATTCCCGCTCTGGCTCGTGCGTCCCCGCAGCGACGGGGGCAGTGATTACGTCAGCTTCCAGCCCTCCCAGGGGGCCGTGGAGATGCGTGAAGGCAGCCACCTGCCCCCCCAGATGCCCCTGCTCAAGCGGCGGCGTTCGCTGGCCATCGAGGAGGCCGAGGCCTGCCGTCGCCGTCTGCAACAGGAAGCCGGATATCACCGCAGTGAACCGCTTTTTTAGCCTTGGCTCGATACGCTCGGTGGTATGAACCAAGGATCCGACCAGGCCCAGCCGGCCCCTGACGCCTCCGATCCGTACGAGCGGCTGGGCGTCGCGCCGGATGCCTCCTTCGACACGGTCCAGGAGGCCAAGCTGGCTCGGCTCAAGGAGGCCGGCGACGATCCGATGGTGCGCTCCCGCATCGAGGCCGCCTACGACGCCGTGCTGATGGATCGGCTCAAGGAACGCCAGCAGGGCCGGGTCAGCAGCGCCGCCCGTTCCGCCTCCCAGAGGGAGCAGGCCTCACCACCCCCGAGCCGTCCGGCACTGTCGGCGCTGCCCAGCCTGCCCCAGCTTCCCCCCTCGCGCCTGCCGCGTCCCAGCTTCTCCCTGCCCCGGCTGCAGCTGGCCAGCGGCCGTGATCTCTGGTTTCCCCTGGCGGCCGACGGGGTGCTGCTGGTGCTGCTGGTGCTGATGCCCGGGGCCGCCCCCGAGCTGCTCACGGCCCTGGCCACGGGCGTCACCCTGCTCAACCTGCAGCGGCGCAACGGCCGCTTCCTGGCGGCGGTGGGCTGGTCCTTCGCCCTGCTCTGCGTGGGTCTGGTCCTCGGCGGCCTGCTGACCGCTGGGCTGGGGGCTTCCCTCAGCCAGGGCCTGCCGGTCAGCACCCTGCAGCTGCAGAGCATCCCCGCCATCCTGCTGCTGCTCCTGGGAGCCCTGCTGATCGCCTGAGCTTCCAGGGCTTCAGGCCCGGCCGTCAGGCCAGCCGGTCAGGCGACAGCCGCCAGCTCGTCGATCAGCTCCTGCAGTTCCTCGGGCCCCACCCGGTAGACCTCGCTGCAGAAATGGCAGGTCAGTTCCGCCTGGCCGTCCTCGCTGAGCATGGCGCTCAGTTCATCGCGGCCCAGCAGCCGCAGGGCGCTGACGCTGCGGTGGCGGCTGCAGGGGCAGTGGAAGCGCACCGGCTGCTCGATCGGCGCCGCCTCGAGGGGCTGGGGATCGAGATCCGGGAAGATGTCCTCGAACAGGGCATGGAGCTGGTCGGCATTGGCGGCGAGTCGCTCACTGAAGCCGGTGATCTCCCGGCAGCGCTCCTCCAGCAGGGCCACCAGGGCCGGCTCCCGCGCCGCCTTCGGCAGCACCTGGACCAGCACCCCACCGGCGCAGCGCACCCCGGAACTGTCGATCGTCTCCCCCACGAACAGGGCCGAGGGGGTCTGCTCGGAATGGAGCAGGTAGGAGGCCACGTCCTCACCGATCCCGCCACTCACCAGCTCCACGGTGCTGCTGAAGGGTTCGCCCTGGCCCCGATCCCGCACCACGTGCAGGTAGCCGGTGCCGGTGGCGCGGCGGAAGTCGAAGCGGTGCCCGCCGGACGCGTCGGGGAGCAGATCGAGCTCCAGGTCGGGCCGCCCCACGTAGCCCCGCACGGTGCCGTCCCGGCCCGCATCCACCATCAGGCCCCGCAGGGGTCCGTCGGACTGGATGCGCAGGTTCACACGCCCGTGGGACACCTTCATCGAGCTGGCCAGCAGCAGGGCCGCCGTCATGGCCCGTCCCAGCAGGGCCGTGGTGAGAAAGGAGAGCCCGTGGCGATCGCTGGCCATGCGGCTGGCCGCGGTGGTGGTAACCGCGACCATGCGGATGCCACCGCCGGCGCCGGTGGCCCTCAGCAGGCTGTCCCCCATGACCTGTCCCCCGATGAACTGTCCCCCCATCCAGCCGTCCCCCACCAACAGCTGGTCATCGTAAGGAGGCGGATCGCGGCGCCTCCAGGGGCCCCAGGGCACCGCCCTCCAGCCGCCAGCCGTGGTCGATGACACCCCGGAACAGCTCGGGTTCATGGGTCACCACCAGCAGGGCCCGCTCCCGGGCCAGATCCGCCAGCAGCTGCAGCACCTCCTCCCGTACGGTCCAGTCGAGGCCGGCGGTGGGCTCATCCAGCAGCAGGACCCGGGCATCCCGCACCAGCTGCACCGCCAGCGCCAGGCGCCGCTGCTGGCCGCCGCTGAGCCGCTCGGGAGCCTGCTGGAGGGAGAGATGGCCGAGACCCACCTGCTCCAGCACCGCCTCGGCCTTCTCGGCGGTGAGCCGCCGCTGGCCCAGCTTCAGCTCCTGACCCACCGTCAGGCCGAGGAAATGGCGTTCGGGGAACTGGAAGACCAGCCCGCACAGCCAGCGGCGCTGGCGGCTGCTGAGGGCCTCCCCCTGCCAGAGGATGCGGCCGGCATCGGCTTCGGCCAGGCCGCAGAGCACCTCCAGCAGGGTGGTCTTGCCGCTGCCGCTGCGGCCGGCCACCAGGGCTGGGGCTCCCACCGCCAACTGCAGGGACACGTCACGCAGCACCGGCGCGGCCGCCGTGGCCGGGTGGTAACGCAGACCGATGACGTCGAGCATCCCACCAGCATGCCGTCCGACGCTGCGGCAATGAAGCGCTCGGGCGCGGGGCCCTGGAACGTGTTGGATGGGGAGACACGCGCCCCGTCTCCCCTTCTCCATGGATGTCCGATTTCGCGAGGTGGATCCGTTCAACTGCTGGATCTGGCTGCGCTTCGCCGACCAGCCCGGCGGGTCCGAGCGGGGCTACGTCGAAACGGCCTTCGACAGCTGGTTCTTCCTCGGCAAGCTGGGCGGCTTCAATGCCGAGAACCTGCAGACGCACGAGGGCGGTGTGGACCTGGGCTGGCTCCCCTACGACACCGAATCCGCCGAACGCTGTCTGCCCGCCCTGATGCACAACATGGGGCCGATGGAGTACCAGGACGACTGGGCCCGCTGCTGGGTCGACCTGGGCACCAGCGATGCCCTGGCCCTTGATGTGCTGATCAACGCCCTGCGCCAGCTCGACAACGACGTTCTCGAGATCACCGAACTGGTGATCGGCGGCCTCAACGAGGACTGGCCGATCGACGAGGAGCCCGAGAGCCCGTTCACCGGGGACTGATGGGGCGGGAGCTGCGCCGGCTGCTGATCACCCCGGAGCGGATCGCCGCCCTGGAGGCCGGCGACCCGGGCCAGGCCCGGCTGGCCCTGGAGCCCCAGGAACGCCACTACCTGGAGCGGGTGCTGCGCTACCGCCCCGGCGACCGCCTGGCGCTGGTCGACGGCGTCGGCGGGCTCTGGACGGCGGTACTTGACCCGGAGCGGGGCCTGCGGCTGGAGCAGGCACCCGCCGAGCCGCTGCTTCGGGAGGAGCCGCCTTGGCCGCCCCTTGAGCTCGCCATGGCCGTGCCCCGGAGGGAGGCGGATCTGGTCTGGCGCATGGCCACCGAACTGGGCGCCGACCGGCTTCAGCCCCTGCTAGCCGAGCGTGGCCTCCCGGGGGAGCGCTGTCCCCTCGAGCGCTGGCAAGGGATCGTGCGGGAGGCCACCGAGCAGTGCGAACGGCTTTGGCATCCGGCGCTGGAGTCCCCCCGGCCCGCCGGGGAGTGGCTGGCCCGGCCCGCGGCCGGGATCGCCCTGCTGGCCACCACCAGGCGGGAGGGGCTGCCCCACTGCCGCCAGCGGCTGCAGGAGCTGGTGGACAGGACGGGCGGAATCGGGGGTAAGGCGGACCTGGCGGCCGGCATCCGGCTGGCGATCGGTCCGGAAGGGGGCTGGAGCCCCCAGGAGGAGGAACGGGCCGAAGCGGCCGGCTGGAATCCGGTGAGCCTGGGGCCGACGATCCTGCGCACGCCCACCGCCGCCGTGGCCGGCCTGGCCCTGCTGGCGGACTGGCGGGCGCTCAGGAACGCATCATGCCGGCCGCCATGTCCTTGAACACGCCCAGGTTGGCCCCGGGGGTGCGGCGCTTCATGGGGGTGGCGCCGCCGGCGGTGACGCAGTCGGGGGCGAAAGTGGCCAACGACGGTGCCGGCCGCAGCGCCTCGGCGGCGGCCAGTTCGGCAGCAATGGCCTCGGCGGTGGTCAGACCCGAAGCGGGCTGAGGGGTGCCCTCTGCAGCCGTTGGGGCGGCGGCGGTGGACGCCGTCTTGGCCTCGGCCGCCTGGGCAGCGGCCTTGGGGGCTGGTTTGGCTTCAGCCTTGGGTGGCGCCACCACGGCCGGGGGCTGGTTGCCTTCGCCGCCACCCAGATCGAGGAAGAACTTGGGTCGTTTGAAGACCATTCGGAGCACCGCCGGATGCAGCGATTATCCGCCGAAGCCGGCACCCCGCAGCGCCTGGCTTAGATCTGTGCAACACAACTGGGCCCCCGCCATGCTGCCGCTGCCGCCCCAGGACCCCCTCCACTGGCTGGCGGCCCTGGCGATCAACGGGCTGCTGATCGGCCTGGCCCAGCGCCTGCCCCTGCTCACCCGGGCAGGCTGGGTGCATGCCGGGGTGCTCGGCACCCTGCTGTGGGGAAGCCTGGGCTGGCGCGGCTGGCTGGCGGTGGTGGTGTATCTCGCCCTGGGCAGCGCGGTGACGAAGCTGGGGTTCCGGCGCAAGCAGGAGCTGGGGCTGGCCGAGGGCCGGGAAGGGCGCCGGGGGCCGGAGAACGTGTGGGGTTCCGCCCTGGTGGGAACGGTGCTGGCCCTGCTGACCTGCCGGGCACCGGCGGCCATGCAGCCCCTGCTCCTGGCCGGATTCGCCGCCAGCTTCGCCGCCAAGCTCGCCGACACCTTCGGCAGCGAGATCGGCAAGCGCTGGGGCCGGCACACCGTGCTGATCACCAGCCTGCGGCCGGTGCCGCCCGGCACCGAGGGGGCCATCAGCCTGGAGGGCACCGGCGCCAGCCTCCTGGGCAGCGCCCTGATGACCCTGGCCATGGCAGGGCTGGGGGTGATCCGCGGCTGGCCGCTGGCGGCCCTGGTGGTCGGCGTCGGGCTGGTGGCCACCCTGGCCGAGAGCGTGGTGGGCGCCAGCCTGCAGCGTCACTGGCGCTGGCTGAGCAACGAAGTCGTCAACGGGCTCCAGACCCTGCTGGCGGCCCTGCTGGCGATGGCGCTGGTGCCGTGGCTGTTGCCTGGCTTGGGCTGAAGGCCTCCTGGCGCCAGGCAAGGGCGGCGCGCCTGAGGCGGTCGAGGGCGGCGTCGTGGCGACGCTGGGCCTGGCGGGCCGGGATGCCCAGCTGCCGACCCAGCTCCACCCAGGTGCAGCCCCCATCGAGGCGGCCCACCAGCAGCTCCCGCTCCCGGGGCTCGAGATCGGCCAGCTGCTCCCGCAGCCACTGACGCTCGGCGCCGCGGCTTTCGCTGTCGCCCGCCACCGCCTCATCGCCGCAGGGGCCGGCGGGGGCGGCCAGCAGATCCAGCAGGCAGCCGGGCGCCTCGGCCTCACCGCCTCCCAGGCCGAGGGGGGCATCCAGACTGCGCACCCTGGCGGCCCGTCGGATCGCCAGGGCCTCCTCAAGCCGGGCCGGATCACAGGCCAGGCGGTCGGCGAGGGCGGTGGGGGACAGCGGATCGAGCCCCTGGCGGCGGCGGGCCTCCTGAAGGCTCAGCACCTGCTGGTGCAGGTCCCACAGGGGCCGGGGCGGGCGCACCAGGGGCTGGCGGTCCCGCCGTTCGCGGCGCATGGCCCCCTGGATGTAGGGCACCGCGAAGCTGCTGAGGCTGACGTTGCGTTCGGGATCGAAGGCCTCCACCGCCCGGATCAGGCCGAGGCTGCCCACCTGGGCGAGGTCCTCGAAGGCCAGCCCGGCGTCGGCACCCTGGCGCCCGGCGATGCTGTACACCAGCGGCAGGTTGTCCTCCACCAGCAGGTTGCGCCAGCGCAACCGGACGACCGGATCGGTGGCCTCAGCGAACGCCTTGAGCCGGCGGCGGTTGCGGCTACGGCGATCGACGATCGCCTCCGGGATCTCACGGCAGCCCGGACAGAGATCCGGCGCCGGCCCCCGGCGGGGGCTCTGCACCACCGCTGCCGGTGGCGGGGGCGAGAGGGGCGGGGGGCGATCCATGGCGTTGGGTCCAGCGGGGGCCGTCCCTTCAGAGTCGCCGTCGGCCACCGGCGGCGGTTCACCCCAGGGGGGGAGCGCCTCTCATCCGATCGGGTGATGCCACCGGCACCGACCCAGGGAAGAATGGCTGCCGGGCCAGCCCCGGGCAGGAGGGCTGCTGGTGCCGTTCAGAAGCCAGCCGTCACGCTGCTGTGGGGATCAAGCCCGGCCCAGTCCAGCAGGGCCTTCCAGGAGCGCAGGCGCCCGTAGAGCTGGCCGTGGCCGTCGCTGTTGAGGTGCAGGCCGTCGCTGCACAGCCACTGCAGCCAGTGGGGGTCGGCCAGCAGACCGTCGAGCAGCGGCAGGAAGGGCACGTCGGCCTCCATGCAGGCCTCCTCCAGCAGGCCCTCGTAGCAGCGCACCGTCGCCAGGTCGTACCAGAGCATCTCGGCGAAGGGCATCACGACCTCATCCACAGGGGTGAGGCCCAGCACGAACACCGGGGCGATGGACGTCAGCCGGGGCAGCAGCTGCCGCAGGCCGAACAGGAACGCGTCGGGGGCCAGCTGGTGGCGGCCGTCGGGCCGCCCCACCCGGGCCGTGTCGTTGAGGCCAATCGACAGCAGGATCCCCTGGGGCCGCTGGCGGCGCAGTTCACCCCGGTGGCTCACCTCCGCCTCGGCACGGGCCGCCAGGCGCTCCAGCCCATCCCCCCGCACCCCCAGGCCGTAGAGCACCGGGCCCTGGGGCAGGTCCATCCAGTGGCGCCGCAGCCGCTCGCACCAGCCGCCCTGCTCCGGATCACCCCAGCCGTAGACGCCGCTGTCGCCGAGCACCACCAGCTTCTTCGGGACCTGCATCGGCAGGGCGATCAGAGGCTGGCTCCGAAGCGGCGCAGCCGCTCCAGGCCATCGTCGATCGTGGCCGGGGACGCCGCGCAGGACAGGCGGATGCAGCGGTCGTCGCCGAAGGCGGCCCCGGGCACCACCGCCAGCCCCACCTCGTCCAGCAGCCGGCGACAGAGGGTCATCGAATCCAGGCCCCAGGCGCTGACGTCGGGGAAGGCGTAGAAGGCCCCCTCGGGGGGCAGCAGCTCGAGGCCGCTGATCGCCATCAGTCCGTCGCTGAGCCGGGAGCGGCGACGGCTGAATTCGGCCGCCATCGCGTGGACGCAGTCGCGCGAGCCACTGACGGCCGCCAGGGCGCCGAACTGGGCGAAGCTGCAGACATTGCTGGTGCTCTGGCTCTGCAGGGCGCTGGCGGCGGCCACCACATGGCGGGCGCCCGCCAGCCAGCCGATGCGCCAGCCGGTCATCGCCCAGCCCTTGGCAAAGCCATTGACGATGAAGATCCGCTCGGCCAGGTCCGGCGCCACCGCCGCCAGGCTGTGGTGCACATGGCCGGGGGAGAGCAGCATCTCGTAGATCTCGTCGCAGACCACCGCCACGGCGGGATGGCGGCGCAGCACGGCGGCGATCCCCTCCAGCTCGGAGCGGCTGAGCACCATGCCGGTGGGATTGGAGGGGCTGTTGAGCACCAGCAGCCGGCTGGCCGGGGTGATCGCCGCCTCCAGCTGCTCGGGGCTGAAGCGGAATCCGCCGCTGGCGTCGGTGGTGAGGCAACGCACGCTGGCGCCGGCCAGGTGGGCCATCTCCGGGTAGCTCAGCCAGTACGGGGCCGGCAGCAGCACCTCGTCGCCGGGGTCGAGCAGAACCTGGAAGAGGTTGTAGAGGGCCTGCTTGCCGCCGTTGGTCACCAGCACCTGGTCGGGCCGGGTGGGAACGCCGTTCTCCTGGCTCAGCTTGGCGGCGATCGCCTGGCGCAGCGCCGGTTCGCCCGCCACGGGCCCGTAGCGGGTGTGGCCGGCCTCCAGGGCCTCGGCGGCCGCCTGGCGGATGAAGGCGGGCGTGTCGAAGTCGGGCTCCCCGGCGCTGAGGCTGCAGATGTCCTTGCCCTCACCGCGCAGTTCGCGCGCCTTGGCGGTGATGGCGAGGGTGAGCGATGGCTGCAACGCCTGCGCCCGGGCGGAGAGCGGCAACGGGGCCGGCATGGCAGCGCGCGCCGTCTGGAGGGCGCGATTCGGCAATCCCGCCATCTTGCCCTATGCCCTGCGCCATGCCGAAGAATGGGGCGATGGCCCCCGCTCCCCTGCAACCGTCTCCCCTGCAACCATCCCTTCTGGGTGAGGACCCTGCCACCGCGGATCCTGGCCCCCTGGAGCCTGCCGTCGTGGGGCCCGCCACCCCGGAGTCACCCGACCTCGCGGCGCTGGAGCGGGACTGCCGGGAGTGCCGCCGCTGCGGCCTGGCGGAGGGCCGCCGGACGGTGGTGGTGAGCCGCGGCGATCCGGCGGCCCGGCTGATGGTGATCGGCGAGGGTCCCGGCGCCCAGGAGGACGCCAGCGGCCGGCCGTTTGTGGGTCGGGCCGGCCAGCTGCTCGATCAGATGCTCGCCAGCGTGGGGCTGGACAGCGAGCGCGATGCCTACGTCTGCAACGTGGTGAAGTGCCGTCCGCCGGACAACCGCAAACCGACAGCCCAGGAGATGGCGGCCTGCGCCCCCTGGCTGGCCGCCCAGATCGCCGCAGTGGATCCGGCCATCGTGCTGCTCACCGGTGCCACGGCCCTGGAAGGGGTGCTCGGCATCAAGGGGGGCATCTCCAGGCTCCGCGGCCAGTGGCACCCCTGGCAGGGCCGCTGGGTCATGCCGGTGTTCCATCCCTCCTATCTGCTGCGCAATCCCTCCCGGGAGCAGGGCTCCCCCAAATGGCTCACCTGGCAGGACCTCAAGGAGGTGCAGCGGCGGCTGGAGCAGACCAGTGAGAAGTGCCGGTGATCCAAGGAGCTGCAGAGTTGAGATCCGATCTCATGTCTTGGCATAGCGACGTACGTTCGGACGCCACCAGTAGGCGCTTGCCACGAAGAGGGGGAGATTCAAGATCAGTAACGCAATCATGGGCAGTAGAGCGATGGATGGATCTTCGTGCCCGGGCATGGCGAGCCCATTCCACTTGCCGAGAAGATTGAAATAGCTGGCGAAGCCCGCAGTCAGTAGGGCCAGCAAGAATAGCCATTTCACCATCAGAAAAACATCCAGTGCCATGAGAGTTGCCCGCCCACGATTCAGCAGGGAGAGACTTATGATGACTCCAGCTATACCCAGGAGGAGCATCATCAGTCCGACAATCATATCGAGCGTTGGCTGCCAGACCCCCTTCTGAAGCATTGGCATTATGTCGAGGTAGAAGCTGACAATAAAACTGAATCCAAACTGGGCGATAATAGCCACATTCTCTGCCACCCCTAGATAGCACATTGCCTTATAACCCAAGGGACGAGGTGAATCAGTCATAGTTATTAGCCTTGGCTTTGAAGAAGAATCTATGCTCGGACTGATTGGCCCGGCGCCGCTGTGTAAGCACTCTCAATGTGGCAGGCTGATATGACCTTCTTCCTTCCGGCTTTCCTGATGACCGGCACCCTGGCCACACCCACCACCAGCGCTCCAGGGACCTCTCCCCTGCCGGCCGACTGGGCCAGTGACCCCCGCTTCGACACGGTGATCCGCCGCCGCCGGACCCGCAGCGTCCGGGTCGGGGACGTGTGGGTGGGCAGCGAGCACCCCGTGGTGGTGCAGTCGATGATCAACGAGGACACCCTCGACATCGAGGGGGCCACCGCCGGCATCCGCCGCCTGCACGAGGCGGGCTGCGAGATCGTGCGGCTGACGGTGCCGAGCCTGGCCCATGCCAAGGCGGTGAAGGAGATCCGCCAGCGGCTGGAGGACACCTACCGGCCGGTGCCGCTGGTGGCGGACGTGCACCACAACGGCATGAAGATTGCCCTTGAGGTGGCCCAGCACGTCGACAAGGTGAGGATCAATCCGGGCCTCTACGTGTTCGACAAGCCCGACCCCAACCGCACCGAGTTCACCGCGGAGGAGGTGGCGGCGATCGGCGAGCGCATCCAGGCGACCCTCGAACCCCTGGTGAGCCTGCTCAAGGACCAGGACAAGGGGCTGCGGATCGGCGTGAACCACGGCTCCCTGGCGGAGCGGATGCTGTTCACCTACGGCGACACCCCGCTGGGGATGGTGGAAAGCGCCATGGAGTTCATCCGCATCTGCGATCGCCTTGATTTCCACAACATCGTCGTGTCGATGAAGGCCTCGCGGGCCCCGGTGATGCTGGCGGCCTACCGGATGATGGCCTTCCGCATGGACGCCGAGGGCTTCCACTACCCCCTGCACCTGGGGGTCACTGAGGCGGGCGACGGCGACTACGGCCGCATCAAGAGCACCGCCGGCATCGCCACCCTGCTGGCCGAGGGCCTCGGGGACACGATCCGGGTGTCGCTCACCGAGGCGCCGGAGAAGGAGATCCCTGTCTGCTATTCGATCCTGCAGGCCATGGGGCTGCGCAAGACCATGGTGGAGTACGTGGCCTGCCCCAGCTGCGGCCGCACCCTGTTCAACCTGGAGGAGGTGCTGCATGTGGTGCGCAACGCCACCGCCCACCTCACCGGCCTCGACATCGCCGTCATGGGCTGCATCGTCAACGGCCCGGGCGAGATGGCCGATGCCGACTACGGCTACGTGGGCAAGACCCCCGGCACGATTTCCCTCTACCGCGGGCGGGAGGAGATCCGCCGCGTTCCCGAGGCCGAAGGGGTCGAGGCGCTGATCGCCCTGATCAAGGAGGACGGTCGCTGGGTCGACCCCTGAACGGGGAGCCCACCCCTGGCAGCGGCGCTACGTTGGAACCACGTTTCAGACTCCTTGAGGATCCCCACCATGGGCAGAGCTCGCGCCACCGTCGTGGTGCTGGTTGGTCTCGGTGCCTGTGCCGCCACGGCGGTCATGGCCCGGGAGATGGTGCTGACCCCCACCGGAACCGTGTCGATCAGCGACAGCCCCAAGGAGGTGATGGACCAGGCGTGGCAGATCGTCTTCCGCGACTACCTGGACACCACGGGCAAGTACACACCTGAGCAGTGGCGCAAGCTGCGCCGGAGCGTGCTCTCCAAGAGCTACAGCACCCCGAAGGACGCCTACGAGGGCATCCGCGGCATGCTCGGCACCCTCGACGATCCCTACACCCGTTTCCTGGACCCGCGGGAGTTCAAGGAGATGCAGATCGACACCTCCGGGGAGCTCTCCGGGGTGGGCATCCAGCTGAGCGTCGACAAGGAGACCAAGGAGCTGGTCGTCATCTCCCCGATCGAGGGTTCGCCGGCCTCCAGGGCCGGGGTGCAGCCCAAGGACGTGATCGTCTCGATCGACGGCAAGAGCACCAAGGGGATGAGCACCGAGGATGCGGTCAAGCTGATCCGGGGCAAGGCGGGCACCACGGTGAATCTGGTGCTGCGCCGCAAGGGCCAGAACCTCGACACCCCCCTGACCCGGGAGCTGATCGAGATCCACGCGGTCAACCACCAGGTCAACACCGCTCCGGACGGCACCAGGATCGGCTACATCCGCCTCAAACAGTTCAGCGCCACCGCCACCAAGGACATGCGGGCGGCGGTGCGGGACCTGGAGGCCCAGGGGGTCCAGGGCTACGTGCTCGACCTGCGCAGCAACCCCGGCGGGCTGCTGGTGGCGAGCGTGGAGATCGCCCGCCAGTGGATCAACGAGGGCATCATCGTCTCCACCAAGACCCGCGACGGCATCCAGGACGTCAAGCGGGCCACCGGCCAGGCCCTGACCACCAAGCCCATGGTGGTGCTGGTCAACGAGGGTTCGGCGAGCGCCAGCGAGATTCTCTCCGGCGCCCTGCAGGACAACAACCGCGCCGTGCTGGTGGGCCAGAAGACCTTCGGCAAGGGCCTGGTGCAGTCCGTGCGCGGCCTGTCCGACGGCTCGGGCATGACGGTGACCATCGCCAAGTACCTGACCCCCCTCAACCGGGACATCCACAAGCACGGCATCAACCCCGACGTGCCGGTGAAGATGACCGAGCAAGAGGTGCAGCGCCTCAAGCTGGAGGACATCGGCACCAACCGCGACAGCCAGTACAGGGTGGCCGAATCCACCCTGCGGAAGCAGATGCAGGCCGGGGCCACCCTGCAAAAGGCTTTCCAGCCGGGCAGCGCCAACCTGCCGTCGGCCCTTGCCAAACCCTGAGCCGCACCACGAGCCGGGCACCACGCCCGGCTCGGTCTGGGACCTCAAACCCTGGTGGTGTCAGCCGTGGAGCATCCTGCTCACCGGCCTCGCCATCGTGGCCGGCAGCTGGATCGTGCTGCACCTGTGGTGGCTCACCGCCGGACTGTCGATGGTGATTGCCGCCTGGTGGCTGCTGTTCCTGGTGCTGATGCCGGCCGCCTGGAGACAGGAGCAGGCCAGCGGCGGGGGCTGAAGTGCCGGGCTCAGGCCACGGGCTGCATCAGGCCGCCACCGGGCGAGGAGTCGTCGTCGTCGTTGTTGCCGGCGGAAGACTGGAGCAGGGCGAAGAAACCGAGGCCGAGCACCCCCAGGAAGGCTGGCAGCATCAGGGGATTCTGGGTGGCGCCCGCGACCTCGATCAGCTCACCCATGTCGCAGCGTAACGAAAGATGACGCCAGCTTAACGGACATTCTCATCGGCTGGGCGCCTCAGTCGAAGACATGGCCGTGCTCGTAGCGCTCCGCGTGGCCGGCGGCCTCGGTGAGGGCCGCCACGTTCTCGCGGGTGAAGAAGCCGTCGTAGCCCAGGCAGCGCTCCACGTACTCGGTGATCAGCAGGGAGTAGGGCGAGCTGCGCGAGAAGATCTGGCGCAGGTTGGGCTGGTCGCCGCATTCCCCCACCATGTCGGCGAGGAAGGGGATGCCCAGCTCGCGCAGGGTGCGCACCACGACGTCCACGTTCTTGTCACCGTTGCTCTCGCCATCGACAACCTCATAGGCGATGTGATGCATGCGCCGGCCGAAATTGCGCACGAAATCCTCCGTGGGCATGGGCAGGTTGGCCAGGGAGTTGAGATAGGAGGGGGTGTTGTTGGCGGTGAAGACACGGGCGGGGGAGAGTTTGTCGTCCGCCAGCGTCGGATGGCGGGTGACGTTGGTGGAGGAGTTCATCTCGGCGATGTCGTAGGAGCCCCAGTAGTAGTAGGGAACCATCGTCAGATACTCGAGGATGGCATCCTCCCGCTCGCCGGCCAACACCCTTGTGGCCAGATGGTCGATGCCCAGGATCTTGCCCTCCAGGCCATGCTCCCGGTGGCGGCGGGCGGCTTCGGTGAGGGGTTCGAGCGCCTCGTCATCGAGCAGCACCCGATCACCCAGATCCAGCGCCGCCAGGCCATCGAGGGGCCGGTCCACATAGCCGACCCGGTTGTAGGTGTAGTCGGAGAGGAAAGTGAAGCAGAGATGCTTCGAGGCATAGAAGGGGTTGGCGGTTTCGCCCGGATAGGCGAAGCGGATGTTCTGGGGTTCGAGGATGGCGCGCAGATCGTGGCAGGAGGACACCTGAAAGATCTCGCCGATGTAGCGGGCGTTGGGCTTGTCGATCGAGAGGGGATACATGGCGTTCCAGCGCGTGACCTCATCCTCGAAGTCATCGAACAGCGGCTCCAGCACGATCAACCGCGGAAAGGCCTCACCGCCCTTGAGCAGGTAGAGGCGATGGGTGGCGTTGATCCAGCACTCCTGGTAGCGATAGGGGGTGGTGAGGGTGAGTTCCGCCAGGTACGGGAGGCCGTTGCCATGGTCCACCTGGATCACGACGGCCGCCATGGGTCCCACCACCTGCTCCAGCCCCGACGCGGCCCGCCGGGCGTAGACGCGGGGCAGATAGTCCTCGAAGAACGCGGTGTTGCGCTTGTCGCCCCTGGGCCGGTAGCTGGCAAAGTCGATCATCGGCGGGGATACGGGCCCGGCACCCATGGTGCCGCTGCAGCCCCTGAATTCAAGGATCCGCCGCCGGCCAGGACCGGGCCCTGACCGCCCCCGGGGCAGGCGAATCAATTCGGCCTAATCTCAGCCAGGGCAGCACCAACCGCTGACGTCCCTGCTGCCTTCCGACCGGTGGTGACCGCGAAGATCCCCGTCCTGATCTGCATCGATGTGGAGCCGGACGAGTTCTTCGTCTCGCGCCAGAACCCCGAACCATGGAGGGGCTACGAGCTCACCCATGCCTACATCGGGGAATGGCGATCGGCCTTGCAGCAGCTCACGGGCAACGTCGTGCATCTCAGCTGGTTCATCCGGATGGATCCCCAGGTGGCCCTGGCCCATGGCCGTGCCTCCTGGGCCGTGGAGCGGTACCCGGAATTGTTCCAGCAAGCCATTGAAGCCGGCGATGAGCTGGGCGCCCACGTCCACACCTATCGCTGGTGCGAGGACACCGGCGACTGGCTGGATGACCACGGCAATGACGACTGGGTCGCCCAATGTCTGGACACCGCGGTGGAGGGCTATCGAGCCAGCTTCGGTACAACCTGCCGTTCCCTGCGCTTCGGCAATTACTGGTCGGGAACGGAGGCCATCAATCGGGCGGAAGCCCTGGGATTCCGCTTCGATCTGACCATCGAGCCCGGCCTGCCCCCGAATGCGCTGGACTCGCGCAAACCGCCCCATTCGGGCGATCTGCCGGATTACTACCGGGTGCCCCGGGAACCCTATGCCCCATCCCGCAGCGACTTTCGCCGCAAAGCCAGACCCGGCGGGCGTGACATCACGCTCCTGCCCCTCACCTCCGCCCACCTCCGCTACGGCTGGGGCCCGAGAAGTCTGAGGCAGAGATTCAAGCGTCTGCGCAACAACGGTTGGCGGCACCGGCGGCAGGACACCCCCCTGTCGCTATGGCGGGACTGGAGCCCTCCCAACGATTTCAGCCGGATGCTCGACCGGGCGATTGCCGAGCAGCGCCAGCCCTATCTGGCCTTCGCCATTCACTCCAATGCTCCCGTCGAGCCTGATTCACTGCCGAGAATCGAGCGATGCCTGCAGGCCCTGATGGTCCACCCTGAGCGCTCTAGGTTCGTGTTCTGCACCCCCGCCGAAGCCATGGCGATCCTGCAGGGGAACGCCTCAGGACACGGCTCAGGCGCCCCATCCGGTTGAGCGCGATCGGAACCCCCCGGTGGCGCAGCAGCTGCCACCAGGCATGGGGCTGCCAGGGTTCCGCCAGCAGGTAGCCGATCAGGACGGCCGTCGGGTAGGCATTCTCCGGGTGGAAGGGCACGAGCCGGCCCAGGTGCCGGATGGTGTCGGGTCGGCCCCTGTGGAGCGTCCGCACCAGGGGTCGCCACTGCCGGGCGTCGCTGGAGGTGAGGGTCGGGCGCATGTACCAGCCCAGGGTGCCGATGACGAGATCGGCAAGGGTGGCCGATCCAGGGCTCTCCGATCCAGGCGTCACCGATCGGGACAGCTCGGCTTCGAGCTGACTCAGGGCGGAGCGCATTTGGGCCGCATCGCCGCGTTCCAGCGCTTCGATCACCTGCGCCATGGGCCCCAGGATCCTGCACTGCCGCTGCCGCCACTCCGCTTCCGCCGGATGGCTGAGGCCCCGCTCGCGGGCGAGGGCCTCGCAGCTCGCGCGGATGTTGAGGAAGTACTCGTGGGCCCGCTCCAGGCGCCAGCGGGTGCTGGTGGCCTCGCGGTGCTGCACGCGATAGGCGGCCGTGGCAGTGGCATTGCGCACCAACGGGGCGATGGCGGCCAGCTGGAACCAGGCCTGCACATCGCTGCTCCAGGCGTTCCGGGCCGGCCAGCCACCGATGGCCTCCAGGGCGGAACGCCGGATCAGCACGAAGGAGGGGGTGTCGATCCGGTGGAAAGGGAAGGTGTCCCAGGGGTCGAACCGTTCCGGGCACAGGACCGGAGGCGGAAAGTGCAGCTCGCCCTCGTCTTCGTAGGTGAGGGTGCGGGACACCGCCGCGCTGGCCGACGGATCGTCGCGCAGCAGCCTGCTGAGCAGCTCCAGGTGGCGGGGATGCCAGAGGTCGTCCTGGTCCAGAAAGGTGACCAAGGCCGCCGTGCTGCGCGCGAAGCCGAACTGCCGGGTCTGGTGGGTGCCCTTGCCGGGATGGCGGTGCAGGGCCACCTGGGGGAAGGAGCGGACGATGGCCAGCGAGTCATCGCTGGAGCCGTCGTCGACGACGATGATCTCCCGGGCCGGCAGGGTCTGGGCCAGCACCGACAGCAGGGTCTGGCGGATCCAGGCCGCCCCGTTGAACAGCGGGATGACCACAGCGATGTCCGGCGCGGTGCCGTCGGGGCCCGTCACGGCGAAGGGGCCCGTCACGGCGAAGGAGCCGCTCAAACCACCAGCACCGCCGCGTTCTTCGCGCGCTGCTCGTCGGCCCGCTGCTCCGGAGTGCGCCCGTCAGCCTCCGGAATCTGGCCGGCCATGGCCGAGAGCCACTCCATCAACTGCTCCACCTGCTGGGCGGGGGAGAGGGCCCCCAGGCCCCGGGCCAGCACCTTGGCGGTGCTGCCGGCGCCGCCCTGGTAGACCAGCCGGCCGTGCAGGTGCTGGGGCAGGGCCTGGCGCAGGCGGCGGAAGGCGGGTTCCTCCATCGGCGTCTCCAGGGCGATGTTGGGCTTCTCCGGCTTGATGCGCGAGAAGCCGCAGCGGCGCGCCAGCAGCTTCAGTTCCATCAGCTGCAGCAGGCTCTGCACCGGCGCCGGAATCGGGCCGTAGCGGTCGGCCCAGCCGGCGGCCAGCTCCACCAGGGCCGGCTTGCCGCCACACTCGGCGGCGGCCCGGTAGGCGGCCATCTTCTCGTCGGCCTCGGTGATCCAGTCGGCCGGGATGAAGGCCGTCACCGGCAGGTCGATCTGGGTCTCGTCCACCGCCGGGATGTCCTGGCCCTGGATCTCGGCCAGGCAGTCCTGCAGCATCTCCATGTAGAGATCGAAGCCGATCGCCTCCATCTGGCCGCTCTGCTCCACGCCCAGCAGGTTGCCCACCCCACGGATCTCCATGTCGCGCATGGCCAGCTGGTAGCCGGAGCCCAGCTGGGCGAACTCCTGGATCGCCCGCAGCCGCTGGCGCGCCGCATCACTGAGGGAGGCATCGCCCGGATAGAACAGCCAGGCATGGGCCTGGATGCCGCTGCGGCCCACCCGGCCTCGCAGCTGGTACAGCTGGGCCAGACCGAACCTGTGGGCGTCCTCCACCAGGATTGTGTTCACCCGGGGGATATCCAGGCCGCTCTCGATGATCGTGGTGCAGAGCATCACGTCGGCCTCGCCGGCGTTGAAGGCCACCATGGCGCTCTCCAGCTCCCCCTCCGGCATCTGGCCGTGGGCCACCTGCAGCCGCAGGCCCGGCAACATCGCCCGCAGCTGGCCCGCCACCTCCTCGATCCCCTCCACCCGCGGCACCACGTAGAACACCTGGCCGCCGCGGTCGAGCTCCTGGCGGATGGCGCTGCGCACCGCCTCCTCATCGAGGCTGGCGAGGTGGGTCTTGATCGGGCGCCGCAGGGGGGGCGGCGTGGTGATCAGGCTCATCTCCCGCACCCCCGACAGGCTCATGTAGAGGGTGCGCGGGATCGGCGTGGCGCTCAGGGTGAGCACGTCCACATCCTTGCGGAGGGCCTTGATCTTCTCCTTCTGGTTCACACCGAAGCGCTGCTCCTCGTCCACCACCAGCAGGCCCAGCTGGCGGAAGGCCGTGCCCTTGCCCAGCAGCTGGTGGGTGCCCACCACCACGTCGGTGTTGCCCTTGGCCAGGTCGTCCAGGATCGTCTTGCGCTCGCCGGCGGTGCGGAAACGGTTGAGCAAGGCCACCTTGAGGGGGTAGGGGGCGAAGCGCTCGCTCAGGGTGCGCCAGTGCTGCTGGGCCAGCACGGTGGTGGGGGCCAGCAGGGCGCACTGCTTGCCGGCGGTGACCGCCTTGAAGATGGCCCGGATGGCGACCTCCGTCTTGCCGAAGCCCACATCCCCGCACACCAACCGGTCCATCGGCTGGTCCCGCTCCATGTCGCGCTTCACCTCGACGATCGCCTTGAGCTGGTCGGGGGTGGGGTCGTAGGGGAAGGAATCCTCCAGTTCGCCCTGCCAGGGGCCATCGGGGGGGAAGGCGAAGCCCGGCGCCTGGTGGCGCTCGGCGTAGAGCTTCACCAGATCCATCGCCACTTTGGCCACCGCCTTGCGGGCCCGCTCCTTGGCCTTGGTCCAGGCCGTGCCGCCCATGCGGTTGAGCTCCGGCGGACTGTCGCTGCTGGCCCGGTAGCGGCCGAGACTGCCCAGCTGGTCAGCGGCCACCCGCAGCAGCCCGTCGGCGTACTGGACCACCAGGTAGTCGCGGGCCTCACCGCCGATGGCCAGCTTCTCCAGCTTCAGGAACCGGCCGATGCCGTGGTTGCGGTGCACCACGAAGTCCCCGGGGAGCATCTTGTTGGGATCCACCGTGCGGCTGGCCGCCTTGCGGCGCCGGCGCACGTAGCCGCCCGCGGCCAGGCTGTGCTGGCCGAAGATCTCCCGGTCGGTGAACAGCACCAGCCTCCAGGCCGGCAGCTGGAACCCCTCCAGTTCGGCCGTGCCGCGCAGCTTGAGCGCCACCGGGGTGCCCTGCTCCACCAGCCGTTCGATGGCCGGGAAGTCGCGGGCGTTGGGCACGAAGCGGGTGACGCAGTCGTGCTCCTCCAGCAGGGCCACGGCCCGTGACGGCTGGGCGGAAACGATCCAGGGCCGGGCCTTCTCTCGCAGGTGCCCCTTGATCTGCTCCGCCAGGCGGCCGAACTGGTTGGGATGGGCCGGCACCGGCCGGCTCGCCAGATCAAGGTCGTTGGGGTGGCGGTCGCTCTCGTGCAGCTCCGCCAGGTCGAAGCCGGTGAAGGCCTCCGCCTCCGCCAGGGCCGCCGCGATCGGCCGGTGCAGGCGGGCGGGCAGGGGCAGGGGCGGCTCGCCGTCGGCGGCGGCGACCACCTCGCCGTGGTGCTCGGCGGCGGCGACCACCTCGCCGTGGTGCTCGGCGGCATGGTCGAACCACTGCTGGCCGTGGGCCAGGCACTGGCGCCGCTCATCGATCGCCACCAGCGTGCCGGGGGGCAGGTAGTCGAGCAGCGTCGCCGGCGCCTCCCAGGCCAGGCCCATCAGCCGCCGCATCCCCTCCGGCGTGCAGCCCTCCAGCAGCTGGTCGAGGGCGGCGGGCTCCAGCAGCCGCTCCAGGCCATCCGGCATCCGCTCCCGCAGGGCTTCGGCGATCAGGGGCGCGTAGCTGGTGGGGGTGAGGCGCACCCGCTCGATCACATCAAGGGAGCGCTGGGTGGCGGGGTCGAACTCCCGCAGCTTTTCGAGGTCTTCACCGAAGAGCTCCAGACGCACCGGCAGCTCGGCGCTGACCGGAAACACATCGACGATGTCGCCCCTCCGGCTCCAGGTGCCCTCCTGCTCGATCGTCGGCACCTTCTCGTAGCCGAGGCCGGCCAGGGTGTGGGCCAGCTGCTCGAGATCCACCCGGTCGCCCCGGCGCAGGGTGAGGCAGCGGGCCGCCAGCTGGGGCGGCGGCGGCAGGTGGGGCTGCAGGGCGCGCTCAGTGGCCACCACGGCGAAGCGGCCGCCACCGGCGCCCGGGGCCCCATCCCCGTCGCCCACCAGCTCGGCCAGCACCTGCAGCTGGCCCCAGGTGATCTCGCTGGTGGGGTCGAAGGGCTCGTAGGGGGAACCCTCGCTGGTGGGATAGAGCTGACACAGGGGCCAGCCCATCAGCTCCAGCAGGGAGGCCCAGCGGCCCGCCTCCTCCAGGGTGGGCACGATCACCAGCAGGGGGGCCTCGCCGCTGCCGGCCAGGGCGCTGGCCACCAGGGCCCGGGCCGCCCGGCCCGCCCCGCTCAGCCGCAGGCGCTCGGGCCGCCCGCAGCGTGCCCTCACCTCGGCGGTGAGCGGCGCGGCCTGCAGCTGGCGCACGAGGGCGTGGAGGGGCATCGCAACGATGGGATCGAACCGGTGGCGATCCTCGCAACCACCGCACGCCGCCGCGACACCCCTGGCCCCTTTGCCGTCATGCTGGAGGTCGGTCTGCCGAGCGATGGCCCGCTTCCGTTGTCCCACCTGCCGCAGTCGTCCCCTGCGCCTGCAGCAACCCTTCACGGGCCTTCCCCGCTGCGGACGCTGCGGGGACCTGCTGGAGCCGAAGCCCCGCCATGGCCGTGCCTGGGGCCTGGCCGTCGGGGTGACCGCCCTGGTGCTCGGGGGGGCCGCCTTCTCAGGCCTGCTGGAGACGATGGCCAGCCTGCCCCAGCAGGCCCCCGAGGTCACCACCCGACTGCTGGCACGCTTCGATCCCGCTCCCGATCCGCGCCTGCGGCCGATGGCCCTGATTGAGGGGGGTCTGCTCGAGAACCTCAGGGAGGCCGACCGCCAATGGATTCCGACCGCCGAACCCCTGGCCGGCGGTGGCATCCGCTTCCTCTACCGACGCCGCGCCGGTGAACCCGAGCTTTCGGTCGATGAGCTGCAGGCCCTGATCGACTCCCCACCGGACCACGGCGAGAAGCGCCGCGCCATCGCCGAGCTGCTCGGCGTCCTGGAGGAGGCCGGCGTCCAGGTGCACCTGGCCGAACCGAAGAAGACGGGGGCCGCCGGGGAATGGGACCACGCCGCCCGCACCCTGAGGATCAAGCCCGCGGTGGTCGAGAAGGGCACCGTGGATTTCGCCCAGGTGCTGAACCACGAAGCGATCCATGTGGCCCAGAGCTGTGCGGCGGGCGGTCTGCGCTCCGTCCCCAGGACCCTGGGCCTGAGCCAGGAGGTGCCGGCGGAACTGCGGCTGCACCTCGACGATCCCCTCTACGCCGGGGCCTCCGACTGGGAGAAGGCCCTGGAGCGCGAGGCCTACGCCAACCAGCGGCTGCTGGAGCTGGGCACCACCCTGATCCGCAGCCATTGCCGCCTTCGCGCCACGGGTTGAGGAGCGGGCGGCGGGGCCGGAGCGATCAGCCGGAGATGTGGGCGATCAGGTCGAGGCACTTGCTGGAGTAACCCCACTCGTTGTCGTACCAGGACACCACCTTCACGAAGGTGTCGGTGAGGGCGATGCCGGCAGAGGCATCGAAGATCGAGGTGCAGGTTTCGCCGAGGAAATCGGTCGAGACCACGGCGTCCTCCGTGTAGCCCAGGATCCCGGCCATCGGACCCGCGGCGGCCTCCCGCATGGCGGCCTTGATGGCGTCGTAGCTGGCGCCTCTCTCGAGGTTCACCGTCAGGTCCACCACCGACACGTTGGGGGTGGGGACCCGGAAGGCCATGCCGGTGAGCTTGCCGCTCAGGGCCGGGATCACCTTGCCCACCGCCTTCGCCGCGCCGGTGGAGGACGGGATGATGTTCTGGCCGGCTCCACGCCCGCCGCGCCAGTCCTTGACCGACGGCCCGTCGACCGTCTTCTGGGTGGCGGTGGTGGCGTGGACGGTGGTCATCAGGCCATCGCGGATGCCGAAGTTGTCGTGCAGCACCTTGGCCATCGGCGCCAGGCAGTTGGTGGTGCAGGAGGCGTTGGAGACGATGTCCTGGCCGGCGTAGGTGGTGTGGTTCACCCCCATCACGAACATCGGCGTGTCGTCCTTGGAGGGGGCCGACATCACCACCTTGGACGCCCCCGCCGTGATGTGGGCCCGGGCCCGCTCGTCGCTCAGGAACAGGCCGGTGGACTCCAGCACCACGTCGGCACCCACATCGCCCCAGCGCAGGGCGGCGGGATCGCGCTCCGCACTGATGCGGATGCGGCGGCCGTTCACCACCAGGGCGCCATCGTCGATGGCCACCTCACCGGCGAAGCGGCCATGGGTGGAGTCGTAGCGGAGCATGTAGGCGATGTAATCGACATCGATCAGGTCGTTGATGCCCACCACCTCGATGTCATCGCGTCCGCAGGCGATGCGGAAGACGAGGCGACCGATGCGTCCGAACCCATTGATGCCGATCCTGATGGTCACCGGTGGATCTCCCGAGGCAATACAGGGGATTCAGCGTCGCACGCAGCCGGCGGCCTCAGGGCCATCGTCGCCAGATGAAACGGGCTCAGTTCCTGGCGGGCTGGGCGATCTGGGCCAGGCGGCGCCGGGGGATGCGCACCCCGGCAACCCGGTTGGATGCGGAAGGGCATCGGCCCGCTCCCCTGTACGGGATCAGCCCTCCAGGCCCGGAGCTGCAGGCCCGCCCTTGGCGGCCCCCATCGTCTCCTCCTCCAGCAGCATGTTGAAGCGCAGCAGGTCGGCGTCCTTCAGCTGCTGGCGGCTGCTCACGCCCAGGTGCTTCTCGAGGAAGCTGCGGCCCATGCTCCCGTCCCAGCCGAGCTGCTGCAGGAGCAGATTGCACTGCTCGAGCAGGTCGGACCGTCGCAGCGGAACCGCCGCCGTGGCGGGATCGCAGCCGGGCTCGAGGGTCTCGATCGCCTGCAGATAGGCGATCAGATCGGCGTAGACGGTGATGCGGTCGCGGCTGGGGTGGCCGAAGCAGCGCTGCAGGTAGGCGGCCTCCCTGTCCCGGTCCCAGCCGAGGCGGCGCAGCTGCAGATCCAGGTGGGTGAGTTCGGCACTCCAGTCCTGGGGGTCCTCGTCGGGACTCGGGGGGGCAGGGGGCGCCGGGGCGGGAGGTGCTGGCGGCGATGGCGGGGGCTCGGCGGGGGCGGGCCCGGGGGGCACGAGCTCGGTGGGCACGAGCTCGGTGGTCGCGGCCGGAAGTGGCTCAGTGGCGGCCACCGATCGCTTCGGCGAGGGAGCCGGTGGTTCGGCCGCCGGGGAAGGGGTCAGGGCGGCGGGGGACCGCTGCGGTGCCGATGGCGCCCGCTCCTGTGCTGCGGCGGCCGGCCCGGGGCCCTCGAGACGGGCCAGGAGCCTGGCCCTGGCACGATCTTCGGCTTCTTCGGCATCCCCCGCCTCCCCCAGGGCGCTGCCCAGGAAACGCTCGCCGTCACGGGCCGAGACCAGCACGACGCGGCGGCCGCCGTCGCAGTGGAGCAGTCGGACCTGAACGTGCATGGGGGCGGGAGGGACCGACGGTCTTTCTAGAGTGCTTCTTTGCAGCCTCCACGGCCGAGCGAACGCCAGGAATGGAAGTGGAATCGGTGGAGAGTCTCACCCCCCTGCTGCAGCCCCTGCTGCAGGAAGCGGACCAGTGGGGTGAGGTGCTGCTGCTGCTGCCGCTGCTGGTGGGGCTGGAGGCGGTGCTCTCCGCCGACAACGCCATCGCCCTGGCCGCCATCTCCCGGCGGCTCCACGATCCGGCGCGGCAGCGCATGGCCCTGAACCTCGGTCTGGTGCTGGCCCTGGTCTTCCGGCTGGCCCTGATCGCCCTGGCCAGCCAGGTGCTCGCCTTCTGGCCCCTGCAACTGCTGGCCTCGGCCTACCTGCTCTGGCTCTGCGGCCGCCACCTGCTGGGCAAGGACGACGGAGGCGAGGACGCCGGTGCCGGCCATGACCCGACGGCGGCCGACCTTCCCGCCCACGGCTTGCACCACGACCCCGGCCATCCCCACCACGGCGCCACCCTGGGCTCGATCGTGGCCACCCTGGCCCTCACCGACCTGGCCTTCTCCCTCGACAGCGTCTCCGCGGCGGTGGCGGTGACCGACCGGGTGCCGCTGGTGATGGCCGGCGGGGTGATCGGCATCATCGCCCTGCGGCTCACGGCCGAGCTGTTCCTGCGCTGGCTGGAGATCTTTCCCCATCTGGAAACCGCGGGCTACCTGGCCGTGGGGCTGGTGGGCCTGAAGCTGCTGCTGCGCCTGGTGCTGCCGGCGGTGGAGGTGCCGGAATGGGCCCTGCTGCTCATGGTGGCGGCCCTGTTCGCCTGGGGCTTCTCCCTGCGAACGCCGCCATCGACCCTGCCCGAGCAGGGCAGCGGCGACGCCTGACGCCCGCGGAGCGATGCGGATTGAACTGCGCCAGATCGACTCGGACCGGCTGATCACCACGATCGAGATCGACGACCTCGGTGACGTGCCCCACCCCGGTCGCTGGCTGACCGTCGACGAGGGCAGCTTCCTGGTGCTGCAGCGTCGCCACCGCTACCGGTTGCGGCAGGGCCGCTACGAGCTGGCGACGGTGGCGCTGCAGGTGAAGCCCCAGCGACGGCCGGCCGATGCCCTCTGGTGGAACGGGGGCTGGGTGATCGGTGACCCCCACTGCCGCTTCAACGCCCGGAGCCCCCTGCTGCGCTGCGCCGTGCTGCCGGAGGGACCCTGCGAACGCTGCAGCCACCGCACCCCCCGCTGAGGCGATGGTGCCGCCGGCCGGTCCTAGGCTGGTGGCCACTCCGTGTTCGCGCCCGATCACCGCCCCTAACTCCAGGCCCCAGGCCCAGGCCACCCGGAGCCGACGCAGCGGCAACGGCTCCTCCCCCTCCGTCGCGCAGGTCGCCGCCCCTGGGGCCGCCCCAGTCGCTGCTTCCCTGGCCGCCGATCCCCTCGTCCCCAACCACACCGCCACGGGTCTGAACCCACCGGTGGCCGGACTGGCGACGGATTTCGCCGTGCTGGGTCTCTCGGAGCCGATCCTCAAGGCCGTGGCCGCCAAGGGCTACAGCAGCCCCTCCCCGATCCAGCTGCAGTGCATCCCTGCCGTGCTCGCGGGCCACGACGTGATGGCCGCCGCCCAGACGGGCACCGGCAAGACGGCGGGCTTCACCCTGCCGATGCTGGAGCGGCTGCGCCATGGTCCCCACGCCCGGGCGGGTGTGGTGCGGGCCCTGGTGCTGACGCCCACCCGCGAGCTGGCGGCCCAGGTGGCGGACAGCGTCACCGCCTATGGCCGCTACCTGGATCTGCGCTCCGACGTCGTCTTCGGCGGCGTGAGCGCCAATCCCCAGATGCAGCGGCTGCGCCGCGGTGCCGACGTGCTGGTGGCCACCCCCGGCCGGCTGATGGACCTGCACCAACAGAACGCCCTGCGGCTCGACCGGGTCGAGATCCTGGTGCTGGATGAGGCCGACCGGATGCTCGACATGGGCTTCATCCGCGACATCCGCCGGATCCTCTCCCTGCTGCCGGCGAAGCGCCAGAACCTGCTGTTCTCGGCCACCTTCTCCACCGAGATCCGGCGGCTGGCCACCGGCCTTCTGCACAACCCCGTGCAGCTCCAGGCCACCCCCGAGAACCAGGCCGCGCCCCTGGTGGAGCAGGTGATCCATCCCTGCGACATGGACCGCAAGGGGGATCTGCTCAGCCATCTGATCCGCAGCAACGACTGGCGTCAGGTGCTGGTGTTCTCCCGCACCAAGCACGGCGCCAACCGGCTGGCGGAACGGCTCGAGAAGGAGGGCCTCGGGGCGGCGGCCATCCATGGCAACAAGAGCCAGGGGGCCCGCACCCGAGCGCTGGCCGAGTTCAAGAGCGGCGAGGTGCGGGTGCTGGTGGCCACCGACATCGCCGCCCGCGGCATCGACATCCACCAGCTGCCCCATGTGGTCAACCTCGACCTGCCCAACGTGGCCGAGGACTATGTGCACCGCATCGGCCGCACCGGCCGGGCAGGCCAGAACGGCCATGCCATTTCCCTGGTGGCGGCCGAAGAGCATGAGCTGCTGCGGGCCATCGAACGCCTGGTCGGCTCCCCCCTGCCCCGCCAGGAGATCTCCGGCTTCGAGCCCACCGTGCTCTCCGCGCCGCCCCTGGATCTCAGTGGCGGCCGCGGACGCCGAAGCCAGGGCCCCCGCCATGGGCAGGGACAGGGCCACGACCGGGGCCGGCGCCGCAGCGGTTCCCGCTGAACGGCAATCGTTGTGACAGCCTCCGCTGCCTCCCTAGGGTGAACTGAGGATCTGCCTTCTTCCGACATGCCCTACGAACCCGGATCCACCCAGTGCCGCGTGCTGATCGACTGCAAGGCCCAGATCGAGGGCATGCTCCTGGCTCTGGAGCGCATCGAGAACAGCCGCCACATCCGTGATCAGCTGGTGGCGGTCCACAACCAGCTGGAGGGCTTGCACGAACTGCACCGGCGCCAGCCGGAGGAGCTCGCCTCCGGCAGCTGACCCGAAGCGGAGGCCGCCCCTGCTGCCGGTTCAGCCATCCCGGGTCATCTCCTCCCCCCCGGCGCGGTGCTCCCATCCCTGGCAGGCCGCATAGGCACCGGCCAGGGTGGGGCTCATCACCCGCTGGCCCGGGATCCGCTCATGGCTGGCCACGTAGCAGCCCAAGGTGTCCCGGAAGATCCGGCAGCCGGAGCCGGTGCTGTTGACGAAGGAAAGTTCACTGGCCATGGCATCCCCACCCATTCACTGACTTCGGTCTACTGCCTGCGTCGGCGGTCCAACACTGAGACGCCAGCAAGGGAACAAAACGTCAACAGCCCTTGCCGAAAGAGCGGATCAGGGGGTATTTGCACCGATCCGGTCGCCGGCCGCTAGCCCCAGCTGCTGGATCAGGGCCTGCCCTTCGCTCGGACGCCGTCCCGGCAACTGGGCCTGGCGCAGCAGCACCGGGCAGCCACCGGTGGCGACCACCAGTCCCTCCCCCTCCACCACCGCGAGCACGGTGCCAGGCACCGCCGCTGGCGAGCCACCTGCCACCGTCTCGTCCTGGCTGGCCCCCCCCCAGCGCTCGGCCAGGGCGGCAGCCACCGGGGTGAGCTGGTCCCTCAGACGGGCCACCAGGGGTTCGGTGGCCAGCAGCTTCAGCCGCTCGGCCCCCCAGGGGCATGAGGCGTTGGGGTGCAGCCCCATCACCCGGCGATGGATGGCCAGGGCGGAGCCGCCCCAGTCCACCAGGGTGTCCTCCTTCGTGAGCTGGCGGGCGTGACTGACCCCGTCGCCGGCCTGGGGACGCACCCCGAGGCGGGCGAGCCGGTCCGGCTCAGGCCCGGCTCCCGCCGCTTCAATCAGAGGCAGGGCCTCCACCAGCAGCTCCCCGGTGAGCCGCGCCAGCCGTTCCGCCAGCTGGCCGGCGTTCTGGAGCAGGGGAATGGCAAGGCGCCGCTCCAGCAGCACCGGTCCGGTGTCGAGCCCCTCCTCCATGGCCATGATGCCGACGCCGGTCTCGGCATCGCCCTCCAGCAGGGCCCACTGGATCGGCGCGGCCCCCCGCCAGCGGGGCAGCAGGGAGCCGTGGCCGTTCCAGCAGCCCAGGGGGGGCTGAGAGAGCACCGCCGGCGGCAGGATCTGGCCGAAGGCCACCACCACCGACAGGTCCGCCCCCAGGGCGGCCAGCTCCTGCTGGCAGGCCAGGTCGCGGCGGATCCGCTCGGGGGTGAACACCGGCAGAGCCAGCTCCAGGGCCCGCTGCTTCACAGGGGAGGCCACCAGGGCCTTGCCCCGGCCCCGGCGCCGGTCGGGCTGGCTCACCACAGCAACGATGCTGTGGCCGGCCTGCCGCAGGGCCTCGAGGCTGACCACGGCGTAGGCCGGGGTGCCCCAGAACAGGATCCTCAAGCGTCGCCGGTGATCGAGAGACCCTCCACCCACACGTGGGGGCAGAGACCGTCGGGGGTCACCTTGGCAGGACCCTCGAAGCCGACGATGGCCTTGAGCAGGGTGCGGATGTCACCGGCCACGGTGGCGGCCTCGATCGAGCGCGGCATACCCCCCTCCACCAACCAGCCGTCGAAGGGGAGCGAGAAGGAACCCTGACTGGCCTTGACGCCGGCATGGAGGGCCGAGAGGGAATCGATCACCACCAGGCCATCGCTTCCGCCGGCAGCGGAGGCGAAGCGGTCGAGGCCCTGGGCGCCCCCGTCGCTGCCGGGGGTGGGGCCGATCTCGAACCAGTCGGGGCCCACCGACACTTTGGCCCCCAGGCCGGCATGGCCCGTGGGGGCGACGCCGAAGGCCCGGGCCGTGGCCTCCGAATGGAGGAAGTGGCGCAGCACTCCGCCCTCCACCAGGGACAGGCGGCCGGTGGGGGTGCCTTCCCCGTCGAAGGCGGCCGCACCCACGTTGGCCGGATGCAGGCCGTTGTCGTGCAGGGAGAAGAAGGGAACGGCCAGCTGCTCGCCCAGGGACTCGCGCCGGCTGAGGCTGACGCCATCCAGCACGGCGCGGGCATTGAACAGGCTGCTGAAGGCGCCGATCAGGTCGAGGAAGGCCTCGGGACTGAAGACGCAGGTGTAGCGGCCGGTGCGGATCGGGGCGTAATCGAGGTGGGCGATGGTGCGTTCCGCCGCCTCCTGCACGCAGCCGGCCACATCGAGATCGGCGGCGCCATAGGCCAGACGCACGGCGCCGCTGCTGCGGGGCTTGCGGCCCGCCTCCTCGGCCCGGGCGTAGAGGTAGAGGGAGGCGGTGGTGAGGCGCTGCTGGCGGCAGGCGCCGGCGCTGTTGATGTAGAGCCGGTCGCTGCTGCGCTGGGCCAGGCCGTTGTAGGGAACCGTGCCGATGGCGGGGTGGCGTCCGAGCAGGTCGCGCTCCGCCTCCTTGAGGGTGTCGAGCAGGCTGAGGATGCTGACGGCCGGGCGGAGCGGCTGCTCCAGGGCCGGCAGCGGCGCGGTGGCGAGGGGGGAGAAGTCGGGGACCTCATCGACGTTGCCGTAGGCGCTGGCATCGCGGGCCCCGACCAGGGCCCGTGCCAGCCCGGCGTCGGAGAGGTCGGAGGTGCTGGTGATGCCCACCAGGCCGTCGTCGTTCCAGACCCTCAGGGTGATGGCGCTGCGCTGGGCGCCCTTCATCTGCTTGGCTTCGCCCCGGTCGACCTGGACGGAGGTATCGGTGCTGCAGGAGGCACCCAGATCCCAGCGCCGGACGCCCTCACGCTGGGCCAGCTGGTCGAGGCGCTGGCGCAGCACCTCGGCATCGAGGCTGGCGGCCGCTGATTCGATGTTGGCCATGTTCAGCGTCCCCCCACGGTGATGGTGTCGACCTTGATGTGGGGCTGGCCCACGGTGACGAAGATGCTGCCGCTGACCGAACCGCAGAAGCCGGCGGCCAGCTCGAGGTCGTTGGCGCACATGGAGATCCGGGGCATCACCTCCTTGGCGTCGCCGATCAGAGTGGCCCCCTTCACCGGCTTGGTGAGGGTTCCGTTCTCGATCAGGTAGCCCTCCTCGACGGCGAAGTTGAACTGGCCGGTGGGGCCGACGCTGCCGCCCCCCATCGACTTGCAGTAGAGCCCCTTGTCGACGGAGGCGATCAGATCCTCCGGGCTGTGGGGGCCGGCGGCAATGTAGGTGTTGCGCATGCGGCTGGCGGCGGCGAAGGCATGGCTCTGGCGCCGACCGCTGCCGGTGCGCGGGTGGCCGGTGCGGCGCTCCCCAGCCCGGTCGCTGAGGAAGCGCTGCAGGATGCCGTTCTCGATCAGCACGGTGCGCTGGGGCTCCATGCCCTCGTCGTCCATGGCCAGGGACCCGAAGGCCCCGGCGGTGAGACCCTCATCGATGGCGGTGAGGGAGGGGTGGGCGATGGGCTGGCCGACCATGTCGGCGAAGGGGGTGGTGGCCCGCTCCACCTGGGTGGTCTCCAGCAGATGGCCGCAGGCCTCATGGAAGATCACACCACCGAAGCGGTTGGCCAGCACGACGGGGAACTGGCCGGCCTCGACGTAATCGGCGTAGAGCATGGTGCCGGCGCTGCTGCAGACGTCCACGGCGGCGGCCTCCACATCCCAGCGACGCAGGTCGTCGGGGCTGTCGGAGGTGCCGTAGCGGCGGCCCAGGCTGGCCCGGTGGTCGCCGTCGGCCGCCAGCACGTTCAGGCCCACCGACTGGTGCAGACGCACGTCCCGGGCGAAGGTGCCGTCACTGGCGGCCACCAGCACCTCTTGCCAATCGCGGGCGTAGCTGCCGCGTCGCACCTGCAGGTGCTGGCCATGGGCCTGGAGCCGGTCGGTGCCCTCCAGCAGACGGCTGGTGGCCTCCGCCAGGGACGGACAGGACAGCAGCCAGTCGTCCTTGGTGGCGGCGAAGTCGCGCAGTTCGGGCAGGCCGTCGAACCCAGCGCCGGTCTGGGAGGGGAGCACCAAGCCCAGCATGCCCAGGGCCTGCTCAAGGGCGGCCCGCAGGCCGGTGGCGCTCAGGTCATTGGTGGAGACGAAACCGTCCCGCTCCCCCAGAAACACCCGCAGGCCGGCCCCGGCGCCGAAGGCGGGGCTGACACTGGTGATGGCATCCTGCTCGGCGAGCAGCCCGAGGTGATCGGAGCGCTCCAGGAACACCTCCACCAGATCAGCCCCGGCCGAGCGCCCCGCGGCCAGGAGCGGCTCCAGGACGGAACGCCAGGCCGGATCGCCGAGGGCCGCCGGGGACAGGGTGAGCGCAGGGCCGGCCGGTGCGCCGGTGGGAGGGGAGACGACCAAGCGGCGAAGGAAGAACTGGGCCGATTCTGGCGGGTCGGCTCAGCGCACGGCGGGCTGGAAGCGTTCGCTGCGGATCGGCGCCATCAGGAACAGACGGGCCATCTGGACACCGTTGCCGAGCCAGTGGGGCAGCTTGCGCAGGGCACGCACCGGAGCGGGGGCGCCGGAACGGTCGGCTTCGGCCAGGGCGGCGTTGTTCTGCACCAGCTTCTCCAGCCGCTCGTAGAACTCGGGGTGCTCGACGTTGAGCACCACGGGGAACACCCGGGCGGAGGTTTCGTTGGTCTTGGCTATCACGTATTTGTCGTAGGTGCGGGCATCAAGCCCGAGGGCCTCGTAGAACTCCTTGCGGGCCACGTCGCGCACGTACATGGTGGCGAAGACGGCCAGCAGGAAGAAGCGGCACCAGAGGCGTGCGGTGAAGCCGCGCACGGTGTCGGGCTGGGCCTTCATCAGGGCGTCGAAGAAGTCGCCGTGGCGGTTCTCGTCCTGGCACCAGTTCTCGAAGAAGTTGAAGATCGGGAAGATCTTGCTCTCGGGGTGCTTCTCCAGGTGGCGGAAAATGGCGATGTAACGCCAGTAGCCGATCTTCTCGGAGAGGTAGGTGGCGTAGAAGATGAACTTGGGCTGGAAGTGGGTGTAGGCCTTAGTGGCCGTCAGAAAGCCCAGGTCGAGCTGGAGGCCGAAATCGGCCATGGCCTTGTTGAGGAAGCCGGCGTGGCGGGCCTCATCGCGGGCCATGTGGGCAAAGCACTCCGCCAGCAGGGGGTTGCGCTCCTTGATGCGCCGGCTCAGCTCCTTGTAGAGCAGGAAGCCCGAGAACTCCGAGGTGCAGCTCTGCTCAAGAAACTCGACGAACACCCGGCGGGTTTCCGGATCCAGCTTGTCGGCGGCGCCTTCGAACTGGCCGTCGCGGACGAAGTGGTGGCGGTTGTAGTCCTTGCGGAACTCCTCGCAGATGGCCTCCAGCTCCACTTCGTTGGGCCGCAGATCCATCGCCGCCATGGCGTCGAAATCCGTGGTGTAGAAGCGCGGGGTGAGGATCGTGTCCTTCACCGGGTCCTTGATGGCCGGGGCATCCGGGGTGCCCACCCGGGGGGCGGTGGGGGCTTGGGTGGCGGGAGGCACCATCGCGCGGGCGTTCAGAGAGCTCGGCCGCCATCGTAGGCATCGATCCCCGCCATCGGTCCGGATGTGAAGCCGCGGATGTGAAGCCGGCGAACGGGTCCGCGCCTCAGTTGGGGCCCAGCCACTTCTGGCCGTTGAGACGCTGCACCACCCGCGACACCAGCAGCGACAGGGTCATCTTCTTCTCGTCGATCAGGAACGACTCCAGCAGGCTGGGGCTGCCGGCCCCCTCGGTGAGGGCGATGGTCTTGGCGGAGCTGATGTCGGGCCGGGTGAAACAGAGCCAGAAGCGGCGCTCGCCCGGAAGCCGCCCCCGGACCATCCAGCAGTCGGCCCCGACCACGGGCATGGCGCCCTGCTCGAACACGAGCTCGGGGGCCGGGCCGCCGTAGGCCTCGATTTCCTTGACCAGGGCCGGCAGCAGCAGCTCCGGCACGAAGACCTCGAACGGCTTGTCCTCAGGGGCGGGCGGCTTGGCCTTCGCAGCGGCGGGGGCCTCTGTTTTCAAAGGGGCGGCGACGACAGGGTCGGGGGTGTTGCTGGGGGTCTCGGTCACCGGTGCGTTCCCTGGGCGCGGAGGTGGGGGAACTTTAGGCAGCGTCCCGGAGCCGCAGGTGGTCGCGGCGACCGGAATCACCACTCCTCGCCGTCGTTGTGGCCCCAGTCATCGGCGGCGCTGGCCGGGGCCGGGGCCGGCGGGCGCGACACCACCGCCGGCTCCGGACGGAACGGGCGCGGGCCTGAGGCCTCGGGACGGTGCAGCACCCGGTAGGGCACCGAGACCGTCGGCGCCGGCTCGCCGGGGGCCCGGCTGGGTCCCGCGGCGGCAGCCGCTGGAGCGGCTTGGGCTGGAGCCGCGTCGGCGGAGCGCGCCTCGGACCGGCCGCCCCAGGGGGCGCTCCAGGTGTCGTCCTCCAGCCGATCCGGGCGACGGACGGTGCGCCGCAACGGCGACCGCCCCCCCTGACGCAGGGCGAGGGCGGTGGCGCCGGCACTGAGGGCCGCCCCGCCGCCGGCGGCCGCCGCCATCCACAGGCCGATCGGCAGCGACGGGGTCTGCCAGGTGAGCAGCCGCAGGGCCAGGGAGGGGCTGGGGTTGAGGGCCGCCACCAGCAGGGTCACCAGCAGCGGCGAGAGCAGGGGCAGCAGCAGCAGGCGGTGCAGCACGGTCCGGAGCGTCAGGGGGTGGAGACTTCGTCCGGGGCGGGCCGGCCCACGGGCCCTTGCCAGCGCTGCAGGGAGCCGAGCTGGAGGCCGAGGGTGTCGAAGACGCGGATCACCAGGAAGTCCACCATCTCACCGATCGTGGTGGGCTGGTGGTACCAGGCCGGAACCGGGGGGGCGATGCGGGCCCCGGCCTCGGCCAGGCGGGTGAGGTTGCGCAGGTGCACGAGATTCCAGGGCAGCTCCCGTGGCGCGATCACCAGGGGCCGCCCCTCCTTGAGGTGCACATCGGCCGCCCGTTCGATCAGATCGAGCGCCACGCCGGAGGCGATCCGGCCGACGGTGCCCATGCTGGCCGGCAGGATGACCATGCCGCGGGTGAGGTAGCTGCCGCTGGCGATGGCGGCGGCCTGGTCGTTCCAGCGGTGACAGTGCAGCCGGCCGGAGCTGCAGCCGGTGCGTTCGCGCCAGAAGTGCTCCTGGGCGTCGGGCTCCGACGGCACCCGCAGGCCCATCTCCGCCTGCCAGACCCCGATCGCCCCCCGGCTGGTGACCATCTCGACCGGCAGATCGTCCTCGAGCAGCAGTTGCAGCGCCCGCTCCGCCAGGGGCTGGGCGGAGGCGCCGGACACCGCCAGCACCACGGGAAGCGAGGACGGCGCCATCGGCGGTTCAGCCCTCGTCCGTGGCGCCGTTGGCTTCATCGAAGCCGTCGTCCGCGGTGCCATCGGCGGCACCCTCCTCCACCCGCTCGAAGTCCTCGGGCTGGAGCACCGCCAGGTCGATCTGATGGCGCAGGGCATCCACCTTCTGGATCTCCACATCGACCCCGTCGCCGACCATGTAGGTGCGACGGAACTTGCGACCCACCAGGCGGTTCTGGCGTGAGCGGTACTCGTACCAGTCGTCCTTGAGGGAGCTGACGTGCACCAGTCCCTCCACCTGGGAGGGGGGAACCTCGACGAAGAAGCCGTAGCTCTGCACGCCGCTGATCACCCCGGGCAGGGTCTGGCCCACGAGGGGCTCGGTGTGGCGGGCCTGGGCCAGGGCCAGCCCATCGGCCTGCAGCTCCTGCAGGAAGCGGCAGCGGCCGTTGAGGCGCTGGGCGAGGCCGTGTTCCAGGCCCTGCTGGTAGGGGGCCAGCTGACCGGGGGTGAGCAGGGGCCAGTCGGTGCTGCCGTGGCAGGCGTCGCTGGCCAGATCGGTGCTGACCTTGTGGCGCACGCTGGGGCGGTCCTTGCCGTCCACCAGCAGGCTGACCAGGAGCTGCTGGTTCCAGATGTCGGCGTAGTGGAGGGCCGGGCAGCACCAGGGGGCCACGGCGGTCTCCTCGCCCGCCACCGCATGGGGGCCGGCTTCGGCCGCCAGCTGCACCGGCCGGAGCGCATCCCGCAGCTGCTGCTGCAGGGGCCGGCCGCGATCGGTGGCGGCGAAGACGGCGGCCAGCTCGGCGGCGCCGGCGTTGCCGTCGGCACTGAGCTCCATCGGGATGTCGAGGGCCAGGGCCGCCTTGGCGACGTCGTTGATGTCGGTGGCCTCCGCCGCCGGATTGAGGGCGAACAGGGCGGGCAGTTCCAGGGCCAGCAGGTGGCGGCCCAGGGCCCGGTGGGCCACCAGCACCGCCTCCCGCAGGATCGCCACCGGATCCTCGGCCGGCAGCTCCACCAGCCAGCCCTGCAGGGCCGCATCCGGCGCCGGCACCCGCAGGTCACCGAGGCTGTCGATGGCGGGCATCGGCAGGTCGAGATCGATCGAGCCGGCCGCGAGGCGCCGCTGGCGCAGCAGGCCGCTCAGCTGGACCAGCTGCTCCAGCAGGGGCAGATGGTCCTTGAGGGCTTTGAGGGCGGCGGGTACGGTGCGGGCCTTGGGCTTGCGTTCGGCGAGGGCCTGCATCGCGGCCCGATCGACCCGGGCATCGGGGCTGATCTGGCTCAGGCTGAAGCGGAAGTGCTCGAGGCCCCCCTCCGCGTCCAGCTCCAGGGCCACCGAGATCGCCGCCTGGCTGTCGCCGGGGCGGAAGCCGCAGGCCTTGGAAAGGGCGGCGGGAAGCAGGGGCAGCCAGCGCCGACCCAGGCAGATCGCCTCGCCCTGCTCCCGCAGCCAGGTGTCGAGGCTGTTGCCCATGCCGATGCGCTCGGCCACGGCGGGGCTGTGCACCCACAGCCGCCAGCCGCCCTCGCGCTCCTCCAGGGAGATGGCGGGAAGCACGGGGGCCTCGCCGCCCTCCCAGGCCTCCAGGATCAGGGTGGGCAGGGCCGTCAGGTCGGCGCGGCCCTTGGCGACGGGCTGCTTCAGGGTGGCGCGGGGGCAGGGCGGCCGCTCCTGCAGGCGGTGCTTGGCCAGCAGCAGGTCGGTGTCGGCCGCTTCACCGCCGTGTACCGGCAGGCTGCGGGCGACATGGCCAGCCGGACCGAACTGGGCCACGGGGAAGCGGTCGATCTTCACCTCGACCACCGCCTCCTCGGCGGGCTCGAGATGGACCGCGTCCTCTTCGGGCAGGGCGACGGAGGTGAGCAGCCTGTCGTCGAGGGGGACGGCGACGAGCTGGCCGTCCTGCCGCTCGACCTGGGCGAGCAGGCTGGGGGTCTGGCGCTCGAGGATGCACTGGACACCCCCCTCCGGCGAGCGGCGGCGGCCGCCTTCGCGGGTGATCTTCACCAGGACCCGATCGCCGTTCCAGGCGTGGTTGAGCTGGTGGTCACGGATGTAGATGTCCTCACCGCCGTCCTCCCGCAGGGCGAAGCAGAAGCCCTTGCTGGAGCAGCGCAGCCGGGCCGGGATCAGCTCGGGGGTCTCGCGGGCGCGGAGGCCTTCCCCGTCCTCCTCCACCAGCCCCAGCCGCAGCAGGGCATCCAGACCGATGCGCAGCTGCTGCTTGCAGGTCTTGGTGGTCAGGCCCAGCGACTTCTCCAGCTTGGCCAGGGCCACCGCATCGGTCGTGGAGAGGTGGTCGAGCAGATCGGCGACCGTGAACTTCATCGGATGGGGAATACGCGGAGGATGGCACTGCCGGAGCAGCGCGGTGACCAGGGTGGTCCGGAGCGCCAGGGGGGTCGTCGGCCTCCGTGGACGGGGGATGGCCCGGCAGCGCCCGCCGTCACGGCGAACGTCACCCGGGGACTCTAAGGAGCGGGGGTCTCGACATCCTCGCCGGGGGCCTCGGCACCTGGCGCGGGGGCCTCGCCCTCCTGCGCGCCGGAGCGCAGGATCAGGCGGGTGCCGATGATCAGGAAGCCGGCGGAGGCCGCCAGCTGCAGTCCATCGGTGGGAATCACGCTGGAGAGGGAACCGCCCGCCGCCGCCCCCACCAGGCTGGCCAGCACCAGGGCGAAGGCGCTGCCGGCGAACACCGCCCCGGGGCGGTTGGAGGTGCCGCTGATGCTGACGATGGCCAGCTGGGTCTTGTCGCCGAGCTCCGCCAGGAAGACGGTGGCGAAGGTGGAGGCGAGCAGGGCGAACGGCATGGCGCGGCGGGTGACGGACTCAGGAGTTGAGAAGATGGAGCGGCGCCAGGTGCAGCACCGCCTGGCGGCCCAGCCACAGCCCCAGGGCGACCATCAGGATCCCCGCCGCCCGCTCCAGCTGGTGGGGGGGCATGACGGTGGACAGCCAGCGCCCCAGCAGCACCCCCACCAGGCTGGAGCAGATCAGGGCCAGGGACGCGCCCACGAACACGACGACCGGCCGGCCCGACTGGGCCGACAACAGCAGGGCGGCCAGCTGGGTCTTGTCGCCGAGTTCGGCCAGGAAGACGGTGGTGGCGGTGCTCAGGAACACCGTGATCCAGCTGGAGGGGGCCGGAGTTTCGGGGGTGCTGCTCATGAGGGCTGGCGGATCGTCCGCAGGAAACGGCGCATCACCGGGTGGCGTCCGCCCAGCTCGGCGCGGATCTGCTGCCGGCAGGAGGCGATGGCCAGGGCATCGGGGTCGTCGCCGGGCTGGCCGAACAACGCCACCAGCTGATCCACCCGGCAGAAATCGGGCCGCTCCGCATAAATGCGGCAGCGGCGTGAGCCGGTGTCGAAATGGCGGCACCAGCCGTCCTCCCCCACCATCGAGAAGTACAGCTCCTGCTGGCCGGGATCGAGGGCCTCGATCGCGTCGCCCCGCAGGGCCGGGTCGAGGCGGCAGCAGGAACCGCAGCCGCTGATGCACTGCCAGTGCTCGGTTCGGGGCACGGGGACGCCACGGGGTCGTTCCATTCACTCACACCCGACGCCGTCTTCCATGCCCATGCCCGGCGCCAGCCATGACAACCGATCACGGCCACAGGGGCGGGGGCCTGAAGCGGCCGCCGGCCGACCTACACTCCTTGCCGATTGTCCCCCTCGCCGGCAGCCGCACCATGGGTATCGATTTCCATCTCATCTCCAACTTCGGCGCCCTGGCCCTGATCACCCTGGCCGGCCCGGCCGTGATCTTCATCCTCTACTACCGCCGCGGCGCCCTCTGATCGCTCCGGCACCAGCAGGTCGGCCAGGGCGTGGTACACAGGTCGGCGCTGGATCGCCTGGCCCGTGTAGGCCGCGATCACAGCGGCGGCCACCAGGCCCGGCATGAGCTGCTGGTCGCCTGCCATGCGGATGGCGAAGGCGATCGTCATCACCGGCAGCTGGGTGGCTCCCGCCAGTCCTGCCGCCATCCCCAGGGCCAGGCCCAGGTGGGGATCCCCCGCCAGGGCCCGCACCACCCCTGAGCCGAACACCCCCCCCACGGCGAAGGCCGGGTCGATCAGCCCTCCGGGAATCCCTGCGGAGAGCGCCAGCACCGGTCCGATCAACCGCGAGAGCAGCAGGACGAACCAGCTGCCGTCGATGGTGGTGTCCCCGTCCTGGTCCAGCATCAGACGCATCAGGGTCTCGCCATCGCCACCGCTGGCGCCACCGGTGACCAGGGCCAGCAGCGCCAGGGCCAGCCCGGCCGCCAGGCCGAGGCGCAGGGGCTGACGGCGGGCGATCGGGGTGATCAGGCCCGTGGCGCGCACCAGCAGCCAGGCGAACAGACCACCGAGGGCTCCGCCGCCGAGGCCGATCGGGATCGCCCAGAGCAGCTGCTCGGTTTCCGCCACCGGGCTGGCGTTGATCCCGAGGGCGAACATCGGCTGGCCGCCGAGGCCGCTGACCAGGGCCGCCGCGCTGGTCAGCACCAGCGCCGGCCAGACCAGCCGCTGCTGGAAGGTGCCGGTGAGTTCCTCGACCACGAAGACCATCCCCATCAGGGGGGTGTTGAAGCCGCCGGCCAGGCCCGCCCCCGCCGCTCCGGCCAGCAGGTGGCCCCGGCTGGCCCGGTGCAGCAGGCCGGGCCAGCGGCGCAGCAGGGCCTGGCCCACGGCCGCGCCCACCTCCACCACGGGGCCCTCGCGGCCCAGGGGCAGCAGGGCCAGGCTGGCGACGCTCCAGAGGCCCAGCCGTTCCCCCGTCGGGGCGGCGGAGAGAAGCTGGCCGCCCCGGTGGGGATCCTCCAGGCAGAGCATCACCTGGGGAATGCCCGAGCCGGCCCCGCGGCGCCAGGGTCCCCGCTGGAACCAGAGCAGCAGCGGCACCAGGGGGATCGGCGCCAGGGCCAGCAGCCAGCCGCTGGCGCTCCAGCCGCCGCCGCTGAAGGCCGGCAGGGTGGAGAGCAGGCGATCCTGGAGCAGGTCAATGCGGTTGAGCGGCCAGCAGGCCAGCCCCACCAGCGCCCCAACCAGGGCCAGCTGCACCAGGGAACGCACCAGGCCCAGCGGCGAGCGGCTCATCCTTCGACCATCCCCAGGGCCATGGCCGCTTCCCGCATCAATTCCTGAACGTAGGGGTGGGGCGGATCCACCAGGGCGGCGGGGCCTGTGCCGTCGGGCGGGATGGCGGAGCGCAGCTCCTCGCCGGCGGCGTTGCGGATCACCAGGCTGTCCCCCTGGCGGCGGCACCAGTAGGTGCGGTTGCGGCGCTGCAGCACCACGGTGTCACCGCCGCTGCAGCGGATCGCCTCCAGCTCCAGCTGGAACCGTTCCACCCCCTGCCAGTCATCGCGGCGCAGGCGGTAGGCCACATCCACCGGGCCTGCCCACTGGTCGGGCCCCTGCCAGCGCCAGCCGATCGCCCGCAGCCGCGCCTCCCCCTGGGCGAGCTGCAGCTGCAGGTGGCCGCCGCGCAGCAGCTTCTGCTCCACCACCTGGCAGCGGCTACTCCAGAACAGGGGGGTGGGATGGCCAATACCGAAGGGGGCGAGGCGCTGGAGGTGGCGCCAGAACTCCCGGTCGATGCGCTCCAGCCGCAGCAGGGCCTCGGGCTCCACCGTGCGGCCATCGCCCGCCGCCTCGAGCCAGCCGCTGGCCAGGGCGTCGAGCCGTTCCTGCAGGGCCCCGACGTTCTCGGCCCGGACCGTGAAGCCGCCGGCGGCGGGGTGGCCACCGTGGCGCTCCAGCAGTTCGGCGCACGCCGTCAAGGCCGCATCGACGGCGAAACCCTTCGGGGCCCGCACCGACGCCCGCAGCCGGCCTCCCCCTTCGCCGGCCAGCAGGGCCACGGGACGGCCGAAGCGCTCCACCAGCCGGGAGGCGACGATGCCGATGACACCGTGGTGCCAGTGCCCCTGGGCCAGCAGCAGGAAGGCGGGCCGGCGGGGACCATCGGCCTCCAGCAGGGCCAGGGCCTCCGCCTCGATCGCACTGCAGAGTTCCCGCCGCTGGCGGTTGAGGGCTTCGCAGGAGCGGGCCAGCTCCAGGGCCTCCTCGGGATCCTCGGTGGTCAGCAGATCCACCACCAGCTGGGGGTCCCCCAGCCGGCCGACGGCGTTGATGCGCGGAGCCAGCTGGAAGCCCACCGCCTCCGCATCGACCCGGTGCTTCTCCAGGCCGGCCAGTTGCTGCAGAGCCTGCAGCCCGGGCAGGGGGCTGCGGCCCAGCAGGGGCAGACCATCCAACAGCCAGCGGCGATTGACCCCCTCCAGGGGGGCCATGTCGGCGATGGTGCCGATGCAGAACAGGTTGAGGGCGATCTCCAGCCCGTGGCGGTGGCGCAGCCGCCGACAGAGGGCGGTGGCCAGGACATGGGCCAGCCCCACACCCGCCAGCCCCCGGTAGGGGGAGCCCTCCGGGGTGACGGCCGGGTGCAGCAGGGCCAGGTGCGGCGGCAGCTGGGGGGGGAGGGTGTGATGGTCGGTGAGGATCACCTCCACCTCCAGGGCCGCGGCGCGCTCCAGGGCCTCGATGGCGGCCACGCCGTTGTCCACCGTGATCAGCAGCCGCACCCCGTCAGCCGCCAGCCGCTCCACCATGGCGGCGTTGAGGCCGTAGCCGTCATCCATGCGGCTGGGGATGGCGGCCCGCGGGCGGGCGCCGAGCCGCTGCAGAACCCCCACCAGCAGGGCGGTGCTGGTCATGCCGTCGGCGTCGTAATCGCCGCAGATCGCCACCGCCTCCGCCCCCTGGCAGCAGCGCACCAGCCGCTCGACCGCCAGTGCCAGAGCGGGGAAATGGGCCTCCGGGTCGGGGGCCGCCTCCGGATCGAGCAGCCGGTGCACCGCCTCGGCCGTCACCAGGCCGCGGCGTCGCAGCAGCGCCAGCAGCTCAGCGGGGAGGTCCGTGCCCGGAGCCCCGGCCGCCTCGGCGGGACCCTCGCCGCCAAGGGGGGAGGGCAGCAGCCAGCGTCGCTCGTCGGCGGCAGAGAGCAACGAGAGGCAGGCGGGGCTTCCGCATTGTGGAAGGCGGGGCTGCGCGGCGCACCCCTTAGCCTGGCTCCGGACACAAGCGCGGCGTCCGATGGCCCCGGCCCTGTCGGCCCTGCTCTGGGACGTGGACGGCACCCTGGCCGAGACGGAGTTCGAGGGCCACCGGGTGGCCTTCAACCGCAGTTTCGAGGCCGCCGGACTGCCCTGGCGCTGGGAACCTTCCACCTACGGGCGACTGCTGGCGGTGGCCGGCGGCCACGAGCGGATCACCGCCTTCCTGCGGCAGGTGGAGGGCCGCACGCCGGAACGGGGCCGGGTGGAGGAGCTGCAGCACCGCAAGCAGGCCTTCTACGCCGAGCTGGTGCAGCAGGGCGGCCTCGCCCTGCGGCCCGGGGTGGCCCGGCTGGTGGCGGAGGCGGCGGCGGCAGGCCTGCGGCAGGTGATCGTCACCACCAGCGGCCGCGGCGCGGTGCAGGCCCTGCTGGAGGGCGCCCCACCGGCCCTGGGCCGGGCGTTCGACTTCTGGGTCTGCGGCGACGACGTGGCCCGCAAGAAGCCCGATCCGGAGGCCTACCGGCTGGCGCTGGCACGGCTGGCCGGGACGGGGAGCGAAGCGGTGGGCGGAGCGGCGAGCGGAGCGGCGAGCGGCGTCCTGGTGCTCGAGGACTCCCCGGCCGGTCTGGCGGCAGCCACCGGCGCCGGGCTGCCCTGTCTGGTCTGCCTGAGCGCGGCGACACGGGAGGAGCCGGATGGCCGCTTCAGCGCAGCCCGGGCCGTGGTCGAGAGCCTGGGGGAGCCCGGGAACCCAATCGTCGTGCGCCGGGGGCCACCTTGCCCCGCAGGCCAGGTGACGCTGTCGTGGCTGGAGCGCCTGCTGGACACGCCATGACCCGCCTCCCCGTGCAGCGCACCCGTTTCCAGGGGCTGGTGAGCCGGCTGGGGACCCGGCTGGTCGGCGTGGCGCGGCGCAGCTGGCGGGCCGGCAGCCTGGCCGCCCTGGCGCTGCTGCTGGGCTTCTTCGCCGGTCAGAACCTCACCAGCCTGTTGCTCTTCACCACTCCGGGGGGCCGGCCGGCGGTGGTGCTCGGCCTGCTGCTGACGATCGAGACGCTGGTGCGAGTGCGGACCCGCCTGGTGGGCGCTGAACCCTCCCTGGCCTGGGTGATCATCGACAACCTGCGCATCGGCGCCACCTACGCCATCGTGCTCGAGGCCTTCAAGGTGGGCACCTGAGCCGGTGGTGCCACCCGAGCCCACGGTGCCAGCGGAACCCGCAGCGGACGCCTGGGACGGGCGGCTGGCCCGGGCGGGGGACCTGGGCCCGGTGCACCCCAGCCTGCTGCGGCACCTGGCCCTGCCGATGCTGCGGCGGCTGGAGGGAGAGCTGCGCGGCGGAGCGGCGAGGCGACGGCCCCTGCTGGCCCTGAACGGCCCGGTGGGCGCCGGCAAGACCAGCCTGGGCCGTGCCCTGGAACGGCTCGCCGCCCTCGGGGGCCTGCGGCTGACGGTGGCTTCGATCGACGACCTCTACCTGCCGGCCGCCGAACGCCGCTCGCGGCTGGCGGGTAATCCCTTCGGGGTGAGCCGGGTCCCGCCCGGCAGCCACGACCTGCCCCTGCTGATGGAGGCCCTTGGCACCTGGCGGGCCGGGGGGACGCTGCGTCTGCCCCGCTTCGACAAAACCCTGGCCGGCGGGGACGGCGACCGGAACGGCTGGCGGGAGGAGCCCGCCGAGGCGCTGGTGATCGAGGGTTGGCTGATGGGCTGCCGGGCCCTGGGCCCCCAGGCCCTGGGCGAGCGGTTGCGCAGCGGAGCGGGGCTGGAGGAGCTGAGCGAACTGGAGCGAGGCTGGCTGCCCCAATGGGACCGCCACCTGGCCGCCTACGACGGGCTCTGGGCTGCCTGTGACGGCCTCTGGCTGCTGCGTCCGGAACGCTGGAGCCTGCCCCGCCGCTGGCGGTTCCAGGCGGAGGCCCGCCAGCGCCGCGCCGGTGGCGGATGGCTCAACGGCAGCCAGCTGAACAGCCTGGTGCGGGCCACCCTCCATTCGCTGCCGCCGGTCCTCTATCAGGACCCGATGCTGGACCTGCTCGGCAACGGGGTGAGCCGCGGAAAGCCATGGACTCCCCCGTCAGGGATTCCGCTGGAGGGTGGGGTGATCCTGGACGGTCGCAGGCGTGCCCACCCCCTGGGAATTCAGCTCTCTTCGCCGGCTTCGGCGTCCTCGGCGATCGGGTAGACGAAGCCCTGGGCGCGACCGCTCAGGACAGCCTTGCCGAGCGACATGGCCTTCTGGGCCGCCACACCGGCCTTGGCCTTCCAGTGGGCGTGGCGCTGGTTGCGCTTGCCCTTGGAGGTTTTCTTCTTGGGAACGGCCATCCCGCTAACTCACTGCCAAACGATGATCCTGCTTCGCCGACTCGCCTTTCGTCAAATCGCTACAGTCGATTTCCGACAGCAACTCCTGAAAAGGACGCCAGGCCTGTGAGCAGCAGTTCTCCTCCGGAGCCGGCCAGGACCTCCACCGCCCAGCCTGCGCCCGGCAGCGCGGCCCCCGCAGCGCCTGCGGCCCCCCAGGCTGAAGCCAAGCCGGCCCCGCCGGTGCGTCCGGGGTTCAGCCTGGGGGGCCAGGGCTCCGGGCCGCCCTCCTACAGCCAGCTGCTGCGGGACATCGAAACCGGAAAGATCAAGAGCCTGGAGCTTGCCCCCGCCCAGCGCGTCGTGACCGCCACCTTCACCGACGGCCGCAGCAGCCAGGTGGCGGTCTTCAGTGACAACCAGCAGCTGCTGCGCACGGCAGAGCAGGCCCGGGTGCCTTTGACGGTGCGGGACGAGCGGCGTGACGACGCCATGGCGGGACTGGTCACTAACGGCCTGCTGGTGGCCCTGCTGATCGCCGGCCTGGTGCTGCTGGTGCGCCGCTCCGCCCAGGTGGCCAACAAGGCGATGGGCTTCGGCCGCAGCCAGCCCCGCCTGCAGGAGGAGGGCGCCATCACGGTGCGCTTCGAGGACGTGGCCGGCATCGCCGAGGCCAAGGAGGAGCTCCAGGAGGTGGTGACCTTCCTGCGGACGCCGGAACGGTTCACCTCCATCGGCGCCCGGATCCCCAAGGGAGTGCTGCTGGTCGGTCCGCCCGGCACCGGCAAGACGCTCCTGGCCCGCGCCATCGCCGGTGAAGCCGGGGTGCCCTTCTTCTCGATGGCCGCCACCGAGTTCGTCGAGATGTTTGTCGGCGTGGGGGCCAGCCGGGTGCGGGATCTGTTCCGCCAGGCCAAAGCCAAGGCGCCGTGCATCATCTTCATCGACGAGATCGATGCGGTGGGGCGCCAGCGGGGGGCCGGGATCGGTGGCGGCAACGACGAACGGGAGCAGACCCTCAACCAGCTGCTCACCGAAATGGATGGCTTCGAGGACAACTCGGGCGTGATCCTGCTGGCCGCCACCAACCGTCTGGACGTGCTCGACACGGCCCTGCTGCGGCCCGGTCGCTTCGATCGCCGCATCAGCGTCGACCTGCCGGACCGGGCCGGCCGGGAGGAGATCCTTTCGGTCCATGCCCGCACCAGGCCCCTCGCCGAGGAGGTCTCCCTGGCCGACTGGGCACGCCGCACCCCGGGCTTCTCCGGTGCCGACCTGGCCAACCTCCTCAACGAGGCGGCGATCCTCACGGCCCGGCGCCAGAAGAGCCAGGTGGATGACCAGGCCATCGGCGATGCCCTCGAGCGCATCACCATGGGGCTGACCGCCGCCCCGCTCCAGGACAGCGCCAAGAAGCGGCTGATCGCCTACCACGAGATCGGCCATGCCCTGCTGACCACCCTGCTGCCCCACGCCGACAAGCTCGACAAGGTGACGCTGCTGCCCAGGGCCGGCGGGGTGGGGGGATTCGCCCGCACCATGCCCGATGAGGACATCATCGATTCCGGACTGATCAGCAAGGCTTACCTGCGGGCCCGGCTGGTGGTGGCCCTCGGAGGCCGGGCGGCCGAAATGGTGGTGTTCGGCCCCAGCGAGGTGACCCAGGGGGCCAGCAGCGATCTGCAACTGGTGCGTCGCATCTGCCGCGACATGGTGCTGCGCTACGGCTTCTCCAGCCTCGGCCCCCTGGCCCTGGAGGAGGAGGGGGAAGAGGTGTTCCTCGGCCGCGACTGGATCCGCTCCAGCCCCCACACATCGGTGCGCACCGGTAACCGCATCGACGAACAGGTGCGCCAGCTCGCCTTCGAGGCCCTGGAGAAGGCCGTCGCGGTGCTCACCCCCCGGCGGGAGCTGATCGATGGGCTGGTCAACACACTGATCGAGCTGGAGACCATCGACGGCGAGAGCTTCCGCGCCTTGGTGGAGGCCCATGAGGCCAAAGCCGGTTCAGCCCTCGCCGCCCAGGCCGGAGGCAAAGCGGATGTCCAGGCTGCGCAGGTAGGTGTGTAACCCGGCGTCCTGAATGGGCAGCAGCCGGGCGGGCTGGCCGCTCTCATTGACATGGGAATGCCAGTGGCCTGGCGGCGTCACGAAGGCGGCGCCCGGCTCCCATTCCATCCGCAGAGGGTTGCGGATCGTGCCGTCGGGGTTGAGATCGGGACCGGAGAGGGTGGCGCAGCCCGGCTGGCAGTCGATCACCAGGTCGAGGGCGACGGACTGGTGCCGATGGGGGGGCTGAACCGCGCCGGCCGGCACCAGTCCGTACATGGCCCAGAGGGTGTGGGTCACGGTGCGGCTCGCCGGCAGGGCACGGTTGGCCATCAGGAGGCTGAGGCGGTTGCTGCGGGCGCTGCTGGGATCCGCCGCCAGCGCCCCCAGCTCCTCATCGAGCCAGGCGGCCGGGTAGTGGCTGGGGGCGAAACGGGGAGATTCGGCCCGCACCCCGAGGAAAGTGAGCAGGGGCCCGTCGTGGATCCAGTAGAGAACGCTCTCTTCGGAAGCCTCCAGCCGAGGCTCCAGCCCGGCCGGCAGCACGAACAGATCCCCGCGGCCCCAACCCAGATCGAGGAGTTCATCCCCGGCACCGGAGGGGCAGTGGCAGCGGCCAGAGCCCCGGTACACGTAGAAGAGGGAGCTGGTGGCGTTGGCGGCCACCCCGATCGATTCGCCACGGAGGATGCGCACGAAGTTGGCGCTCAGGGCCGGGCTTGTGGCGGGGGAGGGGCAGCCCAGACGGGCGCTGAGATCGAGGGGAAGAACCGCCGTCGGACCCGTGGCGTGCAGATCGGGGCCCCAGCGGCCCTCCGGAATCGGCTCGGTGAGACCGGAACGGATCGGGTTGGCGGCCTGGCGGTAATCGAACAGCAGGGTTTCAGCGTGCCAGTCGTGACCCCCCGCGATGGCGGCAGGGCTGGGGGGCCTGGACGCTTGGATCTGCCCCATGGGATCAGGTTGCAATCGTTGACAGATCTTATGAATTTCTTTCCATCGTCGGCGCTCTCCCGGCAGGGGGAGCTCTCCGTGCAGGGGGCGCGTTCAGCCGCCGGCGACGGCCGGCACGATGCTCACCTCATCGCCATCGCTGAGGACGGTGGCCTGGTTCTCGAGAAAGCGGATGTCCTCGCTGTTGACATAGAGGTTGAGGAAGCGGCGCAGCTTGCCGTTCTCATCGCACAGACGCGCCTGGATGCCGGGGTAGCGGCCTTCGAGGGCCTGCAGCAGGCCGTCGATGCTGGTGGCCTCCAGGCTGACGCTGGCCTCCTCGTTGGTGAACTTCTGCAGGGGGGTGGGGATCAGAACCTGGATGGCCATGGAATGGGTCGGTGGGGCGGGGAAGGGAGAAACGGGGTGGGCGATCAGGCCTGGGTGGCGGCGCCGCCATGGGAGGCCTGGGAGCGCTCCCAGGCTTCGTGGAAGCTGGCCAGCTGGGGCTCGATGGTGTACGGGGCCCCGATGGAGGAGGCGATCGCCTCGGTGGTCTTGAGGCCGTTGCCGGTGATGTAAGCGACGGTGGTTTCGGAGGGGTCGATCTTGCCCTGCTCCACCAGCTTCTTGAGCACGGCGATGGTGGTGCCCCCGGCGGTTTCGGTGAACACCCCCTCCATCTCGGCCAGCAGCTTGATGCCGTCGATGATCTCCTCATCGGTGACCGCAGCGATGCTGCCACCGGTGCGGTTGGCGATGTCGATGGCGTAGGGCCCATCGGCCGGGTTGCCGATGGCGATCGACTTGGCGATGGTGTTCGGCTTGACTGGGGTGATGAAATCGCGGCCGGCGGCGAAGGCCTGGGCGATGGGGGAGCAGCCCTCCGCCTGGGCGCCGCTGAAGCGCACCGGCTTCTCGTCGACGAGGCCCACCTTGATGAATTCGTCGAAGCCCTTGCGGATCTTGGTGAACAGGGAGCCGGAGGCCAGGGGGGCCACGATGTGGTCGGGAAGCTGCCAGCCGAGCTGCTCGATCACCTCGTAGCCGAGGGTCTTGGAGCCTTCGGAGTAGTAGGGGCGCAGGTTGATGTTGACGAAGCCCCAGCCGTAGGTGTTGGCCACCTCGGAGCAGAGCCGGTTGACCTGGTCGTAGTTGCCCTTCACCGCCATCAGGGTGGGGTTGTAGACGAGGGTGCCGAGCACCTTGCCCAGCTCCAGATCACTGGGGATGAAGACGCAGCACTCCAGCCCGGCGTGGGCAGCGATGGCGGCGGTGGAGTTGGCCAGGTTGCCGGTGGAAGCGCAGCTGACCGTGGTGAAGCCCAGTTCCCGGGCCCGGGTGAGGGCCACCGAGACGACGCGGTCCTTGAAGGACAGCGTCGGCATGTTGACGCCGTCGTTCTTGATGTAGAGGGAGGAGAGGCCGAGACGCCGCGCCAGGCGATCCGCCTTCAGCAGGGGGGTGAAGCCGGTGCCCACGTCGATGGGGTCGCCCTCGACGGGCAGAAATTCCCGATAACGCCAGATCGAGGTGGGGCCGGCCTCGATGGTGGCGCGGCTGACGCGGCTGCGGATGGCGTCGTAGTCGTAGACCACCTCGAGGGGTCCGAAACAGACGTCCTCACAGACGTGGCGGGCGCTGGCCTCGTAGGGATGACCGCATTCCTTGCAGCGCAGGCCCGTGAAGGTGGAGCGGGAAAGGGTGGCGGTCAAGGGAATCCCGGTCACTGGGGGACACGCTAACAGTGGTGTCCGGACCTTGGCGGCAAAGCCGACCTTCAGCATCGGGTATGGCATCGAGGCCGGCGCCTGAGCCCCATCGGCGCTGCACCGGGAGCCGGCCCCTTGTCGCCCGCAGGGTTCTGCCTACGCTCCGCTTGTGCCCGTTCCCACCCCTCTGCCGTCCCGCCGGAGGCCCCACCTCGCCGTCGGCCTGGCCATCGCCTTCGCTCTGCTGCTGGCCCTCTGGGCGGGGGCCCGGCTGGCCATCGAATGGCTCTGGTTCAGCCAGTTCGACTTCCAGCAGATCCTCCTGCGCCGCTGGATGCTGCAGATCGCCGCCTTCGCGGCGGTCTTCGGCCTGGGTTCGGCCCTGCAGCTGGCCCAGCTGCAGCGCTGCTGGCGGCTCAGGGAGCAGGGGCCCGAGGCGCCCCGGCCGAGCGAGCCCCTGCTGCGGCTGGGCAATGGCGCCCTGGTGGCGGTGCTGATCGGCCTGGTGCTGCTGCTGGCCGGCGGCCTGAGCTACCTGATGGTGCAGGCCCGGGGACTGATCGCCAACCCCTTCAACGGCGACGTGATCACCGGCTTCTCCGTGCTGCGCGATCTGCCGCCGTTGCTGGTGGCGGGCCTGGCGGGGGGCCTGCTGCTGCCGCTGCTGCTCTGGCCCCTCACCACCCTGCGCATCACCCTGGCGGCGGCCCTGGCGGGCTCGGCTACGGCGGTGGCAAGGGGCTGGAGTCTGTGGCTGCCGGCCCTGCTGGCCACCCCCTTCGGCGAAGGGGATCCCCTCACCGGTCTGGACCTGTCGTTCACGGTGCTGCGCCTGCCGGCCCTGCGGCTGCTGCTGAGCGTGCTGCTGGCCCAGGGGCTGGTGGGGCTGGCGGCCTGCCTGCTGCTGACCATCGGCAAGGGCCGCAGCCTGAGTGATCTGCGCTTCGACGGGCTGAACAAGGCCCAGCAGCGGGTGCTGCAGCCCCAGGTGGCGGCCCTGGCCGTCGTGATGGCCCTCAGCAACGCCCTGGCGCCCTTCGATCTGATGGTGCAGGGCAGCGGTGTGGCCTCGGGGGCGGGCTACGTGGATCTGCACGTGCGCCTGCCCCTGCGGCTGCTGTTCGCGGTGCTTTTGCTGCTCACGGCCTTCGCCCTGCTGGTGCCCCTGCCCCGGGGCTGGCTGCGCCGTGGCGCCCTGCTGCCCCTGGCCGGCACGGCCGTGCTCGTGCCGATCAGCGAATGGGTGCTGGCGCCCCTGGCCCAGCGCTTCTGGGTGCAGCCGCGGGAGCTGGCGGTGGAGACCCCGTACCTGGAGCGCAGCATCCGGGCCACCCGCCGCGCCTTCGGCCTCGAGCATGTGCGCACCATCCGGCTGGAACCCAACCAGGGCCTGACGAAGGCGGATCTGGCCAGCGCCCCCGGCACCCTCGACAACATCCGCCTCTGGGACAGCCAGCCCCTGCTGGCCGCCAACCGCCAGCTGCAGCAACTGCGGCTGTACTACACCTTCCCTTCGGCGGCGGTGGATCGCTATCCGCTGCAGGGCAAGTCCGCCCGCGACGGCTCCCAGCAGGTGCTGATCTCGGCCCGGGAGCTGGACAGCAGCGCCCTGCCGCCCGGCTCGCGCACCTGGCTGAACCGCCATCTGGTGTTCACCAACGGCCACGGCTTCACCGTCTCGCCGGTGAACGCCTTCGGCTCCGACGGCCTGCCCCTGTTCTTCGTCAAGGACCTGGGCAGCAGCGGACGGGTGCAGGGGATCCCCGAGCTGGGCATCACCGACAAGGAGGCCCGGGCGGCGCTGCCGGTGGGCAGCCCGAGCCTGTACTTCGCTTCCGGGCCCTCCCCCTACGCGATCGCCCCCACCAAGGTGAAGGAGTTCTCCTATCCGGAGGGGGAACTGAACGTCTACACCCACTACACCGGCACCCGGGGGATCTCCCTCGCCCCTCCCCTCAACCGACTGGGGGCGGCGGTCTACCTGCGGGAACCGCGGCTGCTGTTCACCGGCTCCTTCACCGACCGATCCCTGCTGCTGCTGCGGCGGCAGGTGAACCAGCGCCTGACGGCCCTGGCGCCGTTCCTGCGCTTCGAAAGCCAGCCGTACCTGGTCACGGCCCGGGTGGCCGGCAGCGAGGGCTACCGGCCGGAGCAGTACCAGTACTGGCTGCTGGACGGCTTCACCACCAGCCGCTCCTACCCCTACAGCGATCCCAATCCCCAGGGCCTGCGCTACTTCCGCAACCCGGTGAAGGCGGTGGTGGATGCCCACGACGGCCGACTCTGGTTCTACGTGAATGACGCCAGGGATCCGGTGCTGCGCACCTGGGTGCGCGCCTTCCCGGAACTGTTCCGGCCGCTGTCGGCCATGCCGCGGGCCCTGCTCGCCCACATCCGGGTGCCGAAGAGCCAGTTCGACATCCAGGCGGAGCGGCTGCTGCGCTACCACGTCACCGACGTGCGCACCTTCTACAACGGCGACGACGTCTGGGCGGTGCCCACCGAGATCTACGGCGAAAGCACCGTGCCGGTGTCGCCGTACCACCTCACCCTGCAGCTGCCCGGCGAGCAGCGCTCCGAGTTCGTGCTGCTGCTGCCCTTCACGCCGCTGAAGCGCTCCAACCTGGTGGGCTGGCTGGCGGCCCGCAACGATCCGCCCCATTACGGGGAACTGAAGCTGGTGCGCTTCCCCCAGCAGCGGCTGCTGCTCGGCCCCCAGCAGATCACGGCCCTGATCGACCAGGACCCGACGATCAGCTTCCAGTTCGGCCTCTGGAACCGGCTGGGTTCGCGGCTGTTCCGCGGCAACCTGCTGGTGCTGCCGGTGGGCGAGGGCCTGCTCTACGTGGAGCCGATCTACCTGCAGTCGAAGAGCAACGACCTGCCCACCCTGGTGCGCGTGGTGGTCACCGACGGTCGCCGCTTCGTGATGGAGCGCAGCCTGCGCCGCGCCCTGGAGCGGCTGGTGGAAGCAGCCCCCACCGCCAAGGAGGAAGCCGCGTCCACCAAACCGCCACTCCCCGACGGCACGCCGCTGCCCCTGCCGCTGCCCTGAGCTCCGCCCAGCCTGACGCCCGGGAGGGCGGGCCATGAAAAAGGGGGCCCGTGGGCCCCCGATGGATCGCTATTGGATCGCAGGCGGGTCGCCGATCAGGCGGCCACGGCGGTCTTGGGATCGAGGGCACCCTTGGCGTACAGGGTGGCGTAGTAGTTGATGTCGCGCTGCTTGATCTTGCTGGCGTTGCCGGCACACCAGAACTGCTGGTAGCGGTCGAGGCAGACCTTCTTCATGTAGGCCCGGGCGGGCTTGTTGAAGTGGCGGGGATCGAAGTTGGCGGGATCCTTGGCGGCGGCTTCCCGCACGGCGGCGGTGAAGGCGAGGCGGTTGTCGGTGTCGATGTTGACCTTGCGCACGCCGTTGCGGATGCCTTCCTGAATCTCCTCGACGGGAACGCCGTAGGTCTCGGGGATGGCGCCGCCGTACTTGTTGATCATGTCCAGCCATTCCTGGGGAACGGAGCTGGAGCCGTGCATCACCAGGTGGGTGTTGGGGATGGCCTTGTGGATCTCGGCGATCCGGGAGATGGCCAGCACTTCGCCGGTGGGCTTGCGGGTGAACTTGTAGGCGCCGTGGCTGGTGCCGATGGCGATGGCCAGGGCGTCGACCTTGGTCTTGGCGACGAAGTCGGCGGCTTCGGCCGGGTCGGTGAGCAGCTGGGAGTGGTCGAGGGAGCCTTCGAAACCGTGGCCGTCCTCGGCCTCACCCTTGCCGGTCTCCAGGGAACCCAGGCAACCCAGTTCGCCTTCCACGCTCACGCCGATGGCGTGGGCCACATCCACCACTTCCTTGGTGACGGCCACGTTGTAGTCGTAGCTGGCGGGGGTCTTGGCGTCGGCCTCGAGGGAGCCGTCCATCATCACGGAGGTGAAACCGTTGGCGGCGGCGCCGTAGCAGGTGGCGGGGCTGTTGCCGTGGTCCTGGTGCATCACCACCGGGATGTCGGGATAGGTTTCGACCGCGGCCAGGATCAGGTGGCGCAGGAAGCTTTCGCCGGCGTACTGACGGGCGCCGCGGGAGGCCTGCAGGATCACCGGGCTGTCGGTTTCGTAGGCAGCCTCCATGATCGACTGCACCTGCTCCAGGTTGTTGACGTTGAAGGCAGGAATGCCGTAGCCGTTTTCTGCGGCGTGATCCAGCAGCAGGCGAAGCGGTACGAGCGCCATGGGAAATCTCGCGGTTTTTGGGTGGGTACGGTTGCGGAGAACCGTGGTCGAAGGACGGCTGGCGGGGTCGTCCCGCCGGGTCTGCCGGGGAGTCTAGGGGATGCCCTCCAGGGTTCCTGCTCCCTGGCGGGCCCAGTCGCAGCACCGCTGGCTGGCCACCGCCTCCGACAGGCCCGGCAGCATCGGCCGCCGCTCCCGCACCGCCTGGGACCACCAGCCCAGCAGCCGGCGCACCGGCGCGATGCGGCCGTCCTCCCAGGTGCGGCCGTAGGCCAGTGCCGGGTCGGCCGCCACGGGCCGCAGGGCCTCGCCGGGGCGGGCCATCCACAGCTGCATGCCATGGACGTAGTCGGCCTGGTTGCTCGAACCCAGCACCAGGGTGGCCTCGCTGCCATAGAGCTCGATCCAGTAGCCCCGTCCCCCCCGGGCCACCGAGGAGAGGGTGAGCTGGGCGGGCACGGGGCGGCCGCGCCGGTCCTCGAGGTCGAGCTGGATCAGGGCGCTGTCCTCGGCATCCACCACCCCCATGGCTCCGGAGCCGGGGATGGGTCGCTCGCCGATGGCGGTGCTGAGCCGGGCTGTGAGGCCCCGGCTGGGGCCGATCAGCCAGTGGAGGGTGTCGAAGGCGTGGGTGCCGAGGGCGCCGAGCACACCGCCGCCGGCCGCCGCCTGGGAGTACCAGCTCCAGGGGCGACTCGGATCGGCGCGGCTGGACATCAGCCAGTCGAACTTCACCAGCCAGGGATCCCCCAGCACCCCCGCCTCGAGCAGGGCGGCCAGTTGCTGGACATGGGGCACGGCCCGGTACTCGAAGTCGACCGCCACCACCAGGCCCCGCGCCATGGCGAGGCGCTGCAGCTCCTCCACCTGGCCGGCGTTGAGGGCCACCGGCTTCTCCAGGAACAGGTGCTTGCCCGCCTCCAGGGCCGCGCGGGCCAGGGCGAAGCGGGGCTCCGGCGGCGTGGCGATCACCACCGCCTCCACGGCGGGATCGGCCAGGAGGGCGGCGAAATCGTCGAATGCCGGCAGCTCCGCCGCCTGGCCCGCGGCGGCGGCCCGCTCCGGGCGGGGGTGCCAGAGGGCCACCGGCTCGGTGCCGGGGGCATCCCGCAGGGTCGCCAGGATCACCTTCTCGCCGAAGCCGAGGCCGGCGACGGCGACCCGCAGGGGCGCCTCAGGCCGTCGCATCGCTCTCCTGGGCAAGGCGGGCGGCATCGCAGGCGGCATGCAGCACCCGTATCGTGAGGTTGTCGCCGGCGGCGGCTTCCCAGGGGGCACCCCAGCGGGGCAGACCGTTGACGGCCGTGTCGCGGTAGAGCTCCTCGTCGCAGTCGAGCTGCATCACGTACAGCTGGCCGACGGGGGGGCGGGCGTCTTCGGGTGCATCGTCGGCGGCGGCGGGCTGGAAGCGGCTCAGCACAGAAAGGCGCCCCTCGCGATCGAAGCGGAGGCTGCCGGAGTCCCACCACTGGCGGCCCTCAGGGCCGGCCTCCACCTCCTGCCAGTCGACCGGGCCCGCGATGGCGGCGGCGGGAGCCACCAGCCAGCAGCCCAGCAGCAGCAGCACCGCCAGCAGGCCAGCGGCGAAAGGGGCGCGGCCACCTCTCATGACACCGCTCATGGCACCACGGACACGGCCGGCCGCAGGCTGCCGTGCAACCGCAGCAGGGTGGCCAGGGTGCCGCGCAGCTCGGGCCGGGGCACGATCGTGTCGACGAAGCCGTGGTCCTGGAGGTATTCGGCGGTCTGGAAACCCTCGGGCAGCTTCTCGCCCAGGGTCTGCTCGATCACCCGGCGGCCGGCGAAGGCGATCATCGCCTTGGGTTCGGCCAGGATCAGGTCGCCGAGCATGGCGAAGCTGGCGGTGACCCCACCGGTGGTGGGATGGGTGAGCAGGGGCAGGTAGAGCAGCTCGGCGCTGCGGTGGCGTTGCAGGGCACCGGACACCTTGGCCATCTGCACCAGGCTCAGCATCCCCTCCTGCATGCGGGCCCCGCCGGAGGCGCAGACGATCAGCAGCGGATAGCGCCGGGCGGTGGCCAGCTCCACCAGGCGGGTGAGCTTCTCGCCCACCACCGAGCCCATGGAGCCGCCCATGAAGCGGAAATCCATCACCCCCAGGGCCAGGGGCATGCCCTCCAGGCGGCAGAGGCCGGTGACCACCGCATCCCGCAGGCCCGTGGCCCGCTGGCTGTCCCGCAGCCGGTCGGCGTAGCTGCGGCGGTCCTTGAAGGCGAGGGGGTCGGTGGGGGCCAGATCGGCATCGATGGGCTCGAAGCTGCCCTCATCGGCGATCAGGCGGATGCGCTCGGCGCTGTCGATGCGGTGGTGGTGGCCGCAGCCCTTGCAGACGCTGGCGTTGGCGATCAGGTCCTTGCGGTAGACCACCAAGCCGCATTCGGCGCACTTGCTCCAGAGGCCATCCCCCTCGTCGGCCTCAGGGCCCTTGCTGGCCCGGACGGCAGGGGCGTTCTTGCGGCGATCGGCGAACCAGTCGAACAGGGACATGGGGCGACGGCGGCGACGGGGAACGGAGACCAGTGGCCATTAAAGACCCAGGCCCCACAGCCACAGCCAGGGGCCGTGGCCGCCGATCCAGACCGCCAGGGCGGCGGCGGCGAGGAAGGGGCCGAAGGGGAAGGGCTGCTGGCGGCCCAGACGGCCGCTGAGGCGGGCGATGCCACCGATGAGGGCGCCGCCGAGCACCGAGAGGCTCACGGCCAGACCCAGGCCCAGCGGTCCGAGCCAGGCGCCCATCAGGGCGGCCAGCTTGGCGTCCCCCAGGCCCAGGGCCGGCCGGCCCATGGCCTTCTCGGCCAGGGCGCTGAGGGCCTCGAAGCCCAGCAGGCCGGCGGCCACCGCCAGCAGGTGGGAGAACAGCAGCGCGCGGCCGACCTCGGCCCCCTGCGGGAAGCCGACGCCGGCGGTGACCGCCAGGCCGAGCAGCACCCCCCAGCGGCAGAGCGGTTCCGGCAGCCAGAGGCTGTCCAGATCGATCAGGGCCAGGGGCAACAGCCAGCTGGCCAGCAGCCAGCCGGCCGCCAGCAGCAGCCAGGGGCTCGGGTCAGGGCCCATAGCGGCCGGGCGGGCGAAGAGCATGGCCACCCAGAGGCCGGCGCTGAGCAGCTCCACCAACGGGTAGCGGACAGCGATCGGAGCCTGGCAGTGGCGGCAGCGGCCGCGCAGCAGCAGCCAGCTGAGCAGCGGCACGTTCTCGAACCAGGCCAGGGAGGCGCCGCAGCGGGGGCAGTGGCTGCCGGGGAACACCAGCGACTCCTCCCGCGGCAGCCGCCAGACCACGACGTTGAGAAAGCTGCCGATGCAGGCGCCCACCAGGGCCACCAGGGGGGCCAGCAGGGGCAGCGCGGCGGTGGGGGCGAGCAGGGCGTCGGGACTCATGGCAGCGGGCGACTGGATCCCCCGCGGGCATTGCGGCCCCGGGCCGACCGGGGACGCAGCAGCTCCATCGGCACGAACTGCTCGTCCGGCAGGAGGATCGGCACCTCGAACACCACCCGGCCCTGGGGGCCGGCGCCGAGCAGCACCACCCCCAACGGTTCGGGGGCGGTGGGGCAGGACTCGAGGAAACGGAAGTAGACCCGGCGCGAGCAGCGCAGCAGTTCGGCGCTGTTGATGCGATCGAGGCGAAGGGTTCCGGCGGTCGGGGAGGCCGAGGACTCCCCGCCCCGGATCCGGAACGAAGGGCTTCCGGATGGGGGGTTGCCGGGTCCGGACGGGTGGATGGTGGGGGGCTGGGCGGTGATGGGATTCACCGATTCCTTTCGGGGGAGCTTAGGGCCGAAAGGAAGACCAAGCGGTCGATCTTCAGCTGAGTTTCTTCTGCTCCTCGATCATCTTGTGGATGATCGGAGTGAGGATGATCTCCATGGCGAAGCCCATCTTGCCGCCATTCACCACGATGCTGGTGGGGCTGGACATGAAGGAGCCGTTGATCATGCGCAGCAGGTAGGAGAAGTCGATGCCCCACTTCTCGCGGGCCCCCTTGCGGAAGTGAATGATGACGAAGCTCTCATCCGGGGTCGGGATGTTGCGGCAGATGAACGGGTTGGAGGTGTCCACCGTGGGCACCCGCTGGAAGTTGATGTCGGTGAGGCTGAACTGGGGGCAGATGTGGTTGATGTAGTCGGGCATGCGGCGCAGGATCGTGTCCACGATCGCTTCGGCCGAGTAGCCCCGCTCGGCGTTGTCGCGGGAGATCTTCTGGATCCACTCCAGGTTGGCGATCGGCACCACGCCGATCAGCAGGTCCACCAGGGACGCCACGTCGTAGCCGTCGCCCACAACACCGCCGTGGAGACCTTCATAGAAAAGGAGCTGGGTGCCGGAGGGGATGGGCTCCCAGGGGGTGAACTGGCCGGGCTCCAGGCTGGTGCCCAGGCGGGCGTTGTGCTCGGCCGCCTCCTCCACCGAGTGGAGGTAGTAGCGACGGTCGCCGCTGCCGGTTTCGCTGTAGGTGCGGAACAGCTCCTCGAGCTTGTCGAAGATGTTGGCCTCGGGGCCGAAGTGGGAGAAGTTCTCACCGCGGGCCTGGGCCTCGGCCATCGCCTGCTTCATCGGGCCCCGCTCGAAGCGGTGGAAGCTGTCGCCTTCCACCACCGCCGGGATGATGCCCTCGCGGGAGAAGATGTGCTCGAAGGCCCGTTTGACGGTGCTGGTTCCTGCTCCCGAGGAACCGGTGACAGCCACGACCGGGTGACGCTTCGACATCGACGCAGGGGGGTTCAGAGGCTGTGAGTTTGGCAGGTCGCCGGTCCGCGCCCCCTGCGGCCTTCACCGGAGGGGGGCGTTCAGGCCGGCAAGGCCGCCAGCAGCTGCTCGCCCATGGCCTGGCAGCCCACCCGGGTGCAGCCCTCGCCCATGAGCAGGTCGCCAGTGCGGTAGCCGGCGGCCAGCACCCGGTCGACGGCGGTCTCCAGGTCGGCAGCGGCGGCCTCCTGCTGCAGACCCACCCGCAGCAGCATGGCGGCGGAGAGCACCATGGCGATGGGGTTGGCCTTGTCCTGGCCAGCGATGTCGGGGGCGGAGCCGTGCACCGGCTCGAACAGGCCCGGACCCTCGGAGCCCAGGGAGGCCGAAGGGAGCATGCCGATCGAGCCGGTGAGCATGGCGGCCTCATCCGAAAGGATGTCGCCGAAGAGGTTGCTGGTGAGGAGCACGTCGAACTGGCGCGGCTCGCGCACCAGCTGCATGGCGGCGTTGTCGACGTACATGTGGCTCAGCTCGACCTCGGGGAACTCGGCGTGGATCGCCTCAACCCGGTCGCGCCACAGCTGGCTCACATCGAGCACGTTGGCCTTGTCGACCGAGCAGAGCCGGCCCCGGCGGGCCGCCGCCAGGCGAAAGCCCACCCGGGCGATCCGGTCAACCTCGTGGTCGCTGTAGACCATGGTGTTGAAAGCGCGAACGCCGCCATCCACCTCGATGCGCCCCTTGGGGGTGCCGAAGTAGATGCCGCCGATGAGTTCGCGCACCACCAGCAGATCCACCCCTTCGATCACCTCGGGCCGCAGGCTGCTGGCCCCGGCCAGGGCCGGGATGATCTTCACGGGCCGCAGGTTGGCGAACAGCCCCAGGCCGGAGCGCAGGGCCAGCAGGCCGCTCTCAGGGCGCTGCTCCCGGGGCAGGGCATCGAAGCGGGGGGCACCGATGGCCGCGAGCAGCACCGCATCGGAGTTGCGGCAGGCGGCCAGGGTGCTCTCCGGCAAGGGCAGGCCGGTGGCGTCGATGGCGGCGCCGCCGACGGGCTGCGGGTCGAACGCGAGGCTGAAGCCGTGGCGGGCGCTCACCACCTCCAGCAGGGTGCGGGCCACCGCGGTGATCTCCGGACCGATGCCGTCCCCCGCGAGCAGGGTGATCCTGTAGCTGGTCATCGCGAAGGGGGCCGGGCAGCAGGCGAGGCTACTTCTGCAGCTGTCGCAGGGTGCGGGCCATCTCGGGCAGCTTGTTGAAGACGGCGGAGCAGCGCAGCCAGAGCCGGTTGGGGATGGCGGGGTAGCCGCTGACCACCTCGCCGGCGGCGATCTCGCCGTGGATGCCGGACTTGGAGGAGGCGATGGCCCGGTCGCCGATCACGGCCCGGTTGGCGACGCCCACCTGGCCGGCGAGGATCACGCCGTTGCCGAGCACGGCGCCGCCGGCGATGCCCACCTGGGCGGCCAGGGCGCAGCCCTTGCCCGTGATGACGCCATGGCCGACGTGGACCAGGTTGTCGATCTTGGTGCCGGCGCCGATGCGGGTCTCACCGACGGCGGGGCGATCGATGGTGGAGCCGCAGCCCACCTCGACGCCGTCCTCGAGCACCACCCGGCCGGTCTGGGGCATCTTCACCCAGCCCGAAGCGGTGGGCACGAAACCGAAGCCCTCGGCGCCGATCACCGCCTGGGACTGGACCACGCACCCCGCCCCGAGGCGGCTGCCAGGGTGGAGCACGGCATTGGCGTGGATCTCGCAGCCCTCACCCAGCTGCACGTCCTCATAGAGGACGACGCCGGGATGGAGCACGCAGCCGGCGGCCACGGCGCTGCCGGCGCCGATCACCCCATGGGCGCCGACATGGACATCGGCGGCCACCGCCGCGCTGGGGTCGACGACGGCGCTGGGGTGGATCCCCGGGGGCTTCGGGGTGGGGGGATACAGGGCGGCGAGGGCCTGGGCGAAGCCGAGCCGGGGATCCTTGAGGGCCACCCAGGCCAGGCCGCGCTCGCTGGCCAGCTGCTGGATTTCTTCGTCGAGGGGCAGCAGCAGGGCGGCGGCGCCGCTGGCGGAGAGGGCGGCCGCCAGGGCGTTGCCGGGCTCGAGGAAGGCCAGCTGGCCGGGACCGGCGCGATCCAGCGCTTCGGCGCCCGTGATCTCCGGATCCCCCGCCAGATGCCGCGGGCTGCCGTCCTGCACGGCGCCGATCCGGGTGAGCAGGCTGCTGAAGCGCATTCCCCAGGGGGCGGACGGCCCGGATCGTAGGCCCCACACCCACCGGGGGGCGCCGGATCAGGGGGCGGGATCGAGCAGCTCGTCGAGGGGCACGAAGCGGTAGCCGCGGCGGCGCAGGTCGGGGATGAGGAAGCGCAGGGTCTCCAGGGTGCGGCCGGTCGGGTCCGGGGTGTCGTGCAGCACCAGAATCCCGCCGGGGTGGGCATTGAGGCGCACGAACAGGCGCACGAACCAGAGGGGCGGCCGCAGGTTGTCCCAGGGAAAGATCGAACCCAGAACCAGGCGGTAGGAGCGGGCCGCGAGGGTGTCGAGCATGGCCCGGTGAAACCAGACCTGCCCGGGTCGAAACCAGCGCCAGCGCAGCCTGGCGGGGGCAGCGGCCCTGGCGATGGCCTGCTCGGTGTCGGCCAGCTGCTGCTGGAACACCGCGGGCGGAAGGCAGGCGGAAGGCTTGTCCCGCCAGTGGTGGTTGCCGAGATCATGGCCCTGCTGCAGGGCCCGGCGGGGGAAGCGCTGGTCGCACGTCAGGTGGGTGCCGATCAGGAAGAAGGTGGCCGGCACCTCGAGCTCCCGCAGCAGGGCCAGCAGGGCTTCCGATCCAGGGCTGGGGCCATCGTCGATGGTGAGGGCCAGTGTCTTCTGGCGGCCCGGGCCGCAGAAGACCACCCGCGGAAACAACGGAACCAGAAGCAGGCGGATCAGCAGCGAGGGCAGCAGCACCACCAACACCACCAGATCCAGCAGCAGGACCAGGGCCAGAACGGACAGGAGCAGGGTCATGGTCGGGGGCGACCTCAAGAACGATGACAGCGGCGGCGGGCCGTGGTACGCCGACGTCCGAGCTGGCTAGGTCCGGGATGGGTTCCCTTCTTACGCGCCACCATGACCGCCCCGAAGAAAGCCAGCGCCGCCGGCAGCGCCAGCGCCCCGGCCTCGCGGGGACAGGCCCGCACGGTGATCTACTGCCACGGGATCTCCAACATGCCCCCCGAAGGGGTGCTGCGCTCGGAGTGGGATCGGGCCCTGTTCGGCGCCGACCAGGGGGAACGCACCCGCATGGCCTACTGGGTCGACCGGGAGCGCTACCCGGAGACGGCGGGCTTCTCCACCCGGGCGATCGGTGACGACCGGGCGACGCTGCAGCCGGAGGCGGAGGGGCGTCTGGCCGCCTCGATCCAGGCCAGCGACGCGCCGGCGGAATCGCAGGCCTTCGTGGACGCCCTGACGGCCCAGCTGGAGGCGGCTGCCCAGACGGCGGCCCAGCGGGGGGCGTCGATGGGGGGGCCGGCGACGCTCTCGGTGGAAGCGAAGGGGCTGTGGAGCCCGGTGACGGCGATGTTCACCCAGGCGTTCCTGGCGGATGTGAACGATTTCCTGTTCAACGCGACGAAGCGCCAGCGGATGGTGCAGACCGTGAAGGACCGGATCAGCACCGGCGGCGGTCCCTTCGTGGTGGTCGGCCACAGCCAGGGGAGCATGGTGACCTACCAGGCGCTGATGGAGCTGGGCGCCGCCCTGGAGGTGGATCTGTACGTGACCATCGGCTCACCGCTGGGGTTGCCCCAGGTGACCGACGTGCTGCAGAAGTGGCACGGCAAGAAGCTGCCGATTCCGGGCGGTGTGAAGCGCTGGGTGAACATCGCCCAGGACGGCGACATCGTCTGTCTCGACCAGAGCCTGGCCGACGAATACAGCGCCACCGGCAAGCCGAAGATCATCGATGAACGGGTGGTGGGGGTGGTGTGGCCGCCCAGCAAGGCCCATTCCGCCAGCCGCTATCTGTCGCGCCAGTCGACCCAGGAAACGGTGATGGCGGCGCTGGACCGCTCCCGCTTCCAGCCCGTGAGTCCGATGACGGTGGCCCGCAGCCTGGCCGATGCGCTGGATGTGGAGGCCACCGCTCGGGTGCCGGTGCTGATCGAACTGGCGGATCGCTCGACGGCGGCGCCGGAGGGGGGCGATTCGCTGCAGAAGGCGCGGGAGTCGGTGCTGGAATGGGTCCAGGCGAATGTGCTGCAGGGTCCGATCACCGCTGAGATGGTGTTTCTGGAGGATCAGCTGGATCGCTACGTGGCGGTGAACCTGACCCGGGCCGAGGTGGAGACGCTGGCGGGGGCGATGAGCCGCCAGTACGGCGCCACCACGCCGGCGGTGTATCGGATGTTCAGCAACAGCCGCAAGAAGGCGCTGATGCACGATTCGATCCACACGGTGCAGGCCCGCACCGCCCAGCTGGGCTACAACGCCTGCGGTCAGGGCATCACCTGGGCCGTGCTGGACACCGGCATCGACCGGCAGCATCCCCACTTCCACACCACGACCTTCGCCCAGGACGGAACGATCGCCGCCGAATGGGACTGCACGGAGAGGGGCCCGGTGAAGAAGGGCAGCGGCAACGATGCCAACGGTCATGGCACCCACGTGGCGGGGATCATCGCCGGCGGGCTGCTGTCGGTGGGCGGCGAGGGCGGCCCCGACATGCTGGCGATGGCCCCCCTGGCCCGGATCGTCAGCTACAAGGTGCTGGCCGACAACGGCGGCGGCTACGACGCCTGGATCATCAAGGCGATCGACCACATCTGGAAGCAGAACCAGGAGGGACGGCGCCTGGCGATCCAGGGGGTGAACCTGAGCCTGGGGGGGCCGTTTGATCCGGCCAGCTTCGGCTGCGGCGATTCACCCCTCTGCGCCTCCCTGCTGCGGCTGGTGCGTCAGGGGGTGCTGGTGGTGCTGGCGGCGGGCAACGAGGGCAGCGGCGACATCGTGGTGGACAGCTTCAGCGCCACCCGCTCGTTTGATCTGTCGATCGGCGATCCGGCCAACCTGGACGAGGCGATCGCGGTGGGGTCGGTGCATCCGACCCTGCCCCACCGCTACGGCACCTCCTACTTCTCCTCGCGGGGCCCCACCGCCGATGGCCGCCTCAAGCCCGACGTGGTGGCCCCGGGAGAGAAGATTCTGTCCTGCCGCAGCAGCAGCGACCCCAAACGCACCCCCAGCCGCGACAAGGGCAAGAGCCTTGAAGAGCTCTATGTGGCCCTGTCCGGCACCAGCATGGCGGCGCCCCATATCTCCGGACTGCTGGCCGGGTTCCTGTCGGTGCGCACCGAATTCATCGGCTATCCCGACCGGGTGAAGCGGATCCTGCTGGAGCACTGCACCGACCTGCAACGGGATCGCTACCACCAGGGGGCGGGCCTGCCGAATCTGTCGAAGATGTTGCTGGAGACTTGATGGTTTCCCGGGTCCGTGAACCACGGCTAAGGTTCCCTTGACGCAGACCCAAGCATGGTGCCAGAGGAATTCTCAGCGCTTGAGGCTATAACGGATGGGTGGTTCACGGAAAGGGCTGGTCTTTTTGGCGTAGTTCACGGAAAACGCCTAAGAACAAGTTGGGCCGAAGCGGCTATTGATAGTACTGTTGAGCAAGGTTTTGCTCGAGACCCATGAGCATCAATCAGGACGCGGACGAGTCCCAGTATGATAAAGAGCTAAAGGACAGGCTTTCCGAAAATGAGCGAAGGCTTCTAGAGGTACAAATTGAGTTTGCGAGGAATATTCCTGAGTGGGCCCTCAATCCTGCCAATCACAAGTAGATTCTTCAAGTACTTTCTTCACTGTCTTCTGCCTTTTTCATACAGACAGACCTGCAGAAACTACTATCAGCTGCCGTAGGTTCGCTTCCTGAAGACTTGTTGATTCGATACTTGTCATGTCTGTCGGGGGCCAGCGCAGACGAGGAGAAGAGCATTGCGGCTACGCTCAGCGCACTAGACAAGAAGTATGCAAATAACCTGGATGAGTTCCTAAATATTGAATTATCTAAGATGGGACCTGATGGTTACAAAGGCAGCTTGCCAGATGGCCACAACCTTGATGATATTCAATATAAAGACGAGCCGTCGATGTCCCTAGAACCAAGCAGGGTAGATCAATCTCAAATGTCTGCAGGAGACCAAAGCCTGGAAAGCCTCAAGCAGAGGTACAAGTCTCATAGCACTGAGACCTTTGAGAGATTTGTCAAAACCACTGCATATCATTTTGAGGCGTTCATGCAGGCGATAGCCAATGATAAGGGCCTAGATGGATTGTGGAGTGACGAATTCCCAAATCTTGGAGAAGAATATGCTCGAATCAGATCTGGCAAGATTTCAAAAGTTCTCTCTGAGAGTTTTTACGAAATCTTCACAGATGCCTGTACCAAAGCTAGTTTTGAGATCTTTAAGGCTTGTCAATCACCAGACTTGCAGTAAGGACTCAGGGTTTGCCTCCTGCTCTGCCCAACATCCAGATGCAGAAGGCGGGAGTTCGGGCTAGGTTCTATGCCGAGATCTCTGCCCGCTTCTGATCTGGGGCGTTAGGTTCCACAAGGACTGCCGCTGTTGGGCCACCGCCAAGATCCGCAGAAAAGCAAACACCACATAACGCGAGATCCCGGGCTTCTGTTTGCACCAGCACCATCGAGACATCGTAGAATCGGCAAGACCATGAATCCGATAGAACGCCTAAGGCTTGCCCCAATGCCTACGTACAAGAAATGGGCGATGTGGATCGGCAGGATTGTTCTTGTCCCCGTGTTCACAGCTGCTTGTGCAGGGCTTGTCTTTGGCCTCTACCGCTTCGTTACGACGGGGCAGATCAGCAGCCCGAGTAGAAATTTTGGTCCTGCTAGTAGCACGATCCACTTCTCAGACCACCCTGTCTGGTTCCTTGTCCTCCTCCTCTTCTACCTTGTGCTGGTGGCGAACTGTTTCGTCGGAACCTTTCTACTCGCTCGATTGTTCTTCAGGCGGGGACCGAATGGCGCGAGGTGAGCAACCATGGCATGCACTACCCAAGCCATGCACGCCTGCTCGGGTGGCTTAACTCGGCCGTCGCGCGTACTGTCCGCTGAGGGGGAATCCATGAAGGAAGTTCTCATCCGCCATGTAGAGCCGGACGACGAGCAACTGATCATCTCGGTCGTTGATGCATGGTCAGATCGTCGGATATCTCATCGGATTCGTGCTGCAGACCGATCCCGACCAGGCCTATGAGCATTTCTTTGCCACGGCCGCATGGGATTCTCGCCCCTTGAATCCGATTTCAAGGTCCACGGCGTGCCCGTTGCTGTGGGCTATGACGGGGAAGGTGAAGACCCCATGATTTTCACGAAGAATCTGGATACTCTGGACATTGTCCGGTGATGCCCATCATGCAGATCGAACTGAAAAGCGTCTGAGCGGTTGACAGTTCATCCACCAAGCGGAGAACCACCTGCCCACTTACCTCATGGAGTACAGCCACATGTCAGAGGGAAACAAGAACATCGTCCGACGACTCATCACTGAAGGATGGAATGGTCGCAATTTTGCCGTGATCGATGAGCTTTGCTCGGCCAACTTCACCATGCACGATCCATCGGCTCCCCATCTGGCGAATGGGCCCGAGGCCGCCAAGGCCTACATCGGAACACTCGTCGCAGCGTTTCCCGACCTTCACATGCAGATCCACGATCTGTTCGCAGAGTCAGACCGAGTCTCTCTGCGCTGGTCTGCCGAAGGAACCCACCAAGGGGAATTCAACGGAATTCCACCAACCAACAGGCGCGTCTGCGTGTCCGGTCAGGCGATCTACCGACTTGCCGACGGCAAGATTGAGGAAGACTGGATCATCGTGGATACCTACGGGATGCTTCAGCAGCTCGGCGTGATTCCAGGCTGACCAGGCACCATCGGGGAGATCTCGATACCGTCATCCGTGTGTGTCCTCAACCATGACGACGACCCTGTTCAGCCCGGCGATGCTGGTCGATCCGTACCCGACCTACGCCGCGTTGCGGCGTACCGACCCGGTCCACTGGCATGAACCGTTCGGGGCCTGGGTACTGACCCGCTACGACGATGTGGTGGCCGCCACCCAGGACCCACGGCTGCGCTCCGATCGCGCCGGCGGGATGGGTGAGCGCGCCGGGTGCCCCCAACTGCAGCGCCTCTTCGAGGTGATCGGGGCCCAGATGAACATCACGGACCCGGAACGGCACCATCGGCTCCGTGCCCTGGTGGCCAAGGTGTTCACGCCACGGGCCGTGGACCACCTGCGGCCGGCCGTCGAGACGCTCGTCGATGAACTGCTGGACCAGCTGCCGGAGCAGGGCCGCTTCGATGTGATCGCTGACTTCGCCTTCCCATTGCCGGCCCGGGTCATCGCCCGCCTGCTCGGCCTGGAAACGGGCGACCTGGACCAGCTGAAGCGCTGGTCGGACGACTTCTCCGCCATCTTCGGCACCGATCCCTCCGCCGTGACCCCCGAGCAGTACCAGCGGGCGTTGCAGAGCACCCACGAGCTCACGGACTTCTTTGGCGCGGAGTTCGACAAGCGTCGGGCAACTCCCAGCGACGATCTGTTGAGCCTGCTGGTGCACGCCGAAATCGACGGCGATCGGCTCAGCGAGACGGAGCTGATCGCCAATGCCAATCTGTTCCTGGCGGCCGGCCACGAGACCACCACCCACCTGATCGGCAACGGCCTGCTGGCCTTGCTGCGCCAGCCCGACCAGCTGCAGCTGCTGCGCGACGACCCGTCGCTGATTCCGAACGCCGTCGAGGAGTTCCTCCGCTACGACGGCACGGTGCAGTTCATGTACCGGGAGGCGGGCGAGGATCTGACGATCGGCGGCCGCTCGATTCGCAAGGGCCAGCTGGTGTACCTGATGTTTGCGGCCGCCAATCGCGACCCGGACCGGTTCCCGGATCCCGACCGGCTCGACGTGCAACGCCGGTTCGACGTCCACCTCGCCTTCGGCCATGGCCCCCACTACTGCCTGGGCGCGGCCCTGGCCCGGATGGAGGCCACCATCGCCTTCACCGCACTGCTGCGGCGCTGCCCAGAACTGCGCCTCACCGGCGAGCCGCTGGAGTATCAGGACAACCTGGAGCTACGCGGGCTCAAGGCGTTGCCCGTGGCGCTTGCTGGGCCTTGAGGATCTCCGGCAGGTTGATCTCGATCCAGTCGGTCAACGCCTCGACCTGACGGCCGATGCCCACCCCCAGGGGGGTGAGCGAATACTCCACATGCGGTGGCACCACCGGATAGGACACGCGCCGGATGAAGCCGTCCTGTTCCAACTGCTGCAACGTCTGGGCCAGCATCTTCTCGCTGACCCCCCCGATCCTGCGGCGCAGCTCGCTGAAGCGGTGGGTTCGCTCCATCAGGGCCACCAGCGCCAGCACCCCCCAGCGACTGGTCACGTGCTTGAGGATCTCCCGCGACGGGCACTCCGGCGCCAGAACCTCCCCGCGCCGCATGGTCTCGCCGAGCCGGGATGCCGCTGCTTCTGGCTCTGGCTGTGTAGCTGCCATGAGGCTTACCTTTCTGTAAGTACTTACGAAACGAAATTGTAAGGCGTAGGTTGCCTCCGTTCCATCAAGCCACGCCACCGAACGGGAATGACCCAATTCGTCATCACGGGAGCCACGGGCCAGCTGGGCCGCCTGGTCATCGACGTCCTGCTCAGGAGGGTGCCCGCTGACAGCATCGTCGCCGCCGTCCGCAACATCGAGAAAGCCAGCGACATCGCCGCCCTGGGGGTGCAGGTTCGCCAGTCCGACTACAACCAGCCCGCCAGCCTGGAGGCCACCTTTCAAGGCGCGGACAGGCTCCTGCTGATCTCCTCCAGCGAGATCGGCCAGCGCACACGCCAGCATCAGGCCGTCATCGACGCCGCCAAACGTTCAGGCATCCAACGGCTGGCCTACACCAGTGTCCTGCACGCCGATACCTCGGTCCTCGCCCTGGCTCAGGAACACAGGGAAACCGAAGCGGCCATTCTTGAATCCGGCCTGCCGTTCGTGCTGCTGCGCAACGGCTGGTACACCGAGAACTACACGGCAGGTGTTGCCTCCGCCCTGTCGCTGGGGGCGGTCTATGGCTGCGCCGGTGAGGGGCGCATCGCTTCCGCGGCCCGTGCCGATTACGCCGAAGCCGCCGCCACCATCCTCACCAGCAACGATCCGGCCGGCCAGGTGCTCGAACTCGCCGGCGACACCTCCTACACCCTGAGCGACTTCGCCGCTGCGATCTCAGGGCAGATCGGCAAGCCTATCCCCTACGTCAACCTTCCCGAAGCGGACTACCGCAACGCCCTGATCGGCGCCGGCCTGCCGGAGCCCCTGGCAGGTCTGCTGGCCGATTCCGATACGGGCGCCTCCCAGGGAGCCCTGTTTGATGACGGCAAGCAGCTCAGCCAACTCCTTGGCCGGCCGACCACGGGGCTGGATGCAGCGATCATGGCGGCCCTCTAGGGCGTTCCAGGGCAAAGGGTGGGCCCTAGCGTTCAGTGGAGCTCACCCGCGTTATCAAGATGTCCGTGATTGCCGTCTTCACCTACAAGATCCGTCCCGGCCGCTTCGGCGACGTCATGACCAAATTGCAGCAGGCGGGCGGCCCGGAATTCGAGAGTCCGGTGATGCCCAGAGCGGTCCGTTTGTTGCGCAATGCGGTGCCGGGTCCAGACACGACGTCGCTGATTCTCCACATCGAATACGACGACATGGCGGCCTACGGCGCCAGAACGGCCTGGGAAAACAAGAACCCGGCCTGGCAGGAGCTGTTCGCCGCCAGGCCGGATTCTCCCGAGCAGCTGGAGTCCGTTCAATTGCTCGTTGAACTCTGACGGTCGGATGGCAACCAACGCCCATCCCAACCTTCCTCCTCCCCAACGTCCTCCCCACCCTCCTCCTACGGCCTGTTGCGCCCCATCCATCCATCAATGCCACTGACATAGCCTTCCTCGCTTGCCCTCCCCAACGCCAGGAGCCGTCGCCATGAGGTCGTCCCACCAACGACGCACGGCCATGGCCTTGGCGGCCCTGGTTGCCTCATGGGCCACCTCCGCCTCAGCGCAGCCCTCAAGGACGGCCACCCCGATTCCGCCGGGGGTGGCCACGCCGGATCGGCTCGAGACGTCCATCGGCACCTTGGATCTCATCGATGGCTTTCCGAAGCCCGACACCATCGAGAAGATCTACGACAACCTGGATCGCTCCCGGGCCTTGCAGGCCTACCTGCTGGCGATCCCGATCGTGAATCAGGCCGGCATGCGGGACTCGCTGCGCAAGTTCGGCCCCGAGAACAGCACCAATGTGATCTGGGAGAACCTGGTGGATCCCCGCACGGTGGAGCTCACGGCCAACGACAACACCGTGTACAGCTTCATCTGGCTCGACACCAGGAAGGGCCCCCTGGTGGTTGAAATCCCCCCCAAGGTGCTCGGTGCCGTCAATGACTTCTGGTATCGCTGGGTGGTCGACGTCGGCATCACCGGAGCCGACAAGGGTGCGGGCGGCAAATACCTGTTCCTTCCCCCCGGCTACCAGGGCCCCATCCCGCAGGGGTATCAGGTGGTCCGGCCAAAGACCTACGGCAACTGGTTGTTCTTCCGCTCCTTTCTGGTGGATGGTTCCCCCAAACCCGGGGTGGAGTCGGTCAAGGCGAACCTGAGGATCTACCAGCTCTCCGCTGCCGGCAACCCACCGGCGATCAGGTTCGCCAACGCCTCCGGGGTGCCGGCCAACTTCGTGGCCCCTGGCGACTACTCCTTCTGGGCACTTCTCAACCAGGTGATTCAGGAGGAACCTTCCACCGGCTCCGACCCGACCACACTGGGCCTCTTCGCCTCGGTGGGCATCGTCAAAGGCCAACCCTTCAACCCCAACGAACGCTGGAAAAAGATCCTCAGCGATGCCGCCAACATCGGTGCGGTGACGGCACGGACCCTGGCCCTCAGGATTCGCGAGCCTGAAGCCTACTTCTACCCGGACAGCTCCTGGCGCCTGCCGTTCTTTGGCGGCTACAGGTTCGAAGTGTCCCCAGGTGTTGCCAACCTGGATGGTGCCATTTTCTACTACTACTTCGCCACCGGTGTCACACCGGCCATGGAAGTCAAGAATGTCGGCAAAGGCTCCCAGTATCCCTGGGCCGCACTGGATGCCAATGGCGAGCGCCTCGATGGCGGCAAAACCTATCGGCTGCGCCTGCCTCCCAACATCCCCGTGGCCGATTTCTGGTCCGTGATCGTCTATGACACCCAGACGCGATCCATGCTGCAGACCGACCAGACAGCGCCGAGTGTCAGCAGCCAGGACAAGGGCCTCAAAGCCAATCCCGACGGTTCGGTGGATGTCTGGTTTGGCCCAAAGGCCCCCGTTCGATTCGAAAACAACTGGGTCCAGACGATTCCCGGAAAGGGCTGGTTCACCCTGTTGCGTCTTTATGGTCCGCTGGAGCCCTGGTTCAACAAAACCTGGCGTCCCGGACCCATCGAGTTGCAGCCTTGAGCCGGCGGATCGGCGCTCAGCCCGCCTCCGTCTCCACCGAGGCCATGGCGGGGCGTCCGGCCAGCACCCGCTTCAGCCGCTCGCGGAACCACTGCAGGGGGTGGCCCATGTCGGCGTCCTCAAGCAGGCCGCGTTGGCGCAGGCAGTCCTCGTAGCTGCGCAGCACGTCGCTGCGGCGGGCCACCTCCCGGGCAACGGTGTCGGCGAATTCGGGCCGCGAAGCCAGCAGGGCGCGGAAGCTGCCGCTGGGAACAACGAACAGCGTCGTGTCCTCAGCGGTCACCATGGTGGTGGGGTAGGGCACCTGGAGCAGCAGCGGCAGTTCACCGAAGAATTCCCCGGCGGTGAAGGTGAACAGCTTGCGGCTCACCCGGTCCGTTTCATGGATCGCATCCACCGCGCCACTCAGCACCAGGTGGAAGGAGCGGCCCTCATCACCCTGGCGGACCAGCACCGTGCCGGCGGGCAGGGAGCGGCGGGCCCCGCTGCCCACCAGTTCCCGCAGGCGCCGATCATCCATGCCGCTGTAGCAGGCATGGTCGGGCAGGGAGGCCCGCAGGGGGCTCCAGTCCGGGCCCGCTCCGTCCTCGTCCACCTTGCGCCGGGAGGACAGCAGCTGGATCTGCTGGCGGGACCCGGCCAGTTCTATGCGGCGCTGGCGCAGCCCCTGCTCGATCGCGTAGTTGAGCGAACTGCGCAGGCTGAGGCTGGCGTGGATCGCCGAGGTCCAGGCCCAGAGCTCGAACGCCATCCCCTGGCCCTGGAGGCCGTGCAGCAGCACCTTCGGCGGCGGATCGGCCAGCACCGAGGGTTCGGCGAGGGCCGCCTCCAGCAGCACCTCGGTCACGGCCAGGGGGTCGCTGCCGTGGGCCACCGTCACCTCCACATCCACCCGGCCATCGGAGCTCAGGTAGCTGAGGTTCTTCACCGGCGCATTAGTGATGGCCGAATTGGGCACCACGATCTCGGCGCCCTGGAAGGTGCGGATCACGGTGGAGCGGATCGAGATCTCCCGGATGAAGCCGCTGGTGTCGCCGAACTCGATCTGGTCGCCCACCTTCAGCTTCCCCTCCATCAGCAGGGTGAGGCCACTGGTGAGGTTGCGGGTGAGCTCCTGCAGCCCGAAGCCGATCCCCACCCCGAGGGCCCCGAAGATCACGGCGAGGGCGCCGATGTCGAGCCCCATCCCCTGGGCCACCACCACATAGCCCAGGGCGGCCAGGCCCATGGAGAGGAGGGTGGCCACCGCCTCGCGCCGCCCCTCCGGCAGGGAGAACCAGCGCAGCACCCTGCCTGCCAGCAGCCGCTTCAGCCAGCGCGCCGCCAGGCTCACCGCCAGCAGCAGCAGCAGCACCTCCACGATCCAGAGCAGGGAGAAGCTCTGGCGGCCCAGGGGCAGCAGCGGGGCCGTGAACAGCTTCTGAAAGCGCTCGAGATCCACCCCTTGGGCTCCGCCGTTGCTCCCTTCTAGCCCGAGGTGGCGGCGTGATGCTGTGCGTGGCGGGACTGAGCTTCAGCCTCCGCTGGAGAGGGCACTGGAGCGCGGTGGGCGGAGTCGGTCCCGAAGGCCCCACCGGCACCAGCAATAGGCGCGATAGAGATTCTCACGAACATCCAGGGGCCTCCACCTCACATAACCCAGCCGGACCAGGCTCTGGCCGTAGTCAACACGGGGGCCCGTCAGGACCACAAAGTCTGCCCCTCTGACATAGAAATGCAGGGGACTCCGGTGCGTCAGTGACAGAAAACGCAGGCCATTTCTGACGGAACTCCAGCAGAAGTCATCGCCACAGACGAGACCCTGTTCCGACGTGACCTTGAGGGCTCCGGCAACGTCGGTGAGCACGGAGTGGGTGTCATGGGCACCATCGACGTAGACCACATCGAAGGTGAGTCCCTGCTGGGCAAAGAACGGCAGGGCGGAGGATGAGGCGGCCCTGAAGGGCACGATCCTGTCCTGGAAGCCACTGTCCCAGACGTTGCTCAGAAAGTCATCGAAGAACGTCGGTCCGTAGTCACTGAGGGAAAGCTTGTCCAGGTTCCACTCGTCGCCGCAACTGCTGAGGAAATGCTCAACAGAGCCCAGCCAGGTGTCCACGCAGTAGACGACAGCGTCAGGCTGCACGTCCTTTGCGGCCTCGGCCCAGGCGATCGATGAGGCTCCCATCCAGCTGCCGATCTCGAGAATGCTGGACGGCTTCACAAGGCGGCAGATGTCACCGAACAGGGGCTCCGATCTGGGCTTCGCGCTTGTTTTCGAGCGACTGATTCTCGGCTGCGGACAGGACGATGGGAAGGGATACACGCTCTGACGGCCTACTCCTTGGCCCGAAGCTATGGCAGTGTTCCCGGTCTGTCCAGAAGTCTCAACATGGTGCCCCATCCCTTCCGCCCGCTCCCTGCAGCCGATACACCGCGGAAGCGCATCCTCACCGTGATGATCGCCCTGGCCCTGGGTGCAACGCCGTCCTGGGCAGCCCCAGCAGCATCACCCTGTGAGGCGGCGCTCGGCACCTGGGACTACGTGGCACCCAGCAAGCCCGGGCGGGCCGTGGTCACCAAGCTGGCCGACGGTCGTCATCACGTGGTGTGGATCGTGTCGGAACGGGGAGGCACCGCCGCCGGTGCCTGGGAGGGAACCTGCGAGGGCTCCCGGCGGACCTGGCGCGTCCTGTTCCCCTCGGATCCGGGCATCGCTGGGCTGAAGGTCGTGGAGGAGTTCGAGGTGGACGGCGATGCGATTCGCTTCTGGCTGCTGGGGCCGGATGGCAAGCGTGGGCTGATGGGTGGAGCCCGTCGTCTGCCCTAGGAGCCTCCCGACAGCCCCACCTGCACACTCTGCTCGTTCAAGACGTAGTTGGGGTCAAAGGCCTTCAGCTTGCGATCCATCTGGAGATCCTGCTTCTCCGGATCATCCAGACGCAGACAATCGTTCGGGTTGCTGTCCACACAGAGCAGGGGAATGATCACCTCACTCCTGTCATACCCCCACTCCAGCACCCTGCCGCCCAGCAGGCCGTTCCCCCTGGGGGGCTCCCGCGTCAGGACGGGAACCAGCACATCGACCTGGGCGGCATAGGCTCCCGCGGGCAGGGAGACAATCACGGAGCGATGGATGGTTTCGCCTGGATTGATGTGATCGTCCACGAAAAGTTTTCCCGCCGCCTCCGTTGGGTAGGGCTGCAGCACGGCGCCCCTTTCCACAGGCATGGCATCGAAGGGGCCCTTGGCGCGTTCGGGAAACGTGGCTCGATTCCACCCCTGGCGACGAATCGGGAACAACTCCCAGAAACTGTTGAGCAGGTAGAGCCTGCGATTGCTGGCGTTGGTGGCACTGACCTTCAGTTCCCGTTGCAGCGAGGGCGACGATCCCGTGCCCGGTCCGTCAGCGGCGATCGGCGTCAGGCTGATCTCCAGACTGATGCTGGCCGGAGCCTGGGAAGGCACATAGATCTCCTTCCATACGAAGGTATAGATCCCCCAGGAGGCGGCGATGATGATCCCCAGCGTCCTGACCCATTCATGCAGGGATGGCGAACGGATCCAGGCCGGCAGGTGCAACGATCCCGCCCTGGTTCGGGAGCCAGGCATGCCTTTGGGGGGCAGCGTCTCATGGTCTCCATGGGGCTTGATCGGAGGTTCGCTGCTCACGGCTTCTGGGGGTACCTCACTTCTGGCCGGTGAATGTGGGCACACGCCTCGGGCAGGGGGAGTTGGGCAACCTCCTGCAGCGCCGGTTCATCACCGCCATCGTGTTGAAGGCCGCGCGATCCGTCCCGGTGGCCAGCGCGCTCAGCAGCGCAGGATCGGGCACCTTGTCTGTGGCGAGCTCAACCATCGCCCCATCCGAGCAACCGCCCAGGTCCGTCATCCCCAGGCCGGTGAGCCAGGCATAGGAGCGCTGGCTGCGGGTTCCCATCTGCTCGGCCGCAGCCGTGGCATAGGCGCCGTTGGCCGGGGCCACGAGCTGGTTCGGTTTTGCTGGGTCCTGCGGCCTGGGTTGCAGGGTGGTGCCACCGATCAGCACCCCCGCCAGGCAGTTGGCCTGGAGGTTGGTGGCGGCGGCTGGCTGGAGCCGGGCACCCCGCTGGCCAAGGATGGCCTGGCCAAGGCCGACCCCGAGCCAGTAAGCCACGCCCCAGTCGCCATGGCGGCTGGCCGCCTTCGCCAGCCGGCTGCGATCCAGCAGCACCCTGCCGCTGGCAGCGCAGTAGAGGGCCGGGCTCTGGACGGCCCCTGCCGCCGGCTCCGCCACGCTGCCCCCCGGGCAGGCCTGACCTGGCGTCTGGCCGGCGGTCAGCACGTCGATGGCCGGCCAGGGCAGTGAGGCGGTGCCTGGATCCGCGATCCAGCTCCGGCGGAGCTGGGCGGCGATGGCCCCCACCAGGCTGTCCAGGGCAGCGGCGTTGTCTTCAGAGGCACCGGCCACCGGAGCCATCGGCAGGGGCAGCGAAGCGGCGAACAACAGAGCCCCCAGTGCCGCAGACCCCCGGTGATTTCGCATGGGTTCGCAACACCGACACAGGGCCGACGTTCAGTCTGCCTGGTGTGCAGCGCCCGGCTCACAAACCGGGGATCGGACCGCCATCACCGGTGAGCTGCCAGGCGGCCCAGAATTTATGGTCGGCCCAGTCGGGCTCCGGCGGATCGCTGCGGAACTCCTGCTGGACCGTCGTCAACGCCTCCATGCGACCCATTCCCCGCTTGAGCAGGGCGACATAGCGCTGCATGAACGCCGCCGTGGCGGCATCATCCACCTTCCACAGCGACAGCAGGGTGGAGCGGGTTCCGGCCACGGTGAGGGCCCGCTGCAGGCCGTAAACGCCTTCACCGGTCTGAAGGGTTCCCGAGGCGGTGTCGCAGGCGGAGAGCACCACCAGCTCGGTGCCATCGAGCTGCAGCTGGGCCGCCTCCCTGGCGGTGAGAAAGCCGTCGTCGTCGGCCGGGCGGCGGCGGTTGGCGCCCGCCAGCACGATGCCGCTGTTCAGCAGCGGGTCGCCGCTGCCCGTGGTGAAGAACCCGTGGCTGGCGATGTGCAACACCCTGGGGCCGCGTGCCTGCTGCAGCACGGCGGTGGTGGCGGCGGCTCCCTGGTAAAGGGCAGCACCGAGCCGTTCGGCGATCCAACTCCCCTCGGCGGCCGTCGCGGGCAGGGGTTGCCACGGGCCCGGGCCGCCGAAATCCGGGGCGGCCAGCACCAGGGCACGCTGACCTCCAGCCCCGGGGCTGTGCAGTCGCAGCAGGTCACGGCCGCTGGTGAGAATCCGCAGCTGCACCTGCTGGCCCAGGGTGGGAGCGGACTCGGACTCAGCCCCGCTCGGGCCCTCGGTGGGAGCCGGCAGAGCAGTGAAAGGGATGCGGCTCAGCTCGCCATCGGGGGAGACGAACCACCGCCGGCGCCCCTGCAGCTGCGGCAGCAGGGGCCCCAGCACCTTCTGGCTGACCTGGGCCCAGAACGGTCCGGCGGGGCGGTTGCGGGCCAGGCTTTCGGCCAGGGCCCGCTGGATCAGGGGATCGGTGGCCGCCGCCGGGCCGAGGTCCACCGCACGGGTCGTCCCATCGGGGAACAGCAGCATCGCCAGATAGCGCGCCTCCCCCCAGCTCCTGGCCTCCGGTTGTCGCGCGTCGTAGGGGCGGAAACGCTGGAATTCGATCAGCACCCCATCCGCCGGCAGGGCGGCGGCCACCTGGGCGGCGTCCACCAGCCGCGGGGTCAGGGCCGGCAGCTGGCGGTAGAGCTCCTGCTCCAGCCGCTCACGCGTCTGCTGCAGCGCCTGACGCTGCGGCTCGCTGAGATTCACATCGGCCAGCCGGGCCGTCAGGGCCGTGAGCTGGCTCACCAGGATCTGCTGGGCAGGGGAGCCACGGCCCAGCTCGGCCTGGCGCCGTTCGATGTCCTGCAGAAGCCCGTGGCGGTTCAAGCGGGTGAACAGGGCCAGGGAGGCGCCTGCCGGCGTTGTAGTCACTAGGGAAAAGGGGATCTCCCAGACGCTGCCCAGGGCCTTGATCTGCTCCTGCCGCCGGGCCTGGGGCAGCAGCGGGGCCTCCCGCTGCAGGAACAGGGACTGGCTGCCGATGCCGCGGCGCAGCAGGGGCTCGGCCCTGGCCTCAGCCCCCTGGCTCAGGTACCCCTTGGCCAGATTGTTGACGCTGAGGGCGGTGGTGGGGTGATCGGGCCCCAGGGCGGTCTCGTAGATCGCCAGGGCACGCAGGAAGAGGGGTTCCGCCTTGGCGTGGGCGCCATGGAGGCGGTGGAGATCCGCCAGGTTGTTGAGGCTGCCGGCGGTATCGGGATGGTCGGGCCCCAGGGCCTTCTCCCGGATCGCCAGGGCGCGTCGGTGCAGCGGCTCGGCCCTTTCGGCGGCCCCCTGCTGGTCGACCAGCACCGCCAGGTTGTTGAGGCCCGTGGCGGTGACGGGGTGGGCGGGTCCCAGCATCTTCTCCTGGATGGCCAGGGCGCGGCGCAGCAGCGGTTCGGCGCGTGCGTAGGCGCCCTGATCGCTGAGCAGCATGGCGAGGTTGTTGAGGCTGGCGGCGGTGTCGGCGTGGCCGGAACCGAGCGCCCTCTCCCGGATCGCCAGGGCACGCCGCAGCAGGGGCTCCGCCTTCGCGAAGGCACCCTGATTCCGATAGAGCAGCGCCAGGTTACCCAGGCTGGTGGCCGTGGCGGGGTGGTCAGGACCCAACACCTTTTCGTTGATCGCCAGGGCGCGCAGATAGAGGGGTTCGGCCTTGCCGAAGGCACCCTGGTTCTCCTGGAGCGCCGCCAGATTGTTGAGGCTGGTGGCGGTGTCGGGGTGATCGTCACCCAGCGCCATCTGCTTGATGGCCAGGGTGCGGCGCAGCAGGGGCTCCGCCTCGGCATAGCGGCCCTGGTTGATGTAGAGCGTTGCCAGATTATTGAGGCTGAGAGCGGTTTCCTGATGGTCAGGCCCTCGCCGCTTCTCCATCATTGCAAGGGCGCGCACATAGAGAGGTTCGGCCTTGGAATAAGCGCCCATATCGCTATACAGCAGACCAAGAGTGACCAGAGCAACGGCGACATCAGGGTGATCAGCATCAAGCGTTTTCTCCCTGATAGCCAGAGCACGAAGAAGGAGGGGTTCGGCCTTCCGATAGAGGTTCAGCTTGCTGTAATGGAGCCCAAGACTGATGAGACTTGTCGAGGTGTCAAGATGATCAGGACCCAGAGCCTTCTCTCTGATCCTCAGACCGCGCAGATAGAAGGGTTCCGCTTTCGCATACTTGGCCTGACTGGTGTAAAGCAATCCTAGGTTGTCGAAGCCGAGGGCGAGCCCCGGATGGTCAGGCCCCAGAGCCTTCTCGGCGATGGCAATGGCTCGCAGGTAGAGCGGTTCGGCCTTGGCGTTGTCGTTCTGCTGGAAATACAACCAGGCGAGGTTGTTGATGCTGAGGGCGGTGAAGGGATGGTCCGGCCCGAGGATCCTGGTTCTGATCGCCAGGGCACGAACAAGCAGGGGCTCTGCCTTGGAAAAAGCGCTCTCCTTGATGTACAGCAGCCCGAGGTTGTTGAGGCTGGTGGCGGTATCGGGATGGTCGGGCCCCTGCGCCTTCTCACGCCAGGCCAGCACCTGTTCCCATGCCATCGCCGCCTTTGCGTAGTCGCCCTTGGCTTCGAGGGCGTTGGCCTGGTCAATCCACTCCCACACTTGCGCTGGGATCTGGGGGTAGCGCTCGCCCAACGGCTGGGCGAGCCACCCCTGCTGCCGTGGCCGTGGTGACTGGCCTTGGTGATCGACGGCAGCAGCCAGCGGCCCCTCGGCCAGCAGGAGCATGGCGAGGCCGATGACCCAACGGAACAGGGCCAACGAGGTACGAGCTGACCGCGTCATGGGCCAACGGGGAGGCTCCCGCGTGACGCCAGAGGTGTGCGGAATCCGTCGGGCACCCATCACCAAAGTCTTCCCGCCTCCGGGGTACGGGGTCCAGCATGGACGGTTCCCCGGTCTCTGGCTGGTGCTGGTGCTGGTGCAGAGCGATGGGGTGGACGTTGGGCCGCATCCTGCCCGCCCCCCGATCACGACCACACTGGCCAGATGTTGTGGATCACCTCTGCCCATGACGATTCAGCCCTCCGTTCGCGTCCTCGGACCCGCCGACGTGGGCACCCTGCGCTCCCTGCTGGCGGTGTTTGCCGACGCCTTCGACGATCCGGAGAGATACCTCGAGCGGCAGCCTTCGGATGCGTATCTGCGCGATCTGCTGAGCGGCGAGATGTTCCTGGCGATCGTCGCCAAGATCGGGACCCGGGTGGTGGGTGGACTGACGGGCTACGTGCTGCCGAAGTACGGGCAGGCCTGTCGCGAGTTCTACCTCTACGACCTCGCCGTGGCTCACGATCACCGGCGGCAGGGAGTGGCCACGGCGTTGATCGAGTGCCTCAAGACGCTGGCTGCCGAGCGCGCCTTTGACGGGATCTTCGTCCAGGCCCATCGCGACGATGGAGCCGCCGTCGCCCTCTACTCCAGGCTCGGTGTCCGGGAGGATGTGCTGCACTTCGACATCGCCCCTGCGGGAGCGGGTCCATGAAGCTGATGGTGGTCGGGGCCAGCCGCGGGCTTGGCCGTGCCTTTGTCGAGGGTCTGGGCAGCGCCGGTGACACGGTGATCGGCGTCTCGCGGCGACGGCCCGATGGCCTGACACTGCCCGAAGGCGTCGAGCTCGCCTGGATCGAGGCGGATCTGGCGGAGCCGCTGCCGGCGGCCCGGTGGATCGAGCAGCAGGCGCCCGCCCAGCTGGATGTGCTGATCTACAACCTCGGTGTCTGGGAAGCGAACGCCTTCAGCGGGGCGTACAACTTCCTGGAGGATCCCGACGAGAGCATCGCCACCCTGGTGGCCATCAACATCACCGGTGCTCTGATGCTGCTCCGGAGGCTGATTCCGCGGCTGCTCGGCTCCCCCAGGCCCCAGCTCATCCTCACCGGCTCCACCTCCGGCCTGCGCCAGAGCGGGCAGCCGGAAGTGACCTTCGGCGCCTCGAAGTTCGCCCTCACCGGCATCGCCGATGCCCTGCGGGAGAGCTTCCGGGAGCAACGGCTGGCGGTGACCTGCCTGCAGCTGGGCTACCTGAACACCGACGACGGCCTGGAGGTGCCGCCCGATGAGGCCGCCGGGCGCGATAACGGCCGGCAGATTCCGCTGCATGACGTGATCAGGATCGTTTCGGCCCTGCTGCAGCTGTCCCCGACGTCCTTCGTGCGCGAGCTGGTGCTGCCCGCCATCGGCGACGAACGGTTCTGACTTGCGGAGCACCCCTACGGTGCTGCCACCCCACCGCCGGAACCGGAGCCATGCACACCCTGCGCCAGGGCCATTGGCTGTCAGGCCTGCTGCTGCTGCAGACCGCCCTGCTGCCGGGCTCCCTGGCGCTGGCAGGTCCGGCGCTCGCCCAGTCGGCGGATCCGGCGGCGGGCCTGGTGCTCCAGCCGGCCGCCTACCGCGCCGTGATCGGCAAGCCACCGGCCCCCGGCAGCCGGCAGGAACTCGATGATCTGGCCATCCTGCGCTGGAACCAGCGCAGCCGCACGCCGGCGGGGATCGTGCACAGCTGGCGCTTCCTGAACCGCAATCTCAGCGTCTTCGATGCCGCCGTGGGCGCCGACCTGGCCCGGACCTCGCCCCTCCTCTACGCGGGCCTGCCGGCTTTTCTGGCGCGGGCCGATGGGCTCAAGGATCAGCTCAAGGATGCGGTGGCGCGGCCACGCCCCTTCGTGAGCCACCCCGATCTGAAGCCCTGTCTGCCCCTGGAGAGCTCATGGTCATTCCCCAGCGGCCACGCCACCTGGTTTGCCACCGCGTCCCTGCTGCTGGCCGACCTGCTGCCGGAACGCCGGGAGCGGCTGCTGCCGGTGGGCCTTCAGGGGGGCTACGTGCGCGCCTACTGCGCCCTGCACTACCCCAGTGACGTGCTGGCCAGCCAGCGCCTCGCCGAGGCGATCAGCCAGGAGGTGATCGCCTCCCCCCAGTGGCGCACGTTCAAGCAGCAGGTGGCCGGAGAGCGCAGCCGTTTGCTGGTGCCGCCTCCGGCCGGGCTCCCCCTGCTGAGCGATTGATGGACGGCGCTGTGACCTCAGCGGCGATGCGGCTGGCGTTGCATGCCGGACTGGCCGCTGCCACCTTGCTGCCCCCGGCGGCGGAGGCCGTTCCTGAGCTTGTGGTGCTGGTCCGCCATGGGCACAAGGATGTCCCCGTGGAGGGTGGGGACAACTTCAACCTCTCGGAGACGGGACTTCTGCAGGCCCTGCGCCTGAGTCACCTCTTGCCCGCCTGCCTTGTGCCGCAGAGACGGTTGCATCTGGCCAGTTACGGCTTTGATCACGCCACCGGCAAGAACGCCCGCAGCTATCAGACCTTGGTTCCCCTGGCCGTGGCCACAGGGGTCAACATTCGTCTGTATGCCGAGGCCGACCAACGCTCCGAGCAGATCGGCCGCCAGTTGCTCGCCGATCCCGAGCTGAGCGGCGGTGTGCTGGTGGTGGCCTGGGAGCATCGGCGCCTGCCGCTGCTGGCGCGCGGCCTGGGCTGGACGCAGATGCCCCGGATTGACGACGACGACTTCGACCGGATCTGGCTCTTGCGCTACAGGCCGTCCGTCCCCAGCCCCGAGGTCAGCCTGCTCTCCCAGGCCGGCCTGTTGCAGCAGGACTGCTACCGAACGGTGGCGGCCGGCGGCCACCCCCTGCAACGCCTGGCTGAACAGCTGATCGAATTCTTGCGCCCGGGGCCCCGCTGAGGGGCCACGCCCGCCAGACACCGAGTGCGCAGCGGCGGGCTCAGGTGGGCGGGCCGGTGAGCACCAGCTGGTCGCGGTGCACCACCGCATCCCCCACCGGCCCCAGCCGGCGGCGCACCTCTTCGCTGCTGAGGCCCATGATCCGACGCAGCTCCTCGCTGCTCAGGGTGCTCAAGCCCCGCCCCAGTTCACGGCCATCGCTGGCCAGCACCCGCACGGCGTCACGCCGGGAGAAGTGGCCCTCCACCGCACGGATGCCCACCGCCAGCAGGGAGGCCCCCTGCTGCAGCAGGGCCCGCTCGGCGCCCGCGTCCACCCGCACGCTGCCCTTCACCAGCAGGGCATGGGCCAGCCAGCTCTTGCGGTCAGCCAGGGGGGTGGCGCTGGGCTGGAACACGGTGCCCACCTTCTCGCCGGCGAACAGGGCATCGAGCACCGCCGGATCGCGGCCATCGGCCAGGCGCACCCGGATGCCGCTGGAAGTGGCGATGCGGGCCGCCGCCAGCTTGGTGGTCATGCCGCCGGTGCCCCACTGCCCACCACCTTCGGCCACGTGGCTGAGGCGCTCCAGTTCGGCCAGGTCGCGCACTTCCTCGATCGGGCTGGCATCGGCATCGGTGCGGGGGTTGCCGGAATAGAGCCGGTCGACATCGGTGAGCAGCACCAGTTCATCGGCGCCGATCGCCACCGCCACCAGGGCCGAGAGGGTGTCGTTGTCGCCGAAGCGCAGTTCGTCGGTGGCCAGGGTGTCGTTCTCGTTCACCACCGGCAGCACCCCCCACTCCAGCAGCTGCTCCAGGGTGCGGCAGGCGTTCTGGTAGCGGCGCCGGGAGGCCAGATCGCTGCGGGTGAGCAGCACCTGGGCCACCGCCATCCCCCGCACGGCGAAGGCCTCCTGGTACAGACCCATCAGCCGGCCCTGACCGACGGCGGCGGCCGCCTGCAGGGCCACCACCTCGGTGGGGCGCCGGCTGAAGCGGAGCGCCTCGCAGCCCAGCCCCACAGCCCCGCTGGTCACCAGGGCCAGGCGATCGCCCCGGCGCTGCTGGCGGCCGAAGCTGGCGGCCAGATCGGCGATCACCGCCGCCGTGGGCCGCTCGGGGGTACCCCGCAGCAGGCTGGTGCCCACCTTGATCACACGCCGCAGACCGCCGGCGGCGGGTGTGCCGGAGGTCGCCATCAGCCGGGGACCGAGCCCACCCAGCGGGCCATGCGCAGCTCCAGGTTCTGGAGCCGGTCCTGGCGGCAGGGTTCACCGTCGGGATCGATCGGCTTCACCAGCACCGTGAACAGGCCCATGCGGTTGCCCACCAGCACGTCGGTGAACAGCCGGTCGCCCACCAGGGCCACCTCGGCCGGGGGCAGGGCGAGGTCCTGCAGCACCTTGCGCAGAGCCGCACGCCGCGGCTTGCCCGCCGAGGTGGTGTAGGGAAGGCCCATGGTGTCGGCCACCGCCCCGATGCGGCGGCGGGAGGGGTTGTTGCTGAGCAGGTGCAGGGGCATGCGCTCACGGGCGTGGCGCAGCCACATCTCGGCCTGCAGGGGCATGGTGGCCTGGCGGCGGGGCAGCAGGGTGCGGTCGACGTCGAGGACGAGGGCGCGAATGCCACGGTCGACCAGCTCCTGCAGGGGCAGGTGCGCCAGGGAGGTTCCCGGCAGCCAGTCGGGCGTGAGCAGGTCGCGCAGCATCAGTCGTCGCTCTCCCGTTCGTCGAGCTCAGCCTCGATGCGGGGCTGGACCCGCTCGAACTCCTCGCCCTCCACCATCACCGCATCGGCGCCGTCCATGCGGGCCACCACGAAGAAGGGGTCCAGGGGGATGTAGAGGCCGTACTCCTCATCGCCGGCCATGAAGCTCACGAGCAGCTCGTAGGTCTCGCTGTCATCATCGCCCTCCTCGTCCTCGAGGTCGTCGGGATCGGGCTCCTCCAGCTCTCCGCTGACGGTGAGGGTGACGGCGGAACGCACCAGGGTGAGATCGTGCTCCTGGAGCACCACATCCGCCACCGACAGCACCGGTTCGGTGGCATCGAGGGTCTCGATCAGTTCGGGGTCGTCGTCCTCCCGCAGGCGGAACAGGCACACCGGGGTGTCCACCGGCGTCAGCAGGGCGTAGTCGTGGCCATCGAGGGGGATCAGCTGCTCCAGGAAGCACAGCAGCTGGCGGCCGCTGCCGTCCCGCACCTGCACGGTGGGCACATCGCCGGAGCCCGTCATCGCAGGGGGTTCGGAGGCCATCAAGGGGAAGCGGGTGCACTCAGAATGAATCAGCGTCGGCCCGACTGCCCACGGCGATGGCCGCCGGGGCGACCGGATCGGCCGTGAACGCGGCCGTGAAGGCGGCCGAATCGAGTGGTTCGGGCCCCTCCCGCAGCCACTGCTCCAGCAGCAGCACCGCCGCCGCGCTGTCGAGACGGCCGCTGCGGTCGCCATGCAGGCCGAAGCGCTCGCCGGCCGCCCAGCTGCTGGCGTGCTCATCCACCCAGGCCAGGGGAAGGGGCTGGCCGAGGGCCGCCAGGGCCCGCGCCAGCCGCAGGCCATAGCGGCGGCAGTGGACCCCCTGGGGGGTGGGACGCTGCCCGGCATCGAGGGGCAGGCCCACCACCAGCGCCGCCACCCGCCGCTGGCGCACCAACTCCAGCAGCCGTCCCAGGTCGGTCTGGAACTCCCCCCGGGCCAACGCAGGCAGAGGCGTCACCGTGACGCCCAGGGGATCACAGCCGGCCAGCCCGATGCGGCGGCGCCCCACATCGAGGGCCAGCACCGACCGCGGCCGGGGCGGCGCCATTCAGCGCAGGACCAGGGGCGCGGTGGGCACGCTGCCAAGGGGGCCGGTGGGGGTGGGCATGGGCCGCCGCCGGGGCTGCAGCTGCTCCAGCACCGCTTCGATGCGGCGCGCGGCCCGCTTGGCCGGCTGGCCCTCCTGGCGGCGCCAGACGCTGCGGGCCATCAGCACCTCCTCGCCGTGGGCCTCGGCCCCGAGGGCCTGAAGCCAGCGCTGGCGGTCGCCATCGCTCACTTCGCAGCGCAACCAGAGGCTGCCGCCACCGCGGCCGATGCGGTGCAGCAACGACTCGGCCGCGTTGCCGAGCAGGTGGCCCCAGCCGGGGTGGACACTCAGCTCCACGGCTTGGCCGCCACCGGGATGCTCATCGAGCAGGCGGACGCCGGCCACGGCCTCGTTGCGGACGGCATCCACCAGCATCCAGCCCTGGCTGCGGCTCTGGTCGAGCAGGTCCTCGATGCGGCGGTCCTGCAGCTGGCGCAGGTGGGCCGGGCAGGTGGCCTGCTCCAGGTGCCACAGCAGGGGTGCGGTGCGGCGGTTGAGCGGGCGCAGCTGCAGATCGGCCGGAGCGGCGGGGGCCGCCCGGTCGGCCGGGAGCTGCCAGCGCCAGAGGCGATCGGTGCGCTGGGGCTGGAAACCCTGCTCCCGCAGGGTCGCCAGCCGGGGGGTGTCGAGGCTGGAGGCGGTGGCGATCCAGCTGGCGGCGCCCTTCACCCGGCCGATGGCCTGGCGCAGCAGATCCCCGGCCAGGGGGGCCCCCTCCGTGGCGGCCAGGGCCAGGCGCAGGTGCTGCACCTGCCAGCAGGTGCCGCTGCGGTTGAGCCGGCGGCAGACGATCAGCCCCAGGGCCTGCTGGCGGGTGAGCCCCTGGCGCTGCAGCGCCACCAGCACCTGGGCGGCCACCGGGCGGCGGCTGGTCACCGCCGTCAGCAGCTGCTCGGGCAGGGCCAGCAGCAGGGAGCGCTGCAGCAGGGGCTGCAGCGGCAGGAAGGCGGGATCATCAAGCAGGGGCAGGTGCCATCCCTGCAGCGGCTCCACCGTCCAGGTGGGGGAGGTTCTGCCCTGGGCAGGCACTGGCACGGCAGGCACTGGCACGGCAGACGACGGTGGAGAAGGGGCGTGGGCGAAGCGGAGGCGACGTGGCGGGTGCTGGCAACGTCGTTTCAGAATTCTACGTGGGACGCACCAGCACCAGAGGCGTGCGCTCGTTGGCGTTGCCGGCGGGATTGGGGCGCAGGGCCCGCATCAGCAGGGCTTCATCGGTGCCGCCGCTGGCGGCCAGCACCTTCACCCGCCCCAGGTCGTTGACGTCCACCACCGCCACCGCCACCCCGAGGACCGCCGCCATCTGCTCGCACCAGGCGGCCGGCTGGTCCGGACCGAGCACGATCGTCTGGTCGTAGGGGGGCGTGGTGCCGGTGATGTCGTCGATCAGGCGCGCCTGCTCGCCGGCGAGCCGATAGAACCAGCCCTTGCTGCCCACCAGCTTCAGGGCGGTTCCCACCACCCACGCACCGAGCACCCGCGCCGGCCCGGACACGTCGATCAGGGTCTGGAGGCCGCAGGCCGTGGCCAGGGAGCTGGTGGGATGGAACACCCGGCAGAGCAGGCGGGCCAGGAAGGAGGGCTCCACCGTGGAAGGGTGGTGGTAGCGCCCCTGAATCACCGCCAGGGGCGTCTCGCCGATGGTGAGCACGTCACCAGGCTGCAGCAGCCCGTCGGTGTAGCGCTGCAGCACCTCCAGCGGATCGTCGAGCACACCGAGCAGGTGGGTGCGCACCGGCAGCACCCGGCAGCGCTCCCCCTCGCGCCAGCCCGGGGCGGCCGGGTCGCCCGGTTCCGGCTTCTGCAGCGGCAGCAGGATCCCCTGGCGCCGCTGCAACCGGCCGAAGGGCCCGTAGTTCACCCAGTGGATGTCCATCCAGAGGGTGTCGAGCACGCTCTCCAGGTCCAGGCCTCCGGGCGCGGTGAGGTTGAGGCGGATGTGGGCGGCGGTGGTCTTGCGGCCCTTGACGATGTAGGCAGCCCAGTAGCCGTCGGGACGGGCCTCCTCATCGGGGTGCATCGGCGTGATGCGCAGCTCATGGCGCACCTGGCTGACGTCACTGCGGCCCAGCAGGGTGGGCACCAGCGTGATCTCGGGCACCATCACCTCCATGCGGGGGTGGGGGTTGCGGATCCGGACCTCGCCGGTGATCTCCAGGCCCTGGGCCCGGCGTCGCACCTGGAAGGCCCCCGGCAGCAGCTGCAGCGGGGAGGCGGGCCGGAGGCGGTGGCGCAGTTCAAGCACCACCAGCCCCAGGCCGAGGAGCAGCAGCAGAACCAGCAGGAAGGAAACGGGGAACGGCAAGCCGATACGTCAGGGAATGTCCGGCCGGAGCGTAGATGCGCCCGCGGACCTAGCTTCGGCCCCATGGAACCGGCAGATCACAGGCATGCGCAAGACCTTCGTGCTCGACACCAACGTGTTGCTGCATGACCCCCAGGCCCTGAACCGGTTCGAGGACAACCAGGTGGTGATCCCGATCGAGGTGGTCGAGGAGATCGACCGCTTCAAGCGGGACCCCTCCGAGAAGGGGCGCAACGCCCGTCAGGTCTCGCGGCTGCTTGACCAGCTGCGCGAGAAGGGCAACCTGGCCGATGGCGTGCCCATCGACGGCGCCAGCGGCGGCACCCTGAAGGTGGTGTTCTGCCGCAGCGAGACCCTGCGCCAGCTGCCCCCCGAGCTGAAGGCGGGCAACGGCGACAACAACATCCTGGCGGTGGCCCTGGAGCAGCGCCTGCAGGAGGTGGTGGGCAGCCAGCCGCCGGTGGTGCTTGTCACCAAGGACACCAACCTGCGCATCAAGGCCGATGCGGTGGGCCTGATCGCCCAGGACTACACCACCGACAAGGTGGACATGGCGGATCTCTACCCGGGGTTCTGCGAGCGCTGGATGGGCGCCGAACTGATGGACCAGCTGAAGCTGGGCGAGGGGTTGCCCGTCGCCGCCATCCCCGCGCAGCCCATGGACGTCGCGCCGCTGCAGGCGAACGAGGGGGTCACCCTGGTGGACCTGGCCCAGCCGGCCCACACCCTGCTGGCCCGCTACAACCGCCGCACCGACACCCTGCAGCCGCTGCAGAAGTCAGCCAAGGCCAAGATGGGGCGCATCCAGCCCCGCAACCGGGAGCAGTCCTTCGCCCTCGATCTGCTGCTCGATCCGGCGGTGGCCCTGGTGACCCTGGTGGGCAAAGCCGGCACCGGCAAGACCCTTCTCGCCCTGGCGGCGGGTCTGCACCAGGTAGCCGACGAGCACCTCTACGAACGGCTGCTGGTGACCCGCCCGGTGATCTCCCTGGGCAAGGAGATGGGCTTCCTGCCCGGGGATCTCGAGGAGAAGATGGCCCCCTGGATGCAGCCGATCGTTGACAATCTCGACTTCCTGCTGGGCGGCGACGAGGGCCAGCCCGTCCGGGGGGGACATCGCCCACCCCGCAGCAACTGGAGCGACCTCAAGGGCATGGGCCTGCTGGAAGTGGAGGCGATCAGCTACATCCGCGGCCGCTCGATCCCGCGCCAGTTCATGGTGGTGGACGAAGCCCAGAACCTCACCCCCCATGAGGTCAAGACCATCGTGACCCGGGTGGGAGAAGGCACCAAGATCGTGCTCACCGGTGACCCTTACCAGATCGACAATCCCTATGTGGATGCCGAGAGCAACGGGCTCACCTGGCTGGTGGAACGATTCAAGGGCCAGCAGCTTTCCGGACACATCACCCTGATGCGGGGGGAACGCTCCGAACTGGCCGAGCTGGCCGCCAATCTGCTCTGAGCGGAACCCGCGAGTCTCAGGGGAGGAAGGCGCAGGTGATCGTGCCGTTCACGGCCACCCGCAACGTGGCCTGGCGGTGGTTGACCTGAGCCACCTGGCCCAGGCAGAGCACACCGGCCGCATCCCCGGACCAGGAGCGGCTGTTGATCAGGCGGGCGGCGGTGCCGTTGCAGTTGCGGGTGGGCCCGCCGCCGGGCTGGGCCACCACCACGTGCAGCCCTGACTTGTGCGCCGTGGCGCACTGTTCAGCGAAGGCCACCGTTTCCAGGATGCTGCTGGAGGCTTGAGCTGTGGCCATGGCGCGGCGGTAGTGGGGCAGGGCGAGGGCGGCAAGAAGACCCACGACGGCCACCACGATCATCAGCTCGATGAGCGTGAAGCCCGTCATCCCGGCGGTGCTCAGCCGTTGGGTTCGCCCGGGGCCGAGCCGGCCGATGAACCTGCGGAGCGGTGACCACCGGCCGAGGAGATGGGCATCGCGGGGTTGAACGTCGCAGGCCTGCCGGAGAAGGGGATCGTCGCTGGGTCGCTGGGTCATCTCAGGCGTAGGCTCCCCTTCCTCGTGGAAGGGGGGTGTGAACGCAGCGATCATCGAAACGCTGAAGCCCCGGAGAAACGACCCCATCGGGAGCTGAAGCGGACGTGGGATGCGGAGAAACGTGATCAAGGCATGAACCGGTCACGACCAGAGAAGGATCTGGAACCACAGAAAGGACCCTTCGCAAGAAGGTCGTCGAGAAGGTAATCCTGGGATTGCAGATGGTCCGCAAAGACGCTTCTCAGAGACCTCACCATGGGTGATTTCGGGGATCTTACGGACGATCCCAGAAAAAACAAGCTGACGGTTCAAGAACCATCCGGTTCAGGCCATCAGCGGCCTCAGACCATCTGCTCGGGCCTGACGAGGCGATCGAACTCCTCCCCGCTGATCTCCCCGAGCAGAAGGGCCGCTTCCCGCAGACTGAGCCGGTGCTCGTGGGCATGCCGGGCGATCGCACAGGCCCGGTCGTAGCCGATCGCCGGGGTCAGGGCCGTCACCAGCATCAGGCTGCGGTCCCGCTGGGCTTCGATGTGGGCCACATCGGCGCGCAGGCCCTCGATGCAGAACTCCCGGAACGTGCCGCAGCTTCCCGCCAGCAGGTCGATGCTCTCCAGCAGGTTGTGGGCGATCAGGGGCTTGAACACATTCAGCTCGAAGTTCCCCTGGCTTGCCGCCATCTGGACGGCGGTGTTGTTGCCCATCACCTGCACGGCCACCATGGTGAGGCTCTCGCACTGGGTGGGATTCACCTTGCCGGGCATGATGCTGGAGCCCGGTTCATTCTCCGGCAGCACCAGTTCTCCGAGGCCGCAGCGGGGGCCGCTCGCCAGCCAGCGGATGTCGTTGGCGATCTTCATCAGGCTGCCCGCCAGCACGGTGAGCGCCCCGTGGGCCGCCGCCAGACCCTCCTGGCCGGCAAGGGCCTGGAACTTGTCGGGGGCGCTGGTGAAGGGCAGGCCGATGCGCTCGGCCAGGCGGGTGGCCACCGCCTCACCGAAGCCCGCCGGGGCATTGAGCCCGGTGCCCACCGCCGTGCCGCCGATGGCGAGCTGCAACACCTGGGGCAGCGTGGCCCGCAGGCCCGCCAGCCCCAGTTCGAGCTGGGAGCCGTAGCCGCCGAACTCCTGGCCCAGGCTCAGGGGCACCGCATCCTGCAGGTGGGTGCGACCGATCTTGATCAGGCCGGCGTAGGCCTCCGCCTTCTGGCGCAGGGCGGCGATCAGGGCCTCCAGGCTGGGGATCAGCCGCTGATGCAGCTCGATCGCCACCGCCATGTGCATGGCGGTGGGGAAGGTGTCATTACTCGACTGGCTGAGATTGACGTGGTCGTTCGGGTGCACCGGCACCTTGCTGCCCAGCACGCCGCCGGCGGCGGCGATGGCCCGGTTGGCGATCACCTCGTTGACGTTCATGTTGGTCTGGGTGCCGGACCCGGTCTGCCAGACCCGCAGCGGGAACTCGGCGTCGAGCTGGCCCTGGCTCACCTCCTCGGCGGCGGCCACGATCAGGGCCGCCAGGTGGTCGGGGAGCACGCCCCGGGCGGCGTTCACCTCGGCGCAGGCGGCCTTGAGCTGGCCGAAGGCCTTCACCACCGCGATCGGCATCGGCGCGCCGAAGGGGAAGTTGCGCAGGGAGCGCTGGGTCTGGGCGCCCCAGAAGTGTTCGGCCGGCACCTCCACCGGGCCGAGGCTGTCGGTTTCGCTGCGGGTGGCCGGCATCAGCGGGACGCCACCACTTCGCTGTTGAGTTCGTTGAAGCTCAAGGTGGCGCTGTTGCCCGAGCCGGGCGCCATCGGGATGCCGGTGGCTTCGCTCACGGCCGTGTTGATGGCATCGACGTTCACCTGACCGTGGCGATCGAAGACGACACGGCCGGAGCCGTCGATGACCACCACCTGGGGGATCAGGCCATCCCAGTAGTGGGCGGGATCGGCCGGGCCGCCATCGGGCCGGTTCTGGAGCGGATCGGTGACCAGGGGGATCAGGTCAACGGCATTCCCCCAGACCCGTTGCAGCTCCGACACCACCGGCGAGAACTGCTTGCTGACGCTGCTGTCGTCGAGGTAGTAGACGAGCACCGCCACCCGATGCTCCGCCAGGGACTGGCCCAGGCTGCTGCGCGGCGGCACCAGGGAGCCGTTGCCGGCGTAGAGGGCGAAGATGTTGCCGTCGTAGCGGTCGTTCTCGAGGCTGGCCGCCGCCTGGCCCGGGGCCCAGAGCAGCCCCAGCACCACGGTCAGCAGCAGGGCCCAGAGGCCGGCGAGGGGCCGGGACAGCGAACGGGGCAAGGGGAAACGGGCGGGTGGGCTCATTGTGCCGTGGTACCCGGCCGCCTCAGCTGCGGTTGAGGCCGCGGCCCATCCCCTGCACGATGCCGCGCCCCACCAGGCCGATCGCCCGGCCGAGCACCTGGGTGAGCAGCACCACCAGCAGATCGCCGAGGCGCTTCAGCAGGCTGCGGAGCTGGGGGCCCAGGGCATCGCGGGCCTCCAGGGCCAGGGTGACCGCCTGCTGCACCCAGCCCAGCTGGCGCAGCTCGGCATCGCGGGGCTCGGTGAGATCCACGCAGTCGATCGCGCCGTCGCCCAACCGGAACAGGGGGCGCCGGCTCTCGTAGAGGTGGATTGGCCGCTCGAACCAGCTGGTCCACCGCTGCTGGGCGTTGAGCTGGTTGCGCAGCCGTTCCAGGTTGCGGGTGGCGAGCAGCTCGGGGCGCAACAGGTAGCGGCGCAGTTCGGGCCACTCGGCGCAGGCCGCCAGCACCTCGGCGCTGATCAGCTCGGCACTGCGCACCAGCCAGTTGCTGAGCAGCAGCTCCAGGTACAGGACCGCCTGAGGCTCATCCGGAGCCACCAAGCGGCCGTCCACCAGCAGGGGACGGGCCTGCAGCAGCGGGCTGAGCATGGCGGCGGGATCGGGCAGCTCGAGGTCGTCGGCGTCGAGGCTGCTGCGGTGAAGCAGGGTCTCGGCCACCGGGCACAGCCGGCCCTCCATGGGCAGCTGCACGTAGGACCCGGCCATGTGGCGCAGGGCCTGCTGGCGCAGCTCGGGCTGGAGCTCCCTCCAGAGCCGCTCCAGCTGCTCGCCGCGGGGATCGTCCTGCAGCAGGCGCTGGCGCAGCCGGTCGAACTGCTCCAGCAGCCCCAGCAGCAGGTCGCTGCGGCGCGAGGCATGGAGGCCGTCGAGGGCCAGCAGCTGGCCGCTGTTGTTGCTGGGGCCGGCGGCGGCGGCCTCGGTGAGCCGGCCGCGCAGGGCCTCCCAGAGCCCTTCGGCGGTGCGTTGCCTCAAGGTGATCGCCACCCCATGGCCAGGGCCGCCGGCCGTGCCGCTTGCCGGGGCCTCGGGTGCAGCAGCGGCGGTGGGCACCCCATCGAGGCCATGGAGGGGCTGGCCCCAGGCCAGGCTGACCGGTCCCCAGAGCCAGAGCAGCAGCCGCCGGGCCAGCCGCAGCTCCCGCACCCGGCCCTGCAGCAACAGCAACGGCAGCAGGTCGACCGGCAGCGGATCCAGCAGGCGCAGGCAGAGGCGGAGTTCGGCATCGATCTGCTGCAGACCGCTCAGCAGCAGCCACTGGCCCAGGCCCATCGGCACGGAGGGGCCGGGGTCATCGCCCCGTCGGGTCGCGGCAACGGCCAGGACCCGGCCGCCCGCCAGCAGTGTGGTGACCGCCTGCCGCAGGCTTTCGGCATCGGCCTGCTCGATCAGCCCCTGGGCCGGCAGCTGCAGCAGGACATCACGGCCGTAGGGGTGGTTGGCGGGCAGCAGCAGCAGCAGCGGCGCCGGGTGCCAGCGCTCCAGGAGCCGGCGGCTTTCGGCGTCGAGGGCCTGGGGTTCGGGAAGGCTGCCGAGGCACCAGAGGACGAGCTGGGGCGCCCCCTGGAGCTCCCCACTGCCGACCACCCGGCAGCCGCCCCAGCCGTCGGGATCAGCACTGCTGTCAGCAGCCTCCAGCCAGCTGGTGAGGCCCGCCCGCTCCAGGGGGTCGGCGAACAGCAGCAGCTGGGGGAGGGGCCGTGCCGGACGTCGTCCCACGTTGCCACGTAAAGGATGGCCCGACCTTAACCAAGGCGCCGGGCTTTCTCCAGTGCCGCCGCTTCAGGAGGGGCGGGGGCGGCCGGAGAGATGCAGGGTGTAGGACTCGATCGCAAAGCCCGTCTGGTCCTCGATCTGCTGGAGGAGATGGTCGGGGAGGAGAACGTCGAGGTCGTGAATGGCGCCCGACTGGGTGCAGGTCAGATGGCTGTGGGGATCGGCGCGATAGCCATAGAGACGGCCACTGGCCCGCTCGAGGCATTCGATCACGCCGGCCGACTGCAGCGCCTCGAGATTCTGGTAAACGGACGTGTGGCCGATGTGGCGGCCCTGGTTGTTGAGCTTCTCGAAGATGTCGCGGGCGGAGAGATGGCTTTTCTCGTCCCAGAGAAGATCCAGCACCATGCGCCGCTGGCGGCTCAGCCGCATGCCCAGCTCCCGGCAGCGCTGGTAGACCTGCTCCACATGGGACGGTGCCGTGGCCACCGCATGGCGATCACCGGCCTCGCCACGGCGGCCGGCGGCCGCGGAGGATGCGGTGGTCGTCGGAGAAGGCAAACGTTGCCGCAGAACACATTGGCTCTGTTATAGGGCAGTTGCCTCATCACCGGTATGGACCTCACGACGGAGGCCGGCCGGCATCAGGCGATCGGCAACCGCAGCGGATCCTGCAACCGACCGTCACCGAGGGCCTGCAGCGCCTCGGCCAGCTCCACCCGACCGTCGTACAGCGCCCGTCCCACGATCACCCCGTCCACGCCGAGGGGTTCAAGACTCAGCAGGCTGAGCAGGTCGGTGAGGCTGCCCACACCGCCCGAGGCGATCACCGGCAGGGAAGTGGACTGGGCCATGGCCCGCAGGGCCGCCAGGTTGGGGCCCTCCAGGGTGCCGTCGGTGGCGATGTCGGTGCTGATGATCGCCGCCACGCCGGTGCCGTCCAGGCTGGCGGCCAGGGCCGTGGCCTCCACCGTGCTCTGCTCGATCCAGCCGCGGGTGGCCACCTTGCCCTCGTTGGCATCGATCCCCACCACGATCCGGCCCGGGTGGCGGCCCGCCAGGTCGTGCACCAGGGCCGGGTTCTCCACGGCGACCGTGCCCAGGATCACCCGGTCCACACCCCAGCCCAGCAGCTGTTCGGCCCGCTCCGCCGAGCGCACCCCTCCGCCCAGCTGCACCGGGATCTCCAGGGCTGCGGCGATGGCCTGGACGGCGCCGTCGTTGCGGGGTTCGCCGCTCCTGGCCCCGTCGAGATCGACCAGATGCAGGCGCGTGGCCCCCTGGCGCTGCCACTCGCGGGCCTGGGCCACGGGATCGTCGCTGAAGCGGGTGACGCGGCCGTAGTCGCCCTGATGCAGTCGCACGCAATGCCCGTCGAGCAGATCGATGGCGGGGATGACTTGCATGGAAAGGGGGACAATGCCGCTGTCGGCTCCATCCTGTGCCATGACGCTGCCCGGATGATGCGGACCTGATGGCCCCCTCCCCTCCCGATCTCGGCCCTCTTCACCTCGACCCGGACGACTGGCGACGCCTCAGGGATGCGCTCCGCTACCAGGGCCGGGATCTTCATCACCGCTCCTACGCGGTGGACGCGCGGCGCCGGGAACTGCTCTGGGAGGAGATGGACCGCTGCCTGGCGTTGGCGGATCGCATCGAACGGCACCTCGAAGCCCTCGGCGAGGCCGATGCGGGCTGAGAGGACGGTTCCCCTGCGGCTGTTCGGCCTGCTGCGCGCATTCCCCCTGCTGCGGATCTTCGCCCTGTTGCTGCCCATCGCCGGCGCTGGACCGGCCCTGGCCCAGCCCCTGGCACCCCCGCCGCTGGCGCCGCCGGCCCCACCGCCGCGCTCCCTGCTGGGGCCCGATGGCCCCGATCCCCGCGACAGGCCGCCTCCGCTGGCACCGCCGGGTTCGGTGATTCCACCGATCAACCGTCCCGATCCCCGGCTGGAGGCGGCCCTGCGGGCCCGTCTGTTCGCCGGCCCGGTGGCGTCCCCCCCCGCCGCGGCCGGCGACCCCGACCAGACCGAGTGGGAGCAGGCCCGGGCGACGGCCCAGAGGCCGGTCTGCGCCGACGTGGGGCCCCTCCGTTATCTCCACAACCGGATCGACCTGGACGGTGACGGCCGCCTGGAGACCCTGGCAGTGGTGGTGGGCTCCTACGCCTGCTCCAGCGGCGGCTGCAGCCTGCTCATCTTCCGGGACAACGACGGCAGCCTGGAGCTGGTGGCGGAGAACGGCCTGTTCCAGTCGCCCCTGACGGTGATCAGCAACCGCCACCGCGGCTGGCTGGATCTCACCATGCCCGCCAGCCTGCACGGCGCCCCCGACGGCCTCAAGGAGCTGCGCTTCGACGGCCGCACCTACCGGCCGGTGCCGCTGCCGGTGGCCGACGGCACCGCCGGCCCCCGCGGAACGGTGGTGCTGGAACTGCTGCCGCTGCCCTTCGAGCGCCTGGGCCAGCCCCTCCCCTGCGGCCCCTGATCCGGACCGGCCGCTTGAATGGCGCTCACCGACGCGGCATGGCGATGAGGATCCTGGTGATGGGCGGCACCCGTTTCGTGGGGCGCCCCCTGGTCAACCGGCTGCTGAAGGCGGGCCATGAGCTCAGCCTCTTCACCCGCGGCCGCCAGCCGGTGCCGGCGGGGGTGGAGCATCTGCAGGGCGACCGCAGCAGCGCCGAAGGCCTGGCGGCCCTCCAGGACCGCCCCTTCGATGTGATCGTCGACAGCTCCGGCCGCACCCTGGAGGACACCCGCCAGGTGATCGAGCGCACCGGCCCCCCCTCCCACCGGCTGGTGTACGTGAGTTCGGCTGGGGTCTATGCCGACAGCGAGCTCTGGCCCCTCGACGAGGAGTCCCCCACCGATCCCCAGAGCCGCCACGCCGGCAAGCTGGACACCGAAGCCTGGCTTCGCCAGGACGGCATCCCGTTCACCAGCTTCCGGCCCACCTACATCGTCGGGCCCGGCAACTACAACCCGGTGGAGAGCTGGTTCTTCGATCGCATCGTGCACGGCCGGCCGGTGCCCCTGCCCGGCGACGGCAGCACCATCACCCAGCTGGGTCACGTGGGCGATCTGGCCGCCGCCATGGCCCGCTGCATCGAGGTGGAGGCCGCCACCAACCGCATCTACAACTGCACCGGCTCTCAGGGCATCAGCTTCCGGGGCCTGGTGGCCGCCGCGGCCCGCGCCTGCGGCACCGACCCGGAGGCGGTGGCGATCCGCAGCTTCGATCCCGCCGGCCTCGACAAGAAGGCCCGCAAGGCCTTCCCCCTGCGCCTGGCCCACTTCCTCACCGACACCCACCGGGTGCGGCGCGAGCTGGCCTGGGAGCCCGCCTTCGACCTGGAGGCCACCCTGGCTGACAGCTACACCCACGACTACGCCCTGCGGATGCCCACCACACCCGATTTCAGCGGCGACGCGGCGCTGCTTGGCTGAAGGATCAGGGCCCTGATCGCCGCAGGTTCAACGCCGTTTCCCGAGGACAGAATGTTGTCATGCGACGAATTCTGCCCCTGGAAATCCGCCAGGAGATCCGCCACGGCTGGCGGCTCTGGAACGATTGCCGGAACGGGATGAGGTTCGACCCATCCGTGGGTGACCTGGCCGTGGGTGACCCGGGCCAACGGTCATCGATCGGCCTCATCCAGCCGATCATGCCCAGTGACTTCTTCGAGAACAAACGGGCCAATATCCGCCGCGGCGCCGCCCTGCTGGATCGCGGCCTGATCGGTGCCGAAAAGGCCTGGTCCTTCTGGCACCGTGTCGGCCGTCCCAATGCCGCCAACGGATTTCTGCCGGGACGGAACATCGTCAACGGCAAGCTCGTTGCCCTCAGCGGCGGTGGGCTCTGCCAGCTGTCTTCGATGGTGTATCACCTGGCCCTGCTGGGTGGATTGACCGTGCTGGAACGCTATCCCCACAGCCTGGATATCTACGAGGAGGATGAGCGCTTCACGCCCCTGGGTGCCGACGCCACGGTGGTGTGGGGATACAAGGACCTGCGACTCCACAATCCCCACCCCTTTCGCATCTCCTTTGGATTGAGAGTGGAGCGGAACAGCTTGATCGGCGAGCTTCGTTCCGAGGCCAACCTGACGGCCTGCGACGTTGCGTTTGTACGTGTGGAACTCGAACGACCCCGGGTTCAGGTCAACACGATGGTCAACCAGCGCCTTCTCGTCTCGACGCTCTACGAACAGCGACAGGGCCTGCAGGTCAGCCCCGCTGACCCGCCCGCAGATACCCCAGGGCCGAGCTGAGCGCCAGCAGCAGCGACGGCCAGAACAGCCACCAGCCGGCGCTATGCAGCACGCGCACCAGCCCTGCACCCTGGCCCAGGCCCCAGGCCGCCGGCCAGAGCAGCAGCAGCAGGGAGAGGAACTGCAGGATCGTCTTGGCCTTGCCAGCCAGTGAGGCAGGGCCGCCGCTGCCCTGGCCGGCCCGCCAGCCGGAGATCAGCAGCTCGCGGGCCAGCAGCAGCCATACCGCCCACAGCGGCAGGCCGCCGGTGTGGGCCAGCCAGAGCAGCGGGGCGCTGATCAGGATCTTGTCGGTGAGGGGATCGAGCCTGGCCCCCCACACCGACCCACCGCCGGCCCGGCGGGCCAGGGCACCGTCGGCCCAGTCGCTCAGGCCGCCCAGCAGCAGCAGCACCCAGGCCAGGCCTGGCCGGCCGCCGGCCAGGGCCAGCAGCAGGGGCAACCCCAGCACGGCCCGGGCCAGGGTCAGCAGGTCGGCGAGGCGTCGCAGGGGAGGGGTCCCGTTCACCAGCAGAATGCCATCACCGAGGAGATCCGCATGGTCGTCGAGCGCAGCGTGGCCGAAGTGATGACCAGCCCCGTGCTGAGTGTCACCACCACCACGCCCCTGCAGGAGGCCGTGCAGCTGATGAGCGACCACCACGTCAGCGGCCTGCCGGTGCTCGATGAGCTCGGAGCCCTGGTGGGGGAACTCAGCGAGCAGGACCTGATGGTGCGCGAGAGCGGCTTCGATGCCGGCCCCTACGTGATGCTGCTCGATGCCGTCATCTATCTGCGCAACCCGCTCGACTGGGACAAGCAGGTGCACCAGGTGCTGGGCAGCACCGTGGGGGACGTGATGGGCTCCAAGCCCCACAGCTGCCCCGCCAGCACCAGCCTTCCGGCGGCGGCCCATCTGCTGCACGACCGGGGCACCCAGCGGCTGTTCGTGCTCGATGACCAGGAGTCCCTGGTGGGGGTGCTCACCCGCGGCGATGTGGTGCGGGCCCTGGCGGCGGCAGGCTGAGATTTTCTGGTTGCGTTCAGGCGACACGCCGGGTCCGCCGGGTGGAGGCCTGCCTGGCGGAGTTCCAGGTCACGACGGCACCGTCGGCCACGAGCCAGAGCGCCTCACCGTCGGGACAGGGATAGCCCCCGGTGAGGGCGCCGAACGACGGCAGCACCAGCTGCTCCAGGGCCGGGTCGTAGGCGAAGCACGGCAACCGCAACCGGTCGGCGCCACGGCCCACCAGGGCCACCGGATGGCGGTGGCCGCAGACATTCAGCCGGCCGGCCATGGGCTGCGGGGCATGGCTCAGCCACAGGGGGCCGAAGGGCTGGGAGGGCTCCTGGACCAGGTCCTCCAGCCAGCTGCCCCGTTCGTGATTGCCGCCGATCAGCCGCAGGGGACAGCCCAGCAGGGAGGGCAGGGCCGCCAGCTTCTGGCGCAGCTCCTCGGTGAGGCCGAGGCGGTTGTGGATCAGGTCGCCGAGCACCACCACCAGACGGGGCTGGAGCCGATGGGCCACCGCCAGCAGGGCATTGAGGGTGGCGGCATCACCGTCGCTGGGCAGCGGGATGCCCTGGCACTGGAACGATTCCGCCTTGCCCAGGTGCAGGTCGGCAAGGAGCAGCAGCCGCTGCTGCGGATCCCAGGCGGCCTTCTCCGCCAGCAGCTCCAGGCGGTGGCCCCGCCACTGGAAATCGGCGACAGCGGCGGTGGTCACTCCCCGCCCATCGCCCGCAGGTAGGCGGGCCGGGCCGTGGTGGCGGCGATCTGGGCCTGGATGTGGGGCCAGGGACCCAGGTCGAGCTGGGGCAGGAACAGCGGCACGTAGGCCAGGTGGGCCTGAACGGCACAGTCGGCGGCGCCCCAGTCCGGCTGGCCCCAGGAGCCGCCCAGCAGCGAACCGCCTGCGGCCAGCCGCCCATCGAGCACCGCCATCAGCCGGTCCAGCTCCTGGGGATGGCTCTCGGCCCGGAACAGGGCCGGGCCCAGGGTGGCATTGGCGAACAGCACCCACTGGGCGGTGAGGGCGCGGAGGGCGACGACCCGATCCTCGGGACCGTCGAACTCCTGTCCATACCGGTCTGCCAGGTGCAGCAGGATGGCGCCGCTTTCGAACAGGGTCAGGGGTTTCCCGTCCGGCCCGGCCAGGGTCTCGTCGACGAGGACCGGCACCTTGCCAAAGGGGTTGAGGTCGGTGAAGGGGGCCTGGCGATGCTCCCCCTGCTTCATGGCGAGGGTCCGCCAGGCGTAGGGGATGGCCTTCTCCTCCAGGTACCAGCGCACGATGGCCGCCCGGGTGTTGGGGGCGCCGTGGAGGATGACGGACATGGCGCGATCGCAGGGCGAAGCGGAACGGGGCCATTCTCTCCGCCCAGAATCCCTGGAGCAGGGCCCGCGCCGATGACGTCCAGCCAGCAGGATGCGGTTGAGAACGCCCGGGCCTGCCTTCTGCGGCTGGCGCCCTACCTGCTGGGCCGGGTCCGGCGGGGGGTCGTCGGCAGCAGCCGCTACGCCCAGAAGCTGCGGGAGGCGATCCGCGACGCCGCCGCCGATGGCTCTGGCGGGCCCGTGCTGATCAGCGGGGAGCCGGGGCTGGAGAAGGACAACATCGCGGCCCTGATCCACTTCGGATCCGCGGCCCGCAAGCAGCTGGTGGTGCAGCTCAACGCCGCTCTGCTGCGGCCCGACGGGGCGGAACTGTTCGCGGCCGGGGCCGATGGCCTCACCCTGATCGACTGCCTCGGCTCCGGCGGCCTGTTGCTCGATCAGATCGACAAGGCCGATCCCCAGCTGCGGCCGGCCCTGCTGGAGCTGGCCCGCAGCGGTCGCTGGGTCTCACCGGATGACGGCCGCGAGCGTTTCTTCCCGGGACGGGTGTTCCTCACCGCCGAGGCCACGGCGCCCGATTTCGATGCCTGCTGCCGCCACATCCGGGTGCCGCCTCTACGGGTGCGGCGCCAGGACCTGGGCGAATGGTTGCGCTACGGGGTGCGCCAGAAGGCGCGCAGCCTGGGCTGGGCGACCCCACCCGCGGTGAATGAGGGGCTGGTCAAGCGGCTCCAGACCTACGACTTCCCCGGCAACATCCGGGAACTCACCCTGGTGATCGAGCGGGCCCTGCGCCAGTGCGCCGACGACCGGCCCGTCGTCCTGCCCGACGAGGTCTTCTGGACCGGTCGCCGTTCCCAGCGCGCCCGCTTCGATCTCTGGCGCTGGAAGCCCCAGCTGCGGGACCTGATGCGGTCGCCGCTGCTCTGGAACGGCCTGTTGTTCGGCGTGGTGAGCTGGGTGTTCGTGCTGGTGAACCTCTGGCTCTGGTTCGGTCCCCAGGACCGGCAGCACAACGGGGCCCTGAACATGTTCTGGGCCTGGTGGTGGCCCGTGATCCTGCTGACGTACCCCGTGGTGGGCCGGCTGTGGTGCTCGTTCTGCCCCTTCATGGTCTGGGGGGAGATCAGCCAGCGGATCGCCGGGGCCCTGGGCTGGCAGCCCGCCCGCTGGCCCCGGGGCGACAGCGATGCCTGGGCGGCTCCGATCCTGGCGGCCGGCTTCGCCGCAATCCTGCTCTGGGAGGCGGTATGGAACCTGGAGAATTCGGCCTGGCTGAGCAGCTGCCTGCTGCTGCTGATCACCCTTGGTGCCGTGGTCGGTTCGCTGCGCTTCGAGAAGCGCTTCTGGTGCCGCTATCTCTGTCCGGTGGGGGGCATGAACGCCCTGTTCGCCAAGCTGGCGATCAGTGAGTTGCGGGCCCAGGCGGGGATCTGCAGCGGCAGCTGCACCTCCTACGCCTGCTTCAAGGGGGGGCCGGCCGAAGGCGAGGGCCTGGCCACGGCCGGCTGTCCCCTGGGCACCCATCCGGCCCACCTGGAGGACAACCGCAACTGCGTGCTCTGCCTCACCTGCGCCCAGGCCTGCCCCCATCGCTCGGTGCAGCTGCGGCTGCGACCTCCCGCTGCGGATCTGCAGCGCGACATGGACCCGCCCGCCGGGGAGGCGGGCCTGATCCTGGTGCTGGCCGGTGGGGTGTGCCTGCACCATTGGCAACGGATTCTGGGTGGCGTGGCCCTGGCTCCGGCGAATCTGCATGACGGTCCGCTGCTGCCCCGGCTGGCCTTCGCGGCCCTGGCCCTGGCCCTGCCGGCGGGGGCCTTTCTGCTGGTCCGCCATCTGCGCGGTTGGGGACGGCGTCCGGAGGTCGCGGCCTCCCGGTTGCGGCTGTCCCTCTATGCGCTGTTGCCCCTGCTGTGGGCCCTGATGCTGGCTGACCATCTGCCCCTGGGCATGGCCGAGGGGGGACTGGTGCTGCCGGTCAGCGCCAGCCCCTGGTGGCCCCAGCTGGCCGCCCGCTTGCCCGGATGGAGCGCCGACGGCCACGTGATCGCCTTCTGCCAGACGCTGGTGCTGGCGGTGGGGGTGGCGGGTTCGGTGGTGCTGCTGCGGCGTCTGCTGCAGCCCCTGCGCTGGGGCTGGCTGGCCCTGGGCTGGCTGGCGCTGGGGCTTGGGGCCGGTGGCCGCTGGCTGGTGGCGGCGGGCTAACGCCCGCAGACCCGTTGCAGGTCGCTGTCGCTGTAGAGCGCCACGGGCGCATCAGCCGGGCTCTCCTGCAGCCGCTGCTTCTTGGTGAGGTAGTGGGCGGCGCCCAGGCTGTTGCCCAGCAGCACGCGAGCGCTGCCATGGCTGCCGCGCCAGGCGTTGCAGGTGGCGAGGGTGTCGAAGGCCAGGGCGGCGGGGGGAAGCGCGGTCGCCAGCAGCGCGGCCCCGCCCAGGGCCAGCACCACGGCCAGGCCCATCTGGCTGCGGCGCACGGCCGCTCCCGGCGCCGGACCCAGCCAGCAACCATCGGCGATGGCGGTCACGTGGCGCACCTGGCGGGGCCGGCCCAGGTAGACCCAGGCGTGGCGGCCATCGGCCAAGGGCAGGGGCCGGCGGTCATAGAGGCGGGGGTAGCCCTCCAGCCGATCCAGCCTGGCCAGGCCGGCGGCATCCACGCCATACACCTCACCGCGCACGACCCCATCGCCGGGCACGGCCATCGGGAAGGGGCCCAGGTCGTGGAGCACCACATCCGGCAGAAGTGCCTCCCCGAGGAAGGGCGCATCACCGAGCCAGTGGTGGTTGCCGTGGCCGCGTTTGAGGGTGCCGTAGACGAAGACCAGCTCGGGGTTCCGGGTCACGGGTCGGGCCAGGGGCGGCGGGGCCTGTGGCCATAATGCGACGAAAATGCACCCGCTTCCATGACGATCGCCCTGCTGGTGACGCTGTTGGGTTCCCTGGTGCTGATGGGCTGGATCGTGAAGCGCCTGGAAAAGGCCTCCTGAACTCAGGCCTCGAGGCGGCGCACCTGCCCCGCCACCCGGATCGAGCCCCCCGGCTCCGCCGGGATCCCGACGCCCAGCAGGGAGCGGCAGCCCATGTCCTCCCCCTGCAGCACCTCGATGCCGCCGCCGTGGGGCCAGCCCAGGCTCTGCAGGTAGCCGGCCAGGGCCGCGGTAGCCGAGCCCGTGGCCGGATCCTCATGGACGCCGCAGGCGGCGGCGGCATTGCGGCTGTGGAAGGTCCGGGGCCCTTCCGCCCACACCAGCAGGAGCGTCAGCAGCCCCGCCTCCGTCATCAGCCGGGCCCCGTCCTCCATGGCGTAGCGCATGGCGGCCAGGTCCTCGCGGCGGCGCAGGGCCAGCAGCAGATGGTCGGCACCGCCGTGGACGATGGCGGCGGGCAGGGCCGGATCCAGGTCGCCGGGTGCGTAGCCGAACAGCTCGAGGGCGGCCGCGAGCAGCTCCGGCGCCACGGGGCGCTGGTGGGTGGGGGGTGACTGCAAGGCGGCGCTCCAGCGCTCCCCCTGGCGCCGGCCCTCCACCGTGATCGCGGCCTGGTTCAGCGTCAGCGGGAACACCCCATCGCCGCAGCGCTCGGCCAGGGCGGCCCCGAGGGCAACGGTGGCGTGGCCGCAGAAGGGCACCTCGACGGTCGGGGAGAAGTAGCGCACCCGCCAACCGTCCCCCTGCGGGGCGGCGAAGACGGTTTCCGAGTAGCCCACCTCGGCGGCGATCCGCTGCATCTCCGCCGCCTCGGCCAGCCTCTCGCCGATCACCACACCGGCCGGGTTGCCGCCCCGGTCGCCGTCGCTGAAGGCCGCCAGGCGCTGCAGGGTCATGGCTGGGTCAGGGCCGCATCGGTTTCAGAGCAGTCTGCTGGCCAGGCCGAAGTAGAGGGCGATCGAGGTGATGTCGGCCACCGCCAGGGTGAGCGGGCCGGAGGCGATCTTCGGATCGATCCGCAGGGCATGGAAGAGGGCCGGGATGGTCAGGCCGTAGAAGCAGGCGGCCGCCACGCTGAGCACGATCGCGATCGCCACGATCAGGGCCGCCGGCCCCGCCCCGAGCCACAGCACCAGCACCAGGGCCACCAGGGCCGCGCAGCAGACCCCCAGCAGCAGGGCCGTGGCCAGCTCCCGGCGCAGGCTGGCCCGGTACCAGCGCCAGGTGGGTGGCGAGAGCTGCAGCGCCTGGATCGACACCGTCATGCTCTGGATGCTGACGCTCTCCCCGAGGGCCAGCACCAGGGTGAGGAAGAAGGCCAGGGCAATGCTGCTGGCCAGGGTCTGCTGGAACACGCTCACCAGCACGGCGCAGGCCAGGCCGCTGGCGATGGTGGCCAGCAGCCAGGGGAAGCGGAACCGGAAGGCCCGCAGGGGGGAGGCGCCCCGCACCTGGGAGACGCGGAAGCCGAGGGCCTCGAACAGGGCCGCCGCCTGGGCCGGCTGGTCGGGCAGGAAGTCCTCCTCGCTGAACATCGTCACGTCCACCACCCCCACCACCCGCTGCCGGTCGTCCACCACCGGCAGGGCCAGGAAGCGGTGATCGGCGAAGGCCTCGTGGGCCTCCAGGATCGTGGCGTGCTCCGGGATGGTCACCGGATGGCGCACCATCAGGGCCGTCACGGGGGTGTCCTCGGCGGCGGACAGCAGGCGCCGCAGGGGCAGCACGCCGATCAGGCACTGGTCCCCGTCGAGCACGTAGAAGTAGACGATCCGCTCGGCGATCTGGCGGCCCCGCAGGCTGGCGAGCGCCTCCGCCACGGTCTGCCGGCCGTCCAGGCAGGCCACCGCCCTGCGGGCGATGCTGGTGATCGGCTGGTGCAGGGTGTCGAGCACGGGGGAGGCCTCAGTCGTCCTCCCGGGCCCGCACGTAGACGATCGTGCGGTTGCCGCTCGGCGCCTCCCGCTCCTCCATCACGAACAGGGAAGGGCAGCCGCGCACCAGGTCTGAGAGCTTGCGGAAGCCGTAGAGGCGGGTGTCGAAATCGGGCTGGATCTTCTGCAGGTAGCTGCCGAAGGTGCCCAGCTGGGTCCAGCCCGATTCATCCACCGAGCGATCCAGCGCCTCCATCAGGAAGTCGGCCGGGATGACCGGATGGGCGGCGGCGGGGGGGTCGGCGTCCCGGGGCCGGCGGGCCTCCCCGGCCTCGGCGCCGGCGTCCCCCTGGCGGGAGGCGGTGCGCAGCACCTCGGTGAACAGGAACTTGTGGCAGGCGTTGCGGAACGCCGCGGGAGTTTTCTCCTCGCCGAAGCCATACACCAGCAGACCCTCCTCCCGCAGACGCACCGCCAGACCGGTGAAATCGCTGTCGCTGGTCACCAGGCAGAAGCCATCGAAACGCCTGGTGTAGAGCAGATCCATCGCATCGATGATCATCGTGCTGTCGGTGGCGTTCTTGCCCACGGTGTAGGCGAACTGCTGCATCGGCTTGATCGAGAACTTGTTGAGCAGCGCCTTCCAGGAGGCGCTCTGGCTGGAGGTGAAATCGCCGTAGATGCGCCGCACGATCGCCTCGCCGAAGCGGGCCACCTCCTCCAGCACCGCCTCGATCACCGCCGCCCGGGCGTTGTCGGCGTCGATCAGCACCGCCAGGCGCCGGCCCGACTCCTCCGCGAGACCGCCGGCCGGCGGCTGGACACCCGATGGGGATCGCATCACACATCCCAGGGGCTCCCTTGACCCTACCCGCCCCGAACCCGGGTGTCGCCGGATGCCGCCGCCGCCCCAGTGCGACGGGAGAATTCCCCCCATGGTCGTGCCCCTGATCGCCACTGCTCCGCCGCCCCCGCAGCCACTCCTGCTGCCCTGCCCGGCCGAGGCGGGCTGGGAGCTGGTGGCGGGCGCCCGCCTGCCGCGCCGCGGGGCGGACGGAGCGCCCCTGGGCGGCTACTCCGCCGCCAGCTACCGGACTGAGAGCGATGTCCTGCTGCTGCTCAGCGATGCCCCCCGGGGACGGGTGGACGCCTGGAGCGGCGTGCGGCAGCTGGGCCGGGTGCCGCTGCGGCCCCTGTTCCGGGTGGAGCTGCAGGGATCGCCCCAGGCCCCGCTGCCGGCGGAGATCGATGCCGAGGGGTTGGTGGTGCTCGGCGAGCGTCTCTGGATAGCCAGCGAAGGGCGCCGCAGCGCCGCCCGGCCGGCCCAGCTGCTGGACTTCGAGCGGAGCAGCGGCCTGCTCCAGCACGCCTATCCCCTGCCCGCCGACTGGCAGCCGACCCCCGGGGGCGGCCTCGAAGCCAACCAGGGGCCCGAGTCCCTGGCCCTGCTGCGCCGCCCGGGGCAGACGGACGTGCTGCTGATGGCCGCGGAACGGCCCCTGCTGCAGGATCCGCCGGGCCAGGTGCGACTGCTGGGCTGGTCGTTGGAGCCCGCCGGGCCGGAGGCCCGGCCCCTGGCCCGGCTGGCCATCCCCGCCGGCGAGGGCTGGGGGCTGACCGATCTGCTGGTGGTCGACGCCTCCGGCCCGTCGCCGGGCCTGCTAGCCCTGCTGCGGCGCTTCCAGGCGCCCGCCCGATGGCAGGTGTTCCTGGCCCACTACCCGCTGCCGGATGAACGGGCCGATCCCGTGGCGGTGCTGGAGCCGATCCACCAGTGGGATCTGATCGCGGCCGGCCTCCCGGCCGACAACTGGGAAGCCCTGACCCCCGGACCCGCCCGGGCCGATGGCCGCCCCAGCCTGCTACTGGCCTCGGACGACAACTTCAGCGCCCTGCAGGACAACCACCTGGCCCTGCTGGCCCCGCGCCGCAGCGAACCCTGCCCTCCACAGCGATGAACCGACGCGACCTGCTCTCCCTGCTCGGGATCGGGGCCTGCTCCTTCGCCGGCGCCGCCCTGCCCCCGGCCGCCCCGGGGAGGGCGGCCGCCCCAAAGGCCGCAGCGGCCCCAACGACAGCCCCCCCGTTTCCGACGGTGCCCACCCCCCTGCCGGTGCCCAGCGACGGACTCGACGCGGCGGAGCAGCGCGGCCGTTACGCCCGCATCGAACTGGAGGACCGGCTGGTGCTGCCGGACGGCTTCCGGGCCGATCTGATCGCGGTCTGGGGGGATCCGGTGGCCGACGGCCGCTTCGGCTACAACAACGACCACCTCTCCTTCCTGTCGCTGGCCCCGGACCGGGCCCTGCTGACGGTCAACTTCGAGTACATCAGCGCCCGGGCCTGGCGGCAGGGCTACGCCGAAGCGGTGGGCGGCGAGCTGCCGTTCGACGCCGTGATCGACGGCCTGGCGACCCGGGGCGGCCGGATCGATGCCGCCAGCCTGGCGGCGGACGACCCGCTGCTGGCGTCCATCCGCCAGCTGGCGGCGGCCGGCATGGCCGACCTGGGTGTGGGGGTGATCGAACTGGAGCGGGAGGCGGGCGGCCCCTGGCGGCGCCGACCCGGCCGCTTCGATCGCCGCATCACCGGCCTGAGCGGCTGGCGCGACCCCGCCCGGCGCCTGCGCACCTCGGGGCCGGCGGCGGCCGTGTTCCGCCGCCGCGGGCGGCTCGGCTACGACGACGGACTCGGGGACGCGATCATCGGCAGCTTCGCCAACTGCGCCGGCGGCGAAACCCCCTGGGGCACGGTGCTGAGCGCCGAGGAGAACATGCAGAGCCAGGTGCCCGAGGCCGTCCACGCCGACGGCTCCTCCGTCTCCCCCGCCGCCCGCCCCTTCGCCTACGACGGCCAGCGCCTCGACGGCCTCGGCAACCCCTTCGGCCTGGCGGGCAACAAGTACGGCTGGATGGTGGAGCTCGACCCGCGCCGGCCCGAACGCCCCGCCGTCAAGCACAGCTGGCTGGGCCGCTTCCGCCACGAGGCGGTGGCCGTGAAGGCCGTCGCCGGCCAGCCCCTGGTGGTCTATTCCGGCTGCGACCGCCACGGCGGCCACCTTTACCGCTTCGTCAGCGACGCGCTGATCCGCGATCCGGCCGACCCGGCCAATTCGGAGCTGTTCAGCGCCGGCCGGCTCGAGGTGGCCCGCTTCGATCCGCCAAGCACCCAGGGCGGCGAGGGCCGGGGCCGCTGGCTGCCCCTGGCGCCCACCACCCCGGTGGCGCCGCTCACCCCTGGCCACTTCACCCGCCACGGCGTGGAGCAGGCGGTGCTGCTGCCCCACAGCGACCGCCGCAGGCCCGGGGCCGAAGCCTTCACCAGCGACGAAGCAGTGGCGGCCTACCGGCGCCGGTTCGGCACCTTGGCCGACCTCTACCCCGGCGAGGGGGAGGAGCGGATGGGGGCAATCCTGATCGATGCCCACCTGGCCGCCTGCGCCATCGGCGCCACCCCCGCGGCCCGGCCCGAGGACACGGTGATCGATCCGCTCAGCGGCGACCTGCTGATCGCCTTCACCGCCGGTGGCGGCAGCGACGACGGCCGGGCCGACCCGGCCATCTTCCGCGGGCCCAAAGGCCAGGCCACCTGGCCCTACGGCTGGATCATGGGCCTGGCCGACGACGGTCCGGCCCGGGCCGGCTCCTTCCGCTGGCGACTGGTGGCCACCGGCGGGGCCCCGTGGCAGGGGGGACTGGGCTTCGCCAATCCCGACAACCTCGCCATCGACCGGCAGGGGGCCATCTGGATGGTGACCGACCGCTCGACGAAATCGGCGGATCTCGATCTGTTCGGCAACAACAGCTGCTGGGTGCTGCCCAGCCGTGGCCCCCACGCCGGCGAGGCCTTCTGCTTCGCCACCGGGCCGATGGAGTGCGAGCTCACCGGCCCCTGCTTCGACGGCGGCGAATCCACCCTGTTCCTGGCGGTGCAGCACCCAGGCGAGGACAACGGCACCCGCCCTTCTGCGGAGGCCCGTGAGGCCCAGGCCCACCGGCTGGTGGATCGCTCCGGGCGCCCCTTCGAGCAGCTGCGCTGGGTGCCGCTGGGCTCCAACTGGCCCTCCGGCGTCCCCGGCCGTGCCCCCCGCCCCGGGGTGGTGGCGATCCGCCGGCCCGCCGGCGGGCCGCTGCTGGCGGATCAGGCGGTGCCGGCGTCGAGGGAGCGCTCGATCTGATCGATCGCCTCATCGAGCGGCTCGATCGCCGTCGCCATGGCGGCGTCGCTGGCTTCGGTGCTGGGCCACTGGTGGTCGATCTGGCGGCGCAGCTGCTGCAGGCCGCCGTCGATGGCCTCCAGCCGGGTGCCCAGGGCCAGCAGCCGGGCCTCCCGTTCATCCATCCCCTGGCGCGCCGCATGCAGGTTGCGGCGCAGCTGGTCCACCAGCCGTCGGCGCTCCTGGCGCAGGGGCCCCTCCGACTCCCGCTGCAGGGCCTTCTCCTCCCGCGCCAGGCGACGCGCCAGGTCCTCCGGATCGAGGCGCTGCCCGCCGCCGGATTCCAGCAGGGGCCGCCGTTCCCGCAGCCGCTCCGGCAGCTGCTGCAGCCGCTCGCAGCAGAGCTGGACGCTGCCCAGGGCCTCCAGATGGCCCGGGTCCGTGAAACGGGCCACGGCCTCCTCCCGCAACGCCAGCGCCGTCACCGCCAGGCCGCCGGCCCGCTCCATGGCCTCCTCCAGTCCCGCATCGAGGCGCTGGTCATGGAGCCGCTGGCTGCGGCTGCGCCGTCCGGCCGCCCCCAGGCGGGAAAGCAGGGCCGCGCAGGCGATGCTCAGCCCGACGGCCACCGGAAGGGCCACCGGGAGGCTCACCCCACCGACGCGCACCAGCAGCACCAGGCCCACGCCACCGGCGGCGACCGCCAGGGGATGGTCGAGCGGATTGGACCAGCCATACGCCGCCGCCATCAGAACGCCATCTGCAGATCTTCCATGCGGCGCCGGATGCTGTCTGACGTGCCGGTGGTGAAATCTCCGCCGTTGCTCTCGGCGATGCGGCGCAGCACGTCGGGGTCGAAATCCCCCTGGTTGCCGTAGCCCATGGTGAACACACCGATGCGTTCGTCGCTGGCGAAGCCGCTGCGCTTGAGCTCACCGCCCAGCCCCTCCAGGGAAAGCCGCGAGCCGTTGTCCTGGCCATCGGTGAGCACCACCACCGCCAGGATCTCGCCGGGGCGCCGGGTGGACCGCAGCCAGTCGCGACCCTGGCGGATGGCGTCGTAGAGGACGGTGCCACCCTCCGCCTCCAGCGAAGCGATGAATCGTCCCGCCGGATCCGCCCCCGCGCCCGCCCCGGTCACCACCACCGGCGGCCGCAGCCGGTTGTCGAAATCGAACAGGCCCACGGTGTCCCGAGGACCGATCTGGGCCAGGTAGGCCTGCAGGGAACGCTGGGCGGCCGGCAGCTTCTCCCCCTTCATCGAACCGGAGCTGTCCACCACCAGGGCCACCCGGGAGGGCTTCTTGGCCTGGTTGCGCCAGAGGGTGATGATCGCCTCCACCACCTCCGGTTTCGGGGCCCGCAGCGAGTCGTACACCGCCCGGGGGTCGGCGCCGTAGGCCGCCGTGACGCGGCTGGGGGGCACCGCCGGGTTGGCCGGCCGCAGCCCCTGGTCGGCCGCCAGACGCTGCACGTCTTCGCGCTGGAGGCGCTCGATGATCAGCAGGGCCGCCTGCTTCTCCTGCGGCGACACCCAGGGGGCGTCCGGAAGGATCGCCCGCATCGTGCTGGCGTAAGTGGCCCTGGGGTACACCGCCTTGAGGGGCTCCTGGTCGCCCTGGCGGGAGGCGTTCACGGCCACCACCGACGACTCGTAGACCGAACCCACCGAGGCCCAGAAGGGCCCGTTGCGCTGCATGGCCCGGGCAAGCTCGTCGGTGGAGCTGCCGTAGCGGGTCACGTGGCGCTGGATCGCCGCCACCTGGTCGCCGTGGGCCTGCACATCAGCGAGGGTGAGCGCTTCGGGCCGCTTGCCGGCCACCTCGGCCACCATCGCCACCAGGGTCTGGAGGCCGGAGTTGGAGCGGGTCGGGGCGGTATGGACGAAGCGGATCGGCTGGGAGGGGCCGGCCGGATCCAGCTGGCGGTGGTCGCTGCTGCGGGACAGGGCGATGAAGGGATCGGGACGGTCGAGCCCCTTGGCCAGCGCCGGGGTGGTCATGAACACCATCGGGCTGGAGGCCAGGGCCGGCGCGTCGGCGGGCGCGGGGATCAGCTCCCGGGCGGGGGCCAGGCGCTGCAGCCGGTGCCGCAGCAGGTCGAGATAGATCTCGCCATCCACCGACACCAGCGTGGGGATCCGGGCGTCACTGGCCGCCTGGCCGCCCTGGAGCACGCCCCGGGCGTGGCTTTCCATCTCGCTGACGACATCGCCGCTGCCGGCGGAACGGCAGCGCAGCAGGACCGGGGTGCGGTCGGCGAGCCGGGGCGGCGCCTGGGCGATGGCCTTGGCCGCCTCCTGGCAGAAGCCCTTCAAGGCGCTGCCCACCAGCATCTCCACCTCCAGCGGCGGCGGGGCCAGGAGCTGGCAGCCGCTCATCGCCACGCCGAGCAGTGGCAGGGCGAGGAGCGCCGTGCTGGGGCCGGCCGACCGCTGGGCCCGTGCCATGGAGCGGCGTTGAACGACGGTCCCATTCTGCTGGCAAGGGTCGTGGATCAGGGCGGCGACGATCAGACTGCAGCGAACCCGGACCGCTCCCCTTGGCAGCGACCCTGACCCGCCGCCGCTTGCTTTCGCTCCTGATCGCCGGGGCGTCCCTGGCCCTGGCGGCGGCCCCCCTCCCCGGCCTGCGCCGCCCCCTGGTGGTGGCGGTGGGTTCGGAGCTGGCCGGCGCCATGGCCGAACTCGAACCCCTGTTCGAACGTCACCAGGGGGGCATCGACCTGGCCTGGAGGGTGCAGGGCTCCCAGGACATGGTCAACCGCGCCCGGGAGGAGGGCCCCGAGCGGCCGCGGGTGCTGATCCCCGCCAACCGGGATCTGCTCGGCCAGCTGGCCGCCGAGCTGCGGGCCCAGGGCGGGGCGCCGGCGTTCCTGCAGGCCCCCGTTCCCGTGGCCCGCACCCTGCTGGTGGCGGTGGCCTGGCCTGAGCGCGCCCAGCGGCTGTTCCCGGATGGGCGCTTCTCCTGGCCGCTGCTCCGGCGAGCGGCGGCGGCGGGACAGTGGGGGGCCCTGGGCGCACCGGCGAGCTGGGGCAGTTTCGATCTGCGCAGCGCCGATCCGATGCGCTCCAACTCCGGCCAGCTGACCCTGGCCCTCTGGTGCCAGGACCGGAAGAGTGGCAGCAGTGGCGGTGCTGGCGAGTGTGCCGCCGCCCTGCGCCGGGCCGTCTACCGGCCGGCCCGCTCCACCGACATCCTGCTGCAGGAATTCATCAGCGGCGGCCCCAACGAAGGCGACCTGGCGCTGGTCTACGAGGCCTCCGCCCTGGCGCGTCAGGGGGAGGCCGGCCGCCTGCGTCCGGGGGGCTACGTGCTGCTGTTCCCCGACCCCACCATCGAGACGGTGCTGGCGGCCGCCGTCCTGCGGGGGGAGGCGGACGGGCGGGCCGAGGACGGAGAACGCTTCGTGGCGTTCCTGCTCTCCCCCGAGGGGCAGGGGGTGCTCACCCGCCTGGGATTCCGTGCTGCCGATGGCGGTGGCGGCAGCCCGGCGGCCCGGGGGGTGAAGCGCCTGCCGCCGCCTTCGCCGGAGCAGCGGGAGGAGCTGCTGCGCCTCTGGCAACAGGCCGGCTGAACGATTCGGAGGGCCAGCGACCAGCCCATCGATCACCTGAAGAGGTGCGCCACGCGACGGACGAAAAGCGACGCTATTCCCCTTGGACAGTGAGGCAGAGACGGGGCGATTCGATCCTGTTTCTTCATCCCTGTCCAGCCGGAATCGTCGCGGCGCGCATGTCACCATGGCGCTCTGTGCTGCCATCAAGCACCCCGACCACAGGGCGCCAGAACTCTCGCCAGAAGTCCGTGCTCAGCTGCGACGCCCTTTTCATCTCGGACCTGCATCTGGGCTCCAATCAGTGCGAAGCCGGCCATCTGGCGGCCTTCCTGGAGTGCATCCGCCCCCGAACCCTGTTCCTTGTGGGCGACATCATCGATCTGCAGGCGATCCGCTTCAACGCCAATGTCGATGCTTCCTTTCTCACCGATCGGATCGACGCCCTCCTCGCCGGGGGCAGCGGCGATCCACCGGTCAGCGAGGCCCTGAAGAAGACAGGGCTGCTGCGGGTCTCCCATCGCCGGGTGATCGAGCGGTTCGAGGCCCTGCACCGCTCAGGGGTGGCGATCGTCTACATCCCCGGCAACCACGACGCCTACCTGCGCTGCCACGCCGGCCTGGAACGACCCGGTTTCGCCATCCGGCGCCAGGCGGTCTACCGCACCCCGACGGGGCAGCGGCTGCTGGTGCGCCACGGCGACGAGTACGACCGCCTGATCCGCTTCCACGCCGGCGCCGCCGAGGGGCTGGCCCGGCTGCAGGAGCACTACAGCGCCGGCGTCAACGGCCTGCTGTCCCCCTTCACCCAGCCGGCCGGCGGACCGCTGCCCGCCGGCTGGAACGCCGAAGCCATCCTGCAGAACGCCGTGGATCTGCTGGCCAGCCACCGGGAGTGGCCCATCCCGGTGAGCCGCGGCCTCAACTCCTCCGGTGGCTTCTCCCTGGCCTTCGTGCTCGAGAGTGCCCTCAAGAGCCGCACCGGTCACGACCGGCTGATCAAGCAGGCGATCGTCCGGCACCTGCAGCGGGAGCGGCACGGTCCGGAGCCCCTCGACGGGCTGATCAACGGCCACACCCACATCCCCGAAGCCACGCCCCTGGCCCTGCCGGAACCCTCCGGTGACGACCGGGACCCCTGCCACATCACCTACTACAACACCGGCAGCTGGGCCCGCAGCCAGCGCCGGCTGGGCCGCACGGCGCTGGTGGTGGCCCACAGCGGCCGTGTCGGCATGGTGCGCTTCGACCGGCGCCGGGGCATCGAGCCCTTCCAGCCCCCCCGCTTCCCCTTCAACACCTATCCGATGCGGCCCTGCCGGGGCTGCGGCCTGGGGGTGGCGCACCTGGAGGCGGCGGCATCATGAAATCACCGGGATTCCAGCCGATGCGCCGATCCATGACGGCAGGTTGAATGGGACCACAGGACCCTGGCGTCTTCCAACCAGCAGCAAGGAGAATCGCCCGTGAAAGTCGCCATCCTGGCCAATCGCACCAACAGCTTCTACCGGCCCCTGGCGGAAGGTCTGGAGCGCATGTTCAAGGAGATCGGTGTCGAGACCAGCCTCCTGTATGACGGCCTGGAGTCGCTTCCTCGCAAGCAGATGAGAGGGTCTGGGAAAGGGGCGAACTGGAAGGGGAAAGTGTTTCGACTTGCACAAGGATGGGCCGCGTGGCTGAGCTATCAGAGGCTTCTGAGGCGCCTCAGGACGGTCGACGCCGCCGTGATCGTCGGTCACATGCCTCGTGCTTACTATGATCATCTCTTTGACGACCATCAGTTACGGCGTGATGTTCCTCGCCTGCCCATCATTCTTTACGACCTGGTTTACTTTGGCAGCCGCGCCGAATGGGTGCAATGGATCCACGGTAGCGTGGCGAACAAAACCGTTCCCCATGGCAACCACTGGGGCACAAATCGTTATGACCACCATCTCTGCATCACCGAAGTCTGCGAGTATCGCGTCTTACCAGGTGCCGAGAGCTTTTCCCGCATAGGCATCAACCTGATCGATTCCTCCCTTGCCATTGAGCCCAGGGAAGTCTGTGCCCTCATTGATTTCGAGCGGCCCAATCACCTGCCCGAAAGGGCCGTGCAGATCCAGGCCTGCATCGAGGCTGGAATTCCGTTCAAGGTGCTCCATGGCAGCTATTCCATGGCAGAGATCCGGAAGATCTACAGGAGCTGCAGTCTTTACTTCATCGCACACTGTGAATCATTCGGATTGCCGATCTGTGAAGTCCAGGCCTGTGGTGGTGTCATTCTGACGCCGTACGCCAACTGGTGCCATGCCCATTACCTTGAAACACCGGAGCCTGGCCGCAGCGGCCGGCTGCCCGAGAACTTCATCGTGTACAACAACGACAAGCAACAGTTGGTCAGCGAGCTTGAAAGACTCAAGCGCGACTACGATGCCGAAGCAGCGCTGACCAAGTTCAAGCGGGATCAGCCCCACTTCCTCCGGGGTGATCCGGTGGAGTTGGCTCGCGTGGTCAGGATGATCGAGGCTGGGACGATCGATTCAGACTCCCATCGACGCCACCCGACGTTGCAGCAGCTCGCCGAGGCCGTTGACGCCGGTGGCTGATCAGGGCCAAGGCTCATCAGGGCGAACCATGGGGCGGGCCGCCCTAGGGTTGGGTTCTGCTATGGAACGACCTGACGAATGACCGTGGATCCGTTGGTCCTGAGTCAGGTGCCGGTGGGGTCCCGTGTGACCATCACGTGCCTGCCGGGACATCCGGAACTGCAACGTCGGTTGCTGGCGATGGGGGTGCGACCCGGTGTGGAGGTGGAGGTGCTGCGCCGGGGCAGGCCGGGCGGGATTCTGCACCTGGCCAGTGGTCTGCTCGAGTTCATGCTGCGCGATGAGCAGGCCGCCGACATGGCGGTGACCCCCCTCCCACCGCACTGAGCCGTTCAGCGGAGCGCCAGGATCAGGCTGCCTCCCTGGTACACGATCAGGGCCATCAGCCAGGCCAGAAGCAGCGACCAGGAGAGGGACAGCAGGGCGAAGGTCCGGCTCCTGGATTCCTGAATCTGGGCCGCCACCGTTCCGAGACAGGGGGTGTAGAGGAGCACGAAGGTCATGAAGCTGAGCGACTGCAGCGGGGTGATGGCGCCCTGGATCGCCCCACCCAGACCCGATTCGGTGGTGCCGTAGATCACGGCCATCGCCCCCAGCAGGATCTCCTTGGCGATGAAGCCGAAGAACAGGGACACGGTGAGCTCCGGGTTCATGCCGATCGGCCCCAGCAGCGGCTGGAACAGATGGCCGATCCCCGACGCCAGCGACGGTCCCGATCCCCCGCCGGCCCCCGGGGGAAGGTGGGTGAGCAGCCAGATCGACGCAGCTCCCACGAGGATGAACACCCGGGTGGTGACCATGAAATTCAGCATCGACGTCCAGCCGCGGCGCAGGATCGTGCCCAGGCTCGGTGCCCGGTAGGGCGGCAGCTCCAGCACGAAGGCCCCATCACCCGGAAAGGCCCGCTTGAACACCAGGCCCGTGATCACGGCCGCCGCAAAACTCATCCCATAGAACCCGAACAACACCAGTCCGGGCGCCCACCAGGGCCTGGGGAAGAAAACGCCCGCCAGGAATATGAACACCGTCAGCCGGGCCTGGCAGAGGGCGAAGGGAATGCACAGCATCGCCAGCAGGCGCAGGCTCCGGTCCCGGATCACCCGCGTCCCCATGATCGAGGGCACGTTGCAACCGAAGCCCATGACCTGCAGCACAAAGGCCCGCCCGTCCAGCCCCAGCCAGCGCATGAAGCCGTCCATCAGAAAGGCGGCCCGCGGCAGATAGCCCGAATCCTCGATGATGCCGATCAGCACGTAGAAGAGGAAGATCAACGGCAGGAAGGTGGCCACGGTGCTCACCCCCAGCCAGAGGCCGTCGAGCAGGAAGCTCTGCAGCCACTCCGGTGAGCCCAGAACCTGCAGGCCCGGCTCCAGCCAGGCCATGCGGATCCAATCGAGCCCGAAGGCGAGCAGATCCTGCAGCGGCGTGCTGACCGCGTAGAGCAGCTGGAACACCGCCAGCACGATCGCCAGGAACAGCACCACGCCCAGCACTGGATGGAGCAGCCACCGATCCGCCAGCCGCGTGCGCTGGAGCTGCAACCCCTCCGGCAGCGTCACGTGGCGGGCCACCAGCTCCTGCTGCCAGGTGTCCAGGGCCGCGGGCTCCAGCGGCGGGGGCCCGTCGAGGGGGCCCTCCGGCCGGGGCGCCTCCCCCCAGCGGTGCAACTGGTCGATCAGGTCGGCGATTCCCTGGTTCCGCTTGGCGCTCACCGGCAGCACCGGCAGGCCGAGGGCCTGGGACAGCCCCCGGTGATCGATCGCCATGCCGTAGCGCCGGGCCTCATCGCTCATGTTCAGTGCCGCCACCACCGGCAGACCCAGCTGCCGCATCTGCAGCAGCAGGCGCAGCTGGCCGCTGATCTGGCTGGCATTGAGCACCACGATCACCAGATCCGGCGGGGTGCTCTGCATGTAGCGCTGCACCACGGCCTCGTCCTCGCTGCTGCCGCTGAGGTCGTGGATGCCCGGCAGGTCGACCAGCTCGTAGGGCGTGCCGTTGTGGTCGGCGGCCATGGGGCCCCGCAGCAGTTCCACCGTCAGACCGGGCCAGTTGGCGATCTGCGCATGGCCGCCGGTGAGCCGGTTGAAGAGGGTCGACTTGCCCGTGTTCGGCATGCCCAGCAGGGCGAGCTGCAACCCCCGCCCATCGCTGCGGCGTGTTTGCGCCCCGGAACCATGGCAGGAGCCCGAGCCGGCCGGGCGACAGCTGGCCGTGCCGGTGAGATCAGGGACGGGCATGGACTCCGGCCGCCCGTGGAGTCGCGCGGAGCGTGCCAACACGGTAACGGGATGGCGCCATAGGGCGTCAGGCGCCCCTGGTGCCGCTGAGGCCGCCCTTGACGTGGGTGAGGGCCGTCCCCTCGAGGAACTGCTGGTCCAGCAGCAGCAGGGCGGCGCTGTTGTCGCCGGCCAGCCGCAGGCGCTTGCGCACGAAGCGGGCTTCGGCCTCCTCCTGGAGCTGTTCGGCCACGAACCAATCCAGCATGGCCGTGGCGCTGCGCTCACCCATGGTCTCGGCCATGGCATAGAGCCGGTTGATCGAGGCGGTGACACCCTTCTCCATGTCGTAGACCTGATCGAACAGCATCTGCACCGAGGGCCAGCTGCGTTCCGGAGCCTCGATCGTGGGCAGCTCCACCTGTTCGTCACTGTCCACCAGATAGGCGATCATGCGGGCCGCATGGTCACGCTCCTCCTGGCTCTTCTCGTGCATGTAGGCGGAGAAGCCGGCCAGATCCTTTTCCCGCAGCCAGATCGACATGGCCAGGTAGCTGTGCCCGGCCTGGAACTCAGCGGCCAGGTGTTGGTTGATGGCACTGGTGAGCTCTTTCACAGGCAAGGCGGGAATCAGCTCCTACCCATAGCCTGAGGTGGAGGCCGAGGCAGGAGCATTCACACACTCACACGTGACATTGGCTACGGGCAGCATCGACAACCGGAACATCTGGCCGCTGTTGTTGATGCTGTCGAGCCTGAATCCTCGAGGTTGCGCTCAGGCCATCGGGCCCTGCACCTCCAGCAACCGGCGCCCCAGCAGGGCGCCGAACTCCTGGTGCAGGCCGAGCCGGCCGGGGAGGCGCATCACCCCATCGGCGGTCTGGGCCAGAAGCTCCATCTCCCGGGTGGACCGGGGCGGGGCCGCCGTCGCCAGCACCACCTGAAACGGACAGTGCAGACAACGGGCCTGCTCCAGCCACACGTGCCGCCGCAGCATCAGCCGGAGCATGGCCCGACTGGTATTCAGCCGGTAGAGCGCCGGGCCGATCAGCGGCAGGGCCACCAGCCGCCGCAGCCAGCCGAAACGACCCGGTGACCAGCCCGTCATCGTGGGCAGGGGACCCCGCCAGGTGGGCGCCACGGCGACGAAGCGGCTCCAGCGCTCGGACCACGCGCTCGCCAGGGCCAGGGCCAGGGGGGCGCTGTGCCCGGCGGCCACCACGGTGATGGGGCCAAGCTGGCGGGCCTCCAGGTCGGTGAGAACCGCTTCAAGGCTGGAGCGCAGCAGGGCGGCTTCGTAGGCGCGCGCCGGACGGTCACTGTCGCCGAAGCCCGGCCAGTCGAAACTCACCAGCTGGACCCGGTCATGCACGGCCGTGACCAGCGGCTGCCACTCGCTGCGGCTCGACACCGTGCTCAGGGCCGGCAGCAGCAGCCAGACGGGAGCGCCCTGCGGGCCCCGGCGCTCGGTCACGATCTCAAGCCGCCGGCCGCCCAGATCAAGACTCAGCGTTTCCACCACACCGCCGAACGCCGCCGTCATGCGAACCCCCTGCGGCCTATCTGGCTCATGCTGCCACCACCCGCGTGTGGCGCGGGCCGGCGCCGAGGAAGCCGGTGAGCACCGTGACGGCGACCGGCCTCGTCCCGCTCCAGTTGGGCCGGCCAAAAACGGCCGCCATCGCGGGGGATCAATCCTTGAACACCCGTTAACCTCCCCATAACACAAATGGTCAGAGCGGGTTGCTATTCATAACTTGCCCCAAAATTGGCCATTCTGATGACCTTCGCGAAGAAGGCCCTGATTCTCTCCGCAGCCGGTGCGCTCACGGCTGGCCTGGCGGTTCCGGTCATCGCCCAGAGCAATTCGATCAACGGCGCCGGGGCCAGCTTTCCGGCTCCCGCCTATCAGCGCTGGGCCGTCGAATTTGCCAGGGAAACCAAGCGGCAGGTGAACTACCAGTCGGTGGGTTCCGGCGCCGGCGTGCGCCAGTTCCATGCCGGCAGCGTCGATTTCGGCGCCACCGATGACATGCTGGATGCCTCCAAGGGTGAGTTCACCAAGGGTGTCACTGCCCAGCGCGGTGCCCTGCAGATCCCGATGATGGGCGGCACCGTCACCCCGGCCTACAACAACCCCAGCTGCAAGAATCTCAAGCTCACCCAGACCCAGGTGGCTGACATCTTCCTGGGCAAGATCAAGACCTGGGAGCAGCTGAAATGCGGCAAGGGCCCGATCACGGTCGCCCACCGCTCCGATGGTTCCGGCACCACCGCCGTGTTCACCAATTCCCTCTCCTGCTTCTCTCCCGAGTGGAAGTCGAAAGTGGGAGCATCCAAGGCCGTCAAGTGGCCCGTGGGCGTCGGCGGCAAGGGCAATGAGGGCGTGGCCGGCGTCATCCAGAACACCCCCGGTTCGATCGGTTACCTCAACCAGGCCTTCGTGAAGGGGCGGATCACCCCGGCGGCCGTCCAGAACAAGGCTGGCAAGTTCGTTCTGGCCAACGACGCCACGGGTGCCGCCGCCCTTAATGGCATCAAGCTGGATGCCCGCCTTGGCGGTGAGGACTGCAACCCGGCCGGCGCCAACGCCTTCCCCATCGCCTCCTTCACCTGGGTGCTCGCCTACCAGCGCGGTAACGGCGACAAGGCCTCCACCCTGCGCCAGTTCCTCAACTGGGGCCTCTCGCCCAAGGGCCAGAACATCGCCCGGCAGCTCGAATACGTGCCCCTCACCGGCGCAGTCCTGGCACGGGCTCGCGCCGAGGTGGCCAAGATCGGCCGTTGATCCTGGATCCAGGAACCTGCCCCCCGATGGGGTAAACACGGGTGATCAGGGGGGCTTCGGCCCCCCTTTTTCTTTGGCCGCCGTGGTCGAGCCGTCCGTTCCAGGCCATCTTGAAGGGTGATCCGGCAAAGCCATGGACCGCGGCCCCGATCCAGCCAGCCCCGACCCCGCCAGCCCCGACCCCGCCAGCACCACGACGCCCGGCCCGGACAAGGGCGCCGCTTCCGCCCTGCGCCACTGGAAGTCGCCCCTGCTCAAGGCCGGCGGCATCGTCGTGGCAGCGGCCCTGGCGGGACTTGGCAGTCAGTTCGCCGGCACCATCGGCGGCCATCTGCGCGGCCTGGCGCCGCAGCCGGAACTCTTGGTGCGGGTGGTGCCCGATGGCCAGTTCGAGCCAGCCAGCCCCCTGCTCCCTTTCGCCCTGGTGCCCGCCAGCACCGGCCGCACCCCGGCCGAGCTCACCCAGGCGGACCTGGGCCAGGGGTCGCTGCTGGATCCCCTGCGGCGCCTGGGCGGCATCCCTGCCTCGCCGCGCCATCTTCGTCTCGAGCTGCGCAGCAGCGGCGGCGGCAAGGTGATCATCCGGGACATCCGGGCGGAGGTGGTACAGCGGCGTGCCTCTCCGGCCGGCTGGTTCCTGATCGACGGCGGCTGTGGGATGGAGGAGGTGCGCCTGGCCAGGGTCGACCTCGATTCCCCGTCCTCCCGGGTGCGCTTCTGGTCGCCGGACTCAAACGAGGCTCCGCAGCGCAGCCGCTCGTTGCTGAGCGTCTCAGGCCAGGAGGTGGAGGTGGTGGAGGTCGAGGCCACCACGGCCGCCAGTGATCTGCTCTGGAGGCTGCGCCTGGTCTATTCCGGGCCGGCCGGCGACGGTGAAGTGGTGGTCGACGACCGGGGACAGCCCTTCCGCACGGCGGGGGTGCGGGGTCAGCAGGCCTGGCGGGTGGAAGGCTCGGAAACGGGCGTGCTGCGTCCCGTGCGTTACCCCGGTTGGGACCGCAGCATCGAGGTCTGCTGAGGGACGGGGGTCACTCGCTGACGCCTTCGATCCGGTCCTCGATCTCCTGGTAGATCTCCTGGAGCTGGGCGATGTTCTCGTCGCTCGTCTCCCAGTAGCCACGGCCGTTCACCTCCAGCAGCGTGCCGACGATGCGGCGGAAGCTGTGGGGGTTGAGGTCCATCAGCCGCTTGCGCATCTCCGGGTCATTGATGAAGGTCTCGTTGGCCTCCTCGTAGACGAAGTTGTCGACCGCACCGCTGGTGGCGCTCCAGCCGAGGGTGAAGTTGAGCCGCTTGGCCACCTCCCGCACCCCCTCGTAGCCGGAATCGAGCATGCCCTCGTACCACTTGGGGTTGAGCAGCTTGGTGCGCGAATCGAGGCGGATGGTTTCGCTCAGGGAGCGCACCTGGGCGTTGGCCGTGGTGGTGTCGGCGATGTAGCTGGTGGGGGCCTTGCCGTCGTCGCGCAGGCCGGCGATCAGCTTGGTGGGGTCGGAGTCGAAGTAGTGGCTGACATCGGTGAGCGAGATTTCCGCCGAATCCAGGTTCTGGAACGTGACATCGGCGGTCTTCATCGCCGATTCGAACACCTCGCGGTTCTGGTTCATCTCGCCGGGGTTGTCGGCGTTGAAGGCAAACGTCTTGCGGGACAGGTACATCTCCTGCAGCTCGCCCTCTTCCTCCCAGGTGCTGTTCTCCACCGCCAGGTTGACGTTGGAGGAGTAGCTGCCGCTGGCATTGGAGAACACCCGGGTGGCGGCGTCCCGCAGGGAGATGCCCTGGGCGGCGGCCTGCTCCTGGCTGTGCTTGCGCACGAAGTTCATCTCCAGGGGCTCGTCGGCCTCGGCGGCCATTTTCACGCCCTGGTCGATCAGGGCCATCTGGTTGATGAACAGGTCACGGAACACGCCCGAGCAGTTGACCACCACATCGATCCGGGGCCGGCCCAGCTCCTCGAGGGAGATGAGCTCCAGCTTGTTCACCCGGCCGAGGGAGTCGGCCATGGGACGCACACCGATGAACCAGAGGATCTGGGCCAGGGATTCGCCGTAGGTCTTGATGTTGTCGGTGCCCCAGAGCACGCAGGCGATCGTTTCCGGCCAGGTGCCCTGCTCGGCCCTCTGGCGCTCGATCAGCCGGTCGACCACCACCTTGGCGGCGGCGATGGCCGCCCGGGTGGGGATGGCCTGGGGATCGAGGGCGTGGATGTTCTTGCCGCTGGGCAGCACCCCGGGGTTGCGGATCGGATCACCGCCGGGGCCGGGCAGCACGTACTCGCCATCGAGGGCCCGCAGCAGGCTCTCCATCTCCATGTCGGCGCAGATCTGCTCCAGGCAGAAGCGCAGGTAGGCGAACTGGCGATCCAGCTCGGTCACGTCCACATCGGGGAACCCGGCCTGGCGGCAGGCGCTCAGCCAGGGGGAGGGGAGGCGGTAGCCGAAGCGCTCGAGCAGATCGAAGAACCAGCCGAAGTTACGCCGCAGGGTGACGCGGCCATCGGCACCGGTGACCTCCCGGACCATGGCGCCCACCGCCGAACGGCAGGCCTCGGTGATCACCCGGTTGAGCTCCACATCCGCCAGCACGCCTTCATCGTTGCCCCGGTACACCTCGGCGATGGTGCGGCCCCGGCTCTCGGCCAGCAGCCCCGGCAGCGAACGCAGGCCCTCCTCCTCCCGCTCCAGGGCGGCGATGCTCACCAGGGTGGCGACCGCCTCCTCGGCGGTGGGCGGCTTGCCGATGGTGTGCAGGCCGCAGGGGAGCAGCCGGCTCTCGATCTCCATCAGCTGGCGGTACACGGCTCCCACCACGCCATCCCGGCCATCGAGGTCGAGGGCCGCCGCATCGGCCTCCCCCTCCGGCAGCTCCACGTCCTTGTCGAGGTTGCACTGGCGGGCGGTTTCGATGATCGCGTTGACGATCTGCACCCCCCGGGAGCTCTCCCGCAGCTGCTGGTAGGACCCCACCAGCTCGCCCAGCTCCTTGAGGCCCTTGTAGAGGCCGGCGTTCTCGGCGGGCGGGGTGAGGTAGCTGATCGTGGAGGCGTAGCCGCGCCGCTTGGCGATGGTGGCCTCGGAGGGGTTGTTGGCGGCGTAGTAATAGAGGTTGGGCAGGGCGCCGATGAGGGAATCGGGGTAGCAGGTTTCGCTCATGCCCATCTGCTTGCCCGGCATGAACTCCAGGGAGCCATGGGTGCCGAAGTGCAGCACCGCATCGGCGCCCCACACCTTCTCCAGGTAGGTGTAGTAGGCGGCGAAGCCGTGGTGGGGGCTGGCGCTGCGCGAATAGAGCAGGCGCATCGGATCGCCTTCGTAGCCGAAGGTGGGCTGCACCCCCACGAACACGTTGCCGAAGTGACGGCCGTAGATCAGCAGGTTGGTGCCGTCGGAGTTGAGGCTGCCGGGGGGCTTGCCCCAGTTCTCCTCCAGGCGCTCGGAATAGGGGGTGAGCCGCTCGTACTCCTCGACGCTCATGCGGTGGGCGATCGCCAGCTCGGGGGCCCCCTGCAGGGCCTCCGGATCGCTGAGCACCGCCTCCATCAGCTCCTTGGGGGTGCGGGGCATGGCGTCCACCGTGTAGCCCTTCGCCTTCATCTCCTCCAGCACGCGGAAGATCGAGCCGAACACGTCCAGGTAGGCGGCGGTGCCAACGTTGCCCTTGTCGGGCGGGAAGCTGAACACGGTGATCGCCAGCTTCTTCTCGGCGCGGGGTTTGATCCGCAGCGATGCCCAGCGGATGGCCCGCTCGGCGATCGCATCCACCCGGTCCTGCAGGGTGTGGGCCTTGCCGGTGGCGTCGTCGCGCCCCGACAGCACGATCGGTTCGATGGCGCCGTCGAGCTCGGGGATGGCGATCTGCAGGGCCACCTGAACCGGGTGCAGGCCCAGATCACTCTCCTCCCACTCCTGGGTGGTCTGGAAGACCAGGGGCAGGGCCACCATGTAGGGCCGGTTGAGGCGCTTGAGGGTCTCGATCGCCTTGGGATGGTCCTGGCGAGCCGGGCCGCCCACCAGGGCGAAGCCGGTGAGGCTCACCACCCCGTCCACCAGCGGCTGCTCCGGGTTGAGGGGGTCGTAGAAGAAGGAGGAGACGGGCCGGGAGAAGTCGAGGCCACCGCAGAACACGGGAATCACCGTGGCGCCCCGGTACTCCAGTTCCTGGATCACGGCCACGTAGTGGGCCTCATCGCCGGTGACGATGTGGCTGCGCTGCAGCACCAGGCCGATCACCGGGCCCCGGCGGGCCTTCTCGCTCAGATCACTGCGGCTAGCGCTCCAGTTGAGGTACTCCTTGAGGTCCTCGAACATCCCCGGCGCCATCGGGTGCCAGATGCCCAGGTCCGGGAACACCACCGGGTCGGCCACCGTCAGCTGGGGCCGGCCCAGCTCCGCCTTCCCGAAGACGTAGCGATCGGCCAGCATCAGCAGGAAGTTGCGCAGGTTGTCCGGCGTTCCCCCCAGCCAGTACTGGAAGCTGAGCATGAAGGAACGGGCGTCCTGCGCCTTCTCCACCGGCAGGTACTTGAGCACCGTCGGCAGGGTGTTCAGCAGCTTGAGCATGGCGTCCTGGAAGCCGGCCCCATTGGCTTCCTTGCGCTTGCGCATGAACTGGGCGATGGCGCTCTTGCTCTGGCCCAGCTGGGCCATCGAGAAGGTGCCCAGCTTGTTGAGGCGCATCACCTCCGGCATCGACGGGAACACCACCACCGCCTTGAGCCGGTCGCGGTGGGGGGCCACGGCGTCCACCACCTTCTGGGCCAGGTCCTCGATGAAGATCAGCGAGGCGATGAAGACGTCGGCCGCCGCCACATCGGCGCAGAAGTCGGCGTAGTTGGCCGGGTCGCGCAGCTCCTCGATCAGGTAGCCGCTGAGTTCCACCGCCAGGGGGCCGTTCTGGTCGTTGAGGCCGGTGGCGGCGGTGGTGAGGGCGTTCTGGTACTGGGGTTCGAGCACCACGTAGACGGCCTTCATCACCACCCGGTCGTTGGCGCCATCGGTGGGGGCAGGGCTGACCCGGCGGCTGGCGGAACGGACCTGCGTGAACATGCGGCGGATGCGTTGAGCAATGTGAAGCAGCCTACGGAGGTCCCGTCGGGGACGCGATCGGTTGCAGCGCAGCGTTACAGGCCGCAGCCCTGCCGGTGGGCCAGGCCTCATAGGCTCGCCTGGAGTGCCAACCGCCCATGACCGCGACCTCCCCGTCCCCAGCAGAGCCGGCGCCGATCCCGGTCGTGGTGGCCGGGGCCCTGGGCCGCATGGGCGCCGAGGTGATCAAGGCCGTGGTGGCGGCCCCCGACTGCACCCTGGTGGGGGCGATTGACACCACCCCGGGCCGCGAAGGCGAGGACGTGGGCCTGGCCCTGGGGCTGGGGGAGCTGGAGGTGGCGATCAGCGCCGACTTCGAGGGCAGCCTCTGCCAGGCGGGCCAGGCGGTGCGGCAGTCCGGCCCCGGCGGCGGCGCGGTGCTGGTGGACTTCACCCACCCCAGCGTCGTCTACGAGCACTGCCGCGGCGCCTTCGCCTACGGCGTCCATCCGGTGATCGGCACCACCGGCCTGCGCCCCGACCAGCTGGCGGATCTGGCCACGTTCGCCGAGAAGGCCTCGATGGGCGGGGCGGTGATTCCCAACTTCTGCGTGGGCATGGTGCTGCTGCAGCAGGCGGCGGCGGCGGCGGCCCGCTTCTACGACTACGCCGAGCTCACCGAGCTGCACCACAACCGCAAGGCCGATGCCCCCAGCGGCACCTGCCTAAAGACCGCCGAACTGATGGAGGAACTCGGCAAGACCTTCAACCCCCTGCAGGTGGAGGAGCACGAGAGCCTGGCCGGCTGCCGCGGGGGCCTGCGGGAGAGCGGCCTGAGGCTCCATTCGGTGCGGCTGCCCGGGCTGGTGGCCCACCAGGAGGTGATGTTCGGCTCCCCCGGCGAGACCTACACCTTGCGCCACGACACGATCGACCGCAGCGCCTACATGCCCGGCGTGCTGCTCACGGTGCGCAAGGTGCGCCGCCTAGGCGGCCTGGTCTACGGCCTCGAGAGGCTGCTGTGAGCCGCCCCGTGAACCCATGCTGATCCCCCTCAAACCCGGCGAACTGCTCCGCCTGATTCCGGCCGTGGCCACCGGCCCCCAGTTCACGGCCTGCAGCGGCGATCCGCGCAAGCTGCTCCAGCGGGTGCTGATCTCGGTGATCGGCGGGGTGATCGCGCTGCTGATCAGCCAGGTGCTCCTGTTCCGCAGCCAGGCCGGCCCGGTGTTCCTGGTGGTGGGCTTCGTGTTCCTTCTCTATGTGCTGTGGGGGCCGATCCTGGAGGCCGGCCGACGCAATGCGCTGCTGCGGCGCTACCCGGCGGCCGCGATCTTCGAGGGCGTCGTGGCCGACCAGTTCCGGCGGGAGGTGGTGGAGAACCGCCGGGAGCAGGCCAACAAGCAGGGGCGCCTGGAGCTGGTGGAGAACCGGCGCACCTGGCTCTGCCTGGAGCTGGAGGATGAGGACGGCTACCTGGGCCAGATCCGTTTCCCCCTGGAGAAGAAGCATGAGCTGATCCGGCCGGGGATGGTGATCCGCTGCCTGGTGCTGAGTGAGCGCAAGGACTTCTCCCGCATCGGCGCCCTTTCGGATGGCTGGCTGCCCCAGCTGAAGCAGTGGGTGGGCGAGTACCCCTACCTGCTGCGGCCGGCCTTCGAGGAGCTCTGCCTGCGGCGGCTGGGGTGAGGGACGCTGTACGGATCCGAAACAATGCGTTACAATTCTCGTAACACTTCTCAAGGAGTTCTCCCATGACCGCCGCCACCCCCACCGCTCCCACCGCCCTCGATCGCTCCGCCATCCGCGGCGCCACCGTCACCACCGAGGACGGCGGCCGCCTCAACGCCTTCGCCACCGAGCCCCGCATGGAAGTGGTGAGCGCCGAGAGCGGCTGGGGCTTCCACGAGCGCGCCGAGAAGCTCAACGGCCGCATGGCCATGCTCGGCTTCATCGCCCTGCTCGCCACCGAATTCGCCCTGGGCGGCGAGGCCTTCACCCGCGGCCTGCTCGGCATCGGCTGATCCCGGCCGCCCCTTCGGGGGCGTCCCTTCTCCGGTCGGCCGTTCACGGCGACCCCCATCGCCGCAGCAGACTTTCTGTTGCGGCTTTTCCATGGCCATGCCCGCTTCGCTCCACGCCCGGATCCGGGGTGCCGGCCCCACCGGTGCCCTGGCGGCCCTGGCCCTGGCCCAGGTCGGCTGGCGGGTGAGCCTGCACGATCCCATGGCCCCCGAGGCCCTGCAGGCCCGGGAGCGGGCCTACGCCTTCACCCACTCCAGCCGGGAGCTGCTGCAGCGCCTGGGGCTCTGGGGTGACCTGCGGCCCACCCTGGTGCCCTTCCGCCGGCTGCACCTGCGCGATGTGGCGGCGGAACGCGATGTGCGCTTCGAGCCGGCCGACCTGGGCCAGGCCGACGCGGTGGGCTGGATCGGATCCCACCGGCCCGTGATGGCGCTGCTGCTGCGGCGCCTCGGCCAGCACCCCGCCGTCCGCCTGGAGCTCGGTGGCGAGGCGCCGGCCGCCTCGGCGAACGTCTCGAACGATGCGGACGACGCCGACCTGCTGGTGGCCGCCGACGGCCCCGACTCTCCTACCCGCCGGGCCCTGGGCATCGGTCAGTGGAGCCATCCGTACCGCCAGGCCTGCCTCACCGTGCAGGTGGAGATGCGCGGCTGCGCCGACGACGAAGCCTGGGAACTGCTGCGTCCGGAAGGCCCCTTCGCGGTCCTGCCCCTGGGCCAGCGCCGCTTCCAGCTGGTCTGGAGCGCACCGGCGGCCCGCTGCCGCCAGCTGGAGGCCCTCGAGGCCCCGGCCTTCCTCGACCGGCTGGCGGGGGCCCTGCCGGACCAGCTCCAGCCCGATGCCCTGCTGGCGCGGCCCCGCGCCTTTCCTGTCGCCCTGCAGCTGGCCCGGCGCCTGCATCGCGGCCGCACGGTGCTGGTGGGGGAGAGCGCCCACCGCTGCCATCCGGTGGGCGGCCAGGGGTTGAATCTCTGCTGGCGGGATGTGGCGGTGCTGCAGCGGCTGGCAGAACGGGCGGCCCGGGGCACGCTGTCGCCGCGCCGCATCGGAGCCGCCTACGGGCGCCGCCGCTGGCCCGATCTGCTGCTCACCCTGGTGGCCACCGACCTGCTGGTGCGGATCTTCTCCAACCGCCACCGGTGGCTGCTGCCCCTGCGCCAGCTGGCCCTGGCCTGCCTGGCCCGCGTCGACGGCACCCGGGCCCTGGCCCTGCGGGCCATGACCCAGGGACCTTGTCGCCTGCACCAGCCGCTTGCAGCATGGGTGGATGGTGATCAGCAGCTCTCCCCAGCCCCTGCCCTCTCCGGCCATGGTGCGCTTCCTGCGCCATCAGCTGGGCCTGAGTGAGAACGCCCTCCAGCTGGGCATCCGGCAGTCCCAGCTGGAGCAGGCGCCGCTCCCGGCCGTTCTCTGGCGGTTCGGGCTGATCAGCCTCGAGCAGTTCGACAGCGTCCTGGCCTGGCAGGACCAGCAGAGCTGAGGCTCAGCTGTAGATGATCAGGGACTCGATCGGATGCTCCTGGGGAAGCCGGCTGCGGCCCTCCAGGGCCGCCAGTTCCGCCAGGAAGCCGAAGCCGCAGAGTTGCCCCCCCGCAGCGTGCACCAGCTCGCTGCAGGCCGCGGCGGTGCCCCCGGTGGCCAGCAGGTCGTCGACGATCAGCACCCGCTGGCCGCCGGCGAGGGCATCGCTGTGGATCTCCAGCCGGTCGGTGCCGTACTCGAGGCTGTAGTCGACGCCGATCACCTCGCCGGGGAGCTTGCCGGGCTTGCGCACCGGCACGAAGCCGACGCCCGCGATCGTGGCCAGGGCCGTTCCGACGATGAACCCGCGGGATTCGATGCCCACGATCAGGTCCGGCTGCACCTGATCACAGAGCAGTCCCAGCAGGCGGATGGCCTCGCCCCAGCCCTCGGGATCCCGCATCAGGGGGGTGAGGTCACGGAACAGGATGCCCGGCTTCGGAAAGTCGGGAATGTCCCGGACCCAGGCGCGCAGATCGATCGAGGAAGGGCTGCTGGGCATCGTGCTGCTGGGTCGTGCTGGTGAAGGGACCGGTACCGGCGACGTGACGGATGGACGGCGCCGCTGGCATCATCGCAGTCATGGCCAAGGACACTTTGGAAGCGGCGACCCAGGACCGCTCCTCCCGCCCCCTGCCCCGCAGGGGACTGGAGCGTCTCGATCTGATGCTGCTCTGCATGGAGGCGCTCGACCTCAACGGCGGCGAGGCGATGGTGTGGATGAGCGAGCAGCTGGGCTACGGCGGCCTCTTCCCCAACCGGGTGGAGCTGTGGAAGCGGCGCTGCCACAACCCCCTGCGGCGCTCCTGTCGGCGCGGCGAGGTGCCCGTCGCCGAAACCGATGCCCTGATCCGCATCCTCTGCGTCATGGCCGACCGCCTCTACCCGATGCTGCGCTCCCTGCTCTCCAGCAGCGAGCCGGAGTCGGTGGCGAAGGAGCGCTGGGAGCTGTTCCAGGGGCGGCTGGGGGAACTGATCCAGGAGCGCATGAACCCCCGCCGCAGCGGCGTGCAGAAACTGCTCGATCCGAACGACGGAGCGGCCCAGCGGCTCCAGCTGGTGCAGGGCCTCAGCCTCTGCGCCGGCCAGGGGGGCTTCGAGCGCATCAAGGCCAGCCTCATGGACGCGGTGGCGTGACGGCGGCCGCAGCAGACCCCCCATGGTTCAGAGTTCCCCGATGAAGCAGAGCCTCGTCTTCGATCAGCTCAGCTGCCGGCTTCAGGTGGAAGGTCTCCCCGACGTCTCCATCGGTCAGAGCGGTGCAGCGCTGGGCATCATCACCGGCTGGACCCTGCAGTGGGTGGGAAGGCCGCTGCTGGAGGGCCGCCGTGAGCACCTGCAGGCCCTGATGCAGGTGGTGCTGCCCTATGCCCGCCACCTGATCAGCGGCGTGCGCCGTGAGTTCAGCATGGCCGGCGAGCCGGTCGACATCGGCCCCCACCCCGACGGCGGCCACCGGCTCCTGCTGCGCAGCAGCCAGCCCGACACCCCTCCGCTGGAAATGCATCTGGACGATGCGGAACTGGCGGACCTGGTGCGGGTGCTGGATCTGCTGCGCCTCGATCCCCGCGTTCAGCTGCCCCTGGCCATTCCCGATCCGGAGCCCCTGGGGCCCAGGGAACTGATGGAGCGGATCCCCCTGCACCGCCGCCTCTCGGCCCCGGTGGGCGGCGCGGCGGCCCTGGCGATCTCGGCGGCCCTGGTGCTGCTGCTGCCGCCGCCCGCCGTGCCCCCCGCGCCCACACCGGCGACGCCGGCGCCCGTGGAGGCCCCGGCCACCCCGCGGCCCTGAGCCACCGCCGGGCCGCGAGCGGTTGACGTCGGCCAGGCACTGGTCACACTGGGGGCAACCATCCAGCGCCTCCACTGCCATGCAACGGGCTCACCGATGGGCATGATGCAATGGGTATGAAGCCATGGTCATGAAGCAATGGGCATGACCTGGTCGGAACTGCGCCGCCGGGTGGCACGGCTCGGGGCCGCCCTGGATGTGGTGGTCCGCAGCGATCCGGAGGTCTGCGGCCTGAGCGGTTCCCATTTCCACCTCACGCTCCACCACGGTGGTCAGGGCGACTGCACGGTCAACGACCTGTCCCTGATCGATTGTCCCAACGAGCTCGTGCTGATGGAATTCGAGCGGTGGATGCGGGGTGCCGGCTATCCGCTGGAGCCCTGACGTCCCGGCCATGCCCCACACCCCCTACCCGCTCCATCTGCCGACGCCGAGGGGACCGACACCGGGGAAGGGCCTGGAGCTGCGCCGGCGCCGGCGCCGTCCCTCCTCCCGCTGGCGGCAGGTGCTGGCGGGCCTGCTGCTGATCCTGGCGGGAAGCCTGATCCTGGCCGGGCTGATGAAGTTGCCGGAACGGCTGGATGCCCTGCTGCTGGTGAGCAATGCCATCGCCAACCTGATCAGCGGGCTGAGCCGGCTCAGCATGGGCATCCTGCAGCTGGGCAGCGTCATCGTGGTGGCCCTGCTGGCCCTGATGGCCCTGCTGTTGCTGGTCGGCGGCGGCGTCCGTCTGGTGCGGGGGCTCACCGCCCGGCCGCGCCGTCCCTCCTGAGGCGGAGGCGCCACGGCATCAAGGGGCCGCGCCCGGGACTCAGTGGTGCAGCTGCTGGAACCAGAAACCGGCCAGCTGCCAGGACGACAACAGGAAGATCGCCAGGATCAGCCAGTTGACCCAGGCGGGCCGTTCGCGGTTCTCGAACATGGCGGCGGGGGAGTCGTGTCCTTCGCCCTGATCCTGCCAGTGCGCCCGGCCGACCCGCTGCCGCGTGACGGTCGGTGGCACCGAACGGATGTCAGCGTTCCGCCCCCATGCCGAGCGACCCCTACGCCGGCCCCGCCTCCGGCGCCCTGCTCTCCTGCCTGGGCTTTCCCGGCTGGGGGGGACTGCACCTGGTCGTCCCGAGCCGGGGGCAGCCCGCCGCTCTGGCCCGGCGCCTGGAGCTCTGCCGGCGGGGCGACGGGGCCGAGGGGGGCCAGCTGCTGCCGGCCCTGCTGCGCCGCCACCGCGATCTGGAGCCCCTCGATCCGGCCCACTGGCCCTGGGCCGGGGAGAGCGCCATGGCCTGGCCCCGGGCCTGGGGGCATCGCTACCTGCTCATCTGCCGCTGGGGATCGGCCACGCCGCTGCGGATCGCCGCCTGGCAGCGGCAGGGGGATGGTCAGGGCCAGCAGGGTGGCTGGGCCCGTCTGTGTGCCCCCGTCCCCCTGTCCTGTTTCCGCGAGCGCTATCCCGACCCGCCGGCCACCGGGGCCGAGCGGTCCGGCCCCCCGGGTGGTCAGGAGATGACCAGGGCCACGCCCAGTCCGACCACCATCAGCGCGATGGCCCCCACGGCCCAGTAGGCATGGCTCTGGGCATCGGCCCTGGTCTCGCCGATCACCATCGTGCCTTCGTCGGCGTAGAGATTGTCGTGGTTCTCGAGGTCGTGGGTATGCATGGGGCCTCCATCAAGCTCGTCGGACCCTTCCAACGTAGGAACGCCGGACGGAGCGGTCCGCCACCGCGACGAACCGACACCCCCCGCCATGGACGGCTTCCCCACGGCGCCCAATAATGCGGGGGTCTGCAGAGTCCCGTGCCGCCCTGGCTGCTGATCCTGATCACCGTTCTGGTGATCACACTGGTCGTCAATCCCACGGAGCGGGATTTCGTCTGGTATCGCAGCCTCCGACGACCGGAGTGGATCGGCCGGGCACCGTGGGTCGCTCTGGCCTGGCCGCTGATCAGCGTCTGCTTCTACGGCTCGGCACTCGCCTTCTGGCAGACAGCCGAGTCATGGGGCTGGGTGGCCGTCTACGCCGTCCTGCTGGTGCTGCTGCGCAGCCCCCACTGGCTGATCTGCCGCCTCCACAGCCTCAGCGCCGGCCTTCCCGTCTGGCTGCTGAGCTGGACCCTGACCCTGGTTCTGGCCCTGATCGTGCGGCCCGCTTCGCCCCTGGCGTCCGGGTTGCTGCTGCCCGTGCTGGTGTGGACGCCCGTGGAGGCCGCCATCGCCCTGCGGATGGTTGGATTGAACCGCAAGGAACACCGGAGCGGCCGTGGACCCGATCATCGCCGCCCTGCTCGATCCCGGCGCCTATGACCATCCGGTCGAACGGGTCGACTGCCTCGAGACCCACATCTCCTGGATCCTGCTGACCGGGTCCATCGCCTACAAGATCAAGAAGCCGGTGAACCTGGGCTTCGTCGATTTCTCAACCCCGGAGCGGCGCCGCTGGTTCTGCCAGGAGGAGCTGCGGCTCAACCGCCGGCTGGCTCCGGACCTCTACCTCGGGCTCAGTGCGATCCACGGCCCTGCCGAGCGGGCCAGTCTGCGGGGCAGCGGGCCGACCCTGGAGCTGGCCGTCCGCATGCGCCAGTTCCCCCAGAGCGCCCTGCTGGGCGCCGTTCTGGATCGCCATGGCCTCAGCGACGACCAGCTCGAACGGCTGGCGGATGATCTGGCCGCCTTCCACGCCGACGCCGCGGTGGCCCGCCCCGACGATCCCTACGGCTCACCGGAACTGGTGAAGACCCCGGCCGTGGCCAATCTGGAGGTGCTGGCGGCCAGCGCCGCTGCTGCCGCCCCGGAGGTGGCCGCCCTGCGGCAGTGGACGGAGGACAGCTTCGAAGCCCTTCAGACCACCTTCGTTCTGCGCCGCAGCCAGGGGCGCATCCGCGAGTGCCATGGGGATCTGCACCTCGGCAACCTGCTGCTGGAAGGGGGGCGCATCCGGGTCTTCGATTGCCTGGAATTCAGCCCCGAGCTGCGCTGGATCGACGTGATCAGCGACCTGGCCTTTCTGGTGATGGATCTCGAGCAGCGCGACCGGCCCGACCTGGGGGCGGTGCTGCTCAACCGCTGGCTGGGACGCTGCGGCGACTACGGCGGCCTGCTCACCTGGCGCTGGTACCGGGTCTACCGCTCCCTGGTGCGGGCCAAGGTCTGCGCGCTGCGCCTGCGACAGCCCGACCTCGACGCCGGCACGGAGCAGCTGCTGCAGCGGGATCTGCAGCGCTATCTCCTGGGTGCCCGGCTTGCCACGACGGTCCCGGCCCCGGCCCTGGTGATCACCCAGGGGGTCTCCGGCAGCGGCAAGAGCCACCGGGCCCGCCAGCTCTGCCGGCGCCAGGGCTGGATCCAGCTCAGCTCCGACGTGGAGCGCAAGCGCCTCTTCGGCGCCTGGGGCCAGGGGGACTCCCCCCCCCTGCAGGGGGATCCCTACCGGAGTGAGGTGAGCGCCGACCTCTACGGGCGGCAGTTGCCGGAGCAGGCGGCCCGGATCCTCGCCGCCGGCTACACGGTGGTGGTGGATGCCACCTTCCTGGGCCGTGATCAGCGCCGGCGGATGGAGGATCTCGCCCGACGCTGCGGTGTGCCCTTCCTGATCCTGGCCTGCTGCAGCACACCGGAGCAGGCCCACCGGCGCATCGAGGAGCGCCGGCAGCGGGGCGGGGATCCCTCCGACGCGGACGGGGCCGTGCTGGAGGCCCAGCTCAGGGCGCAGCAGCCCTTCGACGAAGGGGAGCTCGGGCACGTGCTCGAGGTGGGGGCGGAGCTGTCAGCCGGCGATCTGATCGCCCGGGTGGGGGAGCGGCTGGGGGCCTAGAACCACTCGGCCAGGGAGGCCTCGCGGGTGTTGACGTTGGCCTCCGGCGTGGAGCGCCGGAACTCCATGGTGATGCTGCGCTTCTGCTCGCCATCGGCCGCCAGGGCCTCGATCGGGTAGAGCTGCTGGCCGTCGCGGAAGGGCACCTGGACCCGGAAGGTGCCGTCGGCCGACAGGGGCACTTCCTCGCCGCCGATGCTGAGGCGGGCGGCCGGATCGGTGGCGCCATAAACGATCAGCTCGGCATCAGCCACCAGCCAGAAAGAGCGCTGGCGGGGGGCCACCCCACCGATGCCCGAGGCGCTGCGGCCGGAGGCCCAGGGGCCGGCGCCGGAGGC